>JBDRKW010000001.1:0-31472 GCA_043813585.1 Candidatus Kerfeldbacteria bacterium
GTTTTTCTTAATCCCAAAAAAGAGGAGCAACTAAAAAGTCGGCAACTTCGTACTGAAAACGGAGCCGAAGGTGAATGGCAAGCGGTTAGCACAGATGACTATGATAAAATTGCAGAACAAAATCTGGCTAAATTACAGGGGCTCGGCGGTGAGGCAAAATATACGAACGAAAAATCTGGAACCATCATACGCGTGCCAAAAAACGAATAATTTCCAATACTGGCATTAAGTTATGTGCTTTAAAGACGGGTCTAAAAATTTACATCAGCTAACAGCGTATATGAGGTTCAAAAAAAAGTGCGTTAATAATTTTCAAAGGTTGCACTTTTTCTCTCACCCAAATTTCGCCTCCTCTATGATAAAAAAATAAGGAAGTCGGCGAAACTTCTCATACACACAAACATTATATGAAAATTTATTTTTGCCCCCTAAACAGATACATTTATATTTTCTTTTCTCTAAACTAACTATATGAAGTCGTACATAGTAAAAAAATCAAAGATTCACGGAAGAGGATTATTCGCTAACAAGAATTTCAAGCGGAGAGAATTGATTTTCGGCATTGATATTTCAAAGCTTCCGAGAGTCAAACCAGATGCTAAACTCTCCGAAGAAGAGGAATTTCATGTTGATTATGCCGGACATGGAAAATATGTGATTGGCACTCATCCTTATGTCTACATGAACCACTCTTGCAACCCTAATGTTTTCATTAAACACGAAACCATTGCAAGAAGTAAATTTTACGCTATGAGAGATATTAAGAAAGGCGAACAATTTACTTATGATTATGGCGTCAATGCAATGGATCAGATTGACAAAGAGCTATGGAAAACAAAATGCAAGTGTGGTTCAAAGAATTGTAGAGGCACATTATCAACATGCTTTTTAAAACAACCGCTTGAAATTCAAAGAAAATATTACAAATATCTTCCTTCTTCGCTGAAAAGAAAATATAAAGATAAATTCAAAAAGTTACGGGGGCAAGAATAAAACTCTGAAATTTCCCTTCGGGACGTTGCACTAAATTTCAGCCCTACGGGGAATATAACAAGGGATATGAGGTTACGAAGTCTTGCAGACTTCTCCACCCAAATTGCTCCCGTTGGTCGCAACGTCTCATATCCCTAACGTTATGTGAAATACATGTTTTCCTTTTACGGCTAACGCCCCAGCTCTTAAAAAAAGAATCCGATTTTGTTTTTCTTTTATTATAGAGGGGAAATATGGAGTATCCGCTCCAGCTGGTCGCGAATACATTTTTTTGAGGAGGGGATTAATAAGGTTGTTTTCTCTACTTCGCTCCGAAAACAGCTTATTTTATACTGTTGATAACATGCTTGCATTATTCTAATAAATTGATTATTATTAGAATAATAAAGTTTCTTATTCTAATCGCTGGAATAACGTAATTCCTTATTCTAATCAAAAATATGAGCAAAAAACCCTTCATTCCGCAAAAACTGCCGATAAAAATTGATTATTCAAGTTTAATCGGCCACATCACGAAAGCACACCGAGCGATTGCTTCTTTAAATTCGCTCTTAAACCAACTGCCAAACCCTGAACTGCTTGGCCGAACCATGCAGACCAAAGAGGCGGTTTTAAGCTCCAAAATTGAAGGAACACAGGCAACGCTCAATGAAGTCTTGGAATACGAAGCACAAGACGAAAAAAAAGATGATTCAGAGAAAAAAAAGGATATTCACGAAATCATCAATTACCGTGAAGCCTTGGAACTTGGTGTAAAAACCCTCAAAACAACCCCGCTCGCTGAAAATCTCATCAAAAAACTGCATTCGATCCTGCTCCGTTCAGGACGTGGTCAGAACAAAGCCCCGGGAGAGTTCAGAAAAGCACAGGTTTACATCGGCAGACCGGGCGCAAGCATTGAGGACGCCAGCTTTGTACCGCCACCGGCAAACGAGATCATTCCTTTATTCAGCAATTTCGAAAAATATTTAAACTCCGAAGACGAAAAAGATCCGCTTGTTCAGATAGCAATTGCCCATTATCAATTTGAAGCGATTCATCCATTCCTGGACGGCAACGGCAGAGTCGGAAGGCTCATTGTTTCCTTATTTCTCTATGAGCGGCAACTTCTATCTCACCCATTTTTATATCTCAGTGAATTTTTTGAAGAACACCGCGAAGACTATTATGAACTGCTTCGATTGGTCAGCGAAAAAGAAAAATGGGAAGATTGGATCCAGTTTTTCTTAACCGCTCTGGCGACACAGGCGGAAGAAGCCGAGAAAACAGGGAAAGCAATTTTGGACTTGCACGCGAAGTACAAAGAGAAAATTATTGATATTAATTCCGTTTACGCCATTAACCTTCTGGACGCAATCTTTATTCATCCGATTTTCAGAACCGCGAGCATTAGAAAAGAAGCCAAAGTCAAAAATACTCAAACTTTCTTTAATCTGGTTGCCAAATTTCTGGAAGCGGGAATAATCAAAGACATGACACCAAATAAACGCAGAAACAAGGTGTATGCCTTCGATGAACTGATGAAATTACTCAATAAATAAGCTATGAATAAACAAGAAGCAAAACAACATATCGCAAAATTGGTTGAAAAAATATCAGAATCTTGTTGATACCAGAAAAATAAAATCATACAACGAAGCCCAAACCAGAAATGAGTTTATCAAACCGCTTTTTGAATTTTTGGGATGGGATATACGAAACCTTGAAAATCCGAGTGAGGTAGCAACGGAAGAAACTGTCTCAAAAGGACGTGTTGGCTTGGCGTTCCGCCTCAATCACATTCCTGTCATGTTTTTGGAAGCCAAAGCCATGAAAGTTGATTTGGACGAGTGGAAATGGGCGGAACAAGCCATGAATTACTCTTGGAACAAAAGCGTAACTTAAGCGATAGTTTCAGATTTTGAGGGCATAAAAGTTTTCAACGCCGAAATTCCGCCAAAAAGCTTGTCGCAAAACCTTTTCTTTAAACTGAAATGGCACGAATATTTAGACCGCTTTGACCAGTTGTGGCTCCTTACCAAAGAAAGTTATGAAGAAAAGAAACTCGCAGAACAAGCGGAAATAAGAAAAGGACGAAAAGAAAAAGGCCAAAGCAAAGGACATCCCAAACATCAAAATCCTTGATCCGGCTTGTGGTAGCGGTTCTTTCCTTATTTCTGCTTATGACAAAATGCCGGAAGCAAAAACAAAACTGGATAAGCAAACGGGGCCTTTTGATCGTTTTGAAATCCTGAAAAATAATATTTACTTCGTTGACTTGGACGAGTAAGCCATGGAAATCGCTCAACTCAACTTGCTTTTGCGTGATTATCGGAAATCCGCCGTATATTTTCGCACGAGGCAAAAATTTCGATGACTCTGCCAAAAAATATTTTACGAAAATTACAAATTTTTGGCAGGAATAGATTTTTTGCTCTTCCCGGGTTAAAATGGGCAACACCCAGCTGCCAGCGGCTGGGAGGTTCGGTTTTTTTCGGCTATGCTATAATGAGTTAAATTAACCATATCAATATGAAACTGGGAATCATCATTTATTCAAACGATGCAGAGACGGTTTGGAGCGCATTCCGCTTCGCAAATTTCTCACTGGAGGAAGGGGGTGCCGTAAGAATCTTCCTATTGGCAAAAGGTGTTGAATATGAATCGCTCGGCAGTGAAAAATTCAACATCGGGGAGCAGTCAAAATCCTTTATGGAAAATGGCGGCCGGATTTTTGCATGCGGCACCTGCCTGGAAAGCCGCGAATCGGAAGGCTCGGAAATGTGCCCCATATCCACCATGAAAGACTTGTACGAACTTGTAGAAGAAAGCGACAAAGTCGTATCGTTCTGATATGCGGGCGGGGGAACCAGGCCGAAACGGCCAGGCAGCCCCATTACATATTTAAGGGCATTCACAATATAATCAGGACAGCATCAACAGGCAGGATCATGGCCGAAATATTCATCCTAAAACTAACCGTTACCGTCACCATTGTTGTGGGGCTTTCGATTATCGCGGAAAAGGCGAGCCCGCGCATTGCCGGCTTGCTGTCCGGGTACCCCACCGGATCGGCCATTGCGCTGTTTTTTTTCGGCCTGGAGATCGGCCCGGACTTTGCGGCGCAGAGCGCTTTCTACAACATGGTCGGCATCGCAGCCACGCTGGCGTTTACCTTTTTCTATTACAAGGCGTCGCAGAAATACGGCATGGCCGGGAGCGCGCTCCTTTCGGTCGCCGGATACTTAATCATCACCTGGCTCCTTCATTTTATCGAGCCGAACATCTACCTTGCGGTCGGCATTCCCGCTGCGGCAATCCTGCTGTTCGTGTTCCTGTTCCGCCGCATCAAAAACGTCAGGGTTGAAAACACCATACCGTTGAGCACCAATGTCCTCCTTATCCGGGCGCTGTTTGCCGTGTCCATCATCCTGGTCATCACCGGCGTTGCGCGGCTGATCGGACCGGCATGGGCCGGCCTGTTTTCGGCGTTTCCGACGACGATCCTGCCGCTCGTGCTCATCATACACTACACCTACGGCAAAAAGCACGTGCATACCATTATCAAGAACGTCCCGGCCGGTATTTTTTCCGTGGTGCTGTATTCGCTTACGATATCGTTTGCGTACCCGGCCTATGGCGTGTATTGGGGCACGTTAGCCGCATTCGGGGTGGCCACCGTCTACCTGGCCGCGTACCAGATCGTCAGGAAGTCGGGCCTGTTCCCCCGGACTGCATCTTAACTTTTCTTCTTCACCCGGGGGTTTTCGCGGATAAGGAGCGAGTATTCCTTATCGATATCACCCCAGCCGATTTCGCTCGTGCAGAACTCGAGGAAACCGGCCTTCCTAAAAATGTCTATCATCTGCTCGCGGTGCGGATTAGATTTCTCAACACGGGCAATGGAGAATTCAATATCGCGATTCGTCCATTCAATATCAAACATCGCGACATCGAGCAGCGCTTTGGCATACCCCTTGCCCCGGTATTCCGGCAGGACCTCGATCTGGTGGATGTCAGCAACGCGCCGTGATTCCCGCAGGCGTTTGCTGAGCTCTTCAGTCTTCGGCCTCCAACTCAGGTCTTCTTCATACCACGATTTTCCTTCCGGACGCACCCAGGCTTTTTCAAGTTCGCCGGCCGCGCGGAGCCCCGGCACGACTGAATAAATCAGCGTTCCTTCCTTGCCGACGAACAGGTCGTATTTGTCCGACGTTCCGAAGCCGTACCGTTGGCAGACGAGATCGCTTATTGTAGATTTCAGTTCATCAATCTTGTGCTTCCGTTCCGGCTCTTCCTCAAGGATCCGATTCCACATCTCACTGACTGCATCATTATCCCTGGTACTTCCTCCTTGTTCGCGCACCCTGGCTATAGCGTCCTCACCCAATTTCAGCTGGAGATCCGTCAGGCGCTTATGGAGCTCATGCTCCTGTTCGTTTATCGGTTCCTGGATTTCTCCCATCTGGACCATGTCACCGATGCCAAAAGAAAATTTCCCCGCATGGCTGCGGGAGTCGGGATTTTTAGAATACTGGACCGGAACGCTCCCTTTGCCCATGAGCTGCCGCCGGCGTCGAGGAATTTTTTTGCCGATTTCTTTTTCTGACATAATTGGCGGAGAGGGTGGGATTCGAACCCACGGGACCTGTGAAGGCCCAACGGTTTTCAAGACCGTCGCATTCGTCCACTCTGCCACCTCTCCAAATTATCCGTGCTTTATTTTCAAATAGAGAATCGAAAGTGCAAGAACCAATCCAACAGAATTCATGACTGCAACCGGTCCGTTTTGGATCAGCACGGCATAGGTGATCCACATAACGAGTCCGACGCAGTAAATGATATAGCGCCACAAAGAGATATCGTGTGTTGATCTCGTCCGCCAACTCTTAATGGTTTGCGGCAATAGAGACACTACCACGAGTGTACCTGCACTATATCCTAGAATATCAATCAGTTCCATATGCGGAGAGGGAGGGATTTGAACCCTCGATACCAGGTAAATCCTGGTATAACGGATTAGCAATCCGTCGCTTTCAGCCACTCAGCCACCTCTCCAAATGCGCATGTAAATATAGCGATTTCAGGGTAAAACGTCAACCTCTGCGCCATCAATTGCCCCGTATTTCCAAATGAAATGCAAAATGGTATAATATCTCCGTTATGGCAATACGTGACGAACAACCTGAACAAACAAATAAAGCCGAGTCCCAGTTCGGCAAGCCGATCAACAAAGGCCGGATCCTGGCGCAGTGGGATTTTCCCGAATATGAAAAGCCGGAGCGCGGGACGATTTGGTATATTTGTGCATTTGGCATCGGCGGCGGTCTGTTGATTTGGGCTGTTGCTGACGGTAATTTCCTTTTTGCACTTATGGTTCTGCTGTTTGCCTTTATCATTTTTACGCACCACAGGAGAGAGGCAATGAAGCTGCATTTCACATTGTACGAACGGGGCATACAGGTCGGCGACCGTTTTTATCTGTTCCGCGAGATCAGCAACTTCGCGATTATCTACGAACCGCCGCACATCAAGCGTTTATACTTTGAACCGAAGAGCAGCGTCGTGCGCCGCACTATCTCCATACCACTCTTGGATCAGGACCCCGTACGCATTCGTGAGCTGTTATTGGATTACCTCCAGGAAGACTTAAAGCGCGAACAGGAATCGGGCAGCGATGCGCTCGGCCGAATGCTCAAGCTCTAAAACGGGCGTTGACAACGATCGCATATTCGAGTATAGTACTAGCGGCCTAAATGGCCGTTACTTTGTCCTCGTAGCTCAGTTGGATAGAGCGCCAGCTTGCGGAGCTGGAGGTCGCACGTTCAAGTCGTGCCGGGGACACACAGCATTATCTGCCGCGGCAGACAGCAACGACATGGATCGAGTTCGGTCCATGTTTTTTGATTTCCTGCGCTGCCGCAATCACGGTGGATCCGGTGGTGACAACGTCATCGAACAAGACAACATCGCGTCCGCGAATAAGGGATTTTCCTTGCTGGCTCACGGCGTACGCGCCCCGGACGTTCTGCTCCCGCTGTCCCATCGCCTGGGCGGTCTGGGAAGGGGCATGCACGGCGCGCACCAGGACAGAGGGTTCGCACTGCCACCCTAGCGAACCGCAGCAGGCGCGCGCGATCAGTTCCGACTGGTTAAAGCCCCGGCTGCGCAGCCGTTTTCTGTGCAGCGGGATGGGGACCGCGAGCGGCGGCGCATCAGGTGACCGCTGGTACCGGTCGCAGAGCGGCCGCAGGCTGTACGCCAGTACATGCCCGAGCGGCTCTGCCGCGCTCCGCACCCGATGGAATTTGACCAGGCCGACCGCATCCCTCCAAAACGGGTTCTTATACGGCCCGAGCGTAAAAACCGAAGCTATGCCGGTTTGGGCAGTTAGCGCTGTTGCAACCATGCACCGGTCTGCCTGGAGGTTCTTCAGCGCGCAATCCGGGCAGAGCCACCAGTCATACGCAGAACACCCGAGGCACTGCCGCGGAAAAATATAATCAAGCAATGATTCGATGAATTGGTACATAAAACCACCCGTTACGGGTGGTGATGCTGTTTATTCTGGTGCGCTGCTTAGCCCTTCTGTTTCTTTACGGAAATCTTGCCGTTTGCCGCCGAAACCTGAACTGCCGCACCCGGAGCAACCGCTCCATCCAGTATCATATCAGCAAGCGGCGCTTCAATCAAGTCCGAAAGCATCTGGCGCACGCGGCGGGCGCCCTGGTCCGGGCTGAAACTTTCCTTCACGATATGTTTTTTTGCCGTTGCCATAAGGCGCGCGTTAATACCGCGCTCAGCCAGCCGCTCCTTAATCTCTTTAAACTGAAGACCAACGATCTTAATCATCGCAGCTTCCGTCAATGGCTGAAAAACAACCGTGTTGTCAATGCGATTCAAGAATTCCAGCGGAAACGCATTCTGCAGCTCATGCCGAAGTGTCGCCTCCACCTCCTCCGGCTGCAGAACGGCGTTCTTTTTCTCCGCATCAAAACCGATTTCTGCCTGCTTGGTCAGCATGTCAATGCCGATATTGCTGGTCATAATCACGACGCTGTTGCGGAAGTTCAGCTCGCGGCCGGATGAATCAGTCAGCCGCCCTTCGTCCAGGATCTGCAGAAGCAGGTTGAAAATATCCGAATGCGCTTTTTCGATCTCATCAAACAGTACCACCGAATACGGCTTGCGGCGGATCTGGTCGCCCAGTTTTACGTTTTCGTTGTAGCCCACGTACCCTGCCGGCGCGCCGATCAGCTTGCTGACCGTAAAGCTCTCTGAAAACTCCGACATGTCCATGCGGATAAGCGACGACTTGTCGCCAAAATGTTTTTCAGCCAGCACTTTTGCCAGCTCGGTCTTGCCAACGCCCGAAGGGCCTAAAAACAGGAAGCTGCCCAGAGGCCGGTGGGGGGAAGATAACCCCGCATACGAGCGTTTTAGCACGGAAACAACCTTCTGTACCGCTTCGTCCTGGCCGACAATCGCTTTCAGGATCTTCTTGTCCATATTCTTGTGGTCGATGTCATTGCTGGCCAATATATTTTCCATCGGGATTCCGGTTTTTGAAGCAATCACACCCGCGATATCTTCAACCGCCAGCTTGGTCGGCTTGATGTCCAGCTTCGCGACCTTCTTCTTCAGTTCTGCTTTTTTGTCCAGGCAGACCCGCTCTTTCTTTTTGAGATCGACAGCCAGGTTAAACCGCTCGCTCCGCACTGCCTCTTCCTTCTTTTGGCGGAGCTTTTTCAGCACCCGGTTCACATTTTCCAAATCCTTCATCGCCTTGGGAACCGTGCGTTCAACATGCTTGGCCGCGCCCGCCTCGTCTACCAAATCAATCGCTTTGTCCGGCAGGAACTTGTCCGGCAGGAACCGTGTCGAAAGCCGGACAGCCGCGTCAATAACGTCATTCGGAATGCGAACGTGATGATACTGTTCATAATAGTCGCGAAGGCCCTGCAATATCTCCACTGCCTCGTCAATCGTCGGCTCATCCACCTGGATCGGCTGGAAGCGCCGCTCCAGCGCCGAATCCTGTTCAATATGCTTGCGGTACTCTTCTGACGTGGTCGCTCCGATACAGCGCAGCGAACCCTTTGCCAGCGCGGGCTTGAGCATATTCGCGGCATCAATCGAGCCGCCCTGCACATTGCCGGCGCCAACCAGCATATGCAGCTCGTCTATAAAAAGAATAATATCAGTGTGTGTCTGGAGCTCTTCAACAACCTGCTTGATGCGCGATTCGAATTCACCGCGGTACATGGTTCCGGAGAGAATTAATGAAAGATCCAGTGAAACAAGACGCTTATTCAATAAAACATCCGGCACCTTGCCTTCAGCCACGCGCCGCGCAAGCCCTTCGACAATGGCGGTTTTGCCAACGCCCGGGTCGCCAATTAATACAGGATTGTTCTTCGTGCGCCGCGATAAAATACGCACCAATCGGTCTATCTCATCCTGCCGGCCGATAACCGGATCGAGTTTGCCAAGCTGGTCAGGCGCCGTTAGGTCCTGCCCGAAAAAATCCAGCGCCGGGGTTTCAGAAAATTCTTCAACCGTTTCCTGAGCGAGCACAGATCCGCCTTGCATGCCCTGTTGGGGATCTTGCGGGGCCTGCTGCTGCGAAGGCCCGCCAAACATCGACTGCACCGCGGAAAACGAAGAGGTACTGTTCATCACCTGAAGAAGCTGCTTCTTTATCTCTTCCATCTTCACCTCCTGCTGTTGTAGCACCGCATCAACATCAGCATCGGCAATATCGATCATTGCGAGCAACAGGTGTTCTGTGCCCACATATTGATGCTTGAACTCGTATGCGAGCACTGCAGCATGCTCGATGATTTTTTTTGTTCCGGGAGAAAATTCCGGCCATAAAAAAGAAGAGGCATCCTCTGTGCCTTTAGACGAGGCCGGCCGCTTTTTCATCGTATCGCTGATATACACCGACACCTCGTCAGGGGAGACGTTATGCTTCCCCAAGACCTCGCAGCCAATGCTGCCTTTCTGTTCGCTTATGCTGGACAGGACAAAGACAGGTAAAATCGAAGTATGTTGAAGCTCCCACGCCAAGTCAATGGAACGTGAGAGCGCATTTCGGAGGTGGGTTGTAAACTTATCTAATATATCGAGATCCATCTGTTATGTTGCCGAATCGAGGTTCTTATATAACACATAGAGGTACACTACCGCAAATGGGAGGACGATTAGCAGTGCAAAAGCGTTGCCGACATACGGAATGAGGTTCAGCACGAACACCAGGACGTAGATGAAGATGTAGATCAAAACAACGCGGACAATCACCGCCCAAAAGTGCGTACGCACCATGCGAAAGCTGTGCTGCAGCGCCTTTGTCGTACTGTTATCCTTATCGATGATGCTATACACGGCAAAGAGGAAAAACGCGCTGAAGATGGAGCTGACGAGCAATGGAAGCAATGTGAGCCAGCCAAGCCAGTCGTTGATGAGTTCCACTGAAAAATTGCCCAGAACGACTCCGATAAGCGCCACAATCAGGTAGCCGGCGAGCAATCCGGCAGTTGTGATGAGCGCCAATGCAATACTCTGGGCAACGAAGCGCCAGAAATAGGCAAGTGAGTGTTCGAACGCACCAAGGATGGTTGCCTTTTCATGATTAATGACTGTCCATGTGAGCGCGATGACGCCCAGAATGTAGACCACAATGATGATAGCGAAAATCAGGAACGCGATATAGAGATTGACGTTTGAAAGGGAAAAATAATCCTGTATTTCGTTGAGACGCGCAATGCTTGAAATAACGGAAGCGCGGAGTGATAGTATAAGTATGTAGGTGATGAGATTCGGCACGAGCGCGACACCGACAAGCGTGAGAAAACGCTTGATATAGAGCTCGATCGAGTCGTGATAGGTTTTACTGACTGAATCCAGCCGGTGATGCGAATTTTGAGGTGTTGCCATATGTGTTTGTGTTTGAATTATTTGTTTCTATTATACATTAAATTCGGGGTTTCCGCCCATTTGTTGCAATTTGGCAATACGTTCTTCCACCGGCGGGTGGGTCGAGAACATTTTAGAGAACATTTTCGTCGATTTGAACGGATTTGCGATAAAAAGATGCGCTGTTGCGTGATTCGCGCGACGTAGTTGCATATCCTGTCCGCTAATCTTCTTCAATGCGCCTGCGAGACCGTCAGCATAGCGTGTGAGCAGCACTGCAGAAGCGTCCGCGAGGAATTCACGTTTCCGCGAGATAGCGAGTTTAATGACCTCCGCGATAATGGGCGAAAGGATAATCAGTGCGACGCCGACGATTGCGAATATGAGTTCTATCTGGGCTCCGCCGCCTTTTCGTCCTCCTCTGCGTCCGCCGCCAAAAATGGTGGCTCGGAACATCCAGTCGGCCAACAATGTGAGCACGCCAACGAGCACAACAACAATCATCATCAACCGCGTATCATAATTCTTCACATGAGAGAGTTCGTGCGCAATCACGCCTTCCAGCTCCTCATTTTCGAGCCCGCCAATCAAGCCGGTGGTCAGTGCAATGGATGCTTTCTCAGGATCACGGCCCGTTGCAAATGCATTCATGGCCGGGTCATCGATAATATAAACCTTCGGCATGGGGAGTCCAGCAGTAATCGTCAGGTTCTCAACCATGCGCCACACATACGGGAACTGGTCCTTGTTGGTCAGCTCCTTGGCGCCTGCAGTCGCGAGCGACAGCTTGTCGCCGCCGAAAAAACTAACCAGCCCCATTACTATAGAAAAAATGCCTGCGAAGAACAGGCCGCTGTAACCGCCGGGCCCCCAGTATTCGCCGACGAAGAAACCGACGGCGAATACCAGGACAAAGAACAGAACCATAAGGAAGACTGTCCGGCGTTTATTGCTGGCTATCTGCTGATAGACAGTCATTGATCGTTAGAATTTTACTTTAGGAGCTTCCCGTTCGGCTTCGTCGTCGACCTCAAAGAACTCGCGCGCTTTGAAACCGAGCATGCCCGCAATCAGGTTGGTAGGGAAGACCTGGATCTTGGTGTTGAAATCACGCACAACGCCGTTGTAGAAGCGGCGGGATGCCTGGATTTTGTTTTCGGTGTCCGACAGCTCGTCCTGGAGCTGTAAGAAGTTGGTGTTTGCCTTCAGTTCCGGATAATTTTCCGCAACCGCAAACAGCGTCTTCAGCGCGCCGGTAAGCATATTTTCTGCCTGGCCCACCGCTTTCGGGTCGCCAGACTCTTCCGCCTTCATTGCTGAAGCGCGCGCCTCCGTTACTTTTGTGAAGACCTCTTTTTCATGTGACGCGTATCCCTTCACCGTTTCGATGATGTTCGGGATGAGGTCAAAGCGCCGTTTCAGTTGTACGTCGATGTCAGACCATGCTTCGTCCACCTGGTTCCTGGTTTTCACCAGTTTGTTGTAGGTGGTGACGAACCACAGGCCGATAGCTGCGACGACAACGAGAAGTCCGATACCTAGATACCACATAATGTTGTGTTACGTCTTAAGTGACGTGTTAATTAAATTAATTATTGTAATTGTACAATCTTTTTCGCAGTAACTTCCTCTGTTGCATTAGTGACCGGTGAAGTAGGGTAGACTACGACCGTGTCGCCGTCTGCCAGCTGGTCGCGAGTGATTTCCTGTTCCAGCGAATCTTCAACACGGCCGGGCCCTGAGACCTTGGCAGTGTCGATCCTGAAAAACGCCGTAGTATCATCAACCGTCACACGTAACGAACCCGGACGAGCTTCATCATCCCCGTACTCCGGGATAAGAAGGAACGCATCGCTCTCGAGCCCGGTCGCTGTGCCGCGCACGGAGGTGTGTTCGCGTGTTGACTCGGCAGTATCAGCCTGGTCTGGCGCTAAAACTGCTATTCCATCTTCTTCATTGGCAGTCTGGAAGTCCGTATTTGTAAGGGCGACATAGGTAAGCGCCGCGATCAGAAGAACTGCCAACACGCCAATCGCGGTGACAAAAACGGTATCGACAGCGTATTTTTTATCCATGGTCTATTGCTCAGAGTGTATTGATATTATATACTAAATATGGCATAACCGTCAACGAATGAAAATACAAAATACAAACAGTTTTTTGCCGTTTTCCAAGCGATTTTTCCTACTCTCCATAATTGCGGTTTTTACCGCTTTTTTTGCTGTCTGTGCGCATCCTGCAAGCGCCGCCTGGAACCAGCCGACCTGCAATCCAGACGTTGTCGGGCCCGATCATCCGACTTGTAACATCGCTGCGCCACTGAATGTCTCATCTGCGGGCCAAACGAAAGAAGGGGAACTGACCATTCAAAACACGCTGCGGGCGGGTGAATTGCAGATAAATAGCGGCCTTGGCGGCGATGGAACGGTTCAGGTCGTCACGGCAAAAGGAATCGCGATCAGTGTTACACAGAATGATCCGCTATCCCGGGCTGTTGATATTACGACATCGAGTACAAAAGCCGGTCTGCGCGTAACACAAAACGGAACTGGACCGGGCATAGCGATCAATACGAGCGCGAACAATGCGCTTGGGCTGAACGTATCCGCGACAGCCGGAAATACGCCTACGGGCATAAAAGTTGATGCTACCGGCGCGTCAAATGCCGTCGGCATGAGCATTGCGGTGGACAATAACGGCACAGGGGTACTTGTCACAAACAGCAACGTGGGCATCCAGACCATCGGAACCGCCATGGGCATTGAGGCGATCAGTACCACGGGGCCGGCAGCGCGACTGCACGCTGCCGTGGGCGGAGAAGCAGTCATCGTAGAGAACACCGGAACAGGCCGTGCGTTGGATGCAATGGCAGGCGGCGTGTCCCCCGGATCTATTGTTACGCACAGCAGTATTGCCGGACTTGGAAAAGAAGGCGTGCGCGCTACAACAGACAGTTCATACGGCGTCATCGGCTATACGACCGGCAGCACGCTCGGTGCCGGCGTTCTGGGCCAGGCGGTTGATGATTACGGCGTTATCGGATGGAGTACGAATTATTACGGCGTATACGGCAACACGGAAGACCCGACAACATACTACGGCGGCATCTTCTGCAACCAGCGCACGAACTGCGCATCTCTTGGCGGACCCGTTTATGCCGGCCTGTTCGACGGGCGCGTCTTCATCTACGACAGAACGGAAATTGACGGCGATTCGGCTGATCCGATGCTCATAGTAGACAACTCAAATGCATCGGGCGAAGGGTTGCGCGTGCGCACGCAGACGGCATCGCTGACCCCGGCAGCCGTTCCCGAAAACACGGCTATAGAGGCGCAGTCCTACAGCGGCTATGGAGTATATGCATACTCGGAAACAAAAACTGCACTGCACGCAGAGGGCGCGACAGGTGCGGAATTTTATTCATCCGGAGGCACCGGCATGGAGGTGACCGTTCCCGGCGGCGGTACGGGCGTTAGTATCAATACAGACCCGTATGATTACGGGCTGATAACGAACGGTAGCATTATTAAGAACGAGGGTGCGTTTGAAGGGGGCCAGTTTTATCCGTACCAAAATTCGAGCTCAGGAATCCACCACAATGTCGATACGCGCGTACTTGATGATATTGATCTATCTCCCGAGCTCCTTCGCGACATTGCATTTGATGGATCGGATATCTGGGTCACGTCCTATTTTGATAAAACAATTCGCATCAACGCAGTTGATGGCCGCGTCGTGCATACATATAGCCATGCAGCAGTACTAAATCCAAAGCGCCTCCTCCTTGTAGAGACGCCCGCGAACGGTCCGCGCATGTATGTGTTCGGAGAAAATGGAAATTATGAATACATACCGCTGTACGATTCAACAATCGGTTCCGGCAATCTGGGTTTTGCAGAGCGCATTGAAAGTGTCGCCTGGGATGGCGACAGCATATGGATGACAACAAGCCTTAAGAACGTGTATGACTGGGACATGGTGTCTCCGCCAGTGCTGGTAACAACGACCACCGGATTGAGTTACGCGATAGAATATGCGAACGGGAAGATCTATGTAACGGACGCCAATGCAAGCGCAATTATTAAGATTACTCCAACGGACCATACGGTTTCGACTATCAACAATGTGCCACGCCCTATTGATATCGCATTCGACGGGCAATACCTGTGGACTGTCGACTATTCACTTGAGCAGCTGAACAGGACGCATGTCATCCGCGAGGTGACGACGAGTTATGACATTTCGGCGTTGGGAGATAACGCGCGCAGGATAGAATTCGACGGCTCAAAGATTTGGATCGCATATTACAATACAGACGGCATCGCATCGTTTGATATTGCAAAGAAAGAGCTGGACAGCCAGCTCATACTCACCGGTGATGCGCCAAAGGATATGGTTTTTGACGGGACAAATATGTGGGTGAGCAACTATAGCGGATACAACGTCACAAAAGTTGGAACCGGAGCCGGGACCGGGCAGGGGGCGACACCGATGACCAAGGGGTTCTATTTCTGGGGCCAGGACGGCAGCTTGTATTGCGTGTATATCGACGGCACAGGGACGCTTAACCAGTCAACAACATTGTCTAACTGCAGATAGCATCGTTCAGCAATGAAATACAGGCAGAACATTCAGCGAATTATAGGCAGCATCCTGACCGTGGGCTGCCTGGTTTTTGCAGTCCAGGCAAGCGCCGCATGGAACCCCCCGTCCTGCAATCCGGATGACGTGGGCCCGACTGATCCGTCCTGCAATGTATATGCGCCGCTGAATACGCATTCAGTGAAGCAGACAAAAACCGGATCCTTGTTAATATTTAATATGCTCAGCGCCGCCGACCTGACCGTCAGCAGTGCGATCGCAGGCTTCGGGCGTGTTACTATTTCGGGTAACAGCGGCGAGACGCTGTTAGTCACCCACAATGACGCAACAGAGGCGGGTGTTGTAATTCAGGCAGCAACCAGCAATGATGCAATGCGCATTAAACAGCCGAATTCCGGACGCGCTGTGGAAGTCCGGACGTCAAACGATAATGTCTATGGCGTCTCTATTACTGCAGGCGCCTCAAATCCGTTCCCGGTAAATATTCAGTTATCCCCTGCGTCATTTGCCACCGGCATCTCCATTGATGCAGGCGCAACCGGAACGGGCTTAGTCATTGCATCCAGCGGGCGTGGCATTGAAGCGCATGGACTGAAATACGGTATTGAAGCAATCGGCGTTTCGGGCGGGAAATCGGCGAATTTTCATTCGTCGACGATTGCTGCGGCAACAGAAGCAACTAATGATGCCGGCGGACGCGGACTTGATGCGAAAGCGGGCGGAGTTGATCCATCGGCAATCACAACAGATGCGTCAATTGCGACGGTTGGCAAAGAGGGGCTGCGCGCAACATCAGACAGTTCCTATGGAGTAATCGGTTATACAACAGGAAACGCATCGGGTGCAGGCGTAGTCGGATTGGCTGATGATGATTATGGAGTAATTGGCTGGAGTTCAAAATTCTATGGCATGTACGGCAACACGGAATACAAATTTGCGTATGGCGGCATGTTCTGCAACACGCGTTCCAATTGCGCCATCATGGGAATGGGGGAAAGCGATTCTGCTACCATGAACGGCCGCGTCCGCATTAATGACAAGACGAATATTGCTGTAGATTCGACATACAATACATTAACCGTACTGAACGCAAGCAGTACGGGCGGGGGCGTAGAGGTATTTGCGGAGACCGGTTCGCTGCCAGCAACCACGGCAGGAAAAACCTCGCTCGTCGGGAAGTCTTATAGCGAGACAGGGGTATTCGCATATTCACAGACCGGAACGGGGCTGCGCGTTGAAGGGGACAGCCTGGGCGAAATATTTGGCGATACGCTTGGAGCAGAAGTTATTCCCGGCAGCGGGGGAGTCGGCATCAATATAGCCACGGGCGCAAGCAGCGATGCGCTTTTTGTGAACCAATCTATCGTTCACAACGAGGGCGCGTTTGAAGGCGGCGTTTTTCATTCATTCCAGCATCCGTCAAACGGCATCCACCGCGGCGTGGACTCGGCATTGCTCGACATGATTGATGCCGCACCGCTTACGCCGTCGTCCATTATCTTCGACGGATCCGACATTTGGATTTCTTCCGGCGCATTCGGCAAAGTGCAGCGGTACAACGCGGTCGACGGGCGTTTTGTGCATGAATATGCGATGGCCGGTTCGCTCGTTCCAAATACCATGTATTATCTGGAAAGCAAGCCGCCGGAAGAGGATAAGATGTATGTGTTTGGCGCCAATGGAAACTATCAGACCATCCGATTGTGGGAAGCGAACCCCAGCAGCGCGGTATTTAATATCGGCGTGCCGGAGCGCATTGAGTCAGTTGTGCACGATGGACACCAGTTCTGGCTGACAACAAACGGCAATAAACTATATACATGGATGCCCGGAACGCTGACGTTTGTGCAAAATCTGGTTAACCCGAACGTCCAGCTGGTCTATGCTGACAACGCTGTTTGGGTACCTGACAGTTCTAACGATCGAGTACTGAAATTTAATGCCAGTACGCGTGCGCTGGAACAGACAATAACCGGAATCACAACGCCGGTCGGAATGACTTTTGACGGGCAATATATTTGGACGACGCATTCTCTTGACCGTCTGGCGCGTATTAACGTTTCGAATTATGCCGTAGAAACGGTGGATATATCGGGGCTGGGAAGCCAGCCCTGGCGGCTGCTTTATGACGGCAAGAAAATCTGGATGCCGCTGTACGGTTCCGGCCGTGTCGGGTCATTTGATATCGGTGAATATCTCATTGATCAGTTCGTTGTCACGGATGCGATGCCGCAATGGATCGCTTTTGACGGAACGAACGTTTGGGTAACGCATACCGGCGGCAAAGTGGCGAAAATCGGCACCGGCTCCGGATTCGGCCAGGGTGAAACCCCGGTTACGAACGGCAAGCTCGTCTGGGGCCAGGATGGTGTATTGTATTGCGTGTACGTGGACAACACGGGCACGCTGGCCAATTCTCCGATGCCGCATGTAAATTGCCAATAGCAAACTCCTTGACTGATTTTGGGGCGTATTGTATATTCATTCCGCTTAATCAGCAGCGTATTGTTTCCCGCCCATAACACAAAAAAGGGCGGTCCATGCCAGCCAGCCTCGGGCAGAATGGCCCAGGATGACGGATGGCGAAACAATGCCTAACCAACAATATATGGAACAGCCAGAAATCCCGGAAGGGAACGTTGATGACGTGTTTGAATTTCCTGAAAAGGAAGTCCAGAGCGATCATTACGAAATAATGGTACTCGTTGCCGGCGACGCGACCGAAGAGGACGCCCAGCGGGTGTTCGACGAGGTCAAGCAGGAGATCGCCGCGCACGGCGGTACGATCACGCTTGAAGAGGCGCTTGGGCGCCGGTCACTCGGCTACACGGTGGAACAGTCGAAGAGCGGCAATTACTTTGTTGCCGAGTTTGACATGGAGAAGCGGAAGCTGAAGGATTTGAACGAAAAGCTGCGCATTCACAAGGACGTCACCCGTTCGCTTGTGGTGAAGAAACGCCAGAAGACCGAAGAGGAGCTGGCAGACGAAAAGAAGCGCGATGAGCAGCGCAAGGCGCACAAGCAGCAGCGCCTGCAGGAGCAGATGCGCGAAGAGGAAGAGAAGCAGAAGGAGAAAGAAAAGGAGATCGCGCCAAAGCCGGTGAAAAAGGTTTCTACCGAAGCAGCGGCGGAAAAGCCGAAAGAAGAAGTTGAAAAGAAAAAATCAATCGAGGACATCGACGCAGAAATCGACAAGCTGTTGAGCGAAGATCTCGACATTTAACAATACGATTATGGACCTCAATAAAGTTATGATTATCGGTCGCCTGACGCGCGACCCGGAAATCCGCACCACGACCGGCGGCCAGAACGTGGCCAGCTTCAGTGTTGCGACCAACCGCCAGTGGAAGGACCAGAACACAGGCGAGAAGAAATCAGTCACCGAATACCACAACTGCGTGGCATGGCGCCGGCTGGCGGAGATTGTCGGCCAGTACCTGACCAAAGGACGCCAGATTTACGTGGAAGGCCACCTGCAGACCCGTTCATGGGACGACCAGACCGGCCAGAAGAAATACCGCACGGAAATCGTGTGCGACAATATGATCATGCTCGGCGGACGAGGCGACGCGCCTCAGGGCGATTCCTCACAGGCCAGCGCACCGCATAATATGGCGCAACAGGGCGCGGCTCCGGCACCAATGCAGGACAGCGGCAACGACGCACCTCCGCCGCCTCAGCCTGATTCGGATGAAGAGACGATCTCGGTAGAGGACATTCCGTTTTAAGCAAACTGACCCAAATATTACATGAGACCAAGGAAACCACAGCGAAAAGAGCGGGACCGGTTCTGCTACTTCTGCCTGAACGGCATCCCGGAAATCGACTATAAGGATGTGAATACGATCCAGAAGTTTACGTCAAACTACCAGAAGATCCTGCCTCGTAAACGGATGGGTTGCTGCGCACGGCACCAGCGCCAGCTGGGCACGGCCGTCAAACGCGCGCGCTTGATGGCGCTTATCCCGTACACGACAGGCCAGAAATAATTGCATACCTATGTATACTATTTCCGACCTGAAAGTGGGCACGGTTATTAACCATGATGGCGCGCCGTACCAAATCATGAAGGCAGAGCATTCCAAGCAGGCGCGCAGCGCGGCAGTGCTCCGCGTGAAGATGCGCAACCTGGCAACCGGCCAGGTGCTGGACAAGACGTTTCAGCAGAGCGACTCGGTTGAGCCGGCAGACATGGAGAAGAAGGAAGCCAATTTCCAGTACAGCGACGATTCCGGCTTCATCTTTATGGACAACGAGACCTACGACCAGTTCACCCTGGACCATGAAGCGGTTGGCGGCTACAAAAACTACATTAAGGAAGGCGAAGACATTACGGTTGATTATTTTGACGGCAAACCGATCGGCATCAGCCTGCCGGTGAAAGTCGAACTGAAAGTGGTAGAGTCGCCTCCGGGCATTAAAGGCGATTCCGCTTCAAACGTGACAAAGAAGGTCAAGCTCGAAACCGGTTACGAAGTGCCGGTACCCCTATTTGTGAAAGAAGGCGACAAGATACGCGTGAACACCGACACCGGCGAGTACGTCGAGCGCGTCGCTGAATAAACAACAGCTCAACACAGGCAAAACGCCCGGCATTCCCGGGTGTTTTCGGATAAAAAAAGAGACCTGGGTGGTTTCTTCAGCTCTCATCACAATCGCGGATGTTGTCGCCGACGACGAAGGCCATGGGCCACAGCAGGAATGCCGCGGGGTAGCCGTAGTATCGGTGATAACGGAGCGTGACGAGTAGGCCGAAGAGCACCCAGGCCATGACGCATCCCCAGTGGCCGGTGATAACGCAGTATCCCAGACCGCCGTACAGGAGGGGAAGCGCCACAATGGCGTCGAGGGAGCTCATGCCGACAACCGCCTTCTCGACAGTGAACTCGTTAGGAACCGTGGAACCGTCAGATGGAGACTGCTCCAGGTCGTCCTGTGTCATGGTACCTCCCGTTGGTTTGCTATAGTTAGTAGACACGGAACGATTATACGCAGGTCGTCGAGAACTGTCAAAATGTGGTATACTATGCATATGAAACATACAAAAATAGTGTGCACAATAGGTCCATCTTCACGGACCGCTACGCGGCTAGAGGAAATGATCTCTGCCGGCATGAACGTCGCCCGGCTGAATTTTTCACACGGCGACTATGAGGACCATGCGAAACTCGTAAAAACTATCCGAGCCGTTTCCAGGCGGAAGAAAACGCCCATTGCAATTCTGCAGGACCTCCAGGGACCGCGCATTCGCACCGGGGACCTGCCGAAGGAAGGCATCACAATCAAAAAAGGCGACAGCGTCGTGTTGGTATCGCAGAAAGAGTATGAAAAGGAAAACTCGAAAGGACATGTGTACCTCCCCATTCAGTACACGCGCCTGTACCAGTATGTGAAGCCCAAAGGGACGATTTTTATCCAGGACGGAACCATCAACCTGCGCGTCATCCGGGTGAAGGACAAGAAAATCCACACCGAAGTCGTCCAGGGCGGGACGGTATTTTCCCATAAAGGCATCAATGCGCCGGGCGTTACGATAGGCGGCGCAGTGATCACGCCCAAGGACAAGGAAGACCTGAAATTCGGAATCAAGCAGGACGTGGATTATGTGGCGCTGTCTTTTGTGAAGGATGCGCAGAACATCAGGAACCTGCGCAAGATGATTCCAAAATCCAAACGCATCAAGATCATCGCCAAAATTGAGCGCGCAGAAGCGATTGCGAATTTCGACAAGATCCTTGAAGTGGTGGACGGCATCATGGTGGCGCGCGGCGACCTTGGCGTAGAACTCGGCCCGTCGGAAATTCCTTTAATCCAAAAAGAGATTATATTGAAATGCCTCAAAGCCGCCAAGCCGGTGATCGTTGCAACGCAGATGCTGGAGTCCATGGTGAGTAATCCGAGCCCGACGCGCGCAGAGGCGAATGATGTTGCAAACGCAATCGTCGACCACACGGACGCGATTATGCTTTCTGCAGAATCGGCAACCGGCAAGTTCCCGGTAGAGGCGATCCGCACGATGACAAACATCGCTGACAAAGTTGAAAAATCCCGCTTTGACGACCTGCCGGCAGAGATTTACGGCACGCGCGCAGAAACAAAAAGCGCAGGCGTGGCGCAGTCGGCCGTGCATTTGGCGGAAGCGATCGGCG
Source organism: Candidatus Kerfeldbacteria bacterium (assembly GCA_043813585.1). Taxonomy (GTDB): domain Bacteria; phylum Patescibacteriota; class Patescibacteriia; order UBA9570; family XYC2-FULL-38-9; genus JBDRKW01. The sequence goes on from JBDRKW010000001.1 coordinate 21,642, forward strand.
CGCGCGCAATCGTCGTATTGAGCCGCTCCGGACAGACCGCAACCATGGTATCCAAGCTGCGGCCGCAGCATGCAACGATAGTGGTGTTTACGGACGACGAAAAAGTTCTTCGCCAGCTCGCTTTGGTGTGGGGAGTGGTGGGCATTCCGGTCAAACTGCCGCGCACGCGGGAAGAGTTCATCCGCACCACAAGAAAAGTGATACATGATCAGCGCATGGCGCGCAAAGGCGATTTTGTCGTGGTTGTCAGCGGGTTTATCAAGTCCGACCTGGCCATTGCCGAGGCGGTAGAGATATAACGGTATGCCAAACGCAACGCATAAAAGGAAAAAAGACGCGCTCGTTTTATGGTACGACGAGCTGACGAATAAGGACGTCGCCTATGTCGGCGGGAAGAACGCCTCGCTCGGCGAAATGTACGCACAACTTGCAAAAAGCGGCGTGCGTGTTCCCAACGGATTCGCGTTGACGGCAAAGGCGTATAATCTGTTTCTTGACCACGCGGGCATTCGCGACGACATTACAAAGATCCTGAAAGGGCTGGACACGCACAATCTGAAAAACCTTACCAGCCGCGGCAGGAAGATCCGCGAAACAATTTTACGGGCAGAGTTTCCGGATGAACTCAATGATGCAATCGAGGCGGCGTACCTCAAGCTGAGCAAAACATATGGGGAACAGAATACGGATATTGCCGCGCGGTCATCCGCAACCGCAGAGGACCTGCCGGGCGCATCGTTTGCCGGCCAGCAGGAGACCTATTTAAATGTGCGCGGCGTGCATGAGGTATTGGAAGCCACAAAAAAATGCATGGCGTCGCTGTTTACCAACCGCGCCATTTCGTACCGCGAGGACAAGGGGTTTGACCACATGTCCATCTCATTGTCCGTCGGTATCCAGAAGATGGTGCGGTCCGATTCAGCCAGTTCGGGCGTGATGTTTTCCATCGACCCGGAATCCGGGTTCCGCAATGCGGTGGTCATCAACGCCACCTGGGGGCTGGGGGAGATGATCGTCCAGGGCAAGATCGATCCGGATGAATATGTCGTGTTCAAACCAACGCTGATGCAGGGCGCAAAAACGCAGAAAGGGAAAACAACGTATGCATTCAGGCCCATTGTCGACCGCAAAATCGGTTCCAAGAAATCCAAAATGGTCTATTCGGCTGAAGGGGACTTTTCGGTCTCCGGTTCGGTCAAAGAGGTGCAGGCATCGGAAGCGGAACAGAAGGCCTTTGTGCTGACCGACGACGAGGTGCTCGACCTGGCGTACTGGGCGACGCTCATTGAACAACACTACAAGACGCCCATGGATATTGAATGGGCAAAGGACGGCAAGGACGGCAAGCTGTACATCGTGCAGGCCCGGCCGGAAACCGTGCGGGCAATGGAAAACAAGAACGTGCTTGAAGAGTATCTCCTGGATAAAAAAGCAAAGGTGCTTGTGGAAGGCGTTGCAGTGGGCGCGATGATCGGTGCGGGAAAAGTGCACGTGATCAAGAGCGCGGAAGAGATCCAGAAATTCAAGGAAGGAGAGATCCTGGTGACGGAAATCACCGACCCGGACTGGGAACCGATTATGAAAATCGCATCCGGCATCGTGACGAATTCCGGCGGGCGAACCTCCCACGCGGCCATCGTGTCGCGCGAGCTGGGCATTCCCGCCATTGTAGGCGCGGAGGATGCAACAACAACGCTGAAAACCGGCAAGGACGTTACCGTGTCCTGCGCAGAAGGCGAACGCGGCTTCGTGTACAGAGGCAGGCTTCCGTTCCACGTCAGAAAAACCGACATTTCAAAGATCACGCCGTCGCGGACCAAGATCATGCAGATTGTTGCAGACACCGATCGCGTGTTCGATTACGCGCAGATCCCGAACCAGGGCGTCGGCCTGGCGCGCGAAGAGCTGATTATCGCGTCGCACATCAGCGTCCATCCGCTCGCGCTGCTTCATTTCAATGAATTGAAGGACAAGGACGCAAAAGAAGCGATCGCGGAGCTGACCAAAGGGTACAGGCACAAAGGCGATTATTTTGTTGATAAACTGGCCGAAGGAATCGGCAAGATCACGGCCGCCTTCTACCCGAACGAGGTGATCGTGCGCATGTCCGACTTCAAGTCGAACGAATACGCCAACCTGATGGGCGGGCAGCAGTTCGAACCGCATGAGGAGAACCCAATGCTCGGCTGGCGCGGCGCGTCGCGGTATTATTCAGAGGAATACAAGGATGCGTTTGTGCTCGAGTGCAGGGCATTCAAGAAAGTTCGCGAAGAGATGGGGCTGAAAAACATGAAGGTCATGATCCCGTTCTGCCGTACGCCGGAAGAGGGGAAGAAGGTGCTATCTATCATGGAAGAAAACGGGCTGAAGCGCGGCGTGGATGGGTTGGAAGTGTATGTGATGTGCGAGATCCCGAGCAACGTGCTGCTGGCGGATCAGTTCGCCAAACTGTTCGACGGGTTTTCTATCGGCACGAACGACCTGACGCAGCTCACGCTCGGGCTGGACCGCGATTCGGCCTTGGTGGCGCATATCTACGACGAACGCAACGAGGCGGTGACGAAGCTGCTGGCAGAGGTGATTAAAGTCGCGCACAAGAACAAGCGCAAAGTCGGCATATGCGGCCAGGCGCCGTCGGATTTCCCGGAAATTGCAGAATTCCTGGTAGACCACGGCATTGATTCTATCTCGCTTACTCCGGATGCCGTCATTAAAACCACGCTCAACATCGGCATTCATGAACGGAAAAAGAAGGCACGACAACGCCGGAAACGAAACGGGAAGAAATAATTTCAATGGGATCGTTATAAGGCGGGCCCTTAAGCCCGTCTTTTGTATTCTTGATAAACCCGGCGCATTCATGTAGAGTAAATCCGCAAATAATTTGGTGGGATGGCCGAGTGGTTTAAGGCGCACGCTTGGAAAGTGTGTGTACAGAAATGTACCGTGGGTTCAAATCCCACTCCCACCGCAAAGGGTTTTATTATATTTTCGCTTCGTCCGGTTTCTTGCTGCAGGCGCAGGTCGGTTTCTCCTTCAACTGTTCAATCATGGTGAAGATCAGTTTCTTCACCTTTTCGTTATTGTCCTTAAACGTCGCCATAATCTCATCGATCCCTGACGACTTGATGTTTGCATTTTGTTCAAGGCCAACGTCGTAGTCCGTTACCATGGAAACATTCACATAGCACATACCCAGTTCCGCAGCCAGAATGTTTTCCGGATACTGCGTCATATTAATGACGTCCCAGCCTTGTGCAGTATAGAATTTTGATTCCGCGCGCGTTGAAAAACGCGGGCCTTCAATCACCACCACCGTTCCGCGGTCATGGAAGGAGTACCCAAGCTCCTTGCATCCCTGCGCGGCAAGCTCACGAAGATCCGGACAATACACGTCGCCGCAATGCATATGCGCCACGTCCGGCCCGTCAAAATAGGTCTCATCCCGCTGCTTAGTGCGGTCCACGAACGAATCAACAATAACAAAATCACCCGGCTTCATTTCGGTCTGCAGCGACCCGGAAGCGGACGGAGCAATAATCTGCGTTACGCCGACTTCCTTCATCGCCCACACGTTTGCTTTATATGGAACCTTGTGCGGCGGATAGTCATGCGTCTTTCCATGCCGCGGCATGAAGGCAACCTTCTTCCCTTTATATTCACCCAGCATCACCGGGCTGGAAGGCGATCCAAACGGAGTATCCACTGCGCGTTCTTCAGCGTGATCCAGCAGGTCGTAAAAACCGGAACCGCCGAAGACGCCGATGCGCTGTTCGTTGTTAGAGGTCATATTTGTAGTGAACTAATGATCGTGTTTTATAATCCTTGAATTTTTCCCGGCCGTTCAATGCATCAAGCTCAACAATGAATTCCACCCCGGCGATTTCACCTCCGAGTTCTTTCACCAGTTCAATTGCTGCGGCCATGGTCCCTCCGGTTGCCAGCAGGTCATCAACCATCAGCACTTTCTGCCCCGGTTTGACCGCGTCCTTGTGCATCTCGATGGTATTCGAGCCGTACTCCAGCGCATACTCGCGCGAAACCGTTTCCGCAGGAAGCTTGCCCGCTTTGCGCACGAGCGCGATTCCTGTACCGAGTTTATACGCCATAGCAGCCGCAAGCACGAAGCCGCGCGCGTCAATGCCCGCGATCACATCCACCGGGTCGTCAACGTAGGGACGGCAGAGCTCATCCACTGCAAATGCAAACGCTTCTTTGTCCTGAAGAAGCGTTGTAATATCCTTAAAATTAATGCCCTCTTTCGGCCAGTCAGGAACTTCCCGTATGTATTGCTTCAGATCCATTGGTTGTTGTGATAGCGTGTAAAATCCGGTTTCCGGCGTCTTCCATGGAACTGCCGAGGGAGAAGAACCCATGGTTCCTGGCAACTACCAGGTCATGGTTCTGCGCCAGCAATAAAACGGCATCGGCTAATGCAAGCGTGCCGTATGGCAGCTCCTGTTCTGTTACCGGAACGTCCGGCAGATCCAGGAGATGGCCATGGAAAACTGCATTTGTTGTACCTTTTTCTTCGTATATTTTCAAGTGCAAAAAGGCCTCGGAAGAGGGTTCTTTGAGCCCGATAGCCTCGATTTCCCGCTGATCTTCGCTCCAACCGACGATTTCCACAAGGTCGTCTACCGTAGCTTCAGAAAGCACAATTCCGGTACCTGTAATGAGACAACCATTTTCCGTGCGCACACTGAGGTTGCCGGAAGCACCTTCGTTATATTCCGCAAGCCGATGGCACCATTTAAGCAGATCATCCGTTTGCGGCGAGGATGGAACGTACCGCTCTAGGAAGCGGGTTGTAAATTTAACGCCTTGATATGTTTCCATGATGGTTTGATGATGCCGCGTTCTGTAATTATACCTGCTACCAGCCGTGCCGGGGTCACATCGAATGCGATGTTCACCGCATGGCTTCCCGGGTTCGCGATCAGGTGGCCGTCGATCTTGAGCACTTCGTCCTCGTCGCGTTCTTCAATTGGAATGTCCGCGCCTGACTTTGCCGTGATGTCTATAGTCGATGTCGGCGCTGCAACATAGAAGGAAACGCCGTGCGCTTTTGCCATAGTCGCCAGCGTGTAGGTGCCGATCTTGTTTGCCACGTCGCCGTTGCGCGAAATCCGGTCCGAACCGACAATAACCATGTCGATCTCTCCGCGCTGCATGAGCGCGCCGGTGGTGTTGTCGCAAACGATCTTGTGGGGGATTTTATTTTGGAACAGTTCCCATGCAGTGAGCTTTGCCCCTTGTAATCGAGGCCGCGTTTCGTCTGTATACACGAATATTTTTTTCTTTTGCACCTGCTTGGCATAATAGATGGGTGACAGGGCGCTGCCCCAGTCTACAAACGCCAGCCAGCCGGCGTTGCAGTGCGTGCTGATTGTGTAACCGTTCTTAATCAGGCTCGCCCCGTGACGGCCGATGCGCTCGCACGAGTCGCTGTCTTCCTGCGCAATATCTTCGGCAATCTCCAATGCAATCTTGCGTGCCGCTTTCGGGTCATCCTTATATTCTTCAATGCCCGTGAACACGCGGTTCGTCGCATAGAATAAATTCTGTGCTGTAGGACGCGTCGCTTCCAAGTCTTTCTTTGCCTTTTTCATGAACGCGAAGAAGCCTTTATCCGGAGCGTTCTTAGCAGCAAGCGCCATTCCGTAGCCCGCAGTCGCGCCGATTGCGCCGGCACCCCGCACGACCATGGTGAAGATCGAGTCGCATACCTCTTTATAATGCGTATAGGTGACAACCTTAAAACGGGCGGGCAGAAGATTCTGCTCAATCATTTTCACGCGGCCTGCCTGCCACCAGACCGTTCTATAGTGTTTTCCGTTGACAATCATAACCTTCTTATATTATAGAATCTTGCTCATTTAGGCAAAAACCGTACAATAAGGAGCATGAGCGACACGATGTACAAACAAGGAGAATATCTGGAAAAGAACCCTACATGGCATGAGGAAGATTCGCCATGGAAAGCCGGCAAGATTCTGGCGATGCTCAAGAAGAATAACATCCAGCCGAAAACGGTCTGCGAAGTCGGGTGCGGCGCCGGCGAAATCCTGAACCAGATGCTCCAACAGATGCCGGACACGGTGGAGTTCACCGGATATGAGATATCGCCGCAAGCGTACGAGATAGCAAAGAAAAAAGAACAGGACCGGCTGCACTTCAAGCTGCAGGATATTGCGGAAGACAAGGATGCGTCGTTCGATGTTGTCATGGCGATTGACGTGTTCGAGCATATCGAAGATTACATGGAGTTTCTGCGAATGCTGAAAAACAAAGGCACGTATCAAGTATTCCATATACCCCTGGACATCTCGACACAGGCCCAGGTGCGCCGGACGCCGCTAAAAAAAGTGCGGAAAGATGTCGGGCATATCCACCTGTTCACCAAACAGACCGCGCTTGCGGCGTTGCGCGCTGCCGGGTATGAGGTCCTGGACACGTCCTATACCGCCGGCACGATTGACCTGCCGTCGAAGTCGCTGCTCTCTGCGATGGCGCGCCTGCCGCGCAAGCTGTTGTTTTCCCTGAACAAGAACCTGGCAGTGCGTCTGTTGGGAGGGCATTCACTTCTGGTCCTTACAAAATAAATCAAGCAATTAACACTATTGTATGATCATCACGACAGGGGAACAAATCCCAAACAAACAAGTCACGCAAATTCTAGGGGTCGCGCGCGGGAGCACGGTGCGGGCGCGCAACGTCGGCCGGGACATTGTAGCCGGGCTCAAAACGCTGGTTGGAGGCGAGATCAGCGAATACACCAAGCTGCAGGCGGACGCCCGCGAGCAGGCCATGCAGCGCATGACAGACGACGCGGAAAAGATGGGCGCTGACGCAATTATCAATTTCCGGCTGAATACCTCCATGATCATGGCGGGCGCGTCAGAACTTTTGGCGTACGGCACGGCAGTCAAGCTCAATTAACAGCACCGCTATGTGGGAAAACATCTTCGCAATTGCACTGATCGCGTTCTTCGCCGCGGGCATTATCTATTTGATTTTCCAACGGGTCAAAGAAAAGAAAAAAGAAAAATTTGAAAAGCGGGATAACTAATAATCACCATGGAAAAAGAAACAAACACACAACAGGTAAGAAACAAGAAGGACACGAAACTGCTTATTGCGATCATTATCTCCAGTCTCGCAACGGCGTTGGTGATCGGCGGCGGTATGTTCTGGTGGCAACAGTCCAACATGCTGTCCGACGAGCAGAGCCTTCAGAAACAAATCATCCAATTGCAAATCCGGGTGGGCGATCTCCAGGACCTCACCAGAATGCTGCTTGATGACAGGAAGCCGGAGGAAGCGGAATCAGGCGAGGCGGCCGAAGCTGTCGCTGAGCCGGCGGAGGAGGAAGAGTGCCCGCCGACCCCATTGCCCCAGCTCATCGATACGTGTGATTTTGACCTCCCGGTCATTGTGTACGAACGCGCGGGGTTGTTGAATGACACCACAGAAGGGCAGCTGGAAAAGCAGCAGCTGGAAAAGAAGCTCATCAATCCGTACGTGGATTATAAGGCGGAGGAAAGCGACAACATCCTTGTCACGCTGGACATCATTGTACCGGAAAACGTCGGGGAGGAGTACGAGGTGCTGGCAATATTCGAAAACGGAGGGACCGAAGGGTTTCTGTTTGGGGAACGCGAGGGTGATTATGATTACTGGCAGCCGGACTGCATGGACGCATGCGAATTCTCAGACGAGTACAAGGCGAAGTATCCGGAAGTCGTGCAATAATGAGACGTTCGACATTAGCAGGGGGTGTGTCGGCAATTAAGAAAGATCGCAATGGAAAAATTACGGGACAGAATTGATGAGAATAAATTAAAGCAACTGAGGGATTCTTCATTTCCAAAACCGATACACGCGATCAACTTTGTCGAGTTCAAGAATTCCCGTTACTACAGCATATACGGCCTCCTGTTCGCGCCGTTTGCAATCTTTAAAAACGTTCGGCCGATCTGGGTCGGGCTGCACGAGTCGACCATCACCGGCGAATCATACGCTGACGAAATTGTTATTGCGCAATATCCGAGCCGCAACATCCTGATTGATATGTTTACCGGTTCGTTTTATGAAAAGATCAACGGGCTGCGGGAAAAAGGGGTGAAGAAGCTCGGTTTCTCAATCTGCAAAAAGGAGTTCGGAAACAAAATCAAAAAGAAAAAATTACTGGTGCTGCAGTTTAATCACCGGCACGCTGACACGAAGGCAGCGCTCGATCTGTTTGAAAAGAGTGCAGGAAAATATTGCACTGTTGAGTACCTTGCGCATGAGTATGGTTGGCTGGACATTTTCAAGAAGACGACAGATACGGATCCCGTAGAAGTATCTGCCAAAAATATTGCCTTGCTATCCGGGGATTTCGGAAGCATTAATGAATGGAGTCCGGAACTCAGGCAGGATTTGGAGCAAAACGGATTTGAAATCGTTTCTATGCAACTGTTCAGGACAGCCGGAACATGGGAATTGATGCCCTGGGCAAAAAAACATTAAATACACCTATGACAGATCAATTGACACCAGACGAAAAGAAACTGGTTGAACATGCCAAAAAGGCGATCGTTCAATACAACAAAATGCGGCATGAAAAAGGCGGCATCGATACGCTCTATTCTTTCCTGATCTCTGACAGCGGAGAAATATTTGATGGTGCTTGTTTTGAAACAAAAATAGCACAGGCGATGATCTGCGGGGAGCGGCACGCAATCGTAAATATGGTTATGGACGAATCGTACAGCGCAAAGATCAGGTCGATCGTGGTCGCAGACCCGGTTCCGGAAGAGCAGGAACACGGCACGCCGCCATGCGGCACCTGCCGTCATCTAATTTGGCAGCATGGAACACCAGAAACAACAGTTATTAGTCTGCAATACATTCTGCAGGACAAGGATTGGGTTTTTCCAAAAATGGAAAAGTATCTTATTACTGAATTATACCCCCATCCTTACGAACCTAAAGAGGGTTTGTGGGACTAAAAAAAATTCAGCCGTATCCTCACACTTGGCTGAACCCTCGTCTACGCTTCTGCGCTAATCGACATGCAGGGGCGTGTAGGTGATGATAGCACCGCATGCAGTACACTCGATCTTGCCGTCCTCCACGAATTTGAGCTCCTTGAGCCCGGCTTCGCAGGCAGTGCAGGACCGGACGATCTGCCGCCACTTGGCCTGGTTTGGCCTCCGACGAAGGCGCTTACTACTCGATCGTTTGCCTCGTTTCGACATCTTGCCTCCCGGTCAGCCCCGATGATCGCGCATGTACGCGGCGATCGCCACGTCGTAGGCGGCCGTGTGCTCGAACACCTTGCACGCCAGCTGGTGGCGCATCTCGCCGCTGATCTGGTGGTGGTTCCCGCGAAGCGCGCTGAACACGGCGTTGTAGTCGACCGGGTCCACCACCACGATCATGCGATCGTGGTTCTTGGCCGCAGCGCGCAGCATGGTGGGGCCGCCGATGTCGATCTGCTCGATCGCCTCGTTCCAGGTCACATCCGGGTTGGCCACCGTCAACTGGAACGGGTAGAGGTTGCACACGACCATCTCGAAGTAGGCCAACCCATGTTCGCTCATGGTGGCGCGATGGTGGCTCGTCTCCTTGGCCAGCACGCCCGCCAGCACGCCCGGGTGCAGGGTCTTCACGCGGCCGTCCAGGATCTCGGGGAACCCGGTCAGGTCGCTGACTTCCCTTACCGGACACTCGGCCTTGCGCAGGGTTCGCGCCGTTCCTCCGGTGGAGACGATCTCCCAGCCCAAGCTATGAAGCCCCTTGGCGAACATTGCTACCCCGTTCTTGTCCGAAACACTAATCAAC
>JBDRKW010000002.1:0-133282 GCA_043813585.1 Candidatus Kerfeldbacteria bacterium
AAACACTTCGGACATTCGGTAAAGAGGTCGATCCGCGACCGGCTAAGTTTGTAGTTCCACTTCTCACTCCGGGGGACTTTGTAGTATTCGGACATATAATGATTTATTTGCTTTCTTCCTCATCCCCAACCATGCTCTTCAATCGATCAAAAATCGCTACCGTCATCTTTTCTGCTTCCCGAGTGGTCGAAGCCATACCAATGGCAATCCCTGCTTGGGAAATAAATTTTCTTCCATTAATGGATTCTCCGTCGCTATTAACAATCCTAAGTGGCCTAATACTATTTGCCGTAAGATCCTCTATGCTTACTCCTTCTCCCAATTCACGTGCAAACGCTTCAAAATCATGTCTCACATTATCTCTGTTTGAATAATATTCATATCGAGGAGGCCACACTTCTGGTCGTCTTTCATCTGCATATGCTTTATCAGCGCCCGCCATCTCTTTAAGTCGCTGTAAAATCTCCGTATGATATTTTTTCGCATCTCTAGCTGTACGTCCCATACCTAATGCAATTCCTGCCCTAGTCAAATAGGATATTCCCAGCATCGTTTGCCCGTTTGAGAGAGTAATTGGAATTTGCATAAACTTGTGGCTCGTTGATATCTGATCGATAGGCACCTCTTCCTCAGAAGCCGAAACGATAGCTTCCAAATCCCTATGAATATTATACGGATTGCTAAAATACACCTCATCTAGCGGAGCGTAATCAGCCACCTCAACACCCGCGGTTTTCTTAAGAACGTCTAGTATTTGCCTGTGGTTATTACTCGCTTCCGAAAGCGTCTTAAACAACCCAAGCGCAACACCGGCTTTGCACAAATACGTATGCCCAATTAACTTTTCACCGCTCATGAATGTTACAGGATTTCGTATCATTAACGGTGCAGTCGATAAAGTCTCGATTGTGATATCCTTCCCTACTGCATCCGCAATTACTTGCAAGTCATGAGTAACCGTGGCCGCATCTTCGAAATACTCTTTATCCATCTCCTTATACTCAACCTGTTCAACACCTGCAAGACGCTTTAAATCATTAAGCACAGACAAACGATGTTTATTAGCTTCACGCGTTGTTCTTGCCTTACCTTCAGCTATTGCCGCTTTATTTAGATATGTATTACCCTCCATTGTTCTACCGCTGGCAAATGTCACGGGATTAGCCAAATAACGTTTGCTCATTGTAATGTCTGCAATTGAAGCGCCTTTTACACCTGACGCTTCTGCAATCGCTTCAAGGTCTCTTCTGACGATATCAGCATCTTGAAAATACTCGGCATTCATTTCGATTATTTCGCCTATTTCACTGTCTGCCAAATCTTCTTCTGTATATCGTAAGTGTTCGGCAACAATAGCCTTCCACTCCTCCGGTTTCATGCCTTTTTCCTTTTCCCATTCCACGTACGTTGCTAATTCCGGATGTCTACGCCAGTAACTCTTTCTGAACTTCTTCACAACATCCTCTGACTCTTCATCTTCTTGTATGGAATGAATAACGTAGGTCGCTTCTCCTTCTTCATCGTTCACCATGACGATCTTACCCGAATCTTTGATAACAAAACCCTTATAAGACAGGGAACGCATCATCTCCTCTGTGTTAGTGCCATCAATGAGGTCATAGTCTATCTCAAGTTCCGTAAGCAGCTCTTGCATGTATTGTGTACGAAGAATAATCTCGCGATCTTTCCACCCTTCTCCACTACCTGTTTTAATCTCTTGTTTATCAGGAGGCATCAACGGAACCTTCAGTTTAGTTGTATGCTCCGGAAGTCTTGCTGGTTTCGGTTTTCGAGCTTCCGCTTCTGCGTATGCAACCGGATCAAATCCAAGTACCGCTGAATGCGCGCGGGTTTTATTGCCCATACTATATAAAAACGCCTCTGCATCGAGCATACGAGCGATTTCAGCCGGACCAACACCTACCATTTGCATCTGGGTAAGCCGACCGCGTATTTCAAGAGCTTTCTCTATTTGCTCGGGTGTTAGCGGGTTCTCCTTTGGTTCCCGCCGAATTTTTTGTCCTTCCGGTGCCATGCAGTTACTTTACCGAAAATCAGCTAAAAATCAATGCTTAGCAATAAAAAAATGGACGCTGCCGCCCACGCTCGGGTGGTGAATTATTCAGGCCCTAAACAAGTCCATTGTGCGCTTCTAACCGATCGAAACGCCGTTCATGCCGCTTAAGCCACTCGATTGTTGCATCATGGTCTTCCCTTAACTTGGTTGTATTTGTAACAAGGTAATCAAGGGTGGAATTAACCTCGTTAAAACGTTTGTCCACCTTATTAAACCGTTTGTCTATATCTGTTGTAAGAGCCTTCAGCGAATCCGAGATATCGCTGAGAGACGCTTGCATCTTCTGCTGAGAAACTTGAAAACCGTCCATCGTGGCTTCCATCTTCTTCTGGGTGGTGAGGATCTGTTTGATCATAGGGTCTTGAGACATAAATGCCCTTCACTGGTTAGAAGGGTGGTCAAGTCATTATAAGAGGCACCGCGCCGTGGGTCAATGCAACGCAATGGGTCAAAACAGCGCCGTCTGGGGACAACTCCCCCGATATCTATGAAAGCGAATACCCCTGCTTCAACAAATTCTGGATCGGGAGGAATAGCGGCTCTTGAGCTCGGAATGATCCGGAATACTTTGTGCAACTAGGCTCCAAAACTGCTTTGAATGATTCATCTGGTTCAACACGTGCCGCGCCGGCGCACGAACAACAGAACGCCCGCTCCAGAGATGAGAGCCATGATAAGAGTAACACTTGAATACTCCGGTATTGCTGCTGGAGGAGGATCGTCATAGTCAAACGTATCATTAAACAGCTCATTCCCATGCACATCTGTGACAATCAACTCGATATCACCCGAACTATCAAGGATCATATCCCGGAATGTCACTTTAATCTCTTCTGTTGGTGAAGAAGCACTAAAAGCAGACGGCTCAATAAAAATCCCATCGTACTCAGGCGTATCAAGCGTTTCTGTTGTTGACGCATCTACGCCTTCGCGTAAATTGAAATCTAAAATCTTCGTCTTTGTAGGGCCCAAATCAGAAGTCGTTTGTATCCAATACCGATTAAGATCCAAATCATCCCGAGGAACATCCATAGTGATGGCCATATCATCCCCCTCCCGGACAAAGACGCCTGTAGCAGCATTGTTTTCCGGATGGCTCAAGAACGTGAGAGGATTGATATGCGGGTCATACCCCTGCTGACAGTCAGACTCCAATGAACACTCCGTGCCCACACGAATTTCAAAATGCAGATGGTCAAACGTCGCAGTGCCTGTCTGACCAATATACCCGACATAATCGCCTTCAGAGATGGGGTCGTCTTCTGCTAATCCCGGATAGACAGAATCCAAATGCATATATAAGGAATAGTACACCGTCTGGGTGCCGTGGAATTCATACGGAGCATCAAGCGCATGCTCAACAATAACAACCGTGCCGCCCTCTGGATACGGCGAACCAGGTTCACCCTCCAAATGGATTCTGTAAATAGTGCCGTCCTTGATATTAATCGCCTCGTCTGATGTTGTGCCAGGGATATCAATGCCGCGATGATAATCATACCGGTATTCTTCCGACGCTTTCAGACGCGGACCAAACGGGGAGGAAAAATCATCCCACGGATCCGTAAAATCAACAGGCCAGGTCGTGACTGTTTCAGCGCTGGCCGGAAGCGCAACTAAAAAAAAGCAAACGATAAGTAAAGTTCTTTTCAGAAAACACATTAGACTAATTGTACCAATATAGTGCTCCGTTGAACAATACTCTTTTTAGGGATTCGTAACCGTTGTGTATATCCTCTATGGCAATTCCGACAAACAAAAAATGGGCTCTGGCGCCCATGTTCGGGTGGTGATGTTGCCTGCCTTACGCAAACCCGCAGTGTTTCTCTAAACACTCTATTCGGTCTGAATTACTCTGAATCGTTGCTAGATGAGACCTGTTATCTATTTTAATATTCTCTGTCGTCTTTACAATATGGTCCATCGTCGTCGACATGCTGTTGAGCTGGTCATCTACGCTATGAAGCCGGACATCGACGCCGTCAAGCCTTTTGTCGACGCCGTTAAGCCTTCCATTAACCTCATTTGAGAACACTTTAATAGCATCCATTATTTCTTTTTGATCAGCTTGGAAGACCTCCATCGTGGTCTTCATCTCCTGTTGGTTTGCCTGAAAACCGTCCATCGTGGCTTCCATCTTCTTCTGGGTGGCTTGAGTAGCTGAAAGAGAAGCCTGCATCGCTTTCTGGTTGGTGAGAATTTGTTTGATCATAGGGTCTTGAGACATAAATGCCCTTCACTGGTTAGAAGGGTGGTCAAGTCATTATAAAAGGCAACGCACCGTGGGTCAATGCGTCGCAGTTGGCCAATAAAGCGCCGTCTGGGGACAACTCCTCATTATGTTCCTCCTGCGCGTGTTGAAGGCATTTACACCAAACCTACGCACTACGCAATTTCAGCAACGTTTCTTTGTATTCTGAAACGAACCGTTTCACCCCTTCTTCTATCTTCCTCTCCATGGCAGGGTTCATTGGAGCATGGATGTCGACTTCGCAGTCATCATCTTCCTTATCCTCGATCTCTTGATATATGCATATTCCGCGTTTGCAATGGTGCTCCCGAATATAAGCGTAAAGCTCCAAGCGAGCTTCTAAATACTCCCTGTCTGATTGCAGTGCCTTTTCCCACCGTTCATGGTAATATCGGTCTTTCTGATATTGAATCTCTTCTCTTACCGCCTCTTCCTTATCCATCTTGTAACAATGACGGATTTCAACATGCCGGTCCGCATCATAATCGATAGCAAGGTTTTTATATGTAGCATTATGCGCACCATATTCCTCTGTTTTTTTTCGAAACCGTTCAATCATTGCGCGGACTTCCTGTAAATTCTTATTTATTTTCTCCTGCATAATTTCATTTAGGGGTAACGATCAGTATATAAAGACAGCGCCCGTCAGTCAACGGGTCGCATTTGGCCAATAAAGCGCCGTCTGGGGACAAAAAAGGCGGGTTTCATACCCGCCTCTCTATCAGCTGCAGCACACCAGCTACCAGCACGGCGTACTTTCCAGCTTTTTTATTTTCTTTTCATGCTCCCTGCATTGGGAAATAGTTTCCTCCAGTATGCGTTCCATGCGCCGGACCGACGCCTGCATCTCCTCCTGGGTGGTGAAGGTTGGCTCAACTCGTTTTTGAGACATAAAAACCCCTTCACTGATTAGGAACGGGTGGCTAAAACCAACGTAGCATCACGGTGCCCTCTTGTCAACGCGCCGCCTGGGGGGGCAACGTCACTTACCCTTGACAAAACGCGAAAAATAAGCATAATACCTGGTTCTGCAATGACGCAGACATCTCTTCGTACATACTAGTGGACGTCCTTTGTGACGCCCGCTTTGATCTTCGACATATCCAACAATAGAGAGGAATGACATCATGGCCAAAAAACGAAACGGTCGCAGAAACGGTAGCTCCGCGTTCGGCAATCGCTATACCCCGCCCAAGGGCAAGGCCGACAAAGTCCGCAAGTCCGGCGGGAAGAACGTGCTGGTGGTCATCGTCTTCGTGGTCTTCATCCTCGGGCTCTTCATCATGATGAAGCACAAGGAGAGCCGGGAGGTCGCGGACACCACTACGAACCACACGACCATCTCGATTCCGGAACGACTCAGTGCCGGTGACGACCTGAGCCGGCAGGCCCGCGAGTTCGAAGGATTCGCCGACGACCTCCCGGAGTACGGGGTCAACCTGGTGCATCCAATGGACTGGGAGCCCGAGCCCTTCCCCCCGATCATCGATCCGGAGTGGAAGGAGAACCTCCCCTCGTTCGAGAGCATTCCGCTCCGCGACCTGACGTTCGAGTTCCTGAACAGCGGCAACTACCAGAACCCGGACTACATGGCGATCATCGAACGGTTCAACGCACTGATGATCTCGCATCCGCATCAGGCGTTCGGCAAGTATCTCGACCAGGAACTGGCCGACCGGACGATCAACTGGCAGCCCTACCCGCGGGAGGAGAGCAACATCGCCTCATTCGTGAAGTTCGGCTGCGATGAGGACGATCCGCCGGAGAAATGCATCCCCCTGCTGCGCGTCAACCCGGTCAACATGATGACGGCCATGGGTCCGAACGACCTGGTGTTGTGGTGGACAGCGATGTTCCACGAGCACCTGCACTCGCTGCAGGCCAAGATGGCGCGGAACGAGGTCGAGGAGATGAGCGGCCGCGTCGACCGGACCGTCAAGCCGATGACCGAGGCCGAGTGCACCTACCTGTGGGCCATCGAACGCCAGGCGTACTGGGAGGGATGCCGCATGGGGTTCGAGTACATCGGCTATGCCGAACCGATCTCCATCTGTGGAGGAACCGCATCAGTCGAGAAATTCGACGAGTTGCTATTCAAGGGATTCGACGGCTACAAGGCCAAGACGCCCGAGTGCATCGACATCTGGGCAGAACTGGCTGGTAAAGCCAAAGACACCGTCACTCAAGAGGAGTAGTGACCGTGTCTTCTTTTTTTACTTTTTTTACTATCCTAAGAATGTAAGCAATCCATGGACCAGAAACGCCGGCCACACGCATGCTTTCAGCACGCCCAGCACGCCGACCCAGAACCCGGTGGCCGCGCTGATGTAATATACTGCCGCACCGATGAACCCGATGCAATAGACGCCTGCACCCGCGCCAGTGCTCGTCTTGCAGCCCTTGGTTCTTTTGCACCCCTTGCCTTCTTTGTCCTTGAACATTCCCTCGATCTTTTCCTCGAACCATTCTTCCACAATTTTTTCCTTGTCGATTTCTTCGGGCATAGTTTTCGCTAATTAATATTCACTATATATAGTGTACCATCTTTTCTATAAAACGTACGCCCGCAGGTTTCTGCGCTGTTCTGTATGGTCCGGAATGCGCTGCGCGACCAGTTCCCAAAACGCGGACGAATGGTTCATCTGCTCCAGATGGCACAGTTCGTGCACGATCACATAGTCGCGCACGACGGGCGGAAGAAACAACAGCTTGAAATTGAAATTAAGGTTACCCTTGCACGAGCAGCTCCCCCACCGCGTTCTCTGGTTCCGCACCCGTACCGTATTGAAATCAAAACCGTAGTGCGCGTTGAAATGCTCGACCCGCTCCATGACCAGCTCCAGCGCCTGCTCCCGATAGTCCGGATACGCGCTGTCGGAAACGCCCAGGGGAATTGATTTCTTTTGCACCTGGCGCTGCTGCGCTTTTCTGATCCAGTCCTCCTTCTGCTGCACGAACTTCATCACCGCGCGCCCGGAAACGCGCCGCGGCACCGTCACCACAACACAACCGTCGCGATGGACGCTTATCCGCAACCGTTTTGCCCGTTTGCTTTTGCATACTCGATACTGCATCCGTCTACTGTACCGAAAATCAGCGGAAAATCAACCACTATGAAAAAAAACGGCATGGGGTATAATTACATCCTATTAGTAATCTATCGCCTATGAAAAAAACACACTATCTCGCGATGTTCGCATGTGCCGTGATCATGCTTGCTGTCGTCGTAAAACCGGCTGACGCCGGTGAATGGCGGTACCCTCAAAAAGGGACGGTCATGCACGGCGAATACTCCACGCCAAACTGGATCTACTTCGGCGGATGCGAAGACAACAACAACACCGCATGCATCAACGATGCCGGCACCTGGCGCGGTACGTTCTTCAATGTCGGCGACTACAACGTCAAGCAAGGTGTGTACCAGTTGGCAGGTCCTTTTGATGCGCAGGAATACGATCCGCGCGGATGGCTTCTCGTCAAGTATTCATACAAATTCACGACCACCGAAAGCAAGGACTCCTCTTCAATAGACAAAGGCGTCATCAAGCTGAAAAATGCCACCGATGACACGATCGTCCACCAAAAATTGTTGACGCCGGTAAACGGATCGACAACATGGACCGATGTGTCTGTCCGGCTTCCCGGATCCCTTATCAGCAAGAAGCTGCAATTTGTCGTTGAAGCGGAAAACGACGGAGAGAACCTGACGACGATGAAGGTAGACAAGATATCTGTCTACCATAAGCTCCCGCCTGCCATCGGCGGACGGGTCACCTACAGGGATGCGGGAAAATGTTTCCCTGCAGAAGGTGCGCTTGTTGCTTTGCAGAACAGGACTCGTACAAAGACCTTGAAGTGGACAACAACAGACGCGGACGGCTATTACCATTTCTATCCGGTGAAACGGCGGAGAAAATTCGTCGTTGCCTCTACCTATGGGGAGCACCAGGGCATTAAACGCATGAAGCACAAAACCAGGCGCGGCGTATACAGGAATCGCGTGCATATGGAATGCAAGTAAGAATCAAATAATAAAACAGCCGGTCCCACTGCCGGCTGTTTTTTTGCTGCCGTTTGCTTTTTCTTGCGTATTCGGTAGGATGAATGCATTAACCAATGCTTATGAAACGAACATTCTTTTTCGCCGCCGGCCTTTGCGCTGTTTTTGCGGCTTCATTTATTTTTGCCGGAACCGCGCACGCCGCGTTCAAGACCGAGGACCTAAGCGACAGCCAGTATTCGTTCATGCGCAACTACAGCGGCATTGATCATGATTTCACCACATGCACGGGCGACGTCAACGGTGACGGGTATGATGATATAATGATCGGCAACAGCCAGGATTATTTTGAAGACGTTTACCTGTACTATGGAAAAAGTGAAAAATTCACCGGTTCGGGAAGCCCGGACGTTATTTTTAATGACGTCATCGGTACATCACTCGCGTGCAACGGCGACGTGAACGGCGATGGCAAAGACGATATCCTTATCGGGGTTGACAACAACGCCTATCTCTTCTTCGGTGGTTTTCTGAACGCAACCAACATTTACACCTGGGACCCTGCCATACCAAGCCTGGAGTTCAGGGCAGAAAACGGCGCGGATGAAGCGGGAGCTGCGGTTCTCCTTTCGGACATTAATAATGACGGATATGCGGATATTTTTGTCGGCGCTCCCGGATATGATTCGGATGCGGGCAGGGTGTATATGTTTTACGGCCGGACGACATTCGTCGGCTCCTACGCGCAGCTGGGGCTGAACAACGACAACATCTGGACCGGAACGACCGGCAGCCGCACCGGCGCTGCACTTGCGTCAGGCGATGTGAATGAGGACAACAAAAACGACCTGTTGGTCGGTGCGCCCGAAAGCCGCGTCACCAATGACGGCGATGGCGCAGTGTATCTCATTATGGGTGAAAGCGGCTACCCCGGCGCCTTACAAAGCATCACATCGGCAGATACCAAGTTCACCGGATCAAGCCGCGAAAAGCTGGGCTACGCCATTTCCGCTGGTGGCGACGCAAACCATGACGGCAAGGACGACATTTTAATCGGCGCTCCGTATGCTAACGCGAACGGCACCGATTCGGGCGCAGCATACCTGTTCTACGGAAAAGGCGGCACGCCGTTCACCTCGTCGCGCAAGGCCAGCAGCAGCGACGTTAAATTCTACGGCCAGGCGGACAATGACCTTGCGGGCGGAGGAGTCGCAATCACCGGCGACACAAACGGCGACGGCAAAGACGACCTGTTCATCGCTTCCACAACAAACACCAAGGGCAGGGTGGACGACGATTACCACGGCTCCGTTTATCAGTTCAACGGCGGATATATCGATGACGGCAACATCAACCTGAAGAACGCGGATGTAAAATTCATCCACCTGCAGGATGACGACTCCGGTACCGTAACGGCGTACCTGTCATCCGGCGACATCAATAATGACGGAAAGGCCGATGTGCTGGTGGGCACGGGCCGCGAAGCCAAAATCATTTACGGCTCCAAAAACTTCACCGGCTACCGCGGTACGGAAATCAAAGGCGACAAAAAGACCAACGACGGCGACAGCGAAATAGACGAAGACAACACGCTATCGGAAAATGGCGTCCATCCGACATACGGAACGAAAGACCCGCTGGACAAGACCGACGCGATTAAGTGGGTACGCGGCTACAAAAACGGCCGCATCCGCGTAAAGTTCAAGGACAACTCCGTCTACCGCTATAAAATATTCGACGTCTCCGCAAAAAAAATAACGCGGGTCAAACAGTACAAAAAGAAAGGTTACGCAGTAGTTCTCCACCCGAAGGGAAAAAAAGTCGCACTGGTGAACCTGTTCACCGGCGAAGTGGTTGATACGGAAAAATTCTTCAATGATTCTTATTCGGAACGAAAACTGCGCTTCATCACCGACCCGACGAATGTAAAGAAAAAAGCAGCTGTGGTGGTCATGAACAACGGAAATACCTTTGCCGCATTGATACAAATCAATCCAAAAAAAGAAACTTTAAAAATGAAAGACAACGTGCAATATCACGGCTTCAACATGCATCCGAAATATACGGACATCTCCGATCGCCTGATCGTCTTCCGCGACAAGTACGGCAGGCAGCTGGAATACCTCAAAATCAACAGCGACTTCACCTGGTACGGCGGCTGGTAATTACAGCGCCTCTAACTCATAATCCGTCGTCACGCGGAACCGGAACAGCACGTGGCCGTTCTTGTCGCGCAGACGCACCTGCTGCTTGTATTGGTTGGTCTTCTTCGGATATGCCGCCGTACTGGTAACATCCTGCTGCGACAGCTTGCCGAATTTCTTCTTGTTGATGTTTATCTTCACGAGCGACACCTTCACCTGGTCGCCGAGCTTGGATGTGACCACCGCGAAATACCGGTCCCGGTATTCCAGCACCTTCAGGGCGTTTTTCGCGTAGTTCACCTCAGAAGACAAGCGTGTCCTCGATTTGATCGTGCCCTTTAGCGCATTGATAAACGCAATCTTCTTCCCGTTCGGATGCAGCACCACGAAAAACCCTTTCTTGCGGTACTGCTTCACGCGCGTGTATTTGGTGCCGTTGTATTTGGAAAATATCTTGTAACGATAGACGGAATTGTCGCCGTACGTCACCAGGATGCGCCCGCGCTTGGCCGCTTCCACCTTCACGATGGCCTCAGACACAGAGTCCTTGTCCATGGCGCGATAGGTGCTGAACTCCGGATGCGCTCCGTTCTGTTTGAGCGTGTTCACCTCGTCGATCTCGCCGTCGCCGTCGTTATCAACCCCATCGCCGGAAATTTCAACGCCGTTATTGCTGATGCTCCCGTTCGTATCCCATCCTTTCAGCAGGCCGTCTTCCGGAAGCTTGTCGCAGTCGTTATCGTAGTACAGCGCCGCTGCGTACGCGGCTCCCTGGCCGTTAAACTCCGAATCAAACCCCTTCGCGCCGACAAGGAGGTCGGGCAGCCCATCGCCGTTAACGTCACCGCCGGCGACAGCAGTACCCGCCTCGTCTTCGAGGTGTGAACCGTAGAACTCCGCTTCGGCCTTGGAAAAACTGGTAGCCGTCTCAACGCCTGCCGCGGCAACCATACTGGTTCCGGCATAGTTGGAGCTCTTGCCTGCAAAATAGTACACCGCTCCCCGCTCTGAGCCGTCAACCACTTTATCCGGAATCCCGATAACAAAATCCTCATACCCGTCGCCGTTCGCGTCGCCGAGCGATGCGACATTATATCCCACTTCATCGCCAGCGTTTGTGGCCGTGAATTTTGCATCGGCAGCAGACAGCCCCATATTCGGCAGCTTGTCCGACTGCCCGTACACCAGGTACGCTCCGTGTGCCTTGGAGTCGCCTGTGCTCTGTTCATGGCTGCCGATCAGCAAGTCGCTGTACCCGTCGCCGTTGAAATCGCCGGCCGAAAGCGAACTGCCGATCCCGTCATACGTCTCTTCTGCAAAAAATAATGTATCGGCCTGGTTCTCGATATTGCCGCCGGTATACTCTGTCGCCTTGCCATACACAACATACACGATACCGGAATACGACTCGAAACTTGACGCAGCCACCATGAAATCACCGTACCCATCACCGTTCACGTCGCCTGCTGCCGCAACCGTGGCGCCGGTTCGGGTATCGGTCGTTACTCCATAGAACCGCGCGCCAACCGTGCCGAAAGCGCCGCCCTCGAGCTTGGACGCCTGCCCGTACACTAGGTAGGCCGCACCTTTTTTACTGTCATACCATGTGGCACCGACCAGAAAATCATCGTATCCGTCGCTGTTCACGTCGCCTGCACCGGAAATGGAAGTACCGGCATAATCCCCGTCTGTTTCTCCCTTGAATTTTCTGCCGACGTCAGACAGCTCATTCGCTCCAGTATATTTTTCCGCTTTGCCGTATACCAGGTACGCGGCTCCTCTCCTGTTCTGGTCAAACGGGATGCCCACCAGGAAGTCGTCGTATCCATCGCCGTTCACATCGCCCGCGCCGGAAACCAGCGCGCCGCCATACCCCTGGTTGTCATTGCTCATGAACTTCGGGCAGTCGGACAGGTCAGGCGCTCCGCCGTCAAAATAGTCCCCAGAACCGTACACCAGGTACGCGTAATCCGTATTCGTGGACTGTTCATACGCGCCCAAGAGGTAATCTTCGTACCCGTCGCCGTTCACGTCACCGGCAGACACAACCGCTCTTCCGACCTTTGCACTCTCTTCCTCGCCGCTGAGTAGAACCTGCGCCTTTGAAAGATCCATTGATGTGGTGGCAAGTGCGGGCAGCGCGATAACAAAAGCCGCGCCCATCAGCATGCCAATGATAGCCTTGTTCATAGAATCATTTCTTACTCATTTATTTTGTCCCCGTAAGAATAGCACAACTGGCCGGGAAACTAAATGAGCGCAAACAGGCGCCAATTATGGATATTTTTGACTTTTTCTGCAATATGCCTACAATGCGGTCATGTCGCGGGCAATGCGCCCGCGCCAAACCTACAACCCCCAACAAGGAGCGTGCTATGTCGAAGCACTCCCGATCGCGCAAGACAGAGAGCCGCGGTGCCGATACCCAGTCCTTGGTCTGGATATGTTCGGTTCTGGCGGTCGTCGCTGTCGTACTAATCATGGCAGACCGGGGCTTCCTGTGCAGCTCCAAGACCACTACCGCAGGAAGGGCCACTACGGCCTACGAAAAACAGTCCGGAACCGTGGCGCTCGCAAGCGCGCGACGGCAGCCGGACGTCCTTCCCGGCGTGGAACCGCGCCCCTACGTCCAGCTGGACGTGAGGCTCGCCTTCCCGCGCGGCGTATGGACCATACCGCCGATGAAGCTGCGCCCCATCACCAGCGACGACGGCCTGCTCGGGCGCGAACACCCGGACTTTCCCGCGCTCATGCAGCGTTTCGAACACCTGGTGAGCACGCACCCGCACCCGTACATCCGTGAAGGCCTCCTTCACGACATCATGTCGGGCGAGGTCATCTGGACGATGAACCTGGACAACTCCGGCTACAACGGAGGCTTCGGCATCCTCTGCCGGGACGACGGGTACGGCCGCAGCGTGTGCGACCCGCAGTTCCTGATCAACCCGCTGCTGCTCATCGACCTAGACACCACAAGCGACGTTCTGGATGGGTGGTCGGTCCTCTACCACGAGTACATCCACTACCTCCAGTGGCTGAGCTCGGACGAAGAAGACCGCGAACTCTGGATCTCCTGGCTCGGCCAAGACCGTCCGGAGATGACGCCGGAGACCTGCGAACACCACTGGTTCGCGGAACACGAAGCGTTCTGGCGCGAGTGCGAGTACAACGCGCAGACCGGCTTCGGGTTCATGTGGCAGTTCTGCAACGCCATGGGGTCCGCAGACCTGTGGAACCAGGAACTCGCGGAGTTCATGACCAGCGAAGTGTACGCCGAAGAACTCGCCGACTGCGTGCCGGTCTGGCGCGAACTCGGCGGTCTCGAGTGACAGAGGGGTGATGATGAAACACGGAACGCAACAGGAAGAAGAGAATGAGCGGATGTTCCGCGACATCTGGGCGCCGCTCACGCTCGTCGGGGTACTGATCGCATCGCTGCTCGCGACCGCGATCCTGCTTCCCCATGGATGCCGGGACACGCCGACTGACGACCAACAGGCAGACGCGTCTGACGACGAAGACGTTCTGCCGGATGAAGACGACGAATAGACACGCTTCTCGAGGAAAAGAACCGTGTCTTCTTTTTTTATTGGACTGCGAATAGCCAAACATCGTATACTGTAGGCAGTAATAAATAATTTTCCTATGGAACAACAAACAAAGAAGGAATCAAGCGTTTCGCCGAAAGACGTATTCATGCACTTTCTCGCGATGGTCATGCTCTACGCGGCAGCCATCAGTTTTTTGGTAATCGTCTTCCAGGTGGTGAACATCCAGTTCCCCGACATCCTGGAACAGGGCGGCTACGACTACTACCAGCTTGAAAATTCATTCAACCTGGTGCGGGGCGCGCTTGCATTCATCATCATCACCTTCCCTGTCTTTATCGCCGGCACCTGGATGCTGAAAAAAAGCTATGACAAGGAGCCGGAAAAACGCCGCCTCGCCATCCGCAAATGGCTGGTCTATTTCACATTGTTTGTTGCCGCATTGATCATCGTCGGAAACCTCATCGCGCTTGTTGCCGGGTTCCTGTACGGCGAACTCACCCTGCGGTTCATCCTGAAAATCGTCTCGGTCTTTTTCGTGGCCGGCTGCACCTTCGGCTACTACATCTACGACCTCAAAGACAAGCATGCCAAAGGGCTGCGCATACTCGCCATTGTTGTCTCGGCGATAGTCCTGGCAAGCATCATTATCGGGTTCTTCTATATCGGTTCGCCGTGGACCATGCGCGAACGCCGCATTGACGAGCAGCGGATCCAAAATTTACAGATGATCGAAAACAACATCCAGTACTATTTTGACCAGAACGACAAGCTGCCGCAAACCATGGAACAGATTCCTAAACAGACGTACGAATTCATCTCCACCACCGACCCGATTACCGGCAAGGAATACACCTATGAGGTCACCAGCGAACTGACCTTCAAACTGTGCGCGGAGTTCAGCCTGCCGAGTTATGCGGTGGAATACGGCCGCGTCGACCTGACCAAAGCCATGCCGGAAAATTCCTGGGAACACACCAGCGGCACGACCTGCTTTGCGCATACGATCTACGACACCAGGAACGAAAAAGACCCGGTGGAAGTCATGCGATAACCTGACAAATGTTAAAACAGCCGGTTTGCGCCGGCTGTTTTTAATGCGATCAATAGTGTTCGCTATTGCTTGAGGCAAAGCTGGCCGCATGCGGCAGCAATATCCATGCCGCGCGACTGGCGTATCGTCGTTGCGATCCCGCCCTTTTCTATAATGGCCTGGAATGCCTCCAACGTTTCGCGGTCGGGCGCGTCCATGCCCGCGCCGGTCGGATTCCACGGGATCAGGTTTAGTTTCACGCCACTGCCGTACTTACCGAACGCGCGCACGAGCGCGCGCGCCTCTGCCGTGCTGTCGTTGATGTTGCGCAACATCACGTATTCGAGCGTAAGGTGGTGCCGGCGGTTGCCGTGGCGCTTCAGGTACGCGCCGGCCCACTCGGCGAGCTCAGCTATGGACGTACCTTTGTGCATCGGAACGATTTTTGAACGCGTCCCGTCCGTGCCCGCGTGCAGCGACAACGCTATACGAACCTGCGGGAACGCGTCGTCTTCCAGCAGCCGCTTCAGCCCGGCCTGCGGCCCGACCGTGGAAACGATAATCTTGGTTATGCCAATCTCCATATCATTGATAAACGCAGCTGCCGCAACCGAAACCGCATCATAGTTGACGAGCGGCTCGCCCATGCCCATAAATACAATATTTGAAATCTCTTCCGTTTCGCTGAATCGCCAAAAACGGACCTGGTCAATGATCTCGTCGGCCGTCAGGTCGCGGGTGAAGCCCAGCGTGCCGGTTGCGCAAAACGCGCACCCCATGCCGCATCCCACCTGCGTGGAAACGCACACCGTCCGTTTGTCGCGCGCATTCGGCATGGACACGGTCTCGATCAATGCGCCGTCTGCCAATTCGAGAAGCGCCTTTTTAGTCCCGTCTTCGTTCGACACGTGCACGTCTTTGGCGCGCACGCTTATCCACGGAAACTCCGCCGCCGCCTGTTCGCGCAGGTCCTTCGGCAACGTCAGCGCCTCGTCCCAGGACTTCTTCGCAAACCACGCGTCGCGCACCTGCTGGATGCGAAAACGCGGCTGGCCCTGTTGGGCCAGCCAGTCTGCTATGCGTTCAAGTTGCGTCTGTCCAGCCTGCATATGGCCTTATTTTGAAGCAAAAAAGTTGCAGTGCCCGGTCGGCGGCACTTCGCCAAACCGCTCGATCGCGGTTTCAAATGCCATGTCCGGCGGCACGCAGGCATTCTTGCCGTCCTGCGACTGAAACTGCGTGCAGTTCTTGCACTGCGTCGTTTCGTCTTCCCATACCGGGACAAATTGTACATCGTCTGCCATAGGTTTGATGTTACTTATTCTTTAGAATATTTGTTAAGAAACTCTTCCACCGCGTCGGACTTGATGAGGTTCACGCCTTTGCCATCGCCGCGCTTGATCACAATCAATTTATCGCCCTTTTCAATGCCCAATTCGCGGCGCAGCTCGATCGGGATGGCAAGCTGGCCCTTGTCCGTGACAGACACGAACCCATAGCATGCTTTCATCCGCCCGCATGTGCCTTTTCGCTGCTGTTTTTGCTGTCGTTGGCCCATAAATAAGAAAAGTAAGAAATTACATACTTACTCTAGCACGTCGAGAAAAATTGTCAAGCCTGTTCGCCGCTATGCTTCTCCGCGTTGGCCAAAACAGCATCAGCGATAAGCAGCATATTGAAATATGTTTTCGGATGGCTCAATACGACATTGGTAACATGTGAAATACTCACCCCTTTGCGCAGAGCAGTTCCAAATTTTTCCAGGCGCTTCCTTAATTCCGGCGTATCCTCCGGTGTTTCCTCGGTAGCGACAACACTTCCAAGCGGAAAATACCGGCGAGTCGTATCACCGCGCCAGCTTCGCATATCAATATTCCCTGAACGCGGAAACCGGATAACCGCGGTACGTTCGGGTAAAAACACGTCCCCAATATCATCGCCTTCGCCGTAGAAGAATTCATCCCTTTTCGACCCAATGGACTTTTTCGCCGCATCAACCTCCAGTTCCGAAAACGGGTTTGCCGTATAAAATATCGCCGGAATGGCATTGGCGAAAAGCGAATGCCGGCCCTCCGACAACCGTGCCTCATTATTAAACGCAATCGTAACGCACTTCTCCACTGCAGAAAGAAGCGTAGCCAGCGCTGCCTGCCGGTCGTCCGCCTTCTGTAAATCTAACGGCCGATTTCGAATCGATGAAGTTGAGATCACCCTGTCGAGCCGCTGCTGAATGACGTCCGGCGGCAGGTAATCGCCGCGCATCGCAACCTGGTTTGTCTCCAGGAGTTCAATGCGGGCAAGACACTCTTTCTCAAGTTCAGGGATCAGCTTCTCGTATTGCGACTGGGTGGCTTCTGAATCAATCACTTTATCCCCAAACCCAAGCACATCACGTTCTTCGTCGTTCAAATAATCACGCAGCTCCTTCTTCAGCTGTTCATGCTTGGGATCTTTTGGCTCGCGCGCTTTCCTTCTTCTCTCATTCATACTGATACGTTATAGTAACGATGTAAGAATATTGACCCAACACACTTATGTCAACTACAAAAAAAGCGACATTTGCAGCCGGATGCTTTTGGGGTGTGGAAGACACCTTTATGAAAGTCCCCGGTGTGGTGGAAACTATGGTCGGTTTTACCGGCGGCACAAAGGATAATCCCACCTATGAACAGGTCTGCGAAGGCGACACCGGCCATGCGGAAGCCACACAGGTCACCTTCGACCCGGAAAAAGTCACCTACAAAGAATTACTCGATACATTTTTTGAATTACACGACCCCACGCAGGTGAACCACCAGGGCCCGGACACCGGGCATCAGTACCGTTCGGCGATCTTCACCCATACCGACGAACAGCAGCGCCTGGCCGAAGAAGCAAAGAAAGCGCTGAACGATTCGGGACAATACAAAAAGCCGGTTGCGACCGAAATCGAACCGGCAGGCCAGTTCTGGAAAGCCGAAGAATACCACCAGAAATATTTCCAAAAAACCGGCGAATCAAGCTGCCACGTATAACTGATTGAAGTAAAGAAAGCAACGAATACATGCACTGCTTTTTTACATTGACAATTTTACGTCAATCAGTACAATAGTCGGTCATGCAACATGCAGGCACCGGCGAATCAACGCCGGTTTGCACCTATTATTGAAGGAGGAATCATGGGCCGAAAAAGCCGTGAAAAGAAGAACCGGCCCATCGTGGTCCGGTCGAATGTCCAGCTGGTCAGGCAGAGGAAACAGGCCGGGACGTTCCTCGTGTATGTGGGGGCTTTCCTCGCGTTTTGCTGGGTGCTGTTCATGTTCGTGCTCACGCCATCGCACCGAAACCGCATCCTGGCAGCGCAGGCGACGACGAACGCGGACAGTGCCGGAGACGAGGACAATGGCAGCGCGTCGCCGAGCGACGGTGAACAGTCGGACTAGGAAGGATTCAGGGAGCTCGGCGTGTACGTCGAGTAGCCCTGCAAAAAACGCAACAAGGCGCGCTTCCGCAAAGTCGGAAGTCACGCCTTCTTTTTTTATTCCGCTTTCAAACTAAACGCCCCATCGGCGACGGAGGTTGGATTCGGCCAAGCCGAATACTAGCTTATCAAATATGATTCCAATCAGGATGATAACAAGCATGATTGCCATGACGCGAGACATGTCGTTCAGCTCGCGGCCCATCATGAGCAGCTGCCCGAGGCCGACCGTGATGAACAGCATCTCGCCGGACATCAGCGACCGCCACGCAAACGACCACGCCTGCTTCACACCGGTCAGGAATGACGGCAGGATCGCCGGGAACAGGACAGAGGTGAACATCCGGCTACGCCGCACGCCGAGCATTCGGCCGGCGCGAATATAAATCTTGGGAATATTCGAGACCGCACCGTCCACCGCAATCGACATGCTCAATACCGACCCCATAATCACCACAAAAATAATCGCGCGCTCGTTCAGGCCGAACCACAGCAGTGCGAGCGGCAGCCAGCAGATGCTTGGCAGCGTCTGCAGCCCGAGCACGAGAAAGCCGACCGTTTCCTTGATTATTTTCACCTTTGCCGTGCACACGCCGATCAGCGTGCCGACCATCAGCGAAAACCCAAACCCGATGCCGATCCGCTTCATGCTAATCAATACGCCTTTAAAAAACAGCCCGGATTCAAAACCTTTGTAAAGCGCAGTGAACACCTTCATAGGCGACGGGAACAGCCACGCAGGCCACACGCCGATCTTGTAAATAACCCACCATACAAATACCAAAAACACAAGGAATACAATCTTGATGCCGATTTTAGCCGCCTGCTTTTGCCGCTGGGTCAGGGTCATGCCGGTTGGGATGAATGATATGCCAGCATTTCCGCGACAACCTTGTCGATCTCTTCCTTGAGCTCTTTCATGATTTCGTTGCTGATTTTTGCGACTTCAAGGTCGTTCATGTCGCGCGGACGCGGCAGGGTGATGCGGTACTCTTTTTTAATGCGGCCGGGCCGCGCCGTGAACACCACCACCCGGTCGCCGAGACACACCGCCTCGCGCACGTTATGGGTGACGAACATCACAGTTTTTTTTGTCATATGCCAGATCTCCTGCAGTTCGTTGTACAGCAGCTCCCGCGTCTGCGCGTCGAGAGCGGCAAACGGCTCGTCCATGAGCAGGATATCCGGATCGAGTATGAGCGTGCGCGCCAGCGCCGCGCGCTGCCGCATGCCTCCGGACAGCTCATGCGGGTATGAATCCGCAAACGCGGACAGATGCACCATGTTCAGGTACTTCTGCACCAATGGCGTACGCTCCGATCTTTTCATGCCCTGCTGCTTCAGCCCGAACGCGACATTACTCCTGACTTTCAGCCAGGGAAACAGCGCCGCATCCTGGAACATAAACCCGACTTTGCCTACCACTTCAATGGTGCCGCGCCTCGTGCGTTCCAATCCGGCCACAAGGGAAAGAAGGGTGGACTTGCCGCAGCCGGACGGGCCGACCAGGCAGACGAACTCACCCTCCTTCACCTCAAGGTTGATGTCCTCGAGCGCCTCGACGTAATGGCTGTTTGAACGGAACTTTTTACTGATATTGCTGATTCGTAATTTCATTCAGGATAGTCAGGTCGTATAAGTCATCGAGGTTCGGCTTCTCTTCGCCGAGGAAGCCGTTGTCGAACGCCCACTCCGAAAACTCAAGCGCCGTATCGGACAGCGGGTCAACGGTCGGGTCGATCCTTTCCCACGCCATCTCCAGCACGTTATCCGCGATGCGCGCAGAAGTGATGCGCTCGATCTCCGAGTTGACAACGGTCTGCGCCTCGGCCGGGTTAGCGATAATCCAGTCGGTCAGCTCAACGTGCGCCTCAAGGAACTTGCGCACCAGATCAGGATGTTCATTCAGGAAATCGGTATTCGCGACAATGTTCGTAGTGATGAACTTGTCGCCTTCCCACAAGTCGCGCTCGTCAATGATGAGTTCGCCGTCCGCTTCAATAATGATGCGCGACGCCCACGGCTCCGGAGCCCAGCAGCCGTCCAGGTCGCCCTGGGTGAACATGGTCAGCTGGTCCGCGTTCGCGATCGGGATGATCTCAACATCGTCGGTGAGGTTGTTTGCTGCGAGGTAATGGCGCAGTGAAATATCCTGCGTGTTGCCGAGAGATGGCGTGGCAATCTTCATGCCTTTCAGCGCCTGCGCCCCCTGCGCCTTGAACGCCGCCGCCAGCTCCGACGTGCCGACTAATGCGGCTCCGCCCGAATTCGCGCCGCTGATGATGCGCAGCGCCTGGCCTTCCGACTTTACATACCCGTTGATGGCAGGGGACGGCCCGATGTACCCCAAGTCAATCTCCCCCGCAAAGAGCGCTTCTATTTCGGTTGTGCCGGAGTTGAACGTCAGCGGGACGATCTCGACGTCATCGCCCAGGTACTGCTGGAACGTACCGTCCTGCATACCCACCACCGCCTGCGAATGGGTGATGTTCGGGAAATACCCGATGCGTACGGACTGTTTTTCTCCTCCCTGTTGGTTCTGCTCTGCGCCTTCCTGCTTCGTGCAGCTGGCCCCGACAATAACCAGGGCCGCACTGACAAAGCATGCAAGCGCAATGATGTTGTTTCGTTTCATATGCAAATCAATTATTATCGTTTAGACAAGGTCGGCTATTGTCAGACGTTCCAGCCTGCGGGATATGTAATCCCGTATGCCTTTGAATTCCTTCAGCGCCTTTTTTTCCTTGGAAATGGGCGTTGTCTCAAAATAAAATTCGCTCACCGATTCCGTCGGCGCCAGCGCGCCGTCCATCAGCCGGATTACTTCCGCCACCGTTATCTTGTTTGCCGGACGGGCAAGCATGTAACCGCCCTGCGCGCCGCGCTTTGTCTTGATTAGGCGGCTCTGTTTGAGGGCAGTCAGGAGATGCTCCAGATATTTTTTTGTGATATCGTATTTATCGCAAATCTTCTCGACCTTGACGTACTCGTCTTTGCCGTATCGCGCTATGTAAATGAGCGCGAGGAGGGAATATTCACTTTTTGTCGTCAGTTTCATTATTTGAAGCTAATTGTCTAGTATGTCCATAGACAATATAAACTATATCGACGCGCTGTCAACAAGAGTTTTCCACATTTTTGTATCCCACGTTGTTACGGCTGTCCGCTTTTACGTGCGTTTCGATTCCTCAGCCGCTGTTGAATAATCCATGCGGCGGTCAAAAATGATCCGCTCCAGCCGTCCCCACGGAATCTTCTTTTCATCCTGCAGCGCCTCCAATATCTCGCCGCCACGCTTCTTAAAAAGCTCCTCTTTGACGCCCTCATGCCCGCCGATGGTCATGTACGAATAGATCAGCTGCGCCAGCTTGTCCTTTTGCTTGTATTGTATCGCCCGTTCCATCTGCTTCACCAGTTCAAGCTGCGTCTCATTATTATCGGGATTTCGGAACACCCGCAGGAATTCATCGATTCTGGCGTCAACGCTGTGCTTAGTCGATTCAGCGTACGCCACATTCGCCACATCCGCTTCTATCTCCTCACGAATGACTGCCTGCAACTGGTGAAGAAGATCATTATTTTTTTCAAAATGCGCTTTTGAAATAGCACCCTGCACCAGCCATGAGGCTTTGTCCATCAACTTTTCGACATACGCAAATTTCAAGTCATCCGTAAGCGTAGGTTTGTTGCTAACCTCTTCAGCAGGAGTGTACTTCGCGTGTTCCGGAACTGGCGGCTGTTGCTCACGCTGATAATACTGGGTCAGCGCTCCTTCATTTGACATCTGTTCTACCGTATCCGTCACCGCCTGCCGCAAATCATGGGCATACAACCCGGTCCGTTCAATGATGTCTTTTCTCATCTCTTCGTCAAGATCGCCTCCTTCGGTTGTCGTGGATTTGTAGATTGCTTCCTTCTTGGAAAATTCCTTTGATTCCTGAATAAAAGCCACGAACGTGGCATCCTCGCGCAACCTTTGCATCGTTCGCTCGTCAATCAGCTTGGCACTCACCATCTCATCCAGCGCCACTGCCACGTTGCGGTCAAAATTCTGTTCTGCCTGCTCCCATTTGACGTCGTCATGCAGGTCCTGTTCCGCTTCTTCCTTTATTTCTTCCAGTGTTTCCGGCTCCGGTCGCGTTCCAAAAGGATCGTGTTCAG
Organism: Candidatus Kerfeldbacteria bacterium; assembly: GCA_043813585.1. Taxonomy (GTDB): domain Bacteria; phylum Patescibacteriota; class Patescibacteriia; order UBA9570; family XYC2-FULL-38-9; genus JBDRKW01. The sequence goes on from JBDRKW010000002.1 coordinate 22,675, forward strand.
CCCTTGCCTTTCTTCTAAAAAATCCCAGGAATTCTTTTGCCATAAGTATTGTGGATTATTATGTCTTAACAAAGAAACTGTACCAACAATTAACCATAATTGGCAATGCATCCGGCTTCCCTTTCCCCACAGATTATCTTCTTGACGGCTTTACGCATTTTCGCTAAGATTTGACTTGCGCGAAAAATTAGCACTTTACAGAGAAGAGTGCTAAAATGCGCAAGTAAATATACTAACATTAGTAAAAATAATACAACCTATGGAGATTAAACCACTAGGAAATCGAGTACTCGTCAAGGTTCTCGAAACCGAGGAAACCACGGCAAGCGGGATTGTCATCCCCGACTCTGCCAAGGAAAAGAAAGCTGAAGGCGAAGTCATCGCCGTTGGCGAAGGAGAAGACGTTTCTAAATTAAACCTGAACGCAGGCGACAAAGTCCTGTTCGGAAAATATTCCGGCGAAGACGTCGAAGTTGAAAAAGAAGAATACAAAATACTCAAAGACGACGAGGTACTCGCTGTTGTTAAATAAGTAAACACGACGATAAATATGGCAAAGCAAATCCATTTTAGCGAGGAGGCGCGGAAAGAACTGATGGTCGGCATCAATAAACTGGCCAACACCGTGAAAGTAACGCTCGGTCCGAAAGGCCGAAATGTCGTCCTGGACAAAGGATATGGTTCACCAACCATCACCAAGGACGGCGTGACGGTTGCAAAGGAAATCGAACTGGAGGACAAGAATGAAAATATCGGCGCAGAACTGGTAAAGGAAGTCGCAAGCAAAACCAACGATGTGGCCGGCGACGGCACCACGACCGCGACCGTCCTTGCACAGGCAATCGCAAACGAAGGGATCAAGAATGTTTCCGCCGGCGCAAGCCCGATGCTGATCAAGCGCGGCATCGACAAGGGCGTAAAAGCTGTTGTTGAGGAACTCGGCAACATGTCAAAGCAGATCGACAGCAAGGAAGAGATCGCGCAGGTCGCGACCATCTCCGCCAACAACGACAAGGAGATCGGCGAAGTGATTGCGGAAGCGATGGAAGCGGTCGGCAAAGACGGCGTGATCACCGTGGAAGAATCGCAAAGCTTCGGGATCGAGAAAGAAGTGGTGGAAGGCATGCAGTTCGACAAAGGGTACGTTTCCCCGTACATGATCACCAACGCTGACCGCATGGAAGCGGAATACAGCGACCCGTACCTGTTGATTACCGATAAAAAAATCAGCTCTGTGCAGGAGATTGTTCCCCTGCTTGAAAAACTGGCGCAGGCCGGCAAGAAGGAAATTGTTATCCTAGCGGAAGATATTGACGGCGAAGCGCTTGCCACACTCGTGGTAAACAAGCTGCGCGGAACATTCAATACGCTCGCGATCAAGGCTCCGGGCTTTGGCGACCGGCGCAAAGAGATGCTGGAAGACATTGCAATCCTGACCGGCGGACGCGTGATCAGCGAAGAGGTGGGCCTGACGCTGGAGAATGTCGGTGTTGAAGACCTCGGCCAGGCGTCGAAAGTCATTGCGACGAAAGACACCACTACGGTTGTCGGCGGCAAAGGCGAAAAATCAAAGATCGACGAACGCGTGAGCGCTCTCGAAAAGATGATTGACCAGTCCGATTCCGACTTTGACAAAGAAAAACTGGCAGAGCGAAAAGCGAAGCTTGCCGGAGGCGTTGCCGTCATAAAGGTCGGCGCCGCAACCGAAACGGAAATCCAGGAAGTGAAGCACCGCGTCGAAGATGCGCTCGCCGCAACCAAGGCCGCCGTTGAAGAAGGCATTGTTGTGGGCGGAGGCACGGCGTTCCTGCGCGCAATGAAAGCGCTCGATACAATAAAAACCACTGGCGAAGAAAAAATCGGCATCACCATACTGCGCCGCGCGCTGGAAGAGCCAATCCGACAGATTGCCCAAAACGCCGGCAAGGACGGTTCTGTCGTAGCCGACAAAGTCATGAACAGCGAAGGCAACCAGGGCTACAACGCGGCAGAGGACAAGTATGAAGACCTGATGGCAGCCGGAATCGTTGACCCGAAAAAGGTCAGCCGTTCGGCGCTGGAAAACGCGGCGTCGATTGCATCACTGATCCTCACGACCGAAGCTGTCGTTACCGATATTCCCGATGAAAAAGCTGACGCTGCTGCAGCGGCCGCAATGGCAGGCGGAATGGGCGGCGGCATGCCTGGCATGATGTAACTCCCCAACCGTAAACACGGTTTTATGAGCTCCCGGCAGCATTCCGGGAGCTTTTATATATATGCAAAAAATGCTATACTTGCAGACGATATGGATGAACATAAACCTGAAGAGTTAGCGGAAAAATCAATGACCACGGAGCTGGAGGACGCTTCGTCACCAGTACCTCCGGAGGTTGTTGAAACCCAAAAAGTAGCGGAAAAATACATCAAAGTCCTGATTTGGCCCGTTTTCATTGCCGGCGCCTTTTTGGTTACCGCGCTTTATAATGAGAACCGCATAATGCTGGTGCTGATTACGCACGGCATCCTGATTATCCTGGTGCTGCTGGAAGCGTTCCGCGAAAAAGCAAGATGGCAGATCGCTGCAATAGCAGGTGCAATCGCCAGTGGAACCGCAGCACTCATCGTTGCAATCTGGGAACTTATTACCGACTTCACGGTACTGAACATCTTCAATTTATTTACATCAACGGCAATTACCGCAATCTTTGCGGGAATCATAACCGGCTTTCTTTTTATTGTTGTACAGCTGATTATCGGAAAAAAACAAACAATTGCGAAAGGGGGTGAGCAACATGGCTGACCAACCAACAGCACCCCAGCAACCAACAAGCGGCGGCAACGACGCGGAAGAGAACAAGATGATGGCGGTACTCGCGTACATCGGCATTCTCGTACTCGTCCCGCTGCTCGCAGCAAAGGACAGTAAATTCGCACAGTATCATGCCAAACAGGGACTTGCTCTGTTTATCGCAGAAGTCGTCATTGGGTTAGTGGGTATTATCCCATTTATCGGATGGCTTGTGATGTTTGTCGGATTCCTCGCCTGCCTCGTTCTGGCAATTATGGGAATCATGAATGCATTGAACGGCAAAGAAAAAGAACTTCCGTTACTTGGACCAATTGCCAAGAAGCTGAACTTCTAACAATAAAACCCCGCACACGCATACTCGCACGTCCGGGGTTTTTTGTATCTAATTATTTATGTCAGCATTTGCTTGTGTAGCGGACTAGAAGGGCTGAGCGGCCATGGTGTCTTGCGAAGCAAGACGAGCGAAGCCCGGAAAGTCAATGAGTGAGCCTCGGTGGGGCGAACGAATGGCGCTACAAAGCAAGATGCTGACATAAATATCGCGAAGACGAGAATAGCTCGCGGCGGTAATGTCCGGAAGGGGCTGAGCGAGCTTCTTATTTACGATTTCTTTTCCTGTTCGTACGCCGTGATAATCTCCTTGCGGACCTCTTTCATCAGCTTCGGATTCTCACGCAGGTAATCCTTTGCCACTTCCCGTCCAACGCCGAGCTTATGGTCTTTATAGCTGTAGGAGTTGCCGGACTTTTCAATGACCGCAAACTGCAACCCCGTATCGAGCAGGTCGCCGGCAATGGAGATGCCTTCGTTATACATGATATCGAATTCTGTCGTACGAAACGGGGCAGCGACCTTGTTCTTCACCACTTTCACTTTCACCCTGTTGCCGACGGTCCGGTCGCCTTTCTTGATCTGGGCTGCGCGCCGCACTTCGATGCGAACCGAGGAATAGAACTTCAGCGCCATGCCGCCGGTGGTTGTTTCCGGATTGCCGAAGATAACGCCGATCTTCATGCGCGTCTGGTTAATGAAGATCACCACGCAATGCGACTTGGACACGATGCCGGCCAGCTTGCGCAGCGCCTGGCTCATCAGCCGCGCATGCAGCCCCATGTGCGAATCGCCCATATCGCCTTCGATCTCTGCTTTTGGCGTCAGCGCCGCAACCGAATCAATAACAATCACATCAACCGCGTTTGAACGTACCAGCGTTTCAACAATTTCCAATGCCTGTTCTCCGGTATCCGGCTGAGACACGAGCAGGTCATTAATGTTCACGCCGATCTTTTTTGCATAATCAGGGTCAAGCGCGTGCTCTGCGTCCACGAACGCCGCAGTCCCACCTTCCTTTTGCACCTCCGCGACAATATGCTGCGCAAGCGTTGTCTTGCCGGATGATTCCGGGCCATAAATCTCTATAACGCGGCCGCGGGGAACGCCACCTATGCCAAGCGCAAGATCCAGGGACAAACACCCGGTAGAAACCGAGTCAACTTTAAACTGCTTGGAATCGCCCAGCGACATGATCGCACCGTCGCCAAACCGATCGCGAATCTGGGATATGGCTAATTCAGCGGCTTTTGTTTTGCCGCTTGCCTCCTTTTTAACGTCCTCCTTTTCCCCCTTTTCTTCCTTTTGGTCTGCTTTTTTAACTGTCATACATGATTTATTTACTGTTTGTTTTATTCGGTCCGTCCATCATAACCGAACAAAACCCGAATGTCCAGACATCCTGTGGATAACCGAACAAAACCCGAATATTACAAAGTACAAACCCCACGTCCTCATGCATCCTCTTCTGGAGCCTCATATAAGATATTCCGAATTTCTACGCGTTCAGAACTGCGTTTGGACCGGGTGGTTATGCGAAGCGAATTTAAACCTTCATGCAAATAGACATCCTCGATAAAACGGCCGTCCGGATCAACCGAAATGCCTTGGCCGTTGATCTCCACAATTGCTTCCGGTTCGGTTTTACCACGAATAGTGATCTTCCGGTCGGCCACAATCACATCCTCTGTCGGATACTCAATCACGAGCTCGGGCGGGCTTAAAAGCTGCACGATCTCCCAGGAAAAATAGATCACCAGGAGCAGCACGACAATCCCGGCAACCCCGAACCTCAACAGTCGCGGTATCAGAAGCGGTTTGCGCTGATGCGGCGTCGATCCCGTACCCACCGGCTTATGCCGCTTCGATTCCTGCTTGCGCTGCACGTCCGGATGGAACGCGCGGATCTCCCTTTTGTAGTCCTCTTCGATCTTCTCCCACCGCACGCCAAGTTCTCGGCAATACAGCTTGAGATAATTGGTCACATAGACCGGCGACGGAAGGTCGCTATACCGGCCGGACTCCAGCGCCTCCAGATACCGCTGCGGCACCTTAATCGCCCTCGCAATCTCTGTCATCACCAAGCCCTGTGACTGGCGCGCCACTCGAAGCTGTTCACCGACTGTTTGATGCTGCCGTACCGGCTGCTGTTTAAAATTCGACATTATTGCGATCTTCAGGATCAAGATCCTCCTGCGACTCCTCATCAGAATACTCGTCTTCCGGCTCATCTGGCTCCTCCGGCTCTTCACCCGGCTCTCCGATCATCGATTCTCCCGCCGCCTCGTCCTGCACAAGAATTTCACGCGGCTTCGCTCCGTCTGCCGGGCCGATAAATCCTTCTTCTTCCAGGATATCCAGAATACGCGCTGCTCGCGCATACCCAACCCGCAGCCGTCGCTGCAAGAGCGATGCGGACGCTTTGCCCGCCTGCAAAATCACCTCTTTGGCATCATCAAGTAATTCATCGCTGTCTTCAGCTCCACCGCTCACGCCCGAGATGCCTCTTTTACCGGTATTAGATTCCGTTACATCGCTGTCATATTCCGGCTTCTCCCGATTCCGCAGATAATCCACGACAGCATCAATGTCCTTGCTTTCCAGATGCGCGCCCTGCAGACGCTTCGGCCTGGACAGGGTTGCATCAATAAACAGCATATCGCCGCGGCCAAGCAGCTTCTCCGCTCCGGAAAAATCCAGGATTGTGCGCGAATCCACCTGCGACGCCACGGAAAACGCAATGCGCGCCGGCATATTCGCCTTGATCAGGCCGGTAATGACGTTGACCGACGGACGCTGCGTTGCCAGCACCAAGTGGATGCCGACCGCACGCGCCATCTGCGCCAGCCGCACAATCGCCGCTTCAACCGAATTTGCAGCAACCGACATTAGATCTGCCAATTCATCAATCACGAACACAATATACGTCATGCGCTCGTCTTCATCGACTTTGCTGTTGTATTCATCAATGCTTCGCGCACCGGCCCGTTGCAGCATTTCATACCGCCGATCCATCTCCGCCACCGTCCATTTCAACGAATTCACTGTTTTTTCAATGTCAGTAATCACCGGCGTCAGCAGATACGGGATATCGTTATAGTTCGACAACTCCACGCGCTTTGGATCCACCAGGATAAACTTGAGGTCATCCGGAGAATTCTGGTACATGAGCCCGCAGATAACACTGTTGATACAAACCGACTTACCTGAACCGGTAGCACCCGCAATCAACAGATGCGGCATGCCTGATAAAGACGTGACAAACGGCTTGCCCGCAACATCTTTACCTAAACACAGTGTGAGATTGTCTTTGCGTTTCTTGAATACTTTCGAAGTGAGGATCTGTCGCAGTGTTACTGTTGCAATCGCCTTGTTCGGCACTTCAATGCCGACTAACGCCTTGCCAGGGATCGGCGCTTCAATCCTGATTGGAAATGCAGCCAGCGCCAACGAAATATCGTTATGCAATGTCGTGATCTGCGTAAGCTTTACACCCTCTTGCGGGGCCAACGTGTACTGCGACACCATCGGGCCGACATTTACTTCGCCCATCTCAACCGGAATACCGAAGCTCTCCAACGTCAATCGAATTTTTTCCTTATTCTCCTCAATGTCGCCGCTGGTCGGCTTCTCATTGCGTTCCGATAGCAGGCTCAACGGTATTTCACTCCAGCCGCGCCGTTTAGACCGCTTTGGAATAAACGACATCTGTTCCAGATCCTTGTCTGTCGCCTGCTCCTGCCCGGTATGCTCTACTTCTTTGGTGGAAAACGCCGGCTCTTCTTCCGGTTCGCCATCAACGCTCCCTTCTTCTGATTCATCGTCCTCATCTTCCTCGGCATCTTCTTTTGCTGCGCCGATCTTATACCCGTTCATACGCGCATGCAGCCGCGTCTTCAGCCAATTCCATACGCCGCCGAAAAAACCGAACTCGCGCACCCGCGTAATGAGCGCAGGTATCGACAGGCTCAACATTACAGAAACTGATGCGATAAACAGGCCGAGCAACACGATAATCGCCACCCAGATGCCGGCGTATTTTATTAGCGGAATGGAAAACACGATTCCCAGGTAGCCGCCGCCTTTGCCGGCTTTAGCCGCTTCGGTGAAATCAACATACGGGATAAACAGGTGCAGAAGCGCCAGCCCGGACAACAGGAAAAACGCCAGTCCGATCCAGTTCCACATGCGGATTTCGTATTTATCGCCATTCAGGAACAGATACGCGAGCGCCGCAATGATAAACGGCACGATATACCGGCCCCAACCAAACACCCAGCCAAGGATCTCGTCTACCCATACACCGAAATCGCCGGCCGCATTCACAAACGACAATAACGACACCGCTGAAACTGCGAATAAGAAAATAACGAGCAGTCCGCGCTGCGCACCGCCGTCATCTTCATCCCACGTATATTTCTTACGCTGCTGTTTTGGCTCCGCCTCTTCGTCCTTTGGTGGACGCCCGCGTTTCTTTGCAGGCTCTTGCTTTAAGGTCTTTCTCTTCGCCATAGAAAGGTATTATACCATATTTCAAGGTGCAAATCCAGCCCAACCCACTAAAAAACACTCCTCAAAGGAGTGTCCGCGCCTTCCTCTATAGAAAGGCACCTATGATTGTAGCTTACCGGGGGCTCTTCGTCAAATCCAGGACACCACCAATAAATAGACGCCAAAAAAGAAAAACATCAGCGCCACCAGCAATAACCCTTTGTATCGAAATTTAACCATACGAAATTATTTACGCCTATTATTCCCACTCAATCGTAGCCGGCGGCTTATTGGTTATGTCGAAGAAGACCGCATCCACGCCGTCGATCTTCATGATCTCGTCTGCCATCTCTTTTAATACTTTCTTTTCCATCTGGTAGAAATTCACGGTCATCGCCTCCTGCGATTCGATCGGCCGGAGCACGATCATTTCTCCTTTGCCCGTAAAGGTCAGCGGAAGCATAATCACCGGGAACTGCCAGATCTTGTCATACAAACCGTGCTCCTGAACAAGGTCAAACACGACATTGTCCGCTTCGCGCAATATTTCGAGACGATCACGTGTCAGATATCCTTCCTTTAACGCAATATTCTCAAAATCAACATCCCCGCCAACATGTGCAACCAAACGATTGACTCCCTGCACATTATTCACCATGCGGATTGCAAGTTCATCGAGTATCTGCCATTCGATATCAAGCGCATCCCGCACGACAACCGCATGCTGGTAGGTACGCAGGTCGCCCTGCACGCCGACGCTCTTGAGCGGAAGCATCTGCCCCTCGACGCCCGACTTTTTTAAGTGTTCGCCAATTTGCACTTTAATGTCGCTGATCTCGTCGATCTGTTTCTGGTTGCGCCCTTCCAACGCGGCTTCTTTCCCTTCAGAACACAAACAGCGGATGGACAACCCCGGCCCCGGAAACGGCCACCGGTTCACCAATTCGTCCGGCAAGCCGAGCTGGCGGCCGATCTCGCGGACTTCATCCTTATATAATTCCGACAGCGGCTCGACCACGCGGCCTTGGTTGATCATCTCCACAATCTCTTCCACGCGATTATGATGCGTTTTTATCACATCCGACGCTTTAGTGCCGCCGGCCTCAATCGTATCCGGATAGATGGTTCCCTGTCCGAGCAGCCACTCGTCTTGGTTGAATTCAAGGTCATCAAACACATCCTTCTGCACATCCAAAAATATGCGGCCGATCTTTTTACGCTTCTCTTCCGGTTCGACCAGCCCTTCAACTGCCAACAGAAACCGGTCGCTTGCGTCGACAACATGCAGATCATCAAACCCTGCAGCCGCCAGCGACTCCTTCACAAGCGCGGACTCATTCTTGCGCATGAACCCGGTATCGACATGCAGGCCGAATACTCGGTCCTTGCCCAGGATGTCTTCCAGCAGCGCGAACGCGACGGAAGAATCCACTCCGCCAGACACCAGCAGGAACACGTTGCGCTTGCCGACCAGCTCCTTGACCTCTTTCTTCAGCCCGTCAAAATATTCCTCCATGCTCCAGTTCTTTTCCGCGCCGCAGATGTCGAATACAAAATTCTCGAGCATCTTCATGCCGCTGGTCGTGTGGTTCACCTCGGGATGGTATTGGAAACCGTAAATCTTTGTTGTGTCATTGGCCATTGCGGTCACCGGGCACTCAGGCGTGGTGCCGACAATCGTAAACCCTTCCGGCACTTTCGTGACTGCATCCCAGTGGCTCATCCATACCTGCTCCTCGCCGGTTAATCCCTTAAAAATCGGCGAGTCGCCTTCCACCGTCATAATCGCTTTGCCGTATTCACGGTTATGCTGCGATGCTACTTCGCCTCCCAATACCTTTGCCATCAGCTGATGCCCGTAGCAGAACCCCAGCATCGGCTTGCCTAGTTTAAATATTCCCGGGTCATACGGGAGCTTCTCTTCTGTAATGGAATCCGGCCCGCCGGATAAAATAATGCCCCATGCGTCTTTAAGGTCATGGGCATTGACATCCGTGGGGTAAATCTTGGCCAGTACGCCGAGTTGTCGGACGCGCCGGCTGATTAAATGCATGTACTGCGATCCGAAGTCCAGAATCGCGATATGTTTTCTTTTCATAGGCAGATCATACCGAAATCACGGCCCAAAATCAAGGGTCGCGGTGTATAAGAACATTGCTCCAAACGCCATTTTTCAGTACAATATGACTACTAATAACAACGACTTATGAAAAACATCCCATACGCACTTGCTTATGACGACGTCCTGCTCGTTCCGCAGGAATCCAAGATCCTTCCGGCAGAAGTGGACTTGAGTACGAAGCTTGGAAAAATGAAACTCGACCTGCCGTTTATCAGCGCGCCCATGGACACGGTCACCGAAGGCAGCATGGCGATTGCCATGGCAGAACTGGGCGGACTCGGCATAATACACAAGAACCTCACGCCGGGCCAGCAGGCGGCGGAAGTGGAACGAACGGCGATAAAAAAACTGCGCGTTGGCGCGGCCGTTTCTGTTTCTGACGAAGAATTCAAGCGCGCAGTAAAATGCGTGAAAGCGGGCGCAACGCTGCTGGTTGTTGATTCGGCGCACGGCCATTCCAAAGGCGTGCTCGACCAGGTGAAGCGTTTGAAACGGGAATTCAAGAACAGCATCACGATTGTCGGCGGGAATGTCGCCACAGCAGAAGGGACGCGCGCCTTGATCTCTGCCGGAGCAGACGTTGTGAAAGTCGGCGTCGGGCCGGGTTCAATCTGCACCACCCGCGTGGTGGCCGGCATCGGCGTTCCGCAACTGACTGCGGTGATGGATTGTGTTGCAGCGGCAAAAAAATCAGGAACTCCGATCATTGCAGACGGCGGCATCAAGTATTCGGGCGATATCGTGAAAGCGCTGGCAGCCGGAGCTTCAGCCATTATGGCCGGCGGCCTGTTTGCCGGATGCAAGGAAGCGCCGGGCAAATTAGTGAAGATCAAGGGACAGCAGATGAAAATGTACCGCGGCATGGGTTCGGTTGACGCCATGGAACAGGGCAGCAAGGACCGCTACGGCCAGAAAGACACCAAGCAGAAGAAAAAGCTGGTGCCGGAGGGCGTGGTCGGGTACCGTCCGTATAAAGGAGAGCTTGAAGGCGTGGTGTACCAGCTGGCGGGCGGCGTGCGCGCAGGCATGGGATATATCGGCGCAAAAAACATTGGCGAACTACAGAAGAGAGCGCAGTTTATCCAGATCACCGCGGCCGGGCTGGTGGAATCGCATCCGCACGACCTTTCAAACATCCAGGGTTCTCCAAATTACTAAAATCAATTCACAATAAATCAAAAAGCGCTTCCCATCTTTAGGAGGCGCTTTTTTGTATGATTATTTCTTTGTGCTCTTTTTTTTCGTGCTCTGCTTCACTTTCTTGAGCCGTTTGCGCATTGCCTGATGATGCGCCTGGATCTGGTTGAGCAGTTCTGTTTCGTCGATAATATCATGCCGGCGGTTGGAAATGATAAATTCGCCGTTGATCATGAGGTCGCGGACATTACGGCCGCCGTGGGTGATCATGTTGCCGATTATGGTGACCGGCTTGTCTTCCGCATACGGGATAAAGCCGCGGTCGCGCACTTTCCAGAATGCCAGGTCTGCCTGGAACCCCGGCAGAATCCGGCCGCGCGTCTTCAGGCCGAGAATCTGCGCCGCATTATAGGTCATCATCTTAAAGAGCTCTTCATAATAAACAACGTACTTGTCCTGGTGCATAATGCGGGCCTGTAGCGCTTCCGATAAAATATCGAGTGAGTTCTTGGAGATGACGCTGTCGGTTCCAAGTGCAATCTGCCCTTCCGCCCCGTACTTGGCAAACAACGGATATTGAAACTCGCCGCTTTTGTGCAGCTTGTTCGATGTCGGCAGGTGGACCACGCCGATATTGTACTTCTTAATCATCGCCACTTCCTCCTCCGTCAGGTTCACGCAATGGGAAAGAATCGAGCGGGAATTCGCCAGTCCGTACTTCTGTAGTGTTGGAATGGTAAGGTCATCGTGGACACGAAGGTTCTCCGCAACCGAATCGCGCGTTTCTGCCGCATGGGTGGTGAATATTGCCTTGTACTTCTTACAAATGGCTGCGACCTTCTTCAGAATGGCCGGATCGGCCTTATGCAATGTATGCACTGCAACTGCGACCTGCGTACTGTAGTTTTTCTTATTCTTCAACAGCTTCTCTACATACGCCGGCGTATTCTCCGGATGTGAATTCGATACGGCAGAAATTGCATTAATCACATTTTGATTCACCAATTTCGATGCCTCCTCAATCGCATCGAACACAGCATAGTGTGAAAGCGTTGTGGTGATGCCGTTCTTTTGCTCTTCCGTCAGGTCGCCGACTGCGGAGATGAAAAAATCCTCGTCCGTCATGTTGCTTTCGAGGTTGAACATGTCCTTCAACGACTTTTCCAGGTTCTCGCCCTTTTCCAGCATGAGCGACGAGCGCAGCATATACATGGGCGGATGGGAATGGGCGTTAATGAAGCCCGGCGTGACGGCAAGGCCGCCGCGGAGTCCGGCATCAAAAACAAGATCGACTTTGTTCAGATCGATCTTTCTCTTTTTCGGATCAAAAATTTCGGTGATGACGCCGTTTTTGATATAGATGGACCGGTCCTTGATGACCTTCACATCCCCTTTTTCATCAGCCGTAATAATGTATTTCGGCCGGTGGATAACAATGGTTTTTGCTTTTGGCGTTGACGTGAGGTGCGTGTAGCGTGACCGCTTCTCGCGCAGCGGAAATGGGATGCCGCCGTCCTTCACGCGCAGTATCGCATTCGCGATAGGTGCGAACTCTTTTGGTATCATAAAAGTATTATAGCAGAAATTGGATATTTTTTCCAGCCCCGTTTGGACTTAGAGTAAAAAAAGTCCCGGATCTGTTGCCAGAGTCCGGGAGCCCACCTCGATGGGGGGGGTTGGTTCAGCGCCTCCAGGAGCGGGTGAGCTGCTGGTCAAGCGCGTGGCCGTACTCGCAGGTGGTAGACGGTGCATAGACCGGATGGCCTTGCCCGCACCATCCTTTGACCTCGCCGACGTCGATGAGGCCGTTGTCGTAGTAGGAGTACGCCTGGCGCGGATGGTAGGAACGGTAGTACACCGCTCCCAGCCCGACCCACCACGGGTCGTACGGCGCGTACCACGGGTCCCAGTAGACCACGACGTAGTGACGCCGCGGAGGATACCAGCCCCAGCTCCACCACTGGTCGTAGCCGTAGCTGTACCGCCAGTTGTTGTGATGGTAGTGCCACGCGTTGTGGGACTGGTGCCAGCTATGGACCGCCAGGTTGGTGTGGTGCAACGGCCTGTCCAGGTCGTAGTGCGGCCTGGGATGCGAGCTACCGCGCGCGTGGCCGTGTCCGCCGGTGGTACGGGAGTCGGGGCGGCGCTCGTGGCTGGTATGTGCCATCGATGTCCGGTCGCGCAGGTTGCTCGGCCGTGTGTTGCGGTAGAACTCACTTGGCCGCTGACCGGTGGCGTGGTCGTAGGTACGGCTGCGGTCGACGCGCTGCAGGCTCTGCGCCCGTTGCACGTTTCGATCCGACGGCGGATGATTCACGCGGTCAGTGGCCTGGGTGCGGCCGCTGCTGGACTGCCTGGTCGTGTCGCGCAGGTTGCCGTAGTGCTCGCTCGGCCGCTGGCCCGAGTTCGGGTCGAAGCTGCCGCGGTCGACGCTGGGCGTTCGGTCACTGCTTGGCTGCCTGGCCGTGTCGCGGTTGAAGTCGCGCGATCGGTCCGGCACCGCCTGACGGTGATCATACGTACCCATACTCGACGAACGATCCCGCTGCTGGACGCTCCGGTCCGGCGTGCGCTCGGTTGAGCGGTCCGGATAGATGTTCCGCTGCGGGATTTGGCTCGTCGGCTGCCGGTACGCATCGCGGGTCGGCGCGCGGTAGCTGCCGCGGCTATCGTGCGAACCCGATGCCGAACTCCGATCCGGCGTGCGATATGTGCTCCGGCTGTTCGAACCGGAACTCGAATGCCCCGAACTGCGGCTCGGCGCGCGGTAGCTCGAACGGCCGGAGTGGCTCGTCGAACCGGAAGACCGATGCGCCGAACTGCGGCTGCCGGAACTCGAGTGCCCCGAGCTGCGATGCGCGGAGCTGTGCGACCGCTGGGCCGAATGCGAACTCCTCGAACTGCTGCGCTTCTTCTTGCCCTTGCCGGCGAACGCCGGAGCAGGCACGAGAAGCAGCAACGCCGCGAGGATCACAAAAAAACGATTTGCCTGGTTCATGAGGCGTCCTCCCTGTATGGTGGCGTGATTTCGATGGTAGGTTCAGCCCCAAAACAACAATTTTCATTGCGCTTAAAGGGCCTGTTACCCTAACATCACAGAGTATATTTTTCAAGTCCAAATCTCCAGTAAAGAAAGAACCCCGATATCCGTCATGGAATCGGGGTTCTCCGTTCGATATTGCCGCGTCATGCGGCTAAAGTTGTTGCGCCGGCGGCGGGTGTTCCGCGGCCGGCGGTTGTGTCTAGCGGCGGCCGGTGCGTCGCTCCCACTCGCGGGTGGCGTTCTGGTCAATTGACCTTCCGCACACCGACACCGAGCTGGGTGCGTACACCGGACACCAGTTGGCATCCACCCCGCGCTGGTCGCCGGTCGTGTAGACCGGCCCGGCCTGGTTGCCCCACGGGTGGTAGTCGTACCGCGGGTACGCCGGCCGCGGGTGCGACCGGTGCACGACGACCACGTGGGTCGTGTGCCGCGGGCGGCCGTGGCGCGGACGCGCGTCGGCGATCGCCGGCACGACCATCATCAGAATCAGGGCAGCCAGGGCCAGGGCACTCGTGAACTTCTTCATTTCTCTCTCCTCTTTTTCGTCCATCGCGTCTGCGACGGGCGTATGTTACGAACGGAGTGTTCTCCCTCCTTCTTTAAGAAGGTTAAGTCGTCACATGACGACAAAAGAACAAAACAGTCTATCATAAAAAAATCAAAATGTCAATACCTAAAATCGGGCGTGGAACATGTAGTGCTACTACGCCATGTTCCACATTTAATGAGAAAGAATCAAAAAAGCCGGCAACCTCTGCCGGCTTTTTCTATAGCATTCAGAACGGTCTGCCGGCTATTTTGCAGCAGCCTTTTCCTTCTCTTTTTCCTTCTCTTCTGCCTTCTCCTTTTTCTTGGCTGCCTTGGCCGCTTCTTTTTCTGCGGCTTCCTTTGCTTCCTGGGCCTTTTCTTTCACATGGAACCCCGTGCCCACCGGAATCAGTTTGCCGATGATCACGTTTTCCTTCAGGCCGCGAAGATTATCGACCTTGCCGGTAATGGCCGCGTCAATCAGGATGCGCGCGGTCTCCTGGAACGATGCCGCCGACAGGAACGAATCGACAGAAAGCGACGCTTTGGTGATGCCGAGCAATACCGGCTCAATCACCGCCGGTTTGCCGCCGTTGGCTTCAGCTGCTGCGTTTGCCGCTTTCAGCGTGACGCGGGAAACAATATCGCCAACCACTAAATCCGTATCCTTGGAGTCCATCACTTTCAGCCGCGAGAACATCTGGCGCACAATCACCTCAACGTGCTTGCTGTTCAGCTTCTGTCCCTGCGACTGGTAGATGTACATGATCTCCTTAATGATGTACTTCTGCACCGCCTCAATGCCTTTGAGCGCGTTCAGCTGATACAGATCCGACGAACCTTCGGTAAGCTGCTGTCCTTCGGTAACCAATTCGCCTTTCTTGACCCATACGCCATAACCGGCCGGCACTGTGAACTCGCGAATCGTTTCCTCTTCGCCATACAGTGTCAGCTTATTCTTGTCGATCTTTACCACGCCTTTAACGCGCGCCTTTACCGGGCCGTCCTTTGTCTCGTATAATACCGCACCCTTGCGCACTTTGGCGCCGTCTTTCACCTTCAGTTCATCCGCTTTCTTCATCGTATATTTCTCGGAAACGTCAGCCATATGCTGTACATGGATCGTCTTCTGCCGGCTCTCGTCCGTGATATCCATCACTTCGCCGTCAACATCAACGATCACAGCCGCCTTCTTCAGCGGACGCGCTTCGAACAGCTCTTCAACGCGCGGGAGACCCTGCGTAATGTCAGCTCCGGCAACGCCGCCCGTATGGAAGGTACGCATCGTCAGCTGCGTGCCCGGTTCGCCAATGGACTGCGCGGCGATGATGCCGCTGGCCGTTCCCAATTCGGCAAGCGCGTTGTTGCCCAGGTCGTACCCGTAGCACTGCTGGCAAATGCCGCGTTCCAGTTCGCAGGTAAGAACCGAACGAATCGTTACCTCTGGAATATCGCGCTTTTCATATTTCACCAGGTCATCCGCCGAAATAAGCGTCCCTTTCTTCAAAACAACTTTTCCTTTGGCGTCTTTCATATCCTGAAGAAGCACTCGGCCCCAAATCATCGACAACGGCGTCTCGCTCATCTCCTCTGCTTCTTCCTTTGTGATAGTCAGGCCGTTCTTGGTCTTGCAGTCCTCTTCTTCAATCACGACATCCTGCGCAACGTCCACCAGGCGGCGGGTAAGGTACCCGGCATTTGCCGTACGAAGAGCCGTGTCAGTCAGACCTTTACGCGCGCCATGGGTGGAAATAAAGTATTCCAGCACGTCAAACCCTTCTTTAAAGGAGGTCTTGACCGGCAGCTCCATCGTTTCACCGGCCGGGTTAATAACCAGGCCTTTCATGCCCATCATCTGGGTGGTCTGGCCCCATGAACCGCGGGCTCCGGAGTTGATCATGGCATATACAGAACCTTCTTTCGGCAGCGCGCCCTGGCATAACTCCGTAATATCGTCTTTTGCCTTTGTCCAGATTTCGATGACCTTGGTCCGACGCTCTTCATCAGTCAACAAGCCCATGTCGAAATGCTGATGAACCTCTTCAACAGCTACTTCTGCCTCTTTAATGACCTGCGGTTTTTTCTCCGGAACGTTAATGTCGTCCATGCCCCAGCTCATGCCGGAACGGGTGACATATTCGATTGCCAGGTCTTTCGTCTCGTCAAGCAGCTGTACGGTGCGTTCCACGCCGCGTTCCGCGAGGCAGTCGGCAATCAGCTTCTTCAGGCCTTTCTTGTCAACGGCTTTGTTAAGGAACCGCTGTTCCTTCGGCAATACCTGGTTGAAAATCACGCGGCCGACAGTCGTATCAATAATTTCACCGTCAATGCGGATCTTCACCGGGGTCTGCAGCTTCATGCGGCCGGTCTGGTAGGCAAACATCGCTTCTTCGGGCGATGCGAACGCCAGCATCTTTTCCTTGTCATCAATCCATTCGGCGTTTGTCATGTAGTATGCGCCCAGCACGATGTCCTGCGACGGCGTCACGATCGGTTCGCCGGTCGCCGGCTTCAGCAGGTTCTTGGATGACAGCATGATCTCTGCCGCCTCTTTCTTGGCCGCCTTGGATAACGGAACGTGCACGGCCATCTGGTCGCCGTCAAAGTCGGCGTTAAACGCCGGGCACACCAGCGGATGCACCTGGATTGCCTTGCCTTCAATCAGAAGCGGCTGGAATGCCTGGATGCCAAGGCGGTGAAGGGTTGGGGCGCGGTTCAGCATGACATGCGCGCTCCCGGTAACCTCTTCAAGAATGTCCCACACCTCCGGGCGGTTCGCTTCGATGAACCGGTTTGCGGAGCGGACGTTATAGACGTATTCGCGTTCAATCAGTTTTGCAATAACGAATGACTTGAACAGCTCGAGCGCCATCTGCTTCGGCAGGCCGCATTGCGACAGTTTCAGGTGCGGGCCGACAACAATCACGGAACGGCCGGAGTAGTCCACGCGCTTGCCCAGCAGGTTCTGGCGGAACCGCCCCTGCTTGCCCTTCAGCATGTCAGCCAATGATTTCAGCTGGCGCTTCTGCCCTGTGGATGCGGTCACGGTCTTGCCGTGGCGCGCGCTGTTATCAATAAGCGCGTCAACAGCTTCCTGCAGCATGCGCTTTTCGTTGCGCTGGATCACTTCCGGGGCATTCAGCTCTTTCAGCCGTTTCAGACGGTTATTTCGGTTAATCACGCGGCGGTAAAGGTCGTTCAGGTCAGATGCGGCAAACCGGCCGCCGTCCAGCTGCACCATCGGGCGCAGGTCCGGAGGGATCACCGGGATCGCCTGGAGGATCATCCAGTCCGGGCGGATGCCGTTCTTCTGCAGATGCTTCGCCAGCTTCAGCCGCCGTAAAATGCGGTGGCTCTGGTTCTTGCTTGCGGCCGCCAAATCCTCTTCCAATTGCTTGGACAGGACGTCAAGGTCAATATTCTCCAGCAACTGCTGCACGGCTTCTGCGCCAATGCTAGCGTCAAACACGTGTCCGTATTTCAGCGACAGGTCATAGTACTGGCTTTCCGAAATAATCTCGAACGGCGCCAGCCCCTTCAGCTCCTTTTTGGCAATATCGCCGGCGTCGTCCAGGTCTTTCAGCTTCTCGTCGCGCATGATAGATGCATTAATAAGCTCCTGTTCAAACTCCTTATCTTCCGCTTTCGTGAGCTCGCTGCCCTTTTCCTGAACCGCTTTTTCGCGGCGCTGCTTAATGCCGCCCATCTGCTGGGTAATCTCGTTGCGAATCTGCTTCTTCTTCTGTTCCAGTTCCGATTCAATCTGCAGCAGCGTTTCCTGGCGCAGTTCGTCGTTCACGTCAGTAATAATGAAGTTCGCAAAGTACACCACCTTCTCGAGCGCCTGTGTGGACAGGTTCAGGAGCAGGCCGACCTTTGACGGAACACCGCGCAGGAACCAGATGTGCGTTACAGGCGCAGCCAGGTCAATATGCCCCATCCGTTCGCGGCGGACAATCGAACGCGTCACCTCCACGCCGCATTTGTCGCAGACAATTCCTTTATACCGGATGCGCTTGTACTTTCCGCAATAGCACTCCCAGTCCTTTGACGGACCGAAAATCTTTTCGCAAAACAGGCCGTCTTTCTCGGGCTTCTGGGTGCGGTAGTTAATTGTTTCAGGCCGCAGCACTTCGCCATGCGACCACTCGCGGATCTCATCAGGAGATGCCAGCTTGAGCCGGATCGATGAGAACTCTGTTGCTTGTTCGTTGTTATCGTAAAATGGCATAGGTGCTGATGTTATTCCTGCTTAGATTTATCGACTTTGATGATCCCTTCGTCTTCCGAAAGCTCGTTTGCCGTTTCCTTATTGTCTTCATGATCCCTGCTGACCTCTTCCGTCCTTGCCGCCACAGGAAAACCGTCGTCATCAAGCAGCTCAACCTCGAGGCACAGGCCTTTCAGCTCGCGCATGAGGACGTTAAACGATTCAGGCACGTTGATATTTTCAATCTCTTCACCTTTGATCGTTGCCTCGTACGCTTTCGCGCGGCCCGGCACATCGTCCGATTTGATCGTCAGCATTTCCTGCAGGGTATGCGCGGCGCCGTACGCTTCCAGCGCCCACACTTCCATTTCACCGAAACGCTGGCCGCCGAACTGCGCCTTGCCTCCGAGCGGCTGCTGCGTGACGAGCGAGTATGGACCGATCGAACGCTGGTGAATCTTGTCTTCCACCATATGGTTCAGCTTCAGCATGTAGGACACGCCGCACATGACCGGCTGGTCAAACACCACGCCGGTGCGGCCGTCATGAAGGGTAATCTTTCCGTTGCGCGGGAATCCGGCTTTTTCGAGCTCTTCGCGGATGGTCTCCGCAGGCACGCCGTCAAACACCGGAGACGCAACTTTGTATCCGAGCGCGTCGGCTGCCATGCCAAGGTGCGCTTCCAGCACCTGCCCCAGGTTCATGCGGGACACGACGCCAAGCGGGTTCAGCAGGATATCAACCGGACGGCCGTCTTCGAGATACGGCATGTCTTCCACCGGGATAACGCGGCTGATAACGCCCTTGTTTCCGTGGCGTCCGGCCATCTTGTCTCCCACCTGGATCTTGCGCAGCTGCGCAATCGACACCTGGATGGTGCGGGTCACGCCGGCCGGCAGCTTGTCGCCGTGCTCTTTGCTGAAATTCTTCACATCAACAACTTTGCCGTGTTCGCCATGCGACAGATAGAGGGATGAATCTTTTACATCTTTTGCCTTATCGCCAAAAATCGCACGGAGCAGTTTCTCTTCGGCTGACAATTCTGTTTCGCCTTTCGGGGTGATCTTGCCGACGAGAATGTCGCCGCTCGACACCTGCGCGCCGACGCGGATAACGCCGTTCTCGTCCAGGTTCTTCAGCTTCTCTTCAGATACGTTTGGTATGTCGCGCGTTACGACCTCGGGTCCGAGCTTCGTGTCGCGTATATCGACGGTGTAATCTTCAATATGGATGGAGGTGTACCGGTCCTGATGCACCAACCGTTCAGAAATCAGCACGGCGTCCTCATAGTTGCCGCCTTCCCACGGCATGTAGGCCACCATAACGTTCTGGCCGAGCGCAAGTTCGCCCTGGTCTGTTGCCGCGCCGTCGGCGATCACGTCGCCTTTCTCCAGCTTCTGCCCCTTGTCCACAATCGGACGCTGGTTAATGCAGGTGGATGCGTTCGAACGGACAAATCGCTTCATGCGGTATTCATGCGACTGCCCCTTTGTTTCGGAAATCACAACTTTGTCCGCATCGACGTGGGTAACCGTACCCGCTTCTTCAGTCACAACCGCCTGTCCGGAATCTTTTGCGGCGCGGTATTCCACGCCCGTTCCGATCACCGGGGACTGCGGCACAATGCACGGGACCGCCTGGCGCTGCATGTTCGTTCCCATTAGGGCGCGAACCGCGTCGTCGTTTTCCAAAAACGGAATCAATGCCGTTGAAATGGATACGATCTGCTTCGGCGATACGTCCATGTAGTCAATCGTATGTACCGGGCCGATAATCGGCTTCATGAATTGCCGCACCTCTGTCCGCTCTTCCAGGAAATATCCGTTTTCATCAAGCGGAGTTGTTGCGGCTGTGGTCGTGGTTTTTTCTTCCGTAAACGCGTCCAGATACACAACGTCATCCGTCACGCGCGGCTTCACCGGAACCGTTTCCAGTTTGCCGAGCTTCGCGATATCTTTTTCTGAAATCAGGTCGCCGGCCTTTACGACAACCTTGCCGTCAACCTCAATGTCCTCGCGCGCGATCTCGCCGGCCGCTTCCTTTGGCGCCGGATCATGGATGACCTTGCGGAACGCCGTCTCGATAAAACCGAAATCATTAATGCGGCTGAATGATGCCAGGTGGCCGACCAAGCCGATATTAGGTCCTTCAGGCGTTGCAATCGGACAGATGCGTCCGTAGTGGGTGCGATGCACGTCGCGAACTTCAAATCCCGCGCGCTCGCGTGAGAGGCCGCCAGGGCCCATCGCCGACAAACGGCGCTTATGCTCCAGCTCCGCCAGCGGATTGGTCTGGTCCATGAACTGTGACAGCTGTGATGACATAAAAAACTCTTTCACGGAACCGATCACCGGCCTCGCGTTAATCAGGTGGCCCGGCGTCAGCGTATCGACATCTTTTGTCGACATGCGATCCTTCACAATGCGCTCCATGCGCGACAGCCCGATGCGGAACTTGTTCTGCACCAATTCGCCGACTGCGCGAACGCGGCGGTTGCCGAGGTGGTCAATATCATCCGGCGGTTCCTGCGTATTGTTCAGGCGGATAACCTCGCGCACAATCGCGACCAGGTCTTCGCACCGCAACACGCGCGTCTCCGGCGTGTTCGGGATGTCAAAACCGAAGCGCTTGTTGATCTTGTAGCGCCCGACGCGGCCAAAATCGTACCGGTCGAAGTTAAAAAACATAGCGTGGATCAAACTGCGCGCGTTATCAACCGTTGCCATGTCGCCCGGACGGATGCGCTTATAGACCTCTTTCAAACCCTCGCCCTCTGACTTGGAGGTATCCTTTTCAATGGTAGCCGCGATGTACTGGTTATTCGGGTCAACATCAATATCCTTAAACAGCTCAACAATCTCTTCATCAGAACCGTATCCGAATGCGCGCAGCAGCGCCGTTACCGGAACCTTGCGCTTGCGATCAACCTTTACATAGATGACGTTGTCATGGTTCGTCTCGATTTCCAGCCATGCGCCCCGGTTAGGGATGATCTTCGCGCCGTAAAACACATTTCCTTTAATAAAATCCGAAGTGAAGAACACGCCGGCAGAACGGATCAGCTGGGATACGACAACGCGTTCAATGCCATTCACCACAAATGTTCCGCGGTCGGTCATCAACGGGAAGTCGCCCAAAAATACTTCCTGCTCCTTAATCTCATTCGTTCGCTTGTTTACCAGCTTGGTGTTTACGCGAAGCGCGGCTTCAAACGTTAAATTCTTGTCTTTTGCAGTTACCTCGTCAAATCGCGGTTCGTCCAGGTAGTAATCCATTAAATGGAGTTCCAGGTCGCGGCCGGTGAAGTCTTCGATTGGCGTGATTTCATCAAGCAGTTCTTTCAAACCATCCTTCATGAACCAGTCGTAAGACATCTTCTGTACTTCAATCAAGTCAGGAAGCTCCATTGCTTCATGGCTTGGGGCGAAGTACTTCCGATCTTTGCTCTGAGCTTTTCCCATAGGCCTATATAGAATTAGTGGCTATTAAAATAAAAAATCTCTGTTTCCCTGAGGGAAATAGAGTGTTATTTCTCGTAACTAATTGTTTTGACGTTTATGGAGGATGGACACGTGTTTTTCCCTTTTTTTCGGGCGTTGTTGTGTGATTTCGTGGGAACAGTCTCAATCCTAAGTCTGGATACCAACGATCACTTTACGAATAATCCGTGGACTTGTCAAGAGCCCAACAACTTTTTTGTCAAGATCGTTTTCCACACGGCATTTCGGTGCTAACCTTAGCAAAGAACAAAAAAACCGCTTTTTGCAAGCGATTTTTCATGGAATCTTTTTCACTAAAGTTACCCACATTCTCCACAGTTTTGTGCACATGCCTAAAATAAGGTAAAAATTGACCCCTTATTTCCCTAACAGGCTCTTCAATTCCTCGCGCGCAACCTCCCGGTCATCCCAGTCGATCTTTTTCCCGCCTGCAACCACCATTTTCTGTTCTGCGCCTTTTGCCGTTAAAATGACTAAATCCCCCGGTTTTGCAAGCTTAAACGCCTTCTCAACAGCATGCCGCCGGTCCAGCTCCCGCCAAAAATCCACTCCTTCTGTTTTGCCGGCCTGCTTCACACCCTCGGCTACCTGGTCAATAATCTCCATTGGATCATCATCATACGGGTCTTCATCCGTCACAATAACGAAATCGCACATTTTGCCGGCCACTTCGCCATTTTTCGGCCTCCGCGCCACATCGCGGCCGCCGCCGGTGGAGCTGATGAGCGTAATGAGCTTATTCCCTTCGCCTACCAGCTTGCGGCAGAATGTATAGAGCAATCCCAAACTCAACGGCTCGTACGCATAGTCGACGATAACGGCAAACGGCTGGCCTTCTTTAATAAATTCCATCCTCCCCGGTGCCGGTTCAAGCTTGGGCGCTTTTGCAATCAGCTGCGGCAGCTCCGCACCCACAGCCATGGCAGCCGCCATTGCCGTCAGGCAGTTATAGGCATTCCATTCTCCCAGATGCGGAATAAACACCGACTGGCCGTTCACTTTAAACTCTGTCCCGCCGACGGTTTCATTCACATCTGACATACGAAGGTCATTATCCTCGCCTTTGCCCAGCGTAATCTTTTTATAGTTGCCGATATTTTTGAAATCCATGGCGTAATCAGAATCCATATTGATCACGCTCGCGCGCGGAACATTCTTGCCGTCGATCTCTTTTACCGCCAGGTCGCCCAGGTGGCGGAAGAGTTCCATCTTCGCTTGTTTGTAGTATTCAAAGCTGCCATGCGCTTCAATATGTTCGGGCGAAAGGTTCGTAAATACGCAGACATCATAATCAATGCCCAGGTGCCGCCACTGCTTAATGCCTTCGGAAGTTGTTTCAATAATGGCGATATCACATCCATTGTCTTTCATGCGGCGCATTAGGCTCTGCAGCTTAAACCGGCCCGGCATGGTCATCTTGTCTTCGTTCAAAAAATATTCATCGCCAATCCTGTAGTTGACGGTTCCTGTCATGCCAACGGTATGTCCGGCATCAGTCAAAAACTCCCAAAGCATATTGCTGATGGTCGACTTGCCTTTGGTGCCGGTGACCCCGATCACGATCATGCCGCGCGACGGGTCGCGATAAAGCAATGCGGAAAGAACCGCCAGTGACAGATGGTACGTCGAGAGCCACGACGGCGGGACAAATTTCAATAAAAACGTTTTTACGGAATACCACATAGAAATATGTTAATCGTCATCATCATACGTATAAGATTTCGGCGCCGGAAAGACGCGCCGGACAAACCACAATAAGAATACAACGATAACCGTTCCGATAACCGCCACCCAATACCATTGTACGCCGACCGCCATGCCGATGGCGGAGCTTACCCAGATACCGGCCGCTGTCGTAAGGCCGTGCACGCGCTCGCCAGTAAAGATGATGATGCCCGCGCCCAAAAATCCGATGCCGACAACAATCTGCGCCATAATGCGCGATATATCGACGTTATCAAACCCTGCGTAAGAATTGAGGGCATGGAGCGAAATGCCGGTAAACAGCGCGGAACCGATGGTAACAAGCGCATGCGTGCGAATGCCGGCCTCCTTATGCTCGGCCCGCCGTTCAAAACCGATCAGGCCGCCAAGAATACCCGCAAGCAACATTTGGATGATAATCACAAATTGAATATCCATAACTCAAGTATATTATTTAACCCATCCGGAAGCAACACGCACCGCTCCGGTGAACGTCACAAACGGATAGACGGTCTCTTTCAGCTTGGTTCCTTTCGGCGAATAGATGTTTACCACCGCAGGGGTGCCTCCGTTGCTTCCAATGATATTCCGGTCTGCCCGTTTTTGGAACAAGTCACCGCCTGCGATAGTGCCGCCGTTCGCATACCAGGAACCGATGCCGAAAAAGCCTGTTTGGTAATACGTCGGCGTTCCGTTGCCTCGATAGACCGACTGGACGAACGCAGTTCCATGTTCCGGTACTGACAAGATCACATCCGGATCGCCAGGGTCGAAGCTAGCCCGCGCCACGCGCACGCCGCCGCGGAACGCACTGTCATACGCTGAATATTGAGCCAGTAGTTCAGTGGTACGGCTGGAATAAATCTGCACAGTCGGCCCGCCGCCCTCGCCGGCCGATACGACAATCTCGTCGCGGCCTTTGCCGTTCCAGTCCACGCCGGCCACAAACGCTCCGCCGGTAAACGCCTCGTCCAGCGCGTTAAACTGGAAGAGCAGTGTGCCGTCCATCTTGAATACGCGCACCTGCGGCCCGCCTCCCGGACCCGGCGCCGTAATGATCTCATCCACACCATCATCGTCAACGTCTCCGGTAGCGACGCGCACCCCTCCGCGGAACCCAGCATTATATGCCAGGAATGACGATAACAGTTCCCCATCCGGCTCAAACACCCGCACCCACGGATCTCCGCCCCGATCCAGGCCTACCACGATCTCATCGCGCCGATCGCCGTCAACATTGCCGACTGCAACTTCCAACCCGTTCGTCGCTTCAACCGGGAACGCATACCATGAATAGAGGTTTGCTTTTTTCTT
The DNA here is from genome assembly GCA_043813585.1 of Candidatus Kerfeldbacteria bacterium. Classification (GTDB taxonomy): domain Bacteria; phylum Patescibacteriota; class Patescibacteriia; order UBA9570; family XYC2-FULL-38-9; genus JBDRKW01. The sequence continues at coordinate 47,848 of JBDRKW010000002.1, forward strand.
GTAGCTCCAGACGCTCACGAGCGGACTCCCTCCCGGGCCGGCAGCCATGACCACGTTCTCCCGGGGATAAAAACGTTTATTCTTTATCTTGGAACTTTTCTTGTTGCCCAGGTCGTCCTTTACTTTTACGCGATATCGGTATTTCACGCCGTTCTTCACTTTTGTGTCCGTATATTTTGACGTTGGGTGTGAAATAACCCCTTTCTTCTTCCATGAACACGAACTGCACCCGTATTTCTTGCGGAAAACCTGGTATTTCTCCGCATGCTCTCCTTTTACTTTGTCCCAGTCCACTTTTATCCCGTTCGCGGTTCGCGACAGCTCCAGGTTGGTGGGTTTTGTGGTTTCCGTATCAATGACATATTCAAAACTCGCAGCTTCGGTGGAAGCGTTGCCGTCATTGTCTTTTGCTTTCACGCGAAGGTAATAGGAGACCTCATTCCCCTCAATCGCCGACGGTTCATAATTCCGTTTCGTCTGGAACGTTCCTTTAGTCACCGGATCGGCATGCGCGTTCGTGCCGAAGTAGACATAATATCCGGCAATCCCGTCGCCGTCATTTGCGGCTGACCACGTGAAATACGGCCTGGTATCAGCCGACCGCTCGCCGTCATTGAATGTTCTCGACTTTGAAGAGCTGTTGTACGCCGTAACGGTTGCCGGCGTCGTCGGGTTTTCCAGCGAACCGATGCCGTCCAGCGCTATATTCGCGTCTGCGCGGCCGCTGCCAAAATTAGACCCGAGTCCTATGTCAACCGTATTTTTCGTTATCACTTCGCGCAGTTGGGAACGCGTCAGGCTGGATTCTTCAGAAAGAAGCAGCGCCGCTATCCCGGACACGATCGGCGTCGACATTGATGTGCCGGATTCATAATCATACGAAGCGGTAAACCCGTACGCAGCATTGATGTAAACAGTAGAGAATATCTGGTATCCGGGCGCGGATAAATCCACACAGTTCGAACCGTAGTTGGAAAACGCTGCCGCTTCCATGGAGCTCTTGTGCGCCGCTACGCCAATGACGCTGTCATAGCACGCAGGATAAAACGGCGTGGAATTAATATTGATTCCATCATTGCCTGCCGCTGCAACAACAAGCACCCCGTTATCCTTTGCATAGGTTATTGCGGCCTCCAGCAACGCGCTCTCTCCCGCACCGCCCAGGCTCATATTGATAATATCGGCGCCGTTGTCCACGGCATATTCAATGCCTTCAATAATGCCGCTGTCCAGGCCTCCTCCTTCATCATCCAGCACGCGGACGGCCATCAGCTTGGTCTTCCATGCAACGCCGGCAACGCCTTTGCCGTTATTGCCCACTGCACCGACAAGCCCGCCGACGTGCGTACCGTGCGTGACGCCGTTATCCGCGCCGTTCTGGCTGTCATTATCCACACCATCCGGCTGCGGATTTGGATTTTTATCATCATCCACAAAATCATACCCGTTCACATCATCGATGTACCCGTTGCTGTCATCGTCAATGCCGTTGTCGGCAATTTCGTCGCCGTTCAACCATAGGTTATCTTCAATATCGGGATGGTCGGTATCGATGCCGGAATCAATAATAGCGATAACCACACTGTACGTGCCGGTCTGATCTGCCCAGGCATCCTCTGATGAAATGCCTGCATCTGCGTCAGAATGATGCCACTGGTTGGCGTAGTAGGTATCGTTGGGAGTGACGGTTGCATGCCTTTTGTAATTCAGTGCGGCTTCCTCGACCTCCGGATTGTCTTCCAGTTGTTCAAGCACCTCTTCAGCTGTCTTGTTTTCCGGAACACGGACGCGCTGCACGCGGTTCCGCAGTGATTGCTCGCCCCGACCTTCATCCTTCAACGTCACAAGAACAGTATCGTTTTCGTATTCCTTGCCGGCCAATGCCCGGTTTAAACGGTGGCCTTTTTCTGGCGATGCATCTACGCGGTCAGTGCAAATAAAAACAGCAGCGAGAACAACTGCCGCTGACGCGACAATGCCGCATCCCAGCGCCAATCGGGAACGAAATGCCGTATGTATCATAGGTTTCAGTATACCAGTCAACGGGCGGTGTTTCAATAAAAAAAGAAGACCCGGTTCCTCCGTCGGGTCATCGCTTCGGCTCGAGGTAGAACAGGCCGCATTGGCCGCATCGTCGGGCCCGGACAGTCTTCCTCGTCTTCACGTCTACTCCCGTGAATCCCTCCGACGCCTTCATGGTGGCGCCGCAGTCGTTATTCGGGCAGTAGTAGCCGTTTTCCTTGGTCGGACCGTACGCAACCCGCATGCCCGCGGTATTGATCTCCGCACGTGGCGAGATCTTCTTCATCAGCCAGGCGAAGAACCCGAGCACCTTGACGAACAGCCAGAACCGCGGCTTCTTCGGAACCGGCCGAAGGGCCGACTTGTCGGAAGCGCGTCCCCCGGGACCGAGTCCCTCGGGATTCGTCTCCGACTGCCGGTCAGATGGATACGGCGGCCGCGGCTTGGCGGGTTCGTTCGGGAGCAACTCCGCCTTCATCACCTTGAACGGCTTGCTGCAACGCGGGTAGCTGCAGACATGGACCGTGATGATCCGGGTCGAATCATTCTGGTCGCGAACCTGCTGCGTCTTACAGTCGTTCCATACGAGCACCCGGCCGCAGGAGGGACAATTCTCAACCTTGCCGGTCGCGTAGAGGACAGGAATGTTCTCGGCGTCGATCATGGCGAGCGGTCCCATATTGAAGTCATGCTCACCATTGGAAGAGCTGGACATGATTGACTCCTCAAAATCATGGTTGGTGGGGCTTCATCTTAGCGATAACGCGCAAAAAGTCAACGGACGTTGACACAGGCGCCAAAGTTGCTATGATGAGCCGGTTGTGTTCATTTATAACTAACCAGTAGGGAACATTGTGGGCAAAAAGGAACTGCCCTTTTATTGTTTACAGCGTCCCCTGCTGGTGCCACGCAGGTTAACAACTTCAACCGAACGAGAGAGGACACAAGTACATGAACTCACTGCAGCGCGCATACTTCCACCTGTTCCTGGGCATGGTGCTCAAGGATGGGATGGACCTGGACGAGGAGGCCCTGAACGGCTTCTGTATGACGATCCGTAAGGACAACGGCGAGACGACCGAGGTGGTCGAGGAGCCGGAGCCCGAAGAGCCCGCGGCGGAGCCGGAGGAGCCCGCGGCGGACGAGGTGGTCGAGGAGACCCCGGAGGATGGCGAGCCAGAGGTGGTCGACGAGGTGGCCGAGGAACCCGCGCCCGAGCTGGATGCGGAGCCCGAGGCCGAGGTGGTCGACGAGGTGGCCGAGGAGCCCGTGGCGGAGCCCGAGCCCGAGAACGACGGCAGCGACGAGGTGGTCGAGGAGCCGGAGCCCGAAGAGCCCGCGGCGGACGAGACCACGCCCGAGGAGACCCCGGAGGACGACGGCAACAACGATGCCGATCCCGCCGAGGAGCCCGAGGGTGGCGACGAGGAGACCCCGGACGAGGAAGCCCCCGCCGAGGAGCCCGAGGGTGGCGACCCCGAGCCGGAGGACGACGGCAACGACGAGGAGTCCGAGGACAACGGAGAGCCCGAGGACGAGAGCGGCGAAGACGACCCCGATGACGGGGATGGTGATGACAACAACGGCGGGGACGACGATGACCCGGCCGGCGACGAGGACGGTGGCGACGAGCCCAATGAGGACGACGTCACCTGATCGTGGGAGGTGCCCTTGCGCACCTCCCGCAACCTGAACGAAGAGTGGCACCAGAATTGGGGAGGGAGATGCGTGAGCGCATGAGAATCACAGTTACAGCAAACCGCAGCGCGTCTCCCATCTCCCTTCATTTACAACTCCATTTAATAGAAAGCGGGATCATTCCCGCTTTTGTTTATATTCGGGTTTTGTTCGGTTATCCACAGGTAGAATTGACATTCGGGTTTTGTTCGGGTACCCTTACTCTACCCTATAAATAAAGGCCAAACATATGACAAAAATCCTCCCGAGGAAGAAACAAAAAATCCTCCAGTATCTCAAGGACTATATCGACGATCGCGGGTACGCCCCGACGCTAAAAGAGATCGCCGATGAATTCAAACTCTCTTCTACCGCGACCGTTCATGAACATATAGGGTATCTGGAAGAACACGGTTTTATCAGACGCAATGATGGCGGGTTGGAAATAATGGACACACAACCGGAAGGGCAGGACGAATCGTTTACAGAAGGCAGCTCCGTTCAACTTCCAATCGCCGGACTCATTACAGCTGGTGTACCGATTGAAGCGGTCGAAGATAAAACCGAGATGCTCACCGTTCCAAAAGAACTCGCACGCCGTCCGGACTGCTACGTCCTCAAAGTCAAAGGCGATTCCATGATAGAAAGCTTTATCGACGATGGAGATTACGCCGTTATCCAAAAACAGGACTACGCAAGCGATGGCGATATCATTGTTGCGCTCCTCGATGATGGTTCGGCAACTCTAAAAGAGTATCATCGTGAGAAACAATACGTTCGCCTGCAACCGCGGAACAGAAATTACGAACCGCTTCGCGTGAAAAACGTCGTCATACAGGGCAAAGTAGTGGGAATCATCAGAAAGTTCTAAAACAAAATATATGTCATTCGCAAAAAATACACCCGTACAATATCTGCCAGGTGTTGGTTGGAGGACCGCACAAGTCATGCACGACCTGGGCGTTCACACGGCCGGCCAGCTCAACTCCATGCCTGAACGCGTTCTGATCGAACTCTTCGGCCCCAGTATCCGCTCTGTTATCAGCAGCCTGCATCTCTCATCACCCCGAAAGAATAAACAATCCGTCACGCGCGCATCATCCATCAACGCCGGTTCAAAGAAAAAGAACCTCGCGTCGAGGCTCCGCATGGCAGCAACACTCATGACGCTTCTCTAAAACATGCTGCTTTGATGGGCAAACGTCTGTCCCGTTTCCGCAATATCCCAGACATTGGCAACAGTGAACTGGGATTTTTGATTATCCGCATGGCAAAACGCCTCGAATCGGTCACCGTCAAACGATAAGATTTCTATCGTATGCTTCTTCACCTCTTTGGCATTATTATCATCAACTTCAAAATAATCGATCTCCAGCTGTTCATGCCGCTTAAACGCTTCCATCAACTTATCGATGATTAACGGCGCCTGCCCCCACTTAATTGGTATGGGGATCTGCTGACCTCCGGACGGATAGAAAATCCTTCCGTGGCGCAATCCATATTCATACACATCACGCGTCACTTTCACATCATCCAGGCAGTACTTCGAAAGGGAATCCAGGTCGCCCTCGCGATACCAGCGAATAGCATCAAGACCGCTGCCGCTCTTTCCTTCATGCAACGTCGCCTGGGCTACATTATCAAGCTTTACCCGGTGGCCAAGCGCCTTGGTGATCTCTTCCAGAATATCCAAATGCGGCAACGTGGATAGGTCAAGCTCCTTAAAATACGGTTGCAACACAGGATTATCGAAGTGCTTCGAATTAAAACCAATCAGCATCGGCTTTTCAGTTATCATTATTTTTTCCAGCTTCGGCAAATCCTTCTCAAAAAAACCAAACGATTTTTTCTGCGAATACGAATACACCCCGCAAAACGAGACACCAAGATCCTTCTGGCCGTTTTCTCCAACCTCGTCAAAGGTCTTCTGCGTTTCTATATCGAATACCATTCGTTGTGGTGATGTATGATCCATATCCACTCTATCTTACTGTTATTTATTCATTGATCAAGTCTTCTTCATCCTTCTGATGCGCTGCAGCGGCTTCATTCTCTGAAATCATCACTTCAACCTGCTCTTTTGCAGGGCATATAGTAATAAAATCACAATTTCTGCAATATTGATTCAGCTTCGGTTCAAATTCCTTTTCGGCCTTGATTTTTTCTACCTGCTCTTTAACAAGTTGTACGGCCTCGTCTGCCTCTTCCTGCCCAACTTCGATTGTATGCCACTGCATAGTCTGCAAATAGAGATAACTTGCCTTTGTCACCGGTTTTTTCTGGCCTGCAGAAACGATCAGGGCATACAGAATCAACTGCAAATCGCTGATGTCGTCCTCATTATACTTGCCGGTCTTGTAATCAATCACATGCAGCGTGCCGTCTTCGAGCTCGTCCGCGCGGTCAATCCGGCCGATAATCTTCAGCTGGTCATCGATGTCCGTATCATAGTAATCTTCAAGCATCACCGGTGTTTTCGTCACATCGGTCCGGTGCACATACAAACGCAGCGTATTCAATGCCTTCACGCCCCACTTTGCCTCGTCCTCTTTTGACGCAAACCCTTCACGATTTTCACGCCACCGCCGCCGGAGGATCTTTTCCAGCTCATCATACGTTCGTTTGTTCGGTTCAAGCTGTTCGTAAAAATCCTTAAGCGCATTATGGACATGCGCACCCATCGTCAGGTACGGCTTTGGTTTCTTGTATTCCTTATCCAGGTGGTCAATGTAGCTGAACTTATACTGCCGCGGGCAGTTCTCAAACATTCGCAGCTTAAATGGTGACGCCCGGAACATATATCCTACTTGAAATGTTGCTGCATAATCTCCACAATCGCTTCCTCGTCCGGAATCCAGTAATAGAGCTCCTTGCCAAAGTCAGGGGTGTAGATACGGTCGCCGTAGCCGGGCAGCGCTTCCTCTTCCATCTCTCCGATTGAAACCTGGCCTTTGCGGCTGATGCCTGCTCCCACAAGAAAATAGATAAGTTTCGTTTTGCCGTAATCCAGCCGTGCCTGCTCTGCATCATTGAAATAAGCGAGCAGCGATTTCACCGTGGAAGGTTTCTTGATTTTTGTCACAAGGGAACGAAGAATCTCGCGCGCGTCCGCCTGCCGGTCAAAGTCAGAGCGATCGCCGGTAAACCGGTCGCGCACCACAGCCAACGCTGCAGGGCCGTCCACGACCTGGCCTTCCAGCACAGCGCCTCCAAGCGTATTGATAATCTCCTCAAAACTCTGAAAGGTCACTTCAACCGTTGCGTCCACTTTTATATCCAGCAATTCTTCAATAACACTACGTGTCAATTCAATATTGCCCAGCGCCTTCTCGTCATCCGGCCGTTCGCCCAACGCATAAAAATGCGTCATCTTCTGCATGCCCCATTCTTCGTGCTCAATATAAGTATCCCGCGGAATAGTCAAAAAATACGGTTGTTTGTTGCTGCTCTTCGGAACCGAAACGACAAACAGCACGTCAGAACGCGCCCGCTCAGTGCCGCGCTGATCCGATCCAACGAATAAAACATTGTAATGATCCGGCGCCGTAACCACAATAAATCCCAAAACCACCACGATCAAGACAGCGCTTGTTATGATGAATCCTAAGATGAAAGGCAATATTCGTCTCATGAATGCATGATTGAATGGACATAGGTCAGCACAACATCGTGCATTCTCTGCTCTTCTTTCAGGTTGTTGGTAAAATACACCATATTCGGTTTCGTATTCAACTCCACCATATACGGCTTGCCGTTCTGGAAAAAGAAATCCGCGCCATAAAACTTATACGGAAAAATCGCCAGCGCGTCAGAGACACGCTTTAACAACGGTTTCACCGACTGAGGGATTTTAGATACAGGCAGGAAACAAATTCCACCACCCTGCGAGATATTACAGAGTTCCGTTCCAGGCGCAACAGTCCGAATATACGTCATCACCGGCTTGTCGCCGGCAACATTGACGCGGAGGTCATGCGTGTCATTGAATAAACCAGGGATGCCGGCTGAGGTATCGATATGCGGCTGTAAAATACACGGGGCGTTTGGCCGCCGATGTTTCATTTTCGCCTTGCTCTCTATAATGATTCCGGCGCCGCCATAACCCATGCGCGGTTTAAGCACTGCTTTTCGTGTCTTAATTTTTGCCAGTCCCTCAAGAAGTTCTGCCCGTGAACTGACCCGGTACGTATCCGGCATGATATCGTAAAACATCACGCTTGAGAGCAGTTTGTCTGAAGCCAGGAGGTCAAGCTCCATCGGATTAATCATCAAATTCTTTTTTTCAAACTCTTGCTTAAAACCAATACGATCATAGCGCATCGAAATCTTATCGTAGTACACGTCAGCCTTAATCCGCTTGCGGACTTTCACCCATTTAGAACCGTTCCAGGCCCACGCGCGGTCAAAATAACCATCCTTATACCAATGCATGCTCATGCGGTAGGCCTCCATGCCATAATGGTCCGAAGCGCGCTGATACAATCGTTCATACGATTCGCGCATTTCGCGGTTCTCGAAGGGAACAGCCTTATGCCAGTCGGCATCTGAATACAGCATTCCGAAAATCTTTTTTCTCATAACGATGGGTTAACTTTGTTATTTCTTGCGATACTGTTGCAGTGCATAATCAACCACATATTCCGCAACATCAACGCCAAGCGTCCCTTTCAAATTCTGCCATTGGGGATTTGCATTCGTTTCCAGAACAAGCCATTTGCCGTGATGCTTAATGAGATCCACGCCGGCAATATCATACCCAAGCGACCGCGTGGCTTTCAGCGCCAATATGCGTACCTCCCGCGTCAGCGGCGCCTTGTCTGAATGCGCGCCAAGGGCATTCGTCCGGAATTCTCCTTTTGCGGCAAATCGTTCAAGCATCCCAATCACCTTGTTGCCGATCACAAGAACGCGATAATCGCTTTCAGCCGGAATATATTCCTGAATGAAATATCCCGACCGGTTTTTGTTTAAGAATGCCAGCGCCTTTTTCTTTGAATCAAATTTCTCAATGCCACGACCCATCTGGCCGTACACCGGCTTTACGACAATGGGGAATGGCACCTGCCGCAACAACTCCTCATACGAACCCCCATCAGCAGCCTGAAAGGTGGCCGGGTGCGGAATGCCATTCTGGACATAAATGCTTGCCTCATACACTTTGCTCGGCACGGTCCGCCGCGCCAAGGCCGAATCAATGACGATTTTGCCCTGCCGGACAAACAACCCCGCTAAAATCTGCGCTATGACGTAGTTTCGGTTATACGCGCGGAACAGGTACACAGCACCGGTATCAATGCGGCGGCCCTTATATGTTGGCACTATCTTTCCATTCTTATATGAAACCAAAACATCTTTCAGTTCGACAACGCGAACAGAATGGCCGCGGGCGCGTATTACTCGAACAAGATCCTGGTCGTTCTTGGATTTATGCCGGCCGATAATAATGAATTGTACCTTACGCGCCATCGGCATCGTCCTCGACTTCGTATTGCTTCTTGAGCGTTTCGATGCTGTTTTCAACCGTCTTCAGCGTTGCCTTAAGGTCTTGTGCAATCTTCAGGCCTTTCTCAAACTGCTTCAGGCTGGCGTCCAGGTCAAGCTTTCCGTCTTCCAGCGAACCAACAATCGCCTCCAGCTCTTCAAACTGCTTTGCGAATGAGTCACTATTTTTGTTCTTGGTTGTTTTGGCCATATCATAGTAAGACTATTAAGATTTACCCTCCCTGTCAAACCACGCTTACTCTTATTTTTCAAGCAGCGCGCGCATTACTGTCCTGGCGATATTGCGCGGACGCCCTGCATGCGGAAAATGATGCATGCTCAGGCCCGGCTGATGGTTCACCTCAACAACCACGCCGCGCGTTCGCTTCGCCGATTTGCTCACATCTTCACATAACAGATCAACACCCGCAAACCGGAGACCGAGCGCCTGTACGGCATCTGTCGCTATGCGCTTATTCGCTTCGGAGATGTCATTGGTTGCATCTTCAACCGTACCGCCTGTCCCGATATTGCATACATTGCGCAAACGCACTTCACATCCGGATGCCGGTACGGACTGCAGCGTCATGCGCTGCTGCCGCAATAGGTACTTCATCTCCGCATCAATGCCGATCTTTTTGTACACGATGCCAGGGTGAACTTTGCGCATGCGCTCCCTCTCCGATATGAGTTGAAGTACCGACTGCCGGCCGTCCCCCACAACATACGCGGGCCGGCGCCACGTCACGCCAAGTACTTTTCCGTCAAACACCAAAATACGATAGTCATTCAAGCCCTTATGAAACTCCTCAATAAGAACGTACTCATATTTTTGCAATGCGGACTTCACCATCCGTTTCAGGGTTTTCTTATCGCGAATATCCGTCCGGATGCCCTCGCCGCCTGCTGTTCCTTTATTGGGCTTGATCACGAGCGGAAAGCGGAGACCTCGCAGATCCAGATCTCCGGAAGCCAGGTCTCGTTTGTGAACCCGAATGCTCTTTGAAACGGGCACGCCGGCGGCGGCCAGTTGCGTGTTAGTAATGAACTTGTTATCCGCGGCAAAGGAACTTGAAAAAGTATTCAACGGCGTTGCCGCGCCAATGAAAAAGTACCGCCTCACCCCTTTTTCAATCAGGACATAATAGGGCTTATGGAAAAAATGAACGGTCCATCCCATATCCAGCGCCACTTCTGCAAACAACGCAGCGTTAATCCAGCCGAGCTCAAACACCTCTTCATAAACATTTTTCTTTGTAATTCTGACCTTCTTAACCATGCTTCGGCGTTATTATTTTTTATCGGCAGTTGAGCGCACCTCGCCGTCAAAAAATCGCGTACGAAGCCGCTGGCCCGCGCGCACCCTCGCGGCACTGGTAAGCGCCCGGCCCATCTCATCCAGCGTCATGGTATATCCCCGCTGCAGTACGTTCATCGGATTAATTGATTTGAGCAGCTGCATCATCGATTGAACCTGCGACAATTTCATTTGAACATCATGAGACAGGCCAAGTAGGGTAATATTCAGCCGCTGCTGCAGCTCTTCAAACCGGCCGACCTGTTCGCGCGCGTTATGGTCAAGCAGCTGCACTGCGCTGTAAATGCGGTCGCGATACTGATCAAGCAAGCTATCCACGGAGCTCCCCATGCGTTCAGTCATATATTGTATCTCGGCAATCACGTCGCGCTTCTCCGGCACAACCAGCTCCGCTGCATTCGACGGGGTTGAAGCGCGCACGTCAGCCGCCATGTCCGAAAGCGTCACATCGCGTTCATGGCCGACCGCGCACACCACCGGAATATCGGATGCAAAGATCGCACGTACAACCTCTTCCGAATTAAACGCCTGCAAATCTTCCAGCGATCCGCCTCCGCGCGTAAGAATAATGCAGTCCAAATCCTTCTGCGTTTCATTCATCTCATGCAGCGCGTCCACAATACTATCCACTGCGCTGACGCCCTGAACCTGTACATGCATATGCCGGATATCCAGCCCTGCCCAACGATTCTTTAAAATGCGAAGTACATCCGTATAGGCAGCCGCATCCTTACTGGTTACCAAACCGACCTTCTGCGGAAACCGAGGCAGCTGACGCTTGCGGGATTCGTCAAACAGCCCTTCTTTTTCTAGTTTCTTCTTTAACAACGCGAACGCCTTTTGCAGGCTGCCTTCGCCAACCAACTCGATCTGCCGGGGCTTGAACGCAAACTGCCCTTTCTTGAACAGCGTCGGCGTCCCGACCGCGCGGATCTCCATGCCGTCTTCGAGCTGCTGCCGCAGCTGGAACGTCATCATGAAACAGCTCACAGCCGAATCCTCATCAACCAATGAAAACCAGACAAACCGGTTCTGCGAAATATGGAAATCAGAAACTTCGCCCTGGACCATAACCGTAACCTGGCCGAGCAGTTCATTTATCTCTTCGCGAAATTCTGAAACCGAATAAACTTTCATTATTTGTATGGCTTCAGTTCAAACGCATGGTCACCAGTCCGAACAACCGAATAGTAATCACCGTCACCCAGCTTCACCATCGCAGAACCGCCGTGCCCTAACGCAAAAACACTATTATGTACTTTCCCTCCGGCATTGATTGCACGAATCAACCGATCAAGATGCAGGCCTTCTAAATCATTCGTATTGAAATAGTACGTATGTGGCTCCGACTCCTCGTCCCGACGCATATATTCTTTTCTTGATGCTGGCATAGTATTACTATAGCGAATTTAGGTCGATGGATAAATTTGTTGCCTCAAGGCCGGAAGAAGCGCACGGTTCATCGCGATACGGCGCGCCATCACGCCTGAGCCAGACATATTTTGCATTCGGCAGTACTGCATGCATCGCATCAATCTCGGAACCGCGGTCATTAATAAATACAACGTCCTCGCCTTCCCATTGTTTCACAATCTCTTCCTTTGACTGTTCTGTTGCAACCACTTCGTCTACTAGCTCATCAATACCTGCGCCGGCAATCTTTCGCTCCTGCCATTCCGGCAATCCAAACGACAATACCGTAACGTCATGCTCGCTGTGATCCTTTAAAAACGGCAGTGCGTCCGGATATAAAAACTCTCCGGCATTATCAACAACCGCTTTCATCTTTTCCAGCGCTTCGCCCTGCTTATCGCCGCCGACCAGCAGCCGGACATGCTCGGTCAGGTGATACACGCCGTCGAGCTTCGCTTCCTGTTCTGTTGAACGATAGGTATTTTCGTCCACGCCAAACGGCTCCAGCACAGCGATTAATGCGCGCCGCATCGCTTCCGTGTTAAACAGCGTATAGTCAAAATCTACAAGGATTCGCATAGGTCATAAATTGCTTGCGCGGCCTTTTTGCCCGAAACACAGACAGGATTCTCTTCATCTGCCAGGTCAACAGTAATTATTTGAACCGCTTCATTAGATACTTCGGTAGGTATGCCCTGGACATCATCCGGCAGCGCAACGGTTCCGTCATCAACAATCGCCACAGACAGCCGCGCCGGTTCCAGGTACCGGTTTAACTCGGAGATAAAATCACTGGTCGTAAAATCATGCGTCTCGCCCCGCTTTGTTGAACGGTTGCATACGTACACGACAGGCGCGTCGCTCTCTGCGATCGCATCAACAACGCCTTCCACCAGCAAATTAGGAATAATGCTCGTATACAAATCGCCCATGGAAATGACGATGCAGTCTGCAGCTGCAAACGCCTGCTTAACCTGATCGGTGGTCTGCACAGCCGGATCAAGCCGCAACTTATCTATGTGCAGCGAACTGTCATGCTTTGGCACATCTATATTCTCTTCTTCCCGGACAACGGTCTTTCCATCATCATACTCAGCTACCAGATGCGTAAGCTGTTCCGTTACCGGCAGTACGGTTCCTTTCACTCCGCACCGGTCAGACAGGGCGCGCACTGCCGACGTGACAGCGCCAACTTTCTCAAACTCGCTGACAATCTCCAAATTGCCTTTCGCATGCCCCTCCCGGTCGCGCTCATTCCATTCGCATACCGCTCCAGTATTCTCTGCCAACGCGGCAATGCACCGGCGCAGGTCCCCGGGCGGCAGCACGCCGTTCATCTCCCGCAGCTTGCCGCTGGATCCGCCGCTGTCCATCATCGTCACCACTGCCGTTATTTCAACATCGTGCTCCTTTAAATACGTCAGCAGCTCTGACTGGCCGTTCCCGCCGCCGATGGTGACAATCCGCTTCATACGCTAAACGAGCTTATTGTTAATAAGAAACCGCTCAACCTCTGGGATGTCTTCCGGCTTGCCAAAATCAACCCATTCACCGGCCATCCGCTGCACTTTAATCTTTCCGTCCGCTGCCATCATATTAACCGCGTCAACGATTTCATATTCCCCGCGCGGCGACTCATGCACATTGCGGACCACATCAAATACTTCAGGCTGAAACACATACACGCCAAGGTTGATCAGGTTCGAAACCGGTTCACGCGGCTTCTCAATAATACCTTTCAAGAAAGCATCCTTGCCCATATCAAGAACGCCATAATGGGTCGGATCTTCATGATACGTCCCGACAATATGCGAAAACCCGTCGTCTTCCCGGATCGAACGCAGCACTTCCGGCGTATACAGCGAATCACCGTTAATGAGGACAAACGGCCTGCCTTTGAGCTCAGGTTCCACGGCTTTCACCACCATTGCCGTACCGTAATGGTTCGGCTCGCGCTCCGACTGATTCACCATCGTAATATCATAGGGCTCTGAATCCAGGAATTTCTTCATGATGTCGGCGTAATAGCCGGCAACCACGATTATGTGCCTGAACCCGACCTGGTCGACAAGCTTCAATAAAAAATGCAAAAACGGCTTGCCCGCCACATGGATAAGATGCTTCGGCTGCTCATCGGACAAGTGCTTCATGCGTACGCCCCTGCCTGCTGCCGCGATAACAATCGTGTCTATCATAGGATTGATTTCAAGCGTTTTACTGTACGATATATGGTATACCAGGTTTGCGAAAGAGGAAACTCTACCGTGCCCGGGTATATGGCGGTTTCCCCGCCAAATCCGGTCTTGAACCGCGTTACGCCCGCTAACTTATGCTCTGGCTGGTCATCCGGACTGATCCCGTAAAAATCAAACCACGCAAAACCTGCCTCTTTTGCCCGGCGAATGGACTGCCACTGCAGCGCATAGGGCGCCATCACGTTCTTCATTTCATCAGACGATGCGCCGTGCAGATAGGTCATGGTGTCGCCGAACCGAATAAGGATATTCACTCCGAGCAGCTTCCCTTTATATGTGGCGCGCGCCAGTTCAAGCTCGCCTTTCTCGCCCAATACTTCGATCATGTTAAGGTAATACCCTTTCGGATGCAGACGGATGCCGTGCCGCTGCGCTGTCGTGTCTGCCATGATGTAGAAATCCTCTGCCGGCCCGGCCCAGCCCGCGCCGCTGTTCGATTGCGTCAGGAAATCAACCTCTACGCCTTTCTTCTCCGCAAGACGGATATTATACCGGGTTTTCTGCTTCATGCCGGCAAGAAGCTCTTCTTCCGACTTACTCAGGTTCAGGATGGATGTAACCGCTGGTTCAACATCCGGCACCACGCGGCTTTGCGGCATAAGATCGCCGGTCAATGGTTCAAGCCGCCAAAAAACATAATCATACTCTTTCTTCAAAAATTGCTTCATCGCTCCAATAACGCCGGCCGTATCAACACCAGCCAACACCACCGGGCCGCGCGGAGAAAACGCAAACGTCTTTCTCATCGGGATATCAAACTCCACAACCAGGCATGCCGCCACCGGCCTGCCATCCTGCCGAACAAAAAAACGGTGAACCCGCCGGCTGAATCCCGCCTGCACTTCACCCCAGTCCCAAGACTGTAAAAACGAAGAATGTTCCGGCGCCTGCTCCGTTATAAACCTATCCCAAGCGCCTTGTTCATGTACCTCTGCAATATCCATCCTTCTATGTTATTGATAGCTTCTTTAGCGCGTCCTTCACCTGCTCTTCAACCGGAGCGTCCGAATCAATGCCATGCAGTACGTCTATAGCTTCTGACTGCGAGTACCCAAGGCCGAGCAGTATGTCAATCGCGCCAATCTCTTTTGGAGGGCCGCCCGCAGACGATGACTTTGAATCAGACAACACGGCAATCGAATCCTTCAAGTCAAGCACAATGCGTTCTGCTGTTTTTTTACCGACACCGGAGACGCTGGATAACAACGCGACATCACCATGGATAATTGCTTTTTTCAAATCCTGCGATGCAAACTCTGATAAAAGAGCCAGGCCAAGCCGCGCACCGACGCCCGAAACCTGGATCAGCTGTTTGAAAAAAACCAGGTCATCGTATTCCGGAAAACCATAGAGATCCAATGTCGCTTCACGGACATACTGATGCGTATACAACTCAATATCCTGGCCGGTGCGAATCTTTTCACGCACGCGATCAGGCACAAAAACCGAATACCCGATTCCCTTAACAATAATAATAAGCCCATCCTCCTCGACGCGCTTGACTGTACCGTTTATGTAGCTAATCATAGTGAAGTTCTACCGCTATTGTACCATGCGGTCAATTGTTGAAACAATTACTCTTCATTCTGCGCCGTCGTGTCCCCGGCAGGCAGCGCGGGCGTCTTCGCTGCTTTTACCGCCTTCTTGACTACTCGTTTCTTGATAACCTTTGTCGAATCAATGAGGAAATGCGATAAATTCCGCTTGCCGATAATCATAGGATACTTAAGGCTGGAGCGGTCGTATACATTCGGCTCGATCGTCATTTTTAACCCCCCTAATACCATGGCGAGCTTGATATGCATTCGGATAGAAACGCCATGCGAAGACTTCACCACCGACAACCGCGCAATATCCTTGTTCAGTCCGACCAGATCTTTTTTTACCGTTTCAATCGCCGCATTGGCCTCTTCCTCTGTTTCATATTCGGCAAAATGCTGCGCATCAAACGCGGCAATGGCTTTCCCATACCCCAGCTCGCGCGCAAGCGCAATGTCCATCGAACTGTCATCAGCGCCCGTATCGATTTTTGCGCGGATATTTTTCCGGAATTGTTCTTTTCCGATCAGCGTTACCGGCTCAATGAGCCCGATCACGTGCCGGCCGGTAATGTTAGAAACCTCCTCTGCCAGGTATCCGCCGAACAGGTCTTTTGCAATTGCGATGCCGCGCTCCGGCGTTTCAACCGTTAATCCGCGAATGCGCTGCAGCCGGTCGCGCAGCGGAATCATATTCGCCACCTGGATTCCCAGGCCCGGCCGCGCGTTCAACTCCATAACCACCGGACCGCGCTTCTTGTCGACGGAAATATCCACGCCGGCAAACCGCAGCCCGATCACGCGCGCTGCAATAATGGCTGTCTTCAGTACCTCGTCCCAGTACGGAACTCGTATTCCGCGCAGGCTCGCGCCGTTGTCCGGATGCTTTTCGATCTCTTTCTCTCCCAGGTAGGACTTCACAACAGCATGCGTGGTTATCCCGCTCGGTACGTCAACGCCAATGCCGATGCCGCCCTGCGCCAGGTTCGCCCGTCCGCCGGATTTTTTCGTCGGCACGCGCATCATCGCAAGCACCGGAACGTTGTTGTAAACAATCACGCGAATATCCGGTATGCCGTCTGCTGAAAAACGCTTATACAGCGGATCGCCCGCCAGCCGCGCTTCAAAAAACGCGGCGTCCGGCGTATGCAGCAGGGAAAAATTCCCGTCCAGGATATTCATGACATGCGCCGCCAGATCTTCATTGGTAAGCTGCCGACCGCGTGTGGTCAGCCAGTTTCCGTTTTTCATTTTGTTGTACACGACAATAATTCCCTCGCCGCCCAGGCCGCGCGACGGTTTGATCACAAAACTATTCGGCAAAGAGTCCCAGTCAAAATCCATGATCTCGGTAGCATGCTTAATCACCGCAATGAGATCAGCGCTCGTGATCCCGTGTTTCATTAAAACGCGCTTCGTCCGAAGCTTATCATCTGCAATTTTTCGCGCTCTCTTCTTGTTCTCCCGCAGGTAGATGCTGCTGCGGGCATTCATTCCGAGAACTTTACTTCTTGCTTCCAGCATGTTTGAACACTTTACGGAACCGGATAAACTCCATAAGCCGCAGGCCGGAGAATTTTCCGACCAAGTAATTAATCACGAGGGTAAGCAGAATCAATTCCGGGTATGCCAGCATGGTTGTCTTGAACAGCGTCCAGTCGGCAATGAGGAAACCGACAATGGAGAGGATCAGCGTTTCTGCCGTCAGCTTCACCGCCGTCTTGTACCCCTGTTCAATCTGAACGGAAACGAAGTGCTCGGTGATGACTGTCATGATCAGGATCGGAAAGACGGAAATATTGATCAGCCCAGGCAGGTCAAAGTATGCGCCAATAAAGAACAGCACCAAAATCGACAGTGCCAAAACGGACAAAACTATCGCCATCCGCGGCAGGTACAGAATTCGCAGCTTGCGGGCGAGGATGCGCGCAATCGCTCCCAGGATAATAATCGTTAAGAAGATAATCAGCCCGTATTGCAGCCCGGTTTCGAGGAACGCCAAAGCGATAACCGTTGGCGCGAAAATGCCAAATGCCTTAATCCCCACCAGCTGGCGGGCGGCGGCAATGACGGTTGCCATCACGGGCAGCATGAGGATCAGATAAAGGGAATTCACCGGCACGCCCGTATTAATCATATAATTCATCAGGTACGACATGAAATTCAGGGGGCTCAGCTTCTGCAGTCCGCGTTCGGTGTATTCAGTAATGATCTGGTAGGCAGCGCCTGCTGTTACAAGCGAATTCTGCAGCTCTTCGGGACTCTGCGCTCGTATCGCGTCATCCAGGATCTCCTCGTCTGCCACGACAATGTACTTCGGCTGCAAGCCCTGGTACGTGCTCTGTGCCGTGCGTGCGCTCGTTGTCAGAGACTGGCTGTTATTCACGGCAACGATTGCCTTGGAGCCAAACCCGAGCGGCTCGAGCGATTCAGCGTTCAGCGAAGAGATGCGCGACAGCTCGATTAACGAATTCAGGCCGACATTGCCCGCGGTCCAGGTAATAATAATATCGGAAGCAATAAGATCCTCCTTTGCCTTCGCAATTTTTTGCGCCAGCGTCTGCACAGTCAGGTATTCCTGGCTCACGCCGACTTCACGGATTGATACGACCAGCGCACCCTGCGTCAAGCCGTATGAGACGAGGCTGTCCACCTGTTCTTTCGTCACGCTGTCGTCAGTGACAAGCATCACCAGCCGGTCCTGCACCGAAACAATCACTTCAGCGCTGCTCATCCTGTAATTTTTCGACCCCTCCGTTCCGACAGACGTCATCAACGTCACGCGGTAGGTACCGCTTGTCTCATACACATGCGTCGCGTCAATGCCGGTGGCGTTGGTCCCGTCGCCAAAATCCCATTCAAATAAAATATGCTCGTCTTCCGGGCCGGTCGTGGCTGACGCGTCAAATAACACCGTGCGCCCAACAACCACATTCCTGTCTTCGCCCGCGTTCGCCTTGAGCCGGACTTGGCTCTTTGTGGCATTCTCGTTCTGCTGGGCATTTTCAGCCGCCGAATCCGCCGCTGCAGCAGTATCTTCCGGAGTCTGCGCAACAGCCGCCGCGGGCAATACGGCCCATGACGCAACTGAAAACATCAGCGCGCACAGCGCTGTGACCGTCCATCGGGTGAAAATTCTGTTCATTCGTATCATAGTACCATTCAATTATGATTCTCGTTGTTGTTGGTTGTGGAGCGCCGCTCCGGCTATCGCAATCGCTACCGCATCTGCCGCATCATCCGGCTTTGGAACCTCATCCAGCTTAAACAGTATTTGCACAATGCGCTGCACGTCTTTCTTGTCTGCATTTCCTGCGCCGGTGACGATCGATTTCACTTCCACCGGCTTTACATCCCGTATCGGGCAGCCCTGCCGCTCCAAAATGTACAGGACGACCCCGCGCGCCTGCCCCACGGCAAACGCCGTCGTCACGTTCTTTGCAAAAAAGAGCTCCTCCACGCTCGCCAGCGCAATTTCCGGGTACTGCTTCAGAAGCGCTTCCAAATCATTCGCCAATATGTTCAGCCGCTGAGGCAGCGTCGCTTCCTGCGGCGTACGTATGACCCCGCATTCAACCAGCTCCTGAGCAGGCCCGGTAATATTCACTATTGCAAAACCCGTAATCTCAATGCCCGGATCGATTCCCAATACCTGCATACTGCGTATTAAAGGTCAGCGTTAGTATAGACGCCGCTTACGTCATCGTCTTCCTCCAGAGTTTCTATGAGCTGCTCGCATTTTTCCGCATCCTCCTTCGGCGGAACAATCATGTTCTTCGTAATCCATTCCAGTCCGCTCGAAGCCAGCGTTAAACTTTCCTTATCCAACATATCAACCAGCCCATTCAGCTCTTCGCGCGCACATAATATGGTCATTCCCTCTTCTTCACTGCGTATATCTTCGGCACCTGCATCAATGGCAGCCAGCTCTATGGCGTCCTTGTCCTTTCCTGCGATTTGCTCGCT
The DNA here is from genome assembly GCA_043813585.1 of Candidatus Kerfeldbacteria bacterium. GTDB lineage: Bacteria > Patescibacteriota > Patescibacteriia > UBA9570 > XYC2-FULL-38-9 > JBDRKW01. Next base: position 67,518 of record JBDRKW010000002.1, read on the forward strand.
TGCAATGCGCACAACCCCTTTCCGTTCAAACATGTACATCACGCTGCCGCTGCTGCCCAGCGTCCCGCCGTTCTTCGTAAGCGTGCTGCGGACGCTCGATACCGTCCGATTCGTATTATCGGTTACCCCTTCAATAATCATGGCGATGCCGCCCGGGCCGTACGCTTCATACACAACCTCTTCATACACCGCGCCCGGCACCTCGCCAGCGCCTTTAAGGATTGCTTTCTCAATACTATCTTTTGGCATGTTCGCGGCTTTGGCCTGGTCGATCGCGGTCCGCAGCGCGGGATTCATGTCCGGATCCTTCCCACCTTTTGCGGCAATGACTATATTCTTCGCCACTTTGGTAAAAACAGCGCCTTTTTTGGCGTCAGATACGGCTTTTTTCCTCTTAATTGTGGCCCATTTCGAATGTCCGGACATTTTTTATGCAATCAAAAATATCGCATACAATCTACCGAATTTTAGCCGAAAAGTCAACGCCCGGCGCTTGCTTGATTTGCCGTTTCAACGGTATCATACAGAAGTTAAGTTTTAATGAATCTCTATGCTCGACCGAGAATCAATCAGCAAGCTCGATTCACAACAGATGCTCTCATCCATTGAGGTGCTCGACAAGCAATGCACTGACGCATGGAACGCCACAAAGGGAATGGAATTCCACGACGCGTACAAGAATATTTCCAACATTGTGCTCTTTGGCATGGGCGGTTCAGCGCTCGGCATCCACGTCGTAAAAACGCTCTTCAGCGACCGGCTGAACGTGCCGGTAGAAATCGTAAATGACTATTCCATTCCGGCCACTGTCAACGGACAGACGCTTGCAGTCCTTTCCAGTTATTCCGGCACCACGGAAGAGGTGGTGACTGTCAGTAAAACAATACTGGAAAAGACAAAAAACGTATTTGTGGTGGCTACCGGCGGCTTCCTCCAGGAGTTTTCAGAGGAGCAGCACCTGCCGGCCTATATCTTCCATCCTGAATTCAACCCAAGCAACCAGCCGCGCATGGCAGTGGGGTATTCCGTCATGGCCATTCTTGGCGCGTTCACTTCGCTGGGACTCCTTTCTGTCACAGATAAGGAAGTTGAGAAGATGGCCTCATTTTTACAGCAGCTGCACGAAACGCTTGGCGCAGATGTTCCGGAGGAACAGAATCCGGCAAAAAAAATCGCTGCGGAAATCAACGGCAGGCTCCCGATATTTATCAGCTCCGAATTCCTCGTCGGCAGCACGCATGTCTTTACCAACCAGGTAAATGAAAACGGCAAATGCTTTGCCGGCCGGTTCACCATTCCGGAAATGAACCATCATTTAATTGAAGGGTTCCAGCAGCCGCGCGAATCCCTGGACCGACTCCTTTTTGTGTTCATCACCAGCGCGTTCTACCATGACCGAAACCAAAAACGGTACGAAGTGACGCGCGGCGTCGTAGAAAAAAACGGCATTGCCGCAACCGAAATCAAACTCACCGGAGCGAACCCGTTCATCCAGGCGTTTGAGCTGCTCCTGTTTGGGAGCTACGTCTCATTTTATCTGGCCATACTGACGCAAACCGACCCCTCTCCAATACCGAATGTCGACCTGTTGAAGAATGAGCTGAAAAAATCTTGACACTTCAAACACCCCTTGCTAAGGTCACATCGAGTTCCCGCGGGGAGGCTTCTGGCGGGTTCTACTCCCGCTGCACCCATGCTTGTCAGCGGGAGTTTCTGTATCCACATGCATCAAGATCCGTATGTACAGAAAATCATTATTCCTCGCATTAAAAAAATGGTGGCTCGATAATCCGTGGATTGCCCCGCTGCTTATTTTTTGCATTGCTGTCGCCGCTTTCTCCCTCTGGCTCGCGTCCCCGACCTTTGCGGATCCGGATTCCTTTTACCACATCAAGATCTCGGAGATGATGATCAAGAAGCGCCAGGCAATTACGGAATTCCCTTGGCTGCAATTTACGACGCTGAAAAATGCGTACGTTGACCACCACCTCCTCTATCACGTCTACCTCATACCGTTTATTCTGGCGCTCGGCACGACGGTCGGGGTCAAGCTGGCCACTATCCTGCTTGGGTCGGGCACCGTGACCTTGTTCTGCTGTCTGCTGCAAAAAATGAAGGTTCGGTATTCGCTTTTATTCTCAATACTACTGCTTTTCTCCTACTCGTTCGCGTTCCGGATGGGGCTATCGAAAGCTCCCGCAGTCGGATTCCTGTTCCTGACGGGCGGGTTCCTGCTTATGGCAATGAAACAGCATCGCCTCCTTATCCTCACGAGCTTTCTGTTTGTATGGTCCTATGGCGGTTTTCTGCTGCTGCCGATCCTTGCCGGTATCTATTCCCTCATTGGGGCCTTCAGGTACGTTCAAAAAAATGGAAAGGCGTTCGAACGAAAAAAAATGCTCCGTTTGTTCCTGCCTCTCGCGGCAACCGTCGCAGGCACTGCAGCCGGACTGCTCATTCACCCTTCATTCCCGCAACACATCATCTTTCTCTGGCAACAGATAATTGAAATCGGGCTCATTAACCAGCAAAACGTCATCGGCGTGGGAAACGAATGGTATCCATCCGAAATTATCACATTAATCTCGGATAACATACTGGTGGCCGGATTGCTCGCTTCCGGCCTGATTGCTTTTTTTGCCACCACAAAAAAACAGACGACGGCTTCAATTACTGCTGGTGTCCTGGTATTCATTTTCTTCATTTTTACACTGAAATCGCGCCGATATTCGGAATACTTTATACCATGGGCCGTCCTGTTCTCCGCGCTCTCCCTTCATCTCAGCGGCGCACTCGATGCCCTTCCCCGCCTGCTGAAAAAAGCAAAGCAAAAAATGAGCTCCAACGCCGTAACCGCGACCGCCGGAGCCGTTGCCGCCATCTACTGCCTGTTCATCTTCGGCGGTGTTTGTGCAATGGGCGCAGAAAATGTTTACGACTCCCACCATCATGGCATTCCACTGACCGACTTTGCAGACGCCGGTAAATGGCTGCGCACCCATAGCAATAAAGGCGATATTGTGTTTCACAGCAACTGGGATATTTTCCCGCAGATGTTCTACCACGTGGCACGCGACCGGTTTATTGTCGGCCTTGACCCGACCTTTATGTACAACTACGACCAGGAGTTGTATTGGGAATGGGTGGATATAACTAAAGGAGAACAAACAAAAAATCTATATGAAATCATCGGGGACGATTTCAACGCGCGATTCGTCGTTATTGAAAACGACCATACGGCGATGATGAACAACGTCATCGCTGACGGCCGCTTTAAGAAAACATACGAAGACGCCTCATACACCATATTCCGTTTACCGCGTGAAAACGGAAACTAATCCAGCAGCCCGTCCAGACCAATAGACGTGGAGTTATCAGGGTCAATTATCGCCGCGCGCATCTTGAGTGTCTGCAATAATTCTTCCGAGGGAACCACCGGGCCGAAAACTGCCGCAACCCGCGCAGCCCCGGCAGGATGGACAACCGGAAGATGCATTGCATAGCTCTCGCCGGGCAGCCATGTATGCGTCGGGACAACCGAAAATCCAAGCGCATACTGATGTTCCTTGACCCGTTTTCCCTCAGAATCAAACCATTGCAGCTCAAGCTGCTGGTCATCGTCTGTCCATCCGCCGTTCATCTTTTCAAACGCGAGAGAAAGAGTGCCGCGATCATCGCCGTCAGGCGCATAGTTCCAGCCAAGAAACATCAAATCACCCTGCAAATCAGTGCGCAGGGGCTGCTTAATAGTCGCAGGATTATTTGTCCAAAATTGCTGCTCTTGATCCACTAACTCCTTGCGCGCAAAAACAAACGCATCCTGAGTTTGGTACGCGGGTATTAAATCATTGTCGTCAAGCACCTGCTGGACGCGCTGCCACGTATGCTGAATCTCCTCATCAGGAATATTTATTGCGGAATCGAAAATAACGTCATGCTCCATGATCAAACGCGAAACGCCTGTCGGCGATTGATAGGGGGTATCGGAAAAATGCATTTTTCCCGTAAACAATCCAAGGTTGGAATACAAATGCTCCCGATGCGATAAGAGCGGCCAAAACCGCCGCGACGCCATCACCGCTTCAGTATCGCCAATGGATTGAACAATCGTGCGATATCCATCCACATCGCGATGATACCATTCATCCACAGCGTCGGGAATTTCACGGAGCGGTGAAAACAGGCAAAAAAACATGATGAAATATGCCAGCAACGACAGCCCGACGGCATACGACAGCGCATATACTCTCCCCAACCGTGAACAGTTGATCCGCTTCAGCAGCTTCAAAAAAACAGGAATCCCGTAGACGGCAGAAATGAGCAGCCACGGAAAAATAACTGCAGCATGGTGGCTGGCCACAATCGCCCCGATGATATTCCTGTCAATCATAAAATAAAACAAAAACGGCCCGAGCGCCGGAACGAGGTAGCGCACCTTGAAGAATGAAAGCATGCCGATGCTCGCAATGAGATAAAATAATGCAATGGCATGGTCATTGCCAAATAACTTTGCAATCGAGCTGACGGGATGAAAGAGAAAAGCCCGCGCCACTTCCCCCGGGGTGCTGCCGTAATGTTCAAAATACATCATGAACTTCACGGTATCATCCGGGGAAAAGAACGATGCCACCCACAACATGCTAATGAGCCAAACGATGCTCAACGCCGCGATTGCCGCGCCATGAAACCAGTACTTCCTCCCGTGCCGCAGCACAACCAATACCCCGACGCCTATGGTCATGAACGCCAAATCTTCACGAAGCAGCAGCAGCAGGACAACCAGGCAGTAGGTTGCGGCCCATTTCTTCCTGTCCAGTGCCAGCCATAACCAAAAAACGACGGGGATGACAAACGGCAGCATATGGAATTCAAACAGATTCATCTGCTGAACGGTCGGATGGATCAAATACAGCACACTCACGGCTGCCGCAATATATTCCGCCTTATTAACCCGGCCAACGAGCGCACGCTTCGCTATGAAATACAGCGGAAGGGCGCCGCTTCCAAGAGCAATGGTCTGCGCGACCAATAGCGTTATCGGATGCCCGGCAACCCAGTACAACGGCACAAATGCCATTAATAGCCACGACCGGTGATCCACCAGGTATGAATACGGGTTAAACGAATACTCATACCAGCGAAAATGGGAACTGTTCCATAGGACCTGGTCAAATATTGCAAGATCAAATGTCGGGTACTGAAAATTAAAATATTTTGCAATGCACACTGCAGAAAAAACGACGCAGTAGGCAATACAAGAAACCCATACGATGCGGGGTATGCGCAGATGCGGCTTCATGACAGACAGCATGATTTTTCCCATTGCACCAGTATACCAAATTCAGCTGCAGCACAACAAAAGAACCCGCAAGTGCGGGCTCTTTTTATAGACAGATATCTGTTTACAACAGATCGTTAGATTACTTGCGCACCTGTTGCGCCAGCGAGAATGCCGACAGCATAGATGGAAATACCCCATGCAGCCATGACAATTACGAGGCCGATGACAGCTGCGATTAGAAGCTTCTTCGCGCTATCTACCTTTTCCTCGTTGCCGCCCGCTGTCATCCAGCGGAAGCCGCCGATCAGAACCATGATCACTGCGATAATGGCAAGGATGCCGAGAATCCAGTTGATAAGGTTGATAACAATATCTTCAGGAGTGTTTGTACCATAGCCGTTAACAGTGATACTTGTATTCACCTGTGCAAGCACTGGTGACGAAATAAGCATGCCAAGAGCTGTGAAACCGGCTGTTGCTAGTTTATTCTTCATTGAGTCATCACCTCCTTTCGATAATGTTCAGTTAAACTGATGTGCAAACTGTAGCATATATCCCCCATTTCATCAAGTCCCGCTATCCTTCTGTGGATGACGCCCGTACAGCCATCCTGAAAATAATTTAGTGGACGAACCCGGGGTACTGCAGTATAATTGAGTCGATCATATTATTCCAATAACTCGTCTATGTATAAAAAAATAACCAAAACGCTATCAGCCGCAGGCGCCTCTCTTTTCGGTACGATGGCAGTTGGCGTGCATGCGGCGCTTGCACAGACTGAATACTTCGATCCAAACGATACAATCGGCACTAGCTCCGGCCTGCCTACCAGAAGCGCGGCAGATACGGCCCTTGCAATAGCCAATGTGTTTCTTGGTACCGTGGCGATCATCGCAGTCATCCTTATCATCTACGGCGGATTCACATGGATGACGAGCGGAGGCAGTGAAGAAAAGGTTACAAAGGGAAAAAATATATTAATCTGGGCCGTCATCGGCCTCCTCATCATCATGAGCGCATGGGGCATTACGCTCTATCTTATCGGCATTCTCGTTCCGGCAACGTAGGCAAAGCGCTTCTTCATTTGTATGAACAAAAAACTCCCCTGCGGGAGTTTTTTCATAATTCTGTCAGTAATCTACACGATCGATTCACCTGCAATGGCACGGAAAATCGCTTCGGTTATGCCGTAGCTCGCGAAGACGACCACCAAGCCGATCGCTGCCCACATTAACGTATCACGCCCTTTCTTGACGCGCTCCGGACTTCCGCCGGAGGTCAGCAGCAAAAACCCGCCGTACACGATTATTATCAACGAAATAATTCCCACGATGCCGAGGAAAACGCGGATGACGTTTGCAATCACCTCATTCGGGTCTGTGACGTTGCCAAGCGGATTCGTCAGTGAGAACTGCGCCAGCGCCGGCATAGCTAAAAACAAACCGACGACAGTTGTAGATGCTATTGTTTCAATTCGATGTTTCATAGGTGCTCAATTTATTCTATAGTTAATATACAGCAGACCGGTCGGTCATCCGGACAGGACCCCGTGGGTGATTCAATGCCGCCAGCTTCAGTGCAAAGGCTCGATTCTGTCAGGCATGACGCTGCCGTTGTTTGAGAACCTATATAGTTTGCCTCGCAGGATGGAATGCAGGTGCCGCCAGAACAGACACAGTTGTTCGTACAGTTGTCCTTCGTAATTGAACAAATCTTGCCATCATCCTGAGCCCCGCATTCCTGAAGCGTCGAACCTTTGGGAGTGCTGCCGCTTTCGCAGAATGTTGACCAGTCCGTACCGAACAGTATTGCATTATCCGCCGGATTCTGTGTTACATATCCATCACCGGACGGTTTCTTAACAATAGAAGCAATTGAATAATTCACCAGTAAAAACGCACCAAGGACAAAGAACAATCCGATAACCGCACCAATCATTATCTGCTGCCCTCGCTGCACCCGTTCCGGGTTTCCGGCAGAGATAATCCAGTACACGCCGCCGATAATGATCATCAACACAACCAGCGGGCCGATCGCCATCAACAGGCCCTCTGCCCACCCCGCAAACAACGCAATAAAATCACATGTTGTGCAGTTGCCGTCTTTCCAGCATGCCGGCAGAATCTGCGCGCGTGCAGCCAGCGGTGCGAACAGGGCGACTGCAACAGCGGCAATAATGGATATTCGCGTTTTGATCATAATCATCGATTAGTCTGATTGGAACGTAAGGCTCACCTTCCGCTGCGCCAGCGCCACAATCTCTTCAATAGGCGATGCTTTCGCGATCGCTTCATTCACCATCTCGCGGAACGCCAACAGCGTCGTATCAGGATCAACCCCATGATACCATGTTTTTGCGGTCAACGCCTGTTGGGCAAAGATGCCGATTTCGGAATCTTCCTGTTTCGTGCCGATTAATGATTTCACAGCCGGAATTCGCCCGGTCGAATCAAGAAATGCGCTCACCTGATCCTGCTGGGATAAATAATTTATGAAATTCCATGCATGGTCAGCATTTTCGCTGCCGATATGCACCGCTTCAATCGGATACCGCGCAATATTCACCTGGTTATTCAAATCCACCTGCGGAATCTTGGCATAGGAGTAGTTGAGGTTTGGCGCACGGTTGTCGATAACAGCGCGGTCGCCGTAATAGCCGAAGTAGAAACCAAGCGTGCCCTGCGTAAACGCTTCAAGCGCTCCGAGCTGGTTATCGTCCCAGGTATATGTTCGAAACGCCGGGTCAGAAAACTTCGTGTAAAAATCCAACGCTTCAACCCCGGCCAGCCGTCCTGACTCTGTTTCGCCGATGAAATCAATGCGGCCGGTTTCGGTTACCATGTCTGCACCATTCTGCATCATGATTGATGACAAGATGTCCATGAAGTATGGGATGTTATCAGCCGTACCGATAGCTGCAGCCGGCTGAACAATCTTATTGTCCTCGTCATACTGGGTCATGGCCTGAACCGCATTCCTGAACTCCTCCCATGTGGTCGGCGGAACGGCAACCTGCGCGCGCGCCAGCAAATCGCGGTTATAGTACATCACCAATGTATCAAAGCTGTACGGCAATCCGAAAATCTGATCTTCATATACCGCATCGTGGTAGACCGCATCAACAAACCGGTCACGGACCTGCGCAGTAGACGGAAACTGCACCGTGTTCTCGGTAACGGTGATAACCGTCCGTCCAAAGCTCTTTTCTGCCACGGATTGGCGCAACGTCGCCTGCTGCGGCATGGGCGAGATAAATTCGCGGAACTTCCCCAACCGCCAATTCGGTACTGAAAAAATATCCGGCCCCTCCCCTTTTGACCAGGCGGCAAACAATTCATCTTCATACGTTTCCGGATCCATTGTGCGGATATTGAAGGAAACGTGCGGATACACCGCCTGATAGGCCTCAACCGCCGGGGTAAAATCACCGCTCCTGTCCGCCGGTCGCCAAATCTCCATCGTAAACGGGACTGGCGGTTCCAGGTCGCCGCCGCCCGGGCATAGCTGGCCCGTCGTTACCACTGCTGCCAGCAACAAAAACAAACCGGCGATCGAAACGGGCAGTGTTTTCAGAGAAAAACGCTTTCTCATACGTACTAAATATCTAATTGTTTAATGAATTCTTTTAATTTGTCCTTAACCTCTTCGTTTTTCAATGCGAACGACAGTACCGCTTTCACATATTCCGCCTTATTGCCGCAGTCGCGATACACACCTGAATATGTCTTTGCATACACATCCTGCTCCTTCATCAGCGAACGGATCGCATCGGTTAATTGGATCTCTCCGCCCGCACCCGGTTCTGTTTTTTCCAGATGGTCAAAAATCTCCGGGGTCAGCAGCCACCGGCCGCTCACCGCCAGATTCGACGCCGCTTCCTCTACCGGCGGCTTCTCGATAATGTCAGAAATTTTCACCAGCGTGTCATCCAGTTTCTTCTCGGGCGTCACGATGCCGTACCGGTCAACCTCATCTTTCGGCACTTCCTGCACGCCAACAACAGAACCGCCGTATTTCTGATACACCTCAATCAATTCCTTGGCAGCAGGCTCGCCTTCAACCACATCATCGCCGCCGCATACGATAAACGGCTCATCATGGATAATGCTCCGTGCCTGCAATACCGCATGCCCCAATCCGAGCGGTTCCGTTTGCGGAATAAAAATATACCGCGCCAATCCGACGCATTCTTTAATGGCGTTCAACTCCGCATGCTTATTCTTCTCGTGAAGCACGCACTCCAGGGGCTCATCGCGTTCAAAATGCCGTTCAATCGCGATCTTGCTTTCGTTTGTAACAAAAATAATTTCTTCAACTCCGGAATCCCGCAGCTCCTCAACAATAAACTGAATGACCGGCTTATCCACCAACGGGAGCAGCTCTTTGGGGATTGCTTTAGTTGCCGGGAGAAAGCGGGTGCCCATCCCTGCAACCGGTATTATTGCTTTTCGTACGACTGCCATGATTTATAGTAAAATGAAACCTATACAACACTGTTGCGCAACATTAATATATCAAATTTCGCACTTTTTTGCAACCAAACTATTTATGGTACGGGTGGCCCTCAATGATGGTCTGCGCCCGGTATAACTGCTCAATAAGAACCACGCGCGCCATCTCATGCGGCAGCGTCATGGATGACAAGCGGATCTTCTGTTGCACTTTGCTCTTCAGCTCCTCCGGAATCCCCTCTGCCCCGCCAATGACGAAGGTGAGGCCGGTTTCTGCCTGCGATGCACGGTCTATAAACTGCGCGAACTCAACCGACGTCATCTCTTTGCCCTTTTCATCCATAAGAACAACGCGGCCAACCAGCTGGCTGGCTCGTTCCATTAATTCCTTGTCGTTTCGCACTGTAACCAGCTCGCAACGGAAACGGCCGCTGATCCGCTTGGAATACTCCCGTTCCAGCCCCTGCATCTCGCGCGATTTGGTCTTACCGACCGATAAAATGGTGATTTTCATACCCGTAGTGTATCATAATGATATGGAAATCGACATCCAGACAGGTGAAAAAATCCTGCGGAAAAAATTCACTTCGTACTACACGGATGAAGAAATCACCGGCATGTTGTATCTGACGAACAAACGATTGGCGTTCAGCGCTCATCCATTGAATTACAGGGAATATATAATCAATATTCCTATGCCGGAAATTGAACGAGTTGATTTCAAGCAAAAACTCGCTCTCTTTCCGCACGGTATTCTTGTTATCACAACAGACGGAACATCATACAACTTTGCCGTGTGGCGGCGAAGAAAATGGAAAAAAGAAATTGAAAAAGCCGCTCATTCGGCGTAACGCGTCTTCCTTAGATCGACTGATGGTCGACGAATGCTGAAATAAACGCCAGACAACATAATGATAATTCCAATCCACTGATAGAGTGAGATTGTTTCATTAAAAAACAACAGAAGCGCTACCAGGCTGAATACGGGAAACGTCATTCCGAGCGATATTGCTTTTGAAATATCCAGCCGTTTCAGTCCCTCATACCAAATTACTTTTGTTACGCCAAATAATAGCAGGCCTGTAACAAGGATAATCCACCAATACTCGGTAACTATGCTGCCCCATTCCGCATGCGGCTCAAACAGCAACGCAAGTGCAGAAATAAATAGCCCCCCGAGCGTATAGCGCATAAAAAGAATAGTTGCGGGAGAAACATAATTCAGCGCGCGCTTGCCGTAAAAATTCCCGATAGGATACGTCACGGTACTGGCTATAATAAGCAGATCACCCAAATTCAAAGAAAACGAACCATTATATAAAATAAACAACGATCCAAACAATACCCCGCCGGCACCAAGTACTTTCAAACGCGTTGTTTTCTCGCCAATAAAATGCGTGAACACTAGCGTAAAAATAATTTCTGCCAATAGAAGCATCGAGGAATTCACTCCGGAAGTCATACTCGTGCCCGTATAGAATAACGTGTACGGAACAACGATGACAAACAGCGTGCCGGCTAACAACGGCACGTACGCTCGGCGGTCTTTCAATTCATGGAATGAACGCGTGACGGCAGCGTAAACAATAAAGCCAGCGCCTGCGCACAAGGCACTTAACGCGGCAAACGTGATTGGGGCAATTTCCTTGGCTCCGAAATTCACGACAACCGGAAACATCCCCCACAATACTGCGTTCAGCAGCACCATGGTAACGCCGAGTGGTTGCTCCTTTTTAGTTTGGATATTTGCCATAATTCAGTCACATTGTATCATTGCGGCATTAAGGGCGCTACTTTATAATGCATGTATGTCGGAGAACCAATTTATCCAGCACCGCGGACTGCGCGAATCGCAGGACCGGCCGAACAGTTTTGAAGCCATGCGCGAGCAATACGGCGTTGGCATTGAGTTCGACCTGTTCATTTTATCTGACGGAACGATTGCCGTGCTGCACGATAAGGATTTTCAGGACGCGCAACTAACGCAGGAACAGGTGGAAGCCATGACGCTGTCGGAGCTGGAATCGATGAATGTTATCTCGCGGACTGACGGAGAACGCGGCGGCGCCATACCGTTGCTGCGCGAATATATCTTCAACGCGTATGACCGCGGCATTGACCTGACTATGGAAATTAAAGCCAGTACGCCAGACAAAGCAGAAGAAGCAGCGCGCGCAATGGTGGATGAAATCGCGGCGATGAAAGATGACGGCGTGTTTGAAACAATGCCCGACTATCCGGAACAGTCGCTCGGCGTGCACTCATTTTCAGTTGAAGCGCTGCAGGAAGCGAAGGCCGCCATGGATGAACACGGCGTTCCGCTGAAGCGCGGGCTATTCTGGCCGTCGGCTCCGGAACGCGCAGATGAAATGGAAATTTCAAAAACAGCAAAAACATTTGTGGGCTATACGGACGAACACGAAAACGAATGGGCAGCATTTGGGCTTGAAGCGGCCAAAAAACTCGGCTGCGAATCGCTCAACCTGTTCCGCACGACCATTACCCCGGAAATCGTGGAAGAGGCGAAAAAACACAACATCGACATCTACGCCTGGGTGGTAAATAACAAAGAAGACGCACAGCGCCTACTTGATATGGGCGTAGAAAAAATCATCACCGAAACCAGTGAATAAACGGAACCTCCGCGTCTACGAACGTGCAGATTTATATCCGCAATCTATCTCGTATTATTTTCCACTTTTTTATAGTTCTCCGGACGAACATCCCTATGTCGCAAACATCTGGGAAGTGGGGGCGTTCAAGGACGGTTATTTCTGGTGGGCGCGCGATGTAGACGAGTTGGAAAAACGGTTTCGGAAGTGGTTCGGCGTCTGGCTGGACGACCCAAAAGAACGAGCACGCCATTATAAAATGCATACGCAGGCAAGAAAAAAAATTCTTGAAGCCATTGTCTCGTTGAAGAAAAAAGATCTTACAACCGTACCGACAAAAGAGCTCCTGCATCAGTACTCGCTCCTCTATGGGCTTGCTTCGAAATTCATCCTATTTGCGGAATACACCGTTGATGTGTTTGACGATGTCTTTCATAAAATCTTTACCGAATATCTGGAATCAAACGCAAATAAGCCAATCGACTCTGCGGATCTTGCCGAGTTTATGAGGCCCGCAACCCTTTCAGCCAGTTCCGAATACAAAAAAGCGCTGTTGGAACGTTCACTGCAACCCAGCATCTTAGAAGATAATATACAAAAAACAGCAGAAAAATTCAGCTGGATCCGCATGGGATGGGACGGATCAAATGAAATAACGCAAAAGCAGGTTCGGGAAGAATTAATGGAGCTGTCTGATCTTCCGGCTGAAAAACGCGGGCAAGAACTCGAGAGTATTACAAACTATGGAGCCACGGTCGATAATAAACGCAAAGATCTTTGTACAGCATATTCCATTGCTCCCGATACGCTCTCCGGACACTTTGACCTGCTGGACATGTTTAACGTGCTGCATGACAACCGCAAAGAGGTGCAGATGCGATGCAATCAAATCATCTACCGTGTCTTGCGTGAAATTCCAAACCGCTTCGATGTAACCTATGAAGAAATTCTCCTCTATTTCCCGGAAGAACTGCTAGCCCTACTTGAAGAAGGTGCGCCGGTTAACACAAGTGAGATTAATAAACGCAAAACCGGCCTGACAATGCAGATCCAATCCGGAAAAGTGCAAATCACCTATGGCGCCGATGCAAGAAAAGTACTTCAAGATGAAGTGTTGTCTGTAATACAAAGTGATGAAGCCACGGAAACCGAAGGAATTCCGGCAAACGCCGGCACTGCGAAAGGCATTGCGTTCGTAACAAAATCAGCAAAGGATGCAAATGCACATCTTGAACAAGGAGAAATCCTCATAACAACAATGACCACCGTCGACTACCTGCCGGCCATGAAGCGGGCGGCTGCAATTGTGACAGACGACGGGGGCATGACCTGCCATGCCGCAGTGGTTAGCAGGGAGCTGGGTACGCCGAGTATCGTCGGCACAAAAAACGCAACGCAGCTGTTTACATCCGGCGACCGAGTTTATGTAGACGCAGGAATAGGAATTATTAAAAAAATAAAGGGTGCCAATCTTGATTAGAACCGACAGACGCGATATAATGCAAATCTATGGCCGACAAAAAGAAGCACTCCTACAAGCATCCATTCGAATGCGAAAAATGCAGCAAGCACTCCTCGGATGATTTTGAATATTTCGGGCCGACAGACGACTGGATGATCCTCTACCCGAAAGAACAGGCGATCCACATTCACTTCGGATGGGCAACGCACAGCGAAAAAGAATCGACAGCAGAAACAGAATGGCTGAATGATTTTGCATCAAAGCACTGGTTTCCAAAGTATCCGGATAAAAAATTCTTCATCATGGTAGATATGACCCGTTCAGATGACAGCGAATTGCCGTCGCAGCGTTCAATCCAGCTATACAAAGAACTGTTTCGAAACAAACAAAACAGCAAAACCGTATTCTACGGCGTTACGCATTCCATGAAATTCTTTTTGAAGATGGTAACAAGCCTCTCAAAGACACCGAAAAAAATCGTTATTGTGGACACATTGGATCAAGCGCTGGAAAAATATGATGAATGGGCTAAAACGAACGTAAGGACTTAGCTGGTCTGGCCCGGTTCTCCCGCGCCAATAGTCTGGGCGTCGTCGTCCGGATTTTTTGTTCCGCCTTCTTCTACCTGGAGGTTCGAAATCATGCGGTCAAGGCGCTCGCGCAGCCGCTCGAGAACCTTTGCGTCGGTTGATGCTCCAATCGCATAAAGGCTCACCATCGTCGTCGGCATGGGCGTTACTGCCATATCCCGTCCGCGGTACTGCACCCGCTCGTATACCGTTTCATCAGGATCAATAACAGGAACAACATAGATTGTCTCGCTTCCGTCAGCATGAGGAATGCGCAGCCGCGCAAGTCCTGCCGTTATCGTACGCGACATCCGGTCGTCTCTTATGTAAAGCGCCTCTACCAGCCCGTCCTCCGCGAACAAAGGGAGGATTCGTCCGTGATGGGCCTTTGCATTAACACGCAGATACGTATCCTGGGCGTCCTGGCCCATCTCAAGCATCAGCCCGAATAGCGGAAAAAGATGCTGTGAAATTTCATCGTCTTTCTCTCCGACTGAAAAGCGCATCGCGCGTTCCCAGGAGCCCTCTCCGTATATTTCGTTCCATGCATTCGGGATTGCAGAATAATTATCAGTCGCATAGGCATTAAAAACAACGTCCCGCCCAAGCACCTCCATCACAAGGTACCCTGCGTGCTTTTCGCCGGTTTGGTAAATAGTATCGAGTAATGGTTCATCCGGCCGCACTCGCTTTGATGCCTCTATAACAAATGCCTGCGTAATACCTTCGGATACAAGCACGTCAAGATACGTAAAACGATCTTCCACGTCCGGATCTTCATACACGGAATCATTTGAAAAGGTATGGGCAAATTCATGCGTTATTAATTCAAATGATCCCTGGTCAAATTGAGATTCCAGAAGCGCTTCATGAAGATGCTTCACGTTGATGCCAAGAAATTCGCCCCCCGGAGTTATGAAGCCGCTGCTTCTTGACCAGTGCTTCAGAACATTTTCCGACACGATATCATATCCTTCCAGTTGCGCGATCTCCTCATTATGCTCTTCAAGCCAGGTTGGCGAATAGAGCGCCACCATCATCAGATGATTGTCTGCAATTAGTTCCTCCTTTGAAACACCCGATAAATCCGTAAATGCCTGTATCACATCGTCCACCGGATATGCAGAAACCATTTCAACCACGCGGTCCAGTTCCTCCTGGGAAACATCGGCAAGCAAATCAGGGTCATTCCGCTGATCTGCGGTTCGTGCAAACGCCTGCTGCATCAATTCAATCGACTGCGCCTGCGTTTCAATCGACATTTCCGACAGCGTCTCCTCATCGATTGAATCCTCATCCTCCGGCTGTTCAGCAAGAACTAGCGCGTGCTCGGCGCTCACAGGCGGCTGTTCAGCCGGCTCCCCGGCGCGGGCGCCTGTATGCGCGCCAAGTAAAAAAAGCATCAGCCCGAGTGCGGGCTTATTAAGCAGCCGCATCTTCTCCAGCGTTAACTGACGCTCTGGCTCCCGCTGCAATGTAAACGCTGAGTCCGGCAACTTCTGCAGCGCATCACCTTTCCGCTCCGCCTTTGGCCTCTTTTTTCGTCCTCGCTGTTCTGCCATAGTCATCATAATAACCTCATACGCTACTGAATGGTAGCACTTTTGTCAAGGGTTTGCGAATAAAAAAAGATCCCACTTAGAGCGTTTCACCTGACGCTGAAAGTGGGCCTTTGGGTGATTGGGCTATTGCCCGATCGTGATCGATGTCTGGAAGACGGTCACGTACTGTCCATAGCCGTCGATGATGACGGGCCTCTGGGATTGATCGGTACGGCCGATCTTGCAGGGAATGCCCCGTCGGCTGAATACCTGCACCAGCGTCTCGACACCCTTGTCCAGGACGTGCCGTGCCTTCCCGCGGTTGGCCGAGACGGTGAACACGTGCAGCTGACGCCGATCGCTCATCGCTCGGAAACACGGGACATCGGTATCGACCGTCTCCCGGACGGGCTCGCCCACGGGAACCAGGCCGAATCCGGCGTGTTCCTTCGCGATCTCTACCGCGTCATCGAACATGAACGGAGCCGCATTCCGGCCCCGGTGGATCGTGCGTGCCGTCGAATTCGTCGGCTTGTCGCGCGGCCCCCTCCTCGTGAAAACCTTACCTTTTCTGACCTCGATTTCGATTGTCTGCATGCGCTTCCTCCTCTGCGAGCTGTTTACAGACCAATACAGCACGAAGTGTTATATACCAAATAATGTAAAAGCCGTCAACCAACGGCGCTAACATTAGTACAATATTTATTCAACGATGAGCTGGCCTTTCATTTCACTATGGCCAATCCCACAAAACACGTTGCAGAAAAACACATACGCACCCGGTTCGTCAGCAATAAATTCAACCGTCTCTTCTTCGCCTTTTGAAACTTGTAAATAAACATCAAACTCCGGCAAAGACAATCCGTGCGTAACATCTTCAGAGGTAAGGGTGATCTGAACCAGGTCTCCCTCTTTTACCCGCAGTTCTGACGGCTCGAATTCAAACTGGCGAGAAGTTACAGAGAACATTTTATCTGGCGTGCGATGCTCCACTTCTGCCTGCTGTGAGTCCGAGTAAGTAACTTCAGGCATTGCCAAAGGTCCGTCCATATTCACATTGACAGCATCAGTTGCCGTTTCGTCTTCAATTTGTTCAACAATCGCAGTACTCGCATTCGTCGGAATAGGAGTAGCTGCCTGTTCTGCCGGCTCTACAACCGGGCAGCCCACTGCACCGACAACCAGGATTGTCCCCGCGATGACACATGCGGCCGTGCTATTGCGGACCATGTTCGTTTTTCGCTTTTTCTTCCATGTCAATTTTCCATAACTCTTTCTGCGTGCGGTACACAACCATAAAAAGGGCAAACGTGATGGCCCCCAGGATCCACGGCAGCAGCTGGCCGGAATAGGTCGTCCCGAACATAATAAGAAGCGTATTGATAACAATAAAAACAATTCGCATCTCTGTCGGACCGATCTTGTAATACGAAACACGGAATTTATTCGACGCGGAAAACGAAAGGTATGAATTCACCAGATACGCGCTGCACAGTGCAAGGATAAAAAACAGCATAGTCGCAAAACTGTCGGGCGTCACAAAGAAATAACTAATCAGCAACGCGCACACGAACACGTAATCAAGGAAGTGATCCATGTAATACCCCCAGCGCACCAGGCCGGTGTTGCGCATCCGGCCAACCGACCCGTCAAACAGGTCGCTGATGTATTGCAGCACGATCATGGCCGACGAGCCCCAGAGCCAGTTGATGTTGTCCTGCGCAAGATACCCAAAAAAAACAATGCCCGCACTCCAAAGCACGGTCATCCATGTCAGGTGGTAGGTCTGTATCCAGGACGGCCACTTCGCAGTAAATTTGTCTACCAGGTAATGCTCAAAGCCGTAGAGGAAATTCTTCCCCACCTTCTTATCGCCTGCGAATTTTCCGTTGTCGAAACTGTTCATAGATAGAATCTATAGGGTTTTTTCGCCCATGTCCCTGCATACTCTACACCAATGCGCGGGCCTTGTCTAATGGCTGACCTTGGCACTTTTAACCCCCGATCTTCAAACCAAAGCCCCGTTTTTTTGCCTGCCAGAGAGCCGTCAAATGAACGGTCCACGCCGAATAATTTTGTGACGCGCGCCGGGCCGCTCACCTGCGTCCTGTCCTCTGCCAGGCACCCCCGGATCAACACGGCAGCCGGATGCCCCTCTTTGCCGGTGACGATGTTCAGCATCCAATGCATACCGTACACCAAATAGATATACCAATGCCCAGCAGGACCGAACATCGGGGCATTGCGGTCGGTTTTGCCGCGGCTGGCATGCGATGCCTTGTCGTCAAACCCGTCATACGCCTCGACATCAAGGATCATCGCTTCAATATCATACACTCCGTCCTTCCGCACCAAATATTTTCCAATCAGCTCCGGTGCAATATCGAGTGCAGACTGTTCAAAGAAGGCCGGACCAAGGATAGGAAACCGCATTGCCTTTGGCTAATATGCAAACGCTGAAGGAGTGCCGCCTCCGGTCCAGCCGCTGCCGAATGGATTGAACTGAATTCCCGTGTAGATAGAACCGTCTTTTTTTATCACCCGCACCTGTCCGCCTTCATTCGGCAGAACTAACACGCCTGTCTTCCCTTTATCATTCACAACCCCCGCATCAATGCGAGCGCCGCCGTTCATTTCTTCGCCAAACGGCTCCGAGAAACCAATCATCTCGGTTCCCATCGGCTTATAGACGCGCACCTGCACGGTATCGCCCGCCAGATTGCTGACTGCAATATTCGCTTTGCCGTTTCCAGTCAGGTCATGCGCCGCAACATCCACTCCCTGAACATTCGATGATGGAATCGCAGTAAATGAATATTTGAACTCCCCGCGCCCGGAATACACATAGACATTCGGCTGCGCGCCAATTCCGGCGCCGACAATAATGCTCTCTTTGCCGTTTCCATTTGTATCGCCGGTAGTGACAGTGCATCCGTTGTCAGTCAGGTACGCATTAAACTTGCGGATGAACTTTATCTTATTTGATTTCGTCAACCGATAGACCCCTACCGTCGGGTTGCCTTGGCTATAGCGACAAGTCACAATTTCGTTTCGGCCTTTTCCATCGATATTTCCAACAGCCACATCAACACCGCTCGTCCCGTACATTCCAAGGTTCTTTTCTGCCAATAACGTACCCCGCGCAGAAAAGATGCGTATCTTTGACGTGGAACCGTTCCGCGACCCGACCACTATCTGTCCACGGCCGTTATTATCCACATCGCCGGCAGCCGTATGCACGCCGGTGGTCACATCCTTGTGCAGACCGTTGAACTGCCGAACCATGATCTTGCCCTTCTTCCGAAAAATTCGGACTTGCGGCTTGTCTCCGTATCCTTTGCCGACTGCGTAGCGTACGCGCCGGGTTGTAAATTCTATGCGGTTGGAGATATACGACGCCTCTCCGGTTACTGCATTCGTCGTCTTCACCGCGCACCGGTACTGTGTATTCGGTTTCAGGCCGATCGCAGTAATCACGACGCGCTTGCCCGCTTTCTTTGCGGTCATGGCTGCGCGCGTTCTTGCATCATTCCAGTTGTCCTGGTCCAATCCGCCGGCAGCATAGCATTTTACAACATGCTGGTTGCGATCACTCCCGGACGGCGAGGTGAATTCCAGCTTCGCGCTGTCATTGGAACGGTTGATGAGGCTCAAATCAGACACCTGTGCAGGCGCCGCTTCCGTTACCCAGATTTCGCCGCCCGCGGCGCTATTCTCCACTCCGGCAACCAAATACTTATCAACAAACTGCGGCCGTATCTCTTCATTATTAACATCGCCAAACGCGACCGAAGTCCACGCGGTCCAATGCGTTCCATCCGTACTCCGGTAGAGACGCTGGTGCGTACTGTCATCGGCAATCAGGTACGCGACGTCATTCCGTTCATATAGTTTGTGCCGGTCCTGCGTCACATCACCCATGCCGCCGACAACAACCGGGGTGAAATCACTTTCTTCGTCGCATTTCGATTTCTTTGAACAACGCCATACGTTATATCCGGTCGTATCATTGCTGGTTCCAAAAAGGAAATACCCATCATTTTCAAACGCCGCCATGCGCCCTAAATCATTTTCCGTATCGCCGAATCCGGTCGAAGTAACAACGTTCCAATCCGTTCCGTTTGTGCTCCGCAATAAAGTGGTCCCAACCGTGCCGTCAGTCCATGTTGCCACATACAGTGCACCGTTGAATTCCTGCAATATCGATAATAAATTCTTTGGTTCACCAAAGCCATCGTCAGCAATGCGCTCCCAATTTGTCCCGTTCAGGTTGCTCCTCCACAACTCTGTCCCGGCCGTCCAGTTGTAGGTTGACGCGTATAGTCGGTTCTTGAACTCAACCAGGCTGATGATCTGATAATTACTTGCACTGCCAAATCCGGCCGCCGCAACCTGCTGGAACGTTGACCCGTCATAACGCACAATGCGGTCCCCGCCTGTCGCCTCATTCGCAACCATATACAGATACCCGTCCTTTTCCATCAATAAATCAATAAATCGAACTGCCGGGCCATCACCCAATCCAAAGTCGCCCACCTGATCCCAGTCCGTGCCATTGCTCGAACCCATCAGGCGAGCGCCATCCGTTGAGTTATACGTGCTGAAATACATCTTCCCTTTATAGCGGACCGGGCACATCGTATATGCATCGTTTCGAGGTACTGCCGGAAACACATCAGTAAAATTTTCATAATCTGTGGTATAAAAAAAACTTGCCACACCACCAGCTGCTCCTGCAGCAACAAACCATTTGCCTTTAAATGGAGTTGCGCAGGGATAAAAAATCGTGTTACCAGGATCGCTCAAACCATACTCACCGGTTCGCGTCCACCCGTACGTTGCATCCTGCGCTGTGAACGATTGTGCATCCAGATCAGCCGCACTGCCATCTCCAACGTACAACTCGCTTAATACAGGATCAGTTTTCAGCAACCGGTCCAGCCGGACGTCGCTCTGTTCTGCGCTTGCATTCGCCTGCCATGGAGCGACAAAAAAAGCCACCAGAAGAACTGCGGCTCCAAAAACAGATACTGTTTGGATTCTCAATTTCATATGTGTGTTGTTAGTTATGAACCTTTGTAGTGTAACAAAAAATACGCGGATGTTCTACCGTCGCACATTGCCTATGAAACTATTTGAAATGAGGAAACATAAACGCCGCCGGACACTTTTTGGCCAACAAACACTGGTCGCATTTCGGTTTTTGCGACGCACAGATCGCACGACCATGCTCGATGAGCAGATAGGTCAGGTTAAACCATTTTTTTTGGGAAAACAGTGCCATTAAATCCTGCTCGATTTTTTCCGGATTTTCCTGCGTCGTGAATCCCAGCCGCTGCGAAAGCCGACGCACGTGCGTATCCACGGCTATTCCTTCAAATATTTTAAAAGCGTTCCCAAGAATAATGTTCGCGGTCTTGCGTGCCACGCCCGGCAGGGTCAGGAGCTCTTCCATCGTGCCCGGAACCTTTCCACCGAATTCCTGTTTTACTTTTTTCGCGCTCGCCAGGATATTTTTTGCTTTCTGCCGATAAAAACCGGTCGCATAAATATCCTTCTCAAACTCATTTTGAGAAGTATGCACGCAGTCATCGAGCGTTCTATATTTCTTAAACAGCTCTGCCGTTACCTCATTCACTTTCTTATCAGTGCACTGCGCGGATAAAACAACCGAAACAGTTAATTCCCACGGATTCTTATACGCCAACATCATCCCCGCCTTGGGATACGTAGAATCTAGCTTCTTGTAGATAATTTGCGCTCGTCTCTTCCGCTGTACTGTAGACTCGCTCATGCAGGTGTTCCCACGCTATTTCAATTTTGCCAGTTTCTTTTCAAAATCAACGACAACCACTTTACTCTTTCCTTTCTTTTCCGTCTTTAGTCCCTCTTTTTTCAGCAGGCCCGAAATGACCGCGACGCCGCCCGGGTACTTCGGGTTCACTTCGCCGTCGCCTTTGAGCGTACGCCAATACGGCGTCACGCGCTTCTTCCCTTCCTTCAGCTGTTCGGTTGCGGCGCATGCGGCGATGGTGGCAAAAATCCCGGTGGTAATAGGACAGGCGATCGTGGCTTTGTGCTTCTTCGCCAGCGCAGCCCGGATCTCGTTGATCGTCGTCACCTTTCCTTTCGGCACCTTCTTCATGAGCGCATCCACCTCTTCCGGGTGCGGGATCGCACACGTGCCCTGCACGCCCCACTGCTTTTCCCATTTCTTATCAATCTTCACGACCTTTGGAAGGTCATGCCCTATATCATGGAGCTTCCCCTGCCAGTATTTTGGCGGCCGCGGCGTATCTGCCATTCCCATAAGCGTATTTTTAATATTGTTGCTTATTTTCTTTCTCTTCCCACTTGTCAAACAACTTCTTGCAGGCGTGCCGATCCAATTTCCGTAGCGTGAACACCGGCTTTTTCTTTCCTTTCATTATCTTATTCAGTAGGTTGTCGTCAAACCCGGCATCTGCCGCGTCCTTGCGCGTGCATCCGTACACCACACTCGGAATCCGCGCCCAGTGGATCGCGCCAAAACACATTGGGCATGGTTCGCAGGTCGCGTAGAGCTCGCAATCAGACAAATCGTACCGCTTCAGTTTTTTGCCGGCTTTGCGTATGGCAACAATCTCGGCGTGCGCAGATGGGTCGTTTTCTATGGCGACCTCGTTATGCGCGGCTGCAACGACTTTTCCGTTGCGGACGATAACAGCGCCGAACGGACCGCCGCCTTTTTTTATTCCTTTCTCCGCTTCTTTAACCGCTTCTTTTAAAAACTTGTTCATATCAAAATCCTAATTCATCTGCAATCTCTGTCATCGCAGCAATCGCGAGCTCGATAAATTCACTGCGTTCTGTTCCGGCTTTTTCAATATCATTAATATATTCTCGATTGACATTCGCTGCAAATGATTTGTCCTTCAGCTTTTTCGTGATGGACTTCACTTTCGTACCTTCCAACTTCTTATCCGGCTTCATTAACACATACGCGACGATCAAGCCGGTGATATTTTCCGCTGCTGCGAGGCAGAAGTCCAGTTTCGATTCCCGCGAAACCTCCGCGGCAATATGGCTTTCGTTATGCGCCTTGATCGCATGCAGCATCGCCGGATCGTAAAATCCCTCCTGCTCCAGAATCTCGCATGTCTTCAAACCATGCTGTTCCGGCGTTTCCTTCATTTCCTCAAAATCCAAATCATGTAGCAGGCCGGTAATCGCCCATAACTCCTCATCCTCGCCAAGCCGTTTGGCCAGCGCCCGCATTATCACCTCTGTCTCGCGCGAATGCAGCAATAAAAAATTCTCCTTCAAATGTTGCCGCAACAGCGTTCGCGCGTCGTCGATTGTTTTTTCCATAACTGATTGGTTGTATATCAATCCTCGAGCCGGTACTTCTTGTCTTTCGGAAGGGTAACGCGACCTTCCTTCACGTGTTCTTTCCGGTAATACCGCGGCATGCCGATCACGTCAAAAATCGCCTCGTACGGTTCAAACGATACCGCCTCTTCGCCGTAGGTAAGGTTATTCAGGTCGTGAAGAATAAACATCAAAATCACCACGGCAGAGGAAAGAAGCCCCACGAGCAACACGGAAAACGGTTCGTTTGTGTTCATATAAAACAGGGAAACCAGAAGGACGGCGGCCAGGAAATACACAACGACCCATTCCAGCTTGGACAAGCGATCACTGTCTACCATAACCATCTTCTGCCGCGACGTCGTAATGTCATTTAATAGTGGAAGAAAACGGAGCGACGCATAGTTGATGCAATACCGCAAGCCATTCGGATCCGGGCCGTCATCAAACACATGGCCGAGGTGCGCGCCTGACGAACCACTCTTATCTTCATGGCTGGTTTCGTCCGGCATGCTACGTGTTTGGTAGCGTGTCGTCCGGCATTTCTTCTTCCTGTTCGCCTTTAGTTGCTGTCCATGTGCCGGATGTCCCGCGGCCGGTGTTCTGCCACGTCCCAGACGCATCCGTCTGTTCCGCGTTCGTAAACGCACCAGTGAATACCGTGCTGCCGTTTGCCGCTTCCATCGTGATGTCATTGCCCTCAACCCGGTAGATTCCAAAATCGCCGGACAACGGGACTGTCGCGGTTGTGCTGCCGTCCGACACCGTCGATGTCAACGAATCAGCCGTGCCAACCCACACATCCGGAATATCGCTCGATCCATCATCATTTACCACAACTTCTGTGGTGATAGTCTTGCTGTCTTCAGAGGTTACCCAGCTCCATGCGCCGTCAAACGGATTTTCGGCAATTGCCGGTTCTTGGTTTGTATTTGTCGCCTGTTCATTTGTGTTTTCGTTCACATTTGCGTTTGTATTTGTTTCCTCCTGCTGGCTCGGGCATAACGCTCCGGATGTAACAACCACCGCAAGCACTACGGCAATCCCGCCCCCATACAATGATTTTTTCATAGTCAAATTGATTACTATTGTCTTATGGACCCATTATAACAAAAAGCGGCGTATTAAGCCGCTTCGTCTGGCGGAGAGGGAGGGATTCGAACCCTCGGTGCCCGTGAAGGCACAGCAGTTTTCGAGACTGCCCCATTCAACCGCTCTGGCACCTCTCCTAACGCCTCCATACCCTACAAAAAAAGGCCCCAAATGACAAGCCCACTACGCTACCCAATGAACAGTTTATTCTGTTGCGGCATACGCTGTTTGCGCTCCGCTTCCGTAAACACGTCAATAACGCCGAACTCTCCGTCATACCCCGGGGAAATATGCACGTTCCCGTCACGCACGCGTTTGATCCCTTCCGCAACCAGCGGATCCGCATGTTTCTGTATCTGGCTCAGCTCTGCATCCAGTAAAATATAAAACTCATTCCCGACCGCCTCGATCAGCTTCATATACTCGGCATCGACTTTTTTCGTGCGCACGCCGCACCCGAACGCGCTGGCGATGATCTCTGGCAGCGGCACAATGCTCTTAAACGGTACTTTTTTGTTCTTTGTGTTCTCCTCTGTCTGGTCAGCGAGCTCTTCCACTCGATTCAGCGTCCCAACGACGAGCGACAGTCCGCACTTGGGGCACTTACCTTTATTTTTCTTCGTCTCCGCGGGCTCAAGCCTTACTTCGCAGGCGCGGTGCCCGTCCAAATGGTATTTCCCTTCTTCCGGGTAAAACTCAATCGTGTACTTCATGTTCTCGTTCTTCTTCAACGACTCATACAACGCATCATACGTCACATTGTCCCATTCAAACACATTTGCCTCGCGCCCGATCTTATCCGGCGAGTGCGCATCGGAATTCGAAACGATCGTCCGGTTGTTCAGGTCAGAAACGCGCCAGTTCATCGCCGGGTCGGAAGACAATCCGGTCTCGATCGCGTAAATATGCTCCGTCATTTCTTCGTAACACTCTTCCAGCGAATCAAACCCGGACTTGGACCCAAACACAGAAAACCACGGCGTCCAGATATGCGCCGGAATGATCAACGCTTTCGGGTCAGCATCCAAGTAGATCTTCATCAACTCCCTTACGTCCCCGCCGATAATCGGCCGGCCGTCTGATTTCAAGTTGTATCCGCGCTTCTCCAATTCTGCATTCGCTTTTTTCGCGGCCGCCAGAGAAGAAACGCCAATCACGGTATGCAAGCGCCGTCCCTTATCATTTTTCTTATACATATTCGCGATCTCCGTAAACAGCGCGAACTTCACATCGCTCGAGCCGTCTTTCACCCGTAAAAAACCGGAACCATCCTCTTCCAGGTCCACTTCTATCTCTTCCAGCCATTTCGCATGCGTAATGTCGCCCGTCGCAATAACATCAACGCCTTTAATAGCAGCATATTTCGCAATACCGGCCACATTCAGCTGCTTCGACGTTGCTCGCGAATAGTGCGAATGGATGTGTAAATCGGCGATAATCTGCATAGCATGTAGAACATAACAGAAGCCGGCACCATTGACAATACGCCTTTTTTCGTGTATACTACTGTGTTATAAATAATGGAGGATTGCCATATGACCAACGCATCACTCACAACTCATATAAAAACCTTTACGAACTGCTTCGTTCTTGCAAGTACTCTTATTGTTGTGCTGGCAGTACTTTGGCCCGCACCGTCACATGCTATCAATTACAATGATATTCGCGCCGAGGGCCGCTACAGCGTTGAGATGATTGATAACTATGCGCATGTTATTAAATTGAAGGTTACCCCTAATCCCTATTATTCCGAAGTGCATGGCGGGGTAAAAACTCTCAAGATTCGGTATGGGCAAAACTATGACCTTCCGCATCCGACCGTGATAAAAATTGACGGCTCGCCAGAAGAAGTCACTCTTTCAGGTCTTGCATCAAGCCAGACGTATTGGGTGGAAATTTCCTGCACCTATAACGATGATCGGAGCTGTATTACGATTAAGGAAGATTTCAGCACCCGGCCGAACCGTCCGCGCTTCCTGAAGGTAATATACAGGGGATCGAACGACGCTACCGTCAGATGGAAGCGGCCGTACCGAAGCGACTACTGGGTTCGTACCAATATCAAATTGTACAAACGACAGCCGAACAAGGTAAAAAAATTGAAACTCATTCAAGAAGAATATCTTGTTGGCACTCCGCATAAATACTACTTTCGACGCCTTTATCCGGATACAAAGTACAGCTATAAGGTGCGTGTTCGCATCCTTAACGGACAATGGTCCCGCTGGTCTGACAAGAAGCGGTTCAGAACCCTGCCGGAGAATGTGGAATAAAAAAATACAAACCGGGCTGCGAGAGCCCGGTTTTTGATTTGCGCGATTATCTGTGCCGGCGTCTCAATCTTCTGTATACTGTAAGGACCTGCCCGATGATTCGTAATTACTCATGACATTTATCATTCATATACAACCATGAAACACACTCTTCTAGCGGCCGTTCTCGTAGCGGCCGGGCTGACTGCCGGAAACGCGGCCAGCGCGATGATCGTCCTGCAGCCACACGAAGTCCGCATTCCGGACGGGGCAACAGGCATTACCGAACAGACATTCGCCGACATTAAGGCCAGCCTCCCATGCGGAGCCCAGCCGCTGCCGGCATGCCAGAGGCCGGTGTTCGCCGGCAGCGATAACGTGTACCTGCGCGTCGCAAACGGCGCGATGTACCAGTACCATGGCATGATGGAAGGCGCCCGGTACACCGTACGGCTCAAACGGTATTTGCCGGACGGCGTCTACAGACACAAAGGCAACGTTTACCTGGTTGAAAACGGCCGCCGGATCAAACTGGCAAAGGGCAAGGCGTTCGCCCGCACCCTGCGCGCGGCACGCACCGGCGCTGCACACGGCATGACAACGGATAATATGAACCGCATGATCGACAAGTCCACCTATTGCTACGGCGCCGCTGATTTTGAGGCGTGCAACAACGACGCAGACGCGTTCCGCGAGCAGTATGAAGGACAGCTGGTCATGAACGCAGACACCGGAGCGCTATACTACGTCCCGCAGGGCGGCCTGCCGGTACAGGTGGAAAAATTCATGGACAGCGGCCAGGGCTGGTACGCGTTCATGAAGAGCATTGCCGGCGTACAGCCGCACTGGCTGATCAAGGCGCTGCCGTCCGGAAAAGCGCTGGGCTTCGTCCGCTGAACAACAGCACAGGTACAAACCACATTGAATGAAACCGGGCTCGCGCAGCCCGGTTTTTTGCATATGAAAAAACCTCCCGTAAGGAAGGCATTTCCATAAACTGGCAGCGACCTACTTTCGCCCGAAGGCTATCATCGGCGCTGAAGGGCTTAACTGCTGAGTTCGGAATGGGATCAGGTGTTTCCCCTTCGCTAGAACCACCAGAGCACAGCGGGTTTGCGGACAAACCACCTATACTCTGTCGGTTCCGGTTTTTAATGTACTGCCAGTAGCGGCGTTGGTTCAATCAGGTAGTAAATGGACCCGATTACTGCTGTCAGAGCGACAAACACGGCGACCAATCGCCAGCAACATTTGATGTTTCCGATTATCTTATTCATACCCAATAAAGGATTATACATCAACGAGTGAAACATGCAAGCCTGTTATAAACAGGTATATATCCACCCTAGAAATAGGGCAAATACTGCCAACTATGCGTCAAGACCAAATGGCGTATTAGTACTTCTCGGCTTCGCACATCACTGTGCTTCTACCTAAAGCCTATCAACCTGGTCGTCTTCCAGGAGCCTATGAATCCTAATCTTAGAGACGGCTTCCCGCTTAGATGCTTTCAGCGGTTATCCAAACCAAAGATCGCTACCCAGCAATGCGGCTGGTGCCACAACTGGTACACGAGAGCTTTGTTCTTCCCGGTCCTCTCGTACTAGGGAAGAGACTCTTCAAGATTCCATGCCCACAGCGGATAGGAGACCGACAATTCTGTTACTTTTGCAAACCACTTCCGGTACTGTAAGTGCTCTGTGGCGGTGCGATGCGAATCGCACTCTGCATGTCGCCATGCAGTTCGGACTATATCTTATCTCGCTTTGCGAGATTCTCACGTATAGTCTCTGAAGATTCTACGATAGAAATCAGATCTTGTTGTTTTGTTGTTCTTCGCCTGCCGTTGTCATTCATCTTGAATGCCAGCTTCACAATCTGAATCGCTCCGTTCTGCGTTTGATGTTTTCCTTCAGCCATCATCCAAACGATTCTGGCAAATATCTTGAAATCATTTGCCTTTGTCGTACGAAGATGCCTCTTTTCGAAGAAAGGAATTATCATTTTATGCAGATCTTCACGATTGCGAACAACATATACATGTGTTCTGTCTGATTTGCGGCCACGGTGGTTGATTTTTATGTTTCCACATCGGAAAAACGACTGAATATCCTCAAGGACAAACCTTGAAGACGCGTTTTGCGATATATGGAATTCCGGAATGACTTTGAGGCGCGTTTTCATTCGCTCATCTCTATACAGAGCGATATGGAAACTTCCCTCGCCGTCAACCAAACCAACGATATACCATGGATCTATCGATCGTAGTCTTTCCTGCTGATTGTCTGCACTCAACACATTGTCACTTGCCATACCTACAGTATAGCAGAGTAGTGTGAGATACTCGAGTCCTCTATTGTCTCCAATGGACTCTTCAGAGTTTCCAGCAATTGGTGAGATTTTTGGACAGCACGATCTTTACTGTCTCACGACGTTCTGAACCCAGCTCGCGTGCCGCTTTAATTGGCGAACAGCCAAACCCTTGGGAGCTGCTTCACCCCCAGGATGCGACGAGCCGACATCGAGGTGCCGAACCTGGCCGTCTATGTGGACTATTGGGCCAGACTAGCCTGTTATCCCCGGAGTAACTTTTATCCGATGAGCTTCCGCCGTCCTATTTCGTACGGTCGGATCACTAAGTCCTACTTTCGTAACTGCGCGACTTGTAAGTCTTGCAGTAAAGCTGGCTTTTGCCTTTACACTATCAGTTCGGTTTCCATCCGAACCTAGCCAACCTTTTTGAACGCCTCCGTTACTTTTTGGGAGGCATCCGCCCCAGACAAACTACCCACCAGACACTGTCCCCACTCCAGATTCATGGAGGAGGGTTAGATATAACAATTCACTAGGGTGGTATCTCATATTGTGACTCCCCTATGGCTAACGCCATAGGATCAACGTCTCCCACCTATACTGAACAAGTAAGCTGGTATATCAATGCCAAGTTGTAGTAAAGCTTCACGGGGTCTTTTCGTCCTGCTGCGGGTAACCGGCATCTTTACCGGTATTGTAATTTCGCCGAGTCCCTCGTTGAGAGAGTCTCCAAATCGTTATGCCATTCGTGCAGGTCGGAACTTCATTGTTCGTTGGCATTATGTTTCCATAATGATCAGACTATACCTTCATCTTGCTGACAGTCTGTAGGAGGCTCATCTGGTTCTGCTGACCAAATGTCTTTCCATAGACTTTCTTTACTTTTTGCAAGAGCTGGCGTGTTGTTCCGCGTGTTGTCTTGCGGAACCTCCCCTTTCGGGTCAGTCGTTACGGGTTCCTTTGTGAGGATTCCCACGGTATTACCATCTGCCTTTAAAGCAAGACAGGAAGGCTTCACCGTTATGAGCCAGTTTACTGATGCCCTGTTACCAGGACATTCGGGCAGTTCCGTAGTCTACCCGACAAGGAATTTCGCTACCTTAGGACGATTATAGTTATCGCCGGCGTTCATCCGCGCTTCGGTCAGGAGCTTCGATTCAAATTGAAGCTAACCCCCTTCCTTAACGTTCGGACACTGGCCAGGCATCGGCCCCTATACATCATCTTGCGATTTAGCAGGGACCTGTGTTTTTGGTAAACAGTCGCTTGGAGTCTTTCGCTGCGGCCTCTATCTCCGAAGAGACGAGGCAGGCCTTATCCCGAAGTTACGGCCGCTATTTTGCCGAGTTCCTTAACGAGGGTTCTCTCGTACACCTGAGGATTCTCTCCTCACCTACCTGTGTTGGTTTACGGTACGGATATTCTAAGCCACATGTGACATTCTTTTTCTAGGCCCCCTGTCCGGATATCTTGAGGTTGGGTCTCCCCGTCCTCTCGCTCCAGCCGCTTTCACGGTCAAAGGTGCCCCAATCCATTAGGACACACATCCTTTCAGGACGCGTCGGAAGTCACGAAACTTAAAATAGGGATGGAATATTAACCATCTGTCCATCGACTACGCTTTTCAGCCTCGCCTTAGGACCGCCTAACCCTGGGTCGATCATCGTTGCCCAGGAAACCTTAGGTTTTCGGTGTCAGTGATTCTCACACTGATTCATGCTACTCATGCCAACATTCTCGCTTCGCATCACTCCATCGGCCCTCACAGGTCCGACTTCAGCGCGATACGAATGCTCCTCTACCACGCATACCCGAAGGTATGCATCCGCGTCTTCGGTACTTCATTTAGCCCCGTTAAATTTTCGGCGCAAAGCGACTCGACCAGTGAGCTGTTACGCTTTCTTTAAAGGATGGCTGCTTCTAAGCCAACCTCCTGGTTGTTTGAGTCACAATACTACCTTTCACACTTAATGAAGATTTAGGGACCTTAGACAGCGATCTGGGCTGTTTCCCTTTTGAAACGTGAAGCTTAGCCCCCACGTTCTGACTCTTGCAATAGTCTCTTCCGGTATTCGGAGTTTGGTTAGGCAGGATATCCGAAGACTCCAGACCCATTCAGTGCTCTACCCCCGGAAGGTAGTTTGCAAGGCTATGCCGAAACATATTTCGAGGAGAACCAGCTATTGCCGAGTTCGATTGGAATTTCTCCGCTTACCACAGCTCATCCCCTGGCGTTATACGACCAGTGGGTTCGGACCTCCCCTACCTGTTACGGCAGGTTCGTCCTGGCCATGGCAAGATCACCCGGTTTCGGGTCTATAACAAACGACAAATATCTATCCAATAATCGCCCGCTGACTTGGAGCGATTATTAGATAGAAGGCGCGCTATTCACACTCGGTTTCCCTATGACTACTCCCTCTTCGGGATTAATCTAGCCGTTTGCTATAACTCGTTGGCTCATTCTTCAATAGGCACACCGTCACCCACGCAAGCGCGGGCTCCGATCTATTGTAAGCACATGGTTTCAAAACTATTTCACTCCCCTTCCGGGGTGCTTTTCACCTTTCCCTCACGGTACTAGTTCGCTATCGATCATGATACATATTTAGCCTTACCGCATAGTCACGGTGGATTCACATAGGGTTTCACGTGTCCCATGTTACTCGAGAGAAAAAACCGTAGAGCGAAATCCCGTTTCGCGTACAGGGCTATCACCTTCTTTGGCCAGGCTTTCCAGCCTGTTCTACTACGGAAGATTTGCTTTGTACACTCTACCTCAGCTTGCGCTGAACGTTTTAACCTCACTACCCCACAAGTATTAATAACACTCATGGTTTGGGCTGTTTCCTGTTCGTTCGCCACTACTAAGGAAATACCGATTTGGTTTCTATTCCTCCAGGTACTAAGATGTTTCAATTCCCTGGGTTTGCTTCGCGCACCTATGAATTCAGTGCGAGATACTGTGGGTTTGCCACAGTGGGTTGCCCCATTCGGAGATCTCCGGGTCAAAGGTTGCTTGCCACCTCGCCGAAGCTTATCGCAGACTGCTACGTCCTTCTTAGCTGTATCATGTCAAGGTATCCACCATATGCTCTTGAGTGGTCTCGACGCAAAGTCGACAGTAATTGTCGCTATGCGTTGCATGTTGTTTCTTGAGTTATTTTTTGTTGAGAACTAATTAGTTTTTTGGAACTTTTCATTCTCGACGTAATTACATAATTGGACGCATTGAGTTATAAAACTCAATGTTTCTTGCATGTATTCACTTGTCAATGTTCGTCAGGACAACAGGTGCAACATTATCAGCACAGATCTACCTATTATAGAGGCAGGTCTTTGATGACAATGGGGTCTATGTATCGGATTCTTGGCTAAAATGAGCGGAAAATTCGTCTCTGCGGTTGAAAAAAGCCGCTTACAAGCGGCCAACGCGACAATAAATTGGCGTTTGGCTATGCGCTTGTAGTGTTACTCGTAAGAGTTTCGATGGCGTTCATGATAATTTCGCTAGTTTTACACAGATTTCGGGATAAACATGTGGAAATCTGCTTCAAACTGTCGGAAAAGGTTCTTATTGATCTTTGCGTTAGCGTATTATACGGGCATTTATAAAAGATGTCAAACCCTACTCCATCAAGACATTATTTGTGGAAAATGTCCCTTATTCTTCCGTTGACGCGGCAGGTTGCCGTGGTACAATTTCGTCTCCGGAAAAAACGACTGGCCGCCTCCTGGGTTACAGGGGCGTTGACTCAAATGTCATCGAGTTGACTACAGTGGTTTCTTTCGGGAGAAGGCAACAGAACAAACACCGCGTGCTGCAAAGCGCGTATTGACGATGCCGCGGAATAGGAATCCGCGGACATGCATGGAGGAATCGGTATGATTCGTTATGGTTTGTTCACGTCCGAGAGCGTGACCGAGGGTCACCCGGACAAGGCATGCGACAAGGTGAGCGACGCGATCCTCGACGCCTGCCTGGCGCTGGACCCGCTGTCACGTGTGGCCTGTGAGACCGGCCTGAAGGCCACCCCGGATGACGGCAGCCTGGTCTGCATCCTCGCCGAGATCACCACCAACGCGGACTTCGATCTGACGGACGTTGTCCGGCAGCAGCTCATCGAGATCGGTTACCGGGATCCGGAGACCGAGTTCGACGTCACCAACTTCGAGCTGGTGCGGCGACAGATGCGGCAGTCCAACGACATCGCGATGGGAGTGAACGAAGGCGACGGCCTGCACGATGAGCAGGGCGCCGGTGACCAGGGCATGATGTTCGGTTTCGCCTGCGACGAGACGCCCGAGCTCATGCCGCTCACGATCCACCTGGCGCACCGCCTGTGCGAGCGGCTGACGCACTGCCGCCGCGAGGAGATCCTGCCGTGGCTGCGCGCCGACGGCAAGAGCCAGGTGACGGTCCGGTACGAGAACGGCAAGCCCGTCGCCGTGGACACGGTGGTCGTCTCGGCACAGCACGCGCCGGACGTCAGACGCATGGACCTGGAGGACGGCATCACGCTCGAAGTGATCCGCGAGGTCCTGGGCAGCTGGTTTACGCCGGAGACCAAGCTCCACATCAACCCGACCGGCGCCTTCACCATCGGCGGACCGGCCGGCGACGCGGGCGTGACCGGCCGCAAGATCATCGTGGACACGTACGGTGGTCACGGTGCGCACGGCGGCGGCTGCTTCAGCGGCAAGGATCCCACGAAGGTGGACCGGTCCGCGGCCTACATGGGGCGCTACATCGCCAAGAACCTCGTGGCTGCGGGAATCGCCCGCCAGGCGCTGGTGCAGCTCGCCTACGCGATCGGCGTGGCCGACCCGGTCAGCTGCTACGTCGACACCTGCGGCACGGCCGGGGACCTGGACGACCGCGACATCGCCGCGGCCGTCATGGAGATCTTCCCGCTCACGCCCGCGGGAATCATCCGGCACCTCAGCCTGTGCCGGCCGGTCTACCGCCCGACCGCGGCCTACGGCCACTTCGGCCGCACCGGCGACGCGTTCACCTGGGAGCAGACCAACATGGTCGACGCGCTCCGCTCGCACTTCAACCTGTAGCGGACGCCCCGACAACAACAAAATGAACCGCGCAACCGCGTGAGCTGAAGACCTTTAACGGGCGCTCCCTTCGGCAAATGCGCGAACCGCGGATCATGGCCTGACAAGCGACAACCTATGCTACCGCCCCCCCAGTAGGGTGTCGTATGTCAAACCGCCGGACCTTGGCCACCCGGCACTCTTTTTTTGCATAAATTTTTCCTTCATGTATCATAGAACTACCCTTATTTATAATGAAGAATCTATGAGAAACGAGAGAAAACCTAGCGCTACACGGCGTGATGTCGGAGGTGCAGTGCCAGATATGCAACAAACAAACGAGACACATATAATGAAAGGAAAAACGTTCGAACAAGATATTATTTCCGGGGATGCACCGCCTGATGCGCTTCGCGCATTCTACATTGACGGACAGGATCAAGAATTCAAGAAAAAAACAGACGATTGTTCTCGGTTCGAGCAGGATCTCAACAGGCTGATAGAACTAAAGCGGCAAAACGCCACCGAAGAAACGAGAGAGCGTATTGAAGATCAAATTACGGAAGCGCTCGGAGCAATCGTAGAAGCCCGCCGCGCGCTCAAAGAACTGCGCCAGCTTCACGAAAAAATAAAGGCGGAGCTGACTGAATTAAGTGATGAAAAAATTGCTCAAGACGGCAAAGACAGTCCGGTTCCGACAATTATGAAAAAATATCATCCGGACATAGAACACTTGAACCAGGTACTGTCTGCGGCGATGTTCCTAGGAAAAGAAGAGCTCGAATAACGCGTAATAGAAAAAGCCCTCATCGAGGGCTTTTTGATTTGTGGATAAACTTATTCGTACGACTGCTGGAACATCTCCTTCTCGTCTACCATCTGGAGGTCATCGCTGGTTCGCCGCTTGAATTCAAATTTATTTTCAGCAAGCGTTTTTTCAGAAACAACAATACGGTACGGAATACCAATCAAGTCATTATCCTTGAACTTCGCACCCGGACCCATGTCACGGTCATCAAGCATAACGTCAATCCCGCGTTCCATAAATGAATTGTACAGATGCTCTGCACTCTCCATCACCTGCTTGTCTTTCCCAACCGGAATGATGTTCACCGTATACGGCGCAACCGATGCCGGCCACACCAATCCCGCGTCGTCGCTCAACACCTCAGCAATCACACCCATCGTCCGAGAAGGACCAATGCCATAGCATCCCATCACCACTGGATGTTCCTTTCCTTCTTTATCCGTATACTTATATCCGAATGCATCAGAAAAACGCGTACCAAGCGGGAAAATATTTCCAACTTCCGAAGCGGTCTGCTCTTCAAACTCATCCTTGCCGCATTCTTTACACTTCATGCCCTCTTCAAAAATCTCATCATTATATCCAACGCCACAAGCGCATAAATGAATCATATCCTCGCCCCATTTGTTCAACGTCTGGAATTCATGTGAGTACTCATCTGTAAATGCTCCGCCACTCGCATAGGTGTAGTGTGTTATGT
Organism: Candidatus Kerfeldbacteria bacterium; assembly: GCA_043813585.1. Lineage (GTDB taxonomy): Bacteria > Patescibacteriota > Patescibacteriia > UBA9570 > XYC2-FULL-38-9 > JBDRKW01. The sequence continues at coordinate 102,995 of JBDRKW010000002.1, forward strand.
CACCGAGCCCAAGACGATCAAACACAACATGATACGCCTTCGTTGCTTTCTTATAGAATTCCTGACGGTCCTCTTCGGATGCATCAAATGAATACATGTCCTTCATCCGAAACTCACGACCACGCAACAGTCCCGACTTCGCCCGTGGTTCATTCCTGAATTTCGTCTGAATTTGATAGACAGAAAAAGGCAAGTCTTTATACGAACGAGCATGCTTCGCAACTAGTGGGGTGACAGTTTCCTCATGTGTAGGATTCAGTCCGATTTCCTTATCATCCGACGTCGACACCTTAAACAACACATCAAAACTCTCCCATCGGTCAGTCTTTTCCCAAACCTCTTTCGAAGAAAACGCCGGCATCAAAATTTCCTGCCCGCCAATGGCATTCATCTCCTCGCGAACAATGTTCTCGATCTTCGTTAGCACGCGCAAACCTAACGGCAGAAACGAATACACGCCCGCCATCTCCTGGTTGATAAATCCGGCCTGCGTTAGCAGCTTCGCGTTCATGCTGTCCGCATCTTTAGCCGTAGTCTTGCTTGTTTTTGTAAACAATTCTGAAAAACGAATATGCGTAGTGTTAGTGGTTAACGTCTGCACTATACTGTGCCGCGCTCATTTTTTCAAGCTTAGATTCCAACATCTAGCGCAACGATATACAATCGTTGCATATGAAAACAAATACGACATATCGCCGCCTCACGATGGATGAGCGGGAAGAAATCAGCAGGCTGCTCGCCACAGGAACGAGCCAGGCGGGCATTGCACGGACGCTCGGACGCAGCCCGGGCACCGTCAGCCGCGAGATCGCGGGCCGCGGGATGACCGCCGCAACCTACAGGGCCCAAAGCGCCGATTGGCGGTCAGCGCAAGCGCGGAAGAAACAAGGGGCAAAAAGGAAAATGGAACGATATCCTGCCTTGCGCGCATACGTCCATGAAAAACTGAGGAAACGCTGGTCACCGGAGCAGATTTCCAAACACCTCACAGAAGAGTATCCTGATGACATGACAATGCAGATATCTCCGGAAACAATCTATACCTACATCTACGTGCTGCCGCGGGGCCAATTGAAACAGGAGCTCGTCAAAGCCCTGCGGCAGAAACGGAAACGACGGGGGCAAAGAAAGCGGCTCCGTGGCACAGAGCAGGAAACACGGGGGAAATTGGCTGATATTCTCAGTATTGAAGAGCGGCCAAAGGAAGTTGCGGACCGCACCGTGCCGGGGCACTGGGAAGGGGACCTCATCCTCGGCAAGTACAAGCGTACCGCCCTCGGCACGCTGGTGGAACGCACAACACGGTTTGTCATCCTTGTGCCGCTGAAGACAAAGGACGCCCCGGGCGTCCGGACGGCGTTTGCCGGGAAGATGAAGCAGCTGCCCTCCTATGTGCGCAAAACCCTGACCTATGACCAGGGAAAAGAGATGAGCCAGCACAAGTTGTTCTCGAAGGGAACCCGGATGAAAGTCTATTTTGCACATCCCGGCAGTCCCTGGGAACGGGGTACCAATGAGAACACGAACGGGTTGCTCAGGCAATATTTTCCAAAAGGCACGGACTTTTCCACGCTCTCATCCCAGAAAATACGCGCAGTACAAGATGAACTCAATGGAAGGCCGCGAAAAACCCTCAATTGGAAAACTCCCCAGGAGAAAATGAATGAGCTGTTGCGCTAGAAACTAGAATCTAAGCTTAAAAAGCCCCGTGGATGGGGCTTCAAATGTCGCGTGGACTCGAGGAGACTCGAACTCCTGACCCCCTGCATGCAAAGCAGGTGCTCTACCAACTGAGCTACGAGCCCATAAGCGTGCAAAATTGCACCGGAGCAGTTTACCCTCTTGCGAAGATCCAGTCAAGTATGCCGAAGGCCGCACCGCTCATAATGAAGAAAGCCAGAAGAATAAGTGCGAGGCCTACGACTTTCCAAAACGTCCACGTGCCACCGGACCCAAACTTGTCTTCTGCCCATGAAATCTTACCCATCATGCGGATCATCGACTCCGTCTTCCAGATGACAAAGACACCGAATGCAATCATTATGACCCCAATAACATATTTCATACGGCGTTTATTGTACCTGTTTTTCGTTCGTTTGCCTAGATTGACCGACGGCAATATGTCGTGTATATAAAGCATGCAACGGTCAACCAACCTCTGGACATGGAGGAGGAGAATATGCCGCTTCGTTTCATGATTGGCAGGATGCTGGTGGAGCTGCCGGACGACTGCCTGGCCCACCCCGGCCTGAGCGAACTGTTAGACCGGGCCGGGCCGATCCACCTGGAGCTCAACCGGCGCAACCTGGACCTGCTCGCGAGCGTGGTCGGCGACGACCGGCTGAACCTGGATGAACCTGTCCTCCGGAAACTCTGGGCGCCGGCAATGGACCTGATCATGTGCATGCCGGGTACGAACTTCCTGAAGACCTCGGGCATCACGCACGTGTTCCAGCTCGTGTCCTACACCAGCCAGGAGCTGGCGGATCTAGGCGCCCTGCCCCGCGTGGTCACTGACCTCAGCTATGAGCTCCGGTCGCGCGGGCTCCACCTCGGCCTGCTAACCAAGGCCGCGCAGGCAGTGCTGGCGCTCCGGCTGCTGCGCGAACGGCTGAACCGGGACACGCAAAGCGACGATGAGTAGGAGGCTCTCATCGTTTTTTTTTACACAAAAACCGCGAACGTGTCCGCGGCCCGTTTGTGAAGCGATGTGTGGGCGCTGTAGGACTCGAACCTACGGCCTCCTCGGTGTAAACGAGATGCTCTAGCCAACTGAGCTAAGCGCCCTGGTGCGTTGTGTGCGCGAGAGAGGATTTGAACCTCCACGGGTGTTACCCCACAGCCACCTCAAGGCTGCGCGTATACCGATTCCGCCACTCGCGCTTATGCAGAAGGGGCATTCGCTGCCCCTTCGGCCTCATAAAAATCAAATGTACTATTCCTTGACCAGCGTTTCCTTCAGCCGCTTGGTGTAGTCGCGCAGGTAATACAGCTTGGATCGGCGCACTTTCGCTTTCTTGACTACTTCGATCTTGTCGATCAGCGGCGAGGCGAGCGGGTAGATCTTGTCTACCATCACGCCGAATGAGTTCTTTTGCACCGTCACGGTTTTGGTTTCCGGAGTCTTGCCGCGCATGGCGACCACCATCCCCTGGAATACCTGGACGCGCTCCTTTTCGCCTTCCTTCACCTTTTCATGGATGCGGATGGTCATGCCGGGACGCAGGTCGGGCAGCGCAATCTCTTCTGCTGCCAATGCCTCTTCTTCCGCCTGTTTGCGCGCCAACTCTTCCTGTTCTGCGAGCGCCGCCTCGTCATCAATGGGTTTTGCCTCTTCTTTCTCTGCCTCTGCCGGTGCTTCTGCCGGCTTCTCGGTTGATTCCGGCTCTGATTTTGCTTCCTGTGGAGCTGGGGTTGGCTGTTCTGCGGGCTGTCCTGCCTGTTCCGGCTTCTTTTCGCCTTCTACAGGAACTTCTGCCGGCTTCTGCTCAGCACTCTCCGCTTCTTGTGGTTTGTTCTCGTCTGCCATATTTATACTGATAATAGGTGGTTATTCAAAAAACAAGCTTTGCCATTATACTGAAACGCCCTCTATCCGTCAAGCCTTCAGGAATATGTTAAATTCTTCAGGAAGCGGGGCAATGAATTCAACTGGTTCGCCGGTGCGGGGATGCGCGAACGCCAGGCGGTAGGCGTGCAGGAACATGCGCGGATACTCCTTGTCCGTGGCCCAGTCCTTGGTGACATACTTCCGGTCGCCCACAATCGGGTGGCCGATCGCCGCCATGTGCGCGCGGATCTGGTGCTGGCGCCCCGTCTTAATGCGCACTGCCAGCAGCGCATACCGCTTGTTGCGCGTTTCCAGTACGTCATACTCGGTCCAGGCATCGCGCCCCTCCTCCTGGTGCTCCGGCCGCGCCGCCATCTTGCCGTTTTTCGTTGTTGACCGGGCAAGCTTGAACCTGACCACGCCGGTCTCATCTGCCGGCACGCCGTGCACGATCGCGCGGTATTCCTTCTGCACGCGGCGGTCCATGAACTGTTCCTTCATCTTTTCGAACGCCTCCTGGTTCTTAGCCGCCACCATCACGCCGGACGCCTTCTTGTCCAGGCGGTGCACGATACCCGGCCGGTCCGGGTCTTCGCCCACGCCTTCCACCCCCGGGCAGTGCTTCAGCAGAAAATGCGCAACCGTCCACTCGCTCTTATCATGCGCCGGGTGGGTCAGCACGGTGTTGGGTTTGTTGATCACGATAATGTCGTCGTCCTCATACAAGATTGGAATATCGACCGCGTCGCTTTCAGATGGCGCAGCCACCCCCTCTAAATCCACGTCCACCACAACAACATCGCCTTCATCCAGGAAGTGATGCTTGCTCACGGTTTTTCCGTTCACGGTAACCAGCCCGTGCTTCACCCATTTCTGCATCTGCGAACGCGAATGATCGGGAAATGTTCCCACTAAAAAATGATCGATCCTCCGGTCCTGATCCTCGCTCCGGATTCTGAATTCCTGATGCATTATTTTTTCTTTGACTTCTTGTGGCCGTGCTTTTTTGTCTGTACGTAAACGCTCTCTTCCAGAATCGCCATTGCTTCGTCAGCGCTGTCCACAACCGTATAAATCTTTTTGTCTTCCGGGTTGATCGTTTTGTGCGTGATCATCTCCGCTTCGATGAATTTCTCGGCAAGCGTGCCCCAGAACTCCTTGCCCACCAGGATCACCGGGACCGGCTGCATTTTGTGCGTCTGGATCAGCGTCATGACTTCAAACACCTCATCCATTGTTCCGAACCCTCCGGGGAATGCGACAAACGCCTGCGACGGCGAGGTCAGCATGACTTTGCGGGTAAAGAAGAAGTGGAAGCCGAGGCCGTGGCGCACGTATTTGTTGATGCGCTGTTCGAACGGCAGCTGGATGTTCAGGCCGATGGATTCGCCGCCCGCTTTGAATGCGCCCTTGTTCGCCGCTTCCATAATGCCCGGGCCGCCGCCGGTGATGACTGATAGTCCGTGCTTCGCCATTTTATAGGTAAGCTCTTCGCACATTTTGTAATACTTGGTTCCCGGCTTGGTTCGCGCGGACCCGAATACGGTGACATCTGCCGTAAGCTTGGACAGGAAGTCATAGCCATCCACAAACTCGGCCATAATGCGGAATATCCGCCAGGTGGCTTCTCCGCCGCGGAATTCCGTCGGATTAATGACTTCACCGCGCAGTTTGGCGATGTGGGTCTGTTTTTTTGCGTCGTTTGTCTGCGGGGCAGCTTTTTTGGATGATTTCTTTGCTGGCATGTTCAAGGAGTTATTAATTTGCTCTATTGTACCATATTTCCGCGAAAAAACTCGCCGAAGCGGGTAATGTGGGCGGTACTGGATTCGAACCAGTGACCTCTTGCGTGTCGAGCAAGCACTCTAACCAACTGAGCTAGCGGCGCGCGCCCTCGAGCAGCAATGCGCGACTCTGTATAATGTCGTGCTCTTTCTCATATTGATCCTTGACAAATGGATAATAATGTGGCAAGACGTAGCTACTTCTCGCTTGTTCCTTTCAACAAAATGTATTGGAGATGTACTACGATGGGCAATGCAAGGCAATTCTCGGCGCTCTTCTTCAACTTCAACCTAGTCCTGGTCCTGGTTCTCGGCGCGTGCGACACCGGCGACGACAACCCGTCTGACGACGACATCGCTGGAGATGACGACACCGGAGACGACGACGATGCCACGGCTGATGACGACGACATCACCGGAGACGACGACACCACGTACGAGGACTTCATCTTCGAGCCGATGGAACCTCTCCCGGAGTTTGAAACCGTCGAGATCGTGAACAGCTGCGAGGGGCGCTGCTTCCTCGTGGCCGTGGCAGTCGCCGGGTCCTTCCCTGCCATCATCTGCGACGAGCAGATCGTATGGTACCAGGACTTCGCGGACTGCGACGGGGTCCATCCTGAAGCCGGGGTGGATGTCCGCACGATCTGGCGGGAGGGGCACCGCTACCCCAACGTGACGGTGGGGGCAGGTACTCCGTACCTGAAATACCCCCAGTCCGAGGTTGACCTCCGCGGGGAGAAGGTGTGGGAGAGCCGCATGGAGGAAGAGGACTACGGCTTCCCGCACCACCAGTTCCACCCTCTGCCCGGCGGCGGCTATGCCGGCATGGTGCTGAACGCTCGGGACGCGGAGCTGTGGGAGACGGACTATGTCCGCTTCTATGACGGAGACTCGTTCGAAGACGTCATCGAGGTCGATATCGATGACTGGGGTAACAATATCTTCCCCACGGACGACACCGTCTACTACATCAACCGCTATTTCGGCGTCACTAAGACCAGGAAGTTCCAGAAAAATCCTTCCACGGGTGAGTGGGACGACGTCTGGGACGAACCGCTGGTCAACTGGGGCACGGAAGGCCAGGGCATCGGCCATGGCCACGCGGCGACCAGGTTGGACGACGGCGACTGGCTGACGTTCAACAACGAGCCGGAGACGAAGGCCGTGCGCCTGTCGCTCGACGAGTCGACCGGTGTCGGCCACGTCGTGTGGGAGGAGATGTGGGCTGATCACCGCCAGGAGGGGGATCTCGAGATGATCCCGCAGTTCGGCAACGTCGAGCTGATGGACGACGGGAACTATCTCGTCAACTGGGGCTGGATCGGCAGCTTCCGGGCGCAGGTTGACGTGGTCACCGAGGACCACGAAACCGTGTGCTCGCTGACGATGTCGCCGGTGCATACGTTCTACGTAGTACGGCCGTTCCCAATCTATCTCCTGGGGGAGCTGGAGGAATAGTAACGAACGGGCTCTGGTTTCTGAAACATGAAACCACAGCCCGTCTTTTTTTACTACCCTTTCACGCAAAAAAACCCGCCTGAGCGGGTTTTATGAGTATTACTGAATTTGCGTATTTATCTCTTCCTGATGCGGACAAAACCAAACGTTCCCAAACCGAGCCCAAACGCGAGAACCAGCGTCAATAGCGAGAATTCAGGTACTGCGTCTCCTCCTTCTTCTTCCAACGGACCGTTGCGTTCGTCTGCACCGATATCATAGCTGCCTGCGCCGAGCCATGGGCGGCCTTGAGCATCGTAATCGTCTGTAATGCCTGAAGCCGTCAGGTCCACGCCTTCGTTGATAGCCGGTGATGCAATTAACAAATGCAAATCTGACGGTGCTCCTGCAAATAACGGGTCAGCTTCAATGGAATTGCCGGCCGGATTATCCTGGCCAGATGCTGCGTACCACTCCGCAAGCGTGTCTGCTGTTGTTGTTGTCGGTTCCCAATACCCTGCGTTTGCACCGCCGGGTGAGTATATAACGTTATAATCCGAACTAAAGCCGCCGGCTACGCTGTTGCCAAAATTGATGCCGGTTGAATTGGTTGAAATAATATTATTTGCCAGCGTTGTGTTTGTCACGTCGGCCATGCTAAATCCTCCAATATTAAGTTCCGCACCCCCGTTCTGGTAGAAGGAGTTATTGGCAACGAGCGTATTATCAGATCCCTCTACTACCCCACAGCCGGAAGAATTGCTATAAATAAAGTTATTATAGACTGTCTCGTCGTCTGAACCGTACACAATAAAACCAAAGTCGTTTCCGTAAAGGTCATTCCGATATACGGCATTAGAATCGCCCATGAATAATGCTACTCCTAAACCAAAGCCGCTGACAGAATTATTATTATTGTAGACGTCGTTATCATAAATTTCATTGCCCGATGCAAGCTGAACCATAATACCTGCACCTCCATCTCCGGTACTGTCGTTATCGTAAATATCATTCCCGTTTATCGTATTATTGCCAGATGTATTTATAAGGACTCCATACTCATTATCGTGCACTGTATTATATGAAATGGTATTGTTCGAAGATGTGCCGGCCCCCGAATAGACACCGGCCATATCTGCATCATTATGGTAAGCAATTGTGTTGCCGGTAATGAGCGAATAGCTACAATCATTTCCGATTTCTACGCCATAGGTTCCATTGCTCTGGTCTGCATCGCCTGCATTTGTGCCGATGTAGTTTCCCTGAATAGTCGCATAGTTGCTACTGTCCGAACTGCAACCATTAAGATAGACCCCTGAGCTGCCGTTGCTGGAGATTACATTTGCGTCGCTTGCTATTGTCCCGCCAAGCGTGGTGCTTGAAGCAACCCCAATCGACACCCCGTAGGTCGTGTTGAACCTGATCGTATTGCTGTAAATGTTTGAACTGGAAATATCGTCCAGTAAAATACCGTTGTAATTCGGCGCCGCACTGCCTACGCTGTCTACACCGATTAAATTATCGTATATCTGTAAACCCGTAGCAGTAGGGTCTTCTATATCAATGCCGAAGCCGTCAGCTATATGGTTTTGGTTTCCTATGATGTTATCGAAATAGGTATTATTGTCGCTGCCGCCATGGTTATGGATGCCGTGCTTATTATTTCCGATATCCTCATTATTGGGTCCCACGCCTATTAGATTATTGCGAATGGTATTGCCGTTACCGGAAACCATTATGCCGGTGGCATTTTCATCCGTACCGCTGCTAAAGCCGTTGCCGCCGATGATGTTTCTAAGATCGCCAGCACCACCGATTGTGCTATTGGACCCTATCAGACCTATACCCTGCCAACCATTGCCGATTGTACTGGTGCCTGCGGCGTTCGTGCCGATTTTATTACCGGTGAGTAAGTGGCCGGTACCTCCATCTATACGTATGCCTTCAGATGTATTTCCAGATACAACACTATCAGTAATATAAATGCTTCCACTAGGTGTTAAACTGATTCCTCGGTTACCGAATCCTAAATCACTCGTTCCGTCGGTACCTATATATAATTGATCGAGCGTTATATTACTACCAGATCCTAAAATACCTCGATCTTGACCATTAACAAGGCGGATGCCCCCATCTACTCCGCCATCAATAGTTACATTATCCTGTTCGATTGCAAACCCATTACCGTTAACACCTGCGCCGGTACTATCAATGGTTATGTAGGTGACACCGCCTTCTGTGGTTATTGTTGTGAGAGCATCACCAGAATCATTAATTGCAGGTAAATTAGCAGTGAGGGAGATGGTGGCCATATCAATGTCCGCATCAAAATAAATGGTGTCCGCGCCTGCGCAGGCGCTTGCTTCCTGGATAGCCGCTCTTAAGGTGCAATCGGCATCATCTGTCAAACAGATGCAATCTCCAGGATTTATATCTGTTGCATTTGTCGCGTCATCGTTTGTATCTATATAATAGGTCCCTGCATAAACTGCACTGGTTGAGACAAAAAAAGCGATGCATAAAGTCAGCGCTATTAGGGGAATTCTGAGTTTTAAGTGGCTTCTAGCCATTAAACGTTTACTTTGTTTTCTGTTTTGATAAAGCAAGCTGCTGAGTTGTTACCCGTAGCTACTTCTATTATAGCACTATATAAATATCTTTACAAGTGTCTTGTGGGCGATACTGGATTCGAACCAGTGACCTCTTGCGTGTCGAGCAAGCGCTCTAACCAACTGAGCTAACCGCCCCCGTGTACTCCCGCCTGGAATCGAACCAGGGACCGGTGAGATATAAGCTCACTGCTCTAACCGCTGAGCTACGGGAGTTCAAGTGCGCGCCACGGACTACTTGCCGTGGTAAGCGCGGTGTATTTTTGACCGTTTCTTGCCCTTTGTCAACTCCAGGTACAGCAACGTCCAGTTTCCATAATGCCATGCGGAGAACACTATCACGCCAAACACCACCAGCACGAACGACAGGGAGTAAGCCGCAAACGTGTACAGGTACACGCCGACGATGGTTTGCGCCGATATCAGGAGCGCCGCTCCGAAGAACAGCAGGGGCACTGCCGCGAGCGCGCCAAACAATACGCCGAGCAGCACCACCAGGAAATAGGCGAAGAACATGAGGAACGCCAGCTCAATGGATACGCCGGCGTTATGCCGGAACAGCTCCCAGCTTTTCCTGATCGCCTCCTTTGTGCCGCTTCCCTTAATGACAATGTCTGCTACCGCAAATTTGATGAGCATCGAAATCAGGATTGCCAACGGGGTGAGCACTAAAAATAACAGGAGCGAGATTACCAGTTTGGACGTCTGCACGTTTGCCAGAAACAGCGGCAGCGCAACCAGCGCCAGCAACAGGTACGAGACGCCCTTTCCGATCAGGTTCACCCACAGCACCGGCCAAAAATGCTTTTCGCCGGATTCCACCACCTGGCCGAGCGTGATTTTTTTCTTTGACCGCGTGCGGACCGCTTTCGCGAACCCGTCAACAAGGCCGATCTGCGAATACATAATCAGCACCAGCACAAATATGCCCAGCACAAGTGATGCGATCACCATGGCAGCCAGCGTCAGGTTCGGAGCCAGCGCCTGGTCAATGAGCTGCGCCCACTGGTCGAGCTCCCAGAATTGCGGGTTAAACGGGCTGAACCGGCTGTTGAGCAGGTTGCCGTTGGTCGAGAAGATCTCGAGTTCTATTCCTTTGCCGCCCCAGAACAGCGTGAAAAAACCAAGCAGCCACAGGACCCGTTGTTTTTTTGTGACCTTCCATGATTTTTGGAAGATCGTATTGTAGAATTTCATATTCCTCCGAACTTAATGGTATTTATTTTTTCCCGCCGAGCAATTTTTCGAACTCTTCTTGTTCAAGCGTCTCGACCTCGAGCAGGCGTTCGGCAACCAGGTCCAGCTCTTTCTCATGGCTCTCAAGCAGTTCGCTTGCTGCCGTATACTGTTCGTCAATGATGCGGCTCATCTCTATGTCGATCGCTTCCGCGGTCTTGTCGCTGTAGTCGCGCTGTTCATGGATTTCCTTGCCGAGGAAGATCATCTCCTGCGCCACGCCATAGGTGCGCGGGCCGAGCTTGTCGCTCATGCCGTACTGCGCCACGATGCTATGCGCCAGCTGCGTTGATTTCTGCAGGTCGCTTGATGCGCCGGTGGTGATATCGCCGAATTTGAACCGTTCTGCGGCATGTCCGCCGAGCGCAACCACGATCTCTGCCATCATCTCTTTCCTGGAGTGGAGCTTTTTATCCTCTTCCGGCAGCTTGAGCGTGTACCCGCCTGCGCGGCCGCGCGGGATGATTGATATCTTGCGCACCGGGTCGGATTCCGGCATAAAGTGCGCAGTAAGCGCATGGCCGGCTTCGTGGTACGCGGTGATCTTCTTTTCCTTATCAGAGAACCGGGCGCTCTTGCGTTCCGGGCCGAGCAATACCTTGTCGATGGACTCCAGGCATTCGTCCATGGAGATCTTCTTCTTGTTCCTGCGCGCGGCGAAGATTGCCGCTTCATTCAATAGGTTTTCCAGGTCAGCGCCGGAAAAGCCGGTGGTGCGCTGCGCAATGATTTTTAATTTAACGTCCTCGCCAAACACCTTGTTGCGACCGTGCACTTGAAGGATCTCCAGGCGTTCCACCAGGTCCGGCAGGTCCAAGACAACGCGGCGGTCAAAGCGGCCCGGGCGCAGCAATGCCGGATCCAACACATCCGGCCGGTTGGTTGCGGCAATGACGATCACACCGGTATCCGGCTCGAATCCGTCCATCTCCGTGAGGATCTGGTTTAGTGTTTGTTCGCGTTCGTCGTGTGACCCGCCAAGTCCGGACCCGCGCTGGCGGCCGACGGCGTCGATTTCATCAATAAACAGTATGGAAGGTGCGGCTTTTTTCGCTTTTTTGAACATGTCGCGCACTCGGCTTGCACCGACTCCAACGAACATTTCAACAAATTCCGACCCGGTCACGTGGAAAAACGGGACGTTTGCCTCGCCTGCCACGGCGCGCGCCATTAATGTCTTGCCCGTACCAGGAGGCCCCATGAGCAGGACGCCTTTCGGGATCTTTGCGCCGAGCGCTGTGAATTTTTTCGGGTGTTTGAGGAACTCGACAACTTCCATCAGCTCTTCTTTGGGCTCTTTGAGGCCGGCAACGTCCTGGAATGTCGTGCGCTTCTTCTTCTGCTCCGGATCGTCCGCCTTTGCCTGGCTCTGGCCGAACATCATCGCCTTGTTGTTGCTGCCCTGCACCTGGCGCATGATGATCCAGAGGAACAGGATGACAAACCCGATCGGCAGAAGGATAGGAGCAATATTGACGAGGAAGTATTTCCAGCCGCTCATGCCTTCCACTTTGATATTCGTGCCCTGCAACTGTTCAGGGCTCACGCCGTATGCGGTCAGCAGCGTCGGCAGCGACTCTGACGACTCTTTGCTCAATTTGTATTCGGTCTTTGCTTCGTCGTTCAGCGTGACTGTCAGGTCAGTGCCCTCGACGACGATAATTTCTTCTACCTGTTCCTGCAGGATCAGCTCGGCCAGACGGTTGATGGAGATCTCTTCCGGCTTTTCGAACGGCGAGTTGTAGAACGATAAGATGAACGCGGCGACCAAAAACACCGCGATGAAGATTAAAAAGCTGCGAAATGCATTTTTGGATTCGATTTTTTTCTTTGCCATGTGTGGACACGTAAAATTAGTGGTTGTACTGTCAGATTATACAAAAAGAAGGCATTAAAATCAAGCGCCAATAGGCGGCGTTGAGCAGGCTTGCAATTTTTCGGCTGCTCTGGTAGAGTCTTCTTTGCGTCTTTATATCAATGTCGGCGTTACGCACCGGCCCCGCAAACGTCAGGTCACGTTTCGGATAATGATTATTACATAATATATGGCCACACAACCTACCAGTCCGTCTTCCGAGATGGAAAAGCTTTTAGAAGAGCATGAGGAGATTGCCCTTCCCAATGTCAATGACGTTGTGGAAGGCGTTGTTATATCTGCGCAGAATAATGAGGTATATATCGACTTGGGCGGACTCGCGTCCGGCGTCGTGCGTGGGCCGGAACTTGTTGACGAGTCCGGCGTGTTTACGGATTTGAAGCCAGGCGAAAAAGTGATGGCTACTGTTCTCGATTTAGAAAACGAAACTGGCGTAATGGAGCTGTCGTTCCGCGAAGCCGGCCATAAGAAGGCCTGGGACGAGCTGGAGCGCATGCACCGCGACCAGGAATTGGTGCAGGGAAGCATTATGGACGCCAACAAGGGCGGCCTGATCGTGCGCCTTGGGAATGTCACCGGGTTTTTGCCGGTGTCGCAGCTGACGGTTGAGCACTACCCGCGCGTTGAAGGCGCAAACAAGCAGAAAATTCTTGAAAAATTAACTACCTATATAGGGGAAACATTTGAACTGGTGATCCTTGATGTTGCTGAGGATGAAAGCAAGCTGATTTTTTCTGAAAAAGCAGCGCGCAAGGACGAGCATTCGGAATTGCTGGCACAGTACAGCGTTGGCGACGTGGTGGAAGGCCTTGTCACCGGCGTGGTGGACTTTGGCGCATTTGTGGAGTTCAGCGACGGGCTCGAAGGCCTGGTGCATATCTCCGAACTGGCGTGGCAGCGCATTGACGACCCGAAAGACGTGATTGCGGTTGGCGATAAGGTGAAGGCACAGATCATTTCAATCGACCAGGGCAAAATTTCACTGTCGATCCGCCGCCTACAGGACGACCCGTGGAAAGGTGTTGCGGAAAAATACAAGGTGGGCGATATTGTCGAGGGCACGGTGCTGAAGCTGAACCCGTTTGGCGCGTTTGTTGAGCTCGATAAGGATATTCACGGGCTGGCCCATATTTCCGAACTGTCCTGGAATAAAATCCAGTCGCCGGAAGACGTGCTGAAGTCGGGCGACCGGCAGAAGTTCAAGATTGTCTCTATTGAACCGGCTGACCATCGCTTGGGTCTGTCGCTGAAGCAGCTGACTGAACGTCCGGCTGCCAAAGAGGCGCCTGAAAAGGAAGAAGCAGCTCCAGCAGAAGAAAAGCCTGCTGAAGCAGCTGCGGACGCGCCGAAAGTTGAAGACGCTCCAAAGACGGATGAAGTAGCTGCAGACGAAGCGCCTGCGGAAGAAGCGGCGCCTGAAGCTACCCCGGCAGAAGAAGTAGCTGAAGCACCGAAAGAAGACGCACCTTCCGAAACCGCCGAAGAGAAAAAAGCGGAATAATACCGCTTAACAATAAGAACCCGCGGTTGCGGGTTCTTTTTATTATGTGCTGTGCCGCCTGAATAAAGAAAGAAACCCCGTTCGCATCATGCTACTAGGGGTTTCGGGTTGATCTTCTGGCGTCTCTCATCTTGAGAGGCGCCGCTTCTCCGGCCGGGGCCGGGTCAGTCGGACTAGCCGCGGCGGAGGCCGGTGGTCTTGGCGATGAGATCGCACACCGTGCTGGCCTTGATGGTCAGCTCGGCCTGGCACCACACCAGTCCGCCGTCCTTGGTGCTGTTGGAGCGGTTGTAGTTGCACCAGGGCTTGCCGGAGCGCTCCGCCAGGAGGGTCACCAACGTGTCGAGCCCGAACCAGTTGGTCACGGGCTTGAACCAGACGATGATGTCCTTCTCGTTGTTGCGGTCCGTGTCGCGCGCGTACAGCACCACGTCGATGCCGTCCTCGCCCAGCTCGTCCTCGGTCGGGTCCAGCTTCGTATCCTGAGACACGGAGTGGACGCGGAAGGTCAGGCCACCGGCCACGAAGGACTGGTGGTTCGAGATTCGCAGCGGCACGCCACCGTTGGTGTGCGTCTTCGCCACGACCTTCGGCGCGGGGCGCTTGACCTGGGCCTTCCGACCACGGACCGGGCGCTCGGTGCGCAGGACCTTGCCGCCGCTCTTCACGGGGCGCTTGGTGCCGCGCGTCGGGCGGGTCGCCTGGCCGGTGCGGGGGGTGCGGGCGACGAGGTCCTTGCGGCCGTAGACCTGGATGAAGATCTTCTTGATGTCGGCCAACGACAGCGAGGTCGGGGTGGAGCCCGCCATCTTGACGTGCTCCCACGCGCCCAGGTTCTGGTGGACCCAGATCCCGGGCTCCCGCCGGTTCAACTCCTCGTACAGCGGCTTCAGGCCCTCGGGGTGGTCCTCGCGGATCTTCCCCGTGGCCATCACCGCGGTGAACTCGCCACCCTGATCCGCGCCCTTCTGGGTGCGCGCGATCTGGATGTCGAACATCCTCCGCGGGTGGCCGTCCGAGTTGTCGAACCAGAAGTCGCGGTTCTGGCCCGGGTCGGTGAGCAGGGTGGCCGCCACTCGGGCACCGCTCTTGCGCGTCTTGAACTGGTCCTGCACGCGCGGCAGGGAACCCTTGCCGGGCTCTCGCGAAAAGTCGTACTGCTGTGCCATCATGATGGCGTCCTCCCTATTTTCGAAGATCAATCCGTTGCCAGTCGAAGGGAAAATCCCCTTCGGTGGCCGGAGCTGTGTCTCGTTGCGCTCCTGCGGTGAAAGAAAATTGTTTTTCTCCCCCCGCAGCGACCGCAATAAAGCACTATATATTACACTAAAAACGCTGTTTTGTCAATACTATTGGGGGAATAACCAGTACATGAATGTTCCACAAACACTCGCAAAAACCGCCATATTCTGGTATAATTCGCCAATACTATGGCAGATGACACCCTCCCTGTTCCACAGGGCAAACAAACAACCAAAGAACAGAAAGATTCGTACTCCGAGTACGCAACGTTTTGGGCCGAGCGCATGCGCGCGGGCGGCAGTTTTTCGCACACGCACATCGAAAAACCGGTGATGTTCGGGCGCATGAAAGAGCTTGCGCAGGGCAAAGCCGTGCTCTGCATCGGCTGCGGTTCCGGCGAAGAGTGCGACGTGATCAACACCATGGGTCCGGAGCGCGTTGTGGGCACCGATATTTCCGAAGGGCTAATTGAAGAGGCAAAAAAGGCGTTCCCGGGCATTGAATTCCACGTGATGGCGGCCGAAGACCACAGCGCCCTGCCGGAGGAAAGTTTTGACATCATCTTTTCCAGCCTGACCATGCACTATGTGAAAAACTGGGAGCATGTGTTCAAGGGGTATTACCGCCTGCTCAAACCGGGGGGCGTGTTCCTGTTTTCCGCCAACCACCCGATCCGCCGCGGCATGGAGCTGGTGCGCAGGCCCGGCAGCCGCGTGTCGTCGCTCCTTCTTGGCTACTCTGCCGAGCCGGACAACCAGCAGGTGAAGATTTACGGCGACTACCTGAACTTCTTCACCCAGCACGACCGCTTCATGAAAAAAATCCAGGTCACCTACTACAACCGGCCGTTCTCGCAGATGTGGCACGAGATCAAAAACGCGGGGTTTGAAATCGCAGACATCATGGAACCGAAGTCAGTGCAGGAAAATGTTCCGGACAACTTCAGCGGATTTTCCAAGATCACGCAAAAGATCCCGTACTTCATCATGTTTGAATGTAAGAAGCCGGGCGCATGAACGTCGAGGAGAAACAATCGATCACTTCCATCCTGCTGCCGACTGAGCTGAACAAAGACACAATCGCAGCGGCATTCTTATTGCAGGAATACGGGCCAAACGCCTACCACGACGTGACGGCAGCCGCGATTTCGACGGAAGCGGAGGGCGCGGCCGCAGAGTCACTCGAAGCAGAGATAAAAAACGGCGTGTTTATGATCTCCGCCCTTCCCCAGGACAGTTCAAATACCGGCACGCTGACGGTTCGCATGGCAGAGCACCTGGAGATCCGCCGGCGACCGGAGCTGCAGAAAATGATCCAGTGGGTGCAGGGCGAAACCGGCGCAGAACCGCTGGCAACGGCTGCCACCAAGCTTGCGGACCTAAAGCAGGAAGGGCATGAAGTCAACGAGATCCTCTACAATATCTTCCCGCTGCTGCAATCGCATGTGCATGAACAGAAGCGGTACCACTACAACCTGCCGGATGAGTGGGCCAAGGCGCTGCAGGGGGGACAGGCGCAGGTCTATGACATGAAATACGGCAAAGACCCGCTGACGGTTGCCGTTATTGAAGCAAAGAGCGATGACATGTCCGGGTTCCTGTTCCAGTACGCAAAGATCAACGCTGACATTGTGGTGCAGCAGTATCCGGACAAGAGCATCAACGTCATAACTAACCGGCAGAAGAATATTTCACTTGAAAATGTTGCGCGTATTGTCCGCGCGGAAGAGTCCCGCAAGCGCGACCGGGATATTTCCGGCACCTCCGGTTTCTTTTTTGCCCGCGAAGGCATTACCGAAGGCGTGGTGGAGTGGTATTACGATACCGCGCTCCAGCAGCTGATCAACCGTTCAACCGATGACCGGCAGCTGCCGCCCACTGCACTGACCCTGCAGGACGTTGCATCCGCGGTCTATATCGGCCTGACAGAGGACGTGTGGGAGAAGAAATGCCCGAAAACGGGCTGTAGAGGGGCTGCATGCTACTTTTATGCTTATGGGTTGTTGCGGTGCAGAAAACGCGAAATGGACGAGCTTCCGGAGATGCTGGAGCAGAAATTCAATGAAAAAAAGCAGCGCGACCGGCAGAATCCGCAGCGAAAAAAAACGACGTAGAAATCCCCAAACAATGCACCGAATGAGGGCCCAAAATGCCCTTGTTTTTTTCCCCCATTCTTGGTAAAATCGTACGGGCTAGAAGCTATGAATAAACGTTTAATCTACGATATGCACATCTATTGGCATGGTCTCAGCTGCGTCCGAATCCAGACCCAGGATGCAATGCTGCTCATCAACCCGTACCAGGACAAGTTCGGCCTGAAAATGCCGTCGCTGAAGGTGGATGTTGTCGCATCGACAAAGCCGGATGACGACCAGGCGAACAATTTTGGCCGCCTGCAGGGCGATCCGATGATCATTTGCAACCCGGGCGAATATGAGAAAAGCGGCATGATCATCTACGGCGTGCCGCAGACCGAAGGCCGGTCGATGTATGTCATTGACGCGGAAGGGATTACGCTCGGACACCCCGGCATCTCCCCTCCCGAACTCACGGATGAACAGCTCAAACAGTTTGAAGGCGTGGATGTGCTGTTCCTCCCCCTGACCTGCGAATCCAACAAAATCTGTTCAACGCTGCTATCGCAGATCGAACCGCGCATTATTATCCCGATCCAGTACAAAATCCCGAAGGTGAAGCTGAAATTGAACGACCTGGATAGGTTTGCGAAAGAACTCGGCAAGAACAGCATCACCGGCGAAAAAAAGGTCATCCTCAAGAAGAAAGACCTGCCGGTAGATGAAACGCGGATGATCGTTCTTGATCCATCATAATAATAAATTATGGCAGCGAAGAAAAAACAATTCAAAGAGCCGGAACCCTCCTCTACGCCCGAGCAGCGGACGAAGTTCCTTGTGCTGGGCATTCTTGCCGGAGCGCTTGTTATCGTGCTCTGGGCCGTAACGCTGCCGTATAACTTGCACGCAGAAAATAAAACAGCCCCTGGCCCTCAGGCGTTGTTTGGCTTCCTTGGAGAAACGATTGCCAAAGGAACCCTGGTTGTTGATGTCGTAAAGACAACGACTGAGGCTGCGAAAAACGCTAACTAATATTGATTATGCCAGCAAAGAAGAGACCCACTGCAAAGAAGAAACCGGCAGTTAAGAAAGCCGCGAAAAAGGCCCCTGCGAAAAAAGCGCCCGTGCAGAAAGCGGCGCCGGCTCCCGCACCTGAAGCCAAGCCGCAGGAGATGAAGCGCGCTGTCACGGATGTGGAAGTTCGCGATATCGGAAAGGTCGGCGACCAGCCGATTGTTGAAGAGATGTCGGCATCGTATATCGACTACGCCATGTCAGTTATTGTCACGCGCGCGCTTCCGGACGTCCGCGACGGGATGAAGCCGGTGCACCGCCGCATTTTGTACGCCATGTGGGGAATCGGCCTGAAGTCCAGCGCGAAATTCAGGAAGTCGGCGACAGTTGTCGGCGAGGTGCTCGGCAAATACCATCCGCACGGCGATACGGCCGTGTATGATTCGCTGGTGCGAATGGCGCAGGACTTTTCCCTGCGCTACATGCTGGTAAACGGCCAGGGCAACTTTGGCAGTATGGACGGCGACTCTGCCGCGGCCATGCGTTATACCGAATGCAAGCTGCGGAAGATAGCAGAAGAGCTGCTGCTGGATATTGACAAGGATACGGTGGACTTCATGCCGAACTATGACGGCGTGCATAAGGAGCCGACCGTGCTTCCCGCCAAAATTCCCGGCCTGCTGCTGAACGGTTCGGTGGGCATTGCCGTCGGCATGGCGACCAACATCCCGCCCCATAACCTGAGCGAACTGTGCGACGCGATTTCTGCGCTGGCCGACAACCCGGACATGACCACGGATGACCTGATGGAGCATGTCACCGGTCCCGACTTCCCGACCGGCGGCGTCATTTTCAATGTAGAAGACATTAAGCACGCCTATGCAACCGGCAAGGGCCCGATTGTCACGCGCGGCCGCGCAGAGATTGTGGAAGGCCGTGGCGGTTTTGAAATTATTGTTACGGAGATTCCATACCTGGTGAACAAGGCCAGCCTGATTGAGAAGATGGCCGACCTGGTGCGCGACAAGAAACTGGAAGGGATTAAGGACCTGCGCGACGAATCGAGCAAGGACGGCGTGCGCATCGTGATTGAGCTGAAGAAGAGCGCCTTCCCGCAAAAGGTCCTGAACCGGCTGTACCAGCTGACCCAGCTGCAGACCACGTTCCATGTAAACATGCTGGCGCTGGTCGACGGCATCCAGCCGCGCGTCCTGACACTCAAGATGGTGCTGGAAGAATTCCTGAAGCACCGGGAACTGGTGGTGAAGCGCCGCAC
Source organism: Candidatus Kerfeldbacteria bacterium (assembly GCA_043813585.1). Lineage (GTDB taxonomy): Bacteria > Patescibacteriota > Patescibacteriia > UBA9570 > XYC2-FULL-38-9 > JBDRKW01. The sequence goes on from JBDRKW010000002.1 coordinate 122,597, forward strand.
GCAGTTTGACCTGACCAAGGCGGAAGACCGCGCGCACATTCTGGACGGACTGGTTATCGCGCTCGAGAAGATCGACGAGGTTATTAAAACAATCAAGAAATCGAAGGACCGCGACGACGCCCAGAAAAATTTGATGAAGCGGTTTAAGATGACAGACCGGCAGGCCGTAGCGATCCTGGAGATGAAGCTGCAGGCCCTGACCAACCTGGATCAGTTAAAAGTGGAAGAGGAGCTGAAGCTAAAAAAGGACGAAATCAAGGAGTACAAGCGCATCCTCTCTTCGCGGAAGAACATTTTGTCCGTGGTAAAAGATGAAGTCACGGAAATGAAAAAAGCGTACGGCGATGAACGCAGGACCCAGGTGATGCCGAATCCGATCGGTAAATTCTCGCAGGAAGATCTGATTCCGAAGGAAGACACGGTGATGATGATTACCAAAGACGGGTATATCAAGCGCCTTCCGCCGGATACGTTCAAAAAGCAGAACCGCGGCGGCAAGGGCGTGATCGGCCTGACTACAAAAGAAGAAGACCTGGTGGAAGACATGTTTATTACAAACACGCATGCCGATATCCTGTTCTTTACGACCAAGGGCCGCGTATTCCAGCTGAAAGCATACGAAGTGCCGGAAGCGTCGCGCACGGCGAAAGGCCAGGCGCTGGTGAACTTCCTGCAGCTGGCTCCGGATGAAGCGCTGACCGCAACACTTTCTCTTAGCGACCTGTCCAAGTACAAGTACCTGGTGATGGTCACGAAAAAAGGCGTGATGAAGAAAACGGATATCAGCGACTTTGCCAATGTCCGCCGCTCCGGTTTGATTGCGATCAAGCTGAAAGCGGACGACCAGCTGTTCTGGGTGAAGCCGTCCACCGGCACCGACCGCATTATGCTTATATCCGATAACGGCCAGGCGATCCGGTTTGATGAAAAGGACGTGAGGCCGATGGGCCGCGCCGCCTCCGGCGTCCGCGGGCTCAAGCTGAAAGCGGACGGCACGATTGCCGGCATGGGCACGGTGCCGAAAGACGCAGGCAAGGAAACGCAGCTTGTCGTGATCATGGAACACGGGTATGGCAAGCGCACGGCGATTAACCAGTACAAAGTGCAGCACCGCGGCGGCTCGGGCGTGAAGACCGCAAACGTCACGGATAAGACCGGTACGATTGTTTCCGCGTTTATCGTTTCAACCACCGAGAATGAAGGCGATATCGTGATCGTGTCCCAAAAGGGCCAGGTGATCCGGCTTCCGCTGAAGTCCGTCAATATCCTCGGCCGCGCAACGCAGGGCGTCCGCCTTATGCGGTTTAAGCAGAAAGGCGACGCAGTAGCGTCAGTCACGATTATCTAACGGCTGTTCAAAAAGCAAAGCCCGGGTTCGGCCCGGGCTTTTTGATATCTGTTTCTTGTAGAGGTTAAATTTCGTGAGGGCTGTGGGTGTCGTCTTTATCTTCGCCTTGGCCGTACTTCTTCTCGAAGTCGCGGAGCATCTTCATTGCCTGCTCGCGGGCTTCTTCGCGCTGCTGCTGGGTAACGGCGAGTGCAGCTGCTTTTTTCTCTTCCTCTGTCATGGCGGGTTTCTTGGCCTCTTCCTTTGCAGATTTGCCTCTTTCGCCCAGCTTGCCCACCTTCACCGGTTCATAATGCAGCAGGTCCCATTCCAACTTTATGCTCAGCACTACAAATACCGCCATGAGGGCGACGAGAAGCCAATTCATTCCTGTTCGTTCCACGCGTTGGGCACGAATTTCGAACACATCTGTCGTTTCGCCTGTTTCTCCGTCGCGCTGGAGAGCAACCTGGTAGGTCGCGTCGCCGTTCGGCACCTCTTCAAGCGGCACTTCGAGCGACCAGTTGCCGTTATCATTGATATCTGCGGCGTAGATTTCTATGCCGTCGCAAATCTGGAATGAACTGACGGCTTCCGGCGTGCCAACACCGGAGATGAGGATTTTATTTTGGGCGGTAAGCGTGACGCTGTTATCCTCAAGCTCCTGCGCATTCACGGTCTTTACGGAAAAATCTTCCAGATCAACCGGGGCAGAAAACGTTACTTCGTATTCATCCGAAAGAGCAAAAAAGTTATAGGTGACTACTGCAATCAGCGCAACCATGGCTAAGCCCATCACAGCGACCTGGTATAACCTTACGCGCGGAGCCGCCTCTTCCGGTGCCGGCGCTGCTGTTGTGCCGACTGACGGCGCCTGAGCGCGTTCTTTCCAAAAGATATTTACAACGAATACGGAGATGATCCAGAGAATGACGACGTTGGACAAAATCAGCCCGAAGGTGGCACTGATGCTCCGCTTTTCTTCGTTGACGATATTGCCCACGACCTGCCGTTCTGTTTCTATCCCGTCCACGCTGGAGTAGATAACCATGGAATGCTTGCCGGTGCCGAGTGCCTGTTTGGCGATCTCCGCATCCCAGTCTCCGTTTGCGTCGGCACTTACGGTAATGCCTTTAATAAGGTCGCTGGAACAGATATCAATGTGCACTTCTGCTTCCGGCAGGGACTCTCCTTCAAATTCCAGGCCGGTATAGGCCAGCACATCCGGGTCCACGTCCCGGATAGCGGTTGTCTGGTAAACGCCCTGCGCCTTGTCTACAGAAAAATAGTTATTCAGCGTCGCCCGCCTCTGTTCCGTCTGCGTGTCCTCCTGAACAATGAGCTGTTTTTCGTCAAACACGGCAAAATCCGCCTGCTGGGGAGCTGTCTCTACAACAGCATCTTTCTTTATGTCGAGTGTCCGTATCTCCAGCTGCTCGACATATTCTTCGCGCGCCTTTTGTTCTTCTTTTGCTTTTACTTCAGCGGCTTTTTCCTCTGCTGCTTTTTTCTCTGCCGCTATCTGTTCCGGTGTTTTTTCCGGTTCGCCCGGTTCTTCGCCCGGAGCAGGCTCCTCTGCAGGTTCGGGTTCAGTCGGGGCGATTATTTCACCGGGAACTTCTTCTTCCGGCGCCGGCGCAGCTTCCTCCTTCGTTACGGCCTCAGGAACAACATAGGTGCCCGGGGCAGCATACCCACCCGCTCCGACCGGCGGAATGCTCGAAATCGGAAAAAGAACCGATACAATTGAAAATGTGACGATGGCTCCGGTAACCAATGCCAAAACAGAAGTAAAGGAATACACCTGCGCGCGGCGCTTGAAACGTACATGCTTGTCATACGCTTCCCGCGATTCCCGCTCCTTCGCATCATGCGTTACAGCAAAGCTGACCCTTTTGGGGCTGAACAACACATGCACGCCGCTGTGCATGCTGTACATCAATGTCGCAAACAAAAACTTTACCATGTTCCAAAAACGGCGCTTGCCGGAAACCCGGCTCTGCTCTACCTCTTCACCAAATTGTTCTATCTTCTGGAGCATGGGTTTATTATATCGTATGTGCCGCCGGCGGCGAAATAAACTTCTCTTTTGAGCGGCGATGGAAGAAGAACTGAAGGTTAATGGCGATAAGCACGGACAGGATGGCACAGCCAACAATAATGATAAGCAGCCACGTCGCATTAGTGATCAGCGGCTGAGAGACCACTTCGATTGTTGCCACTTCAACAGGAGTTGAGTCAACTCCATCGACAGAGGTTCTGACGTAGAGTGAATGCGCCCCCTCCGGAAGTTCTTCAGACGATATAAGCGCGTGCCATTGCCCTTCTTCGTCAGCCTGCACCGTATCAACCTCAAAGTCCCGGTCTGCCAATATCGATACCTGTGCAAGTGGTTTGGTAATTCCCGCAATATACAGAATATCGCTGCCCGGCTGCTGCCCTATTTCCATTATTGGGTCCATACCAACGACAGACTGCTTCTCCAGGTATAATGTCGTTCCCACGCTGGTTCGAACCGGTATGTGCTGCAATGTTCCCGTGTCATCGTAGGTTTCGCTGAGCTGCTCCACCGAAATCATCGAAGCGTTCTGCTGGTCTAGCTGCTGTTTTACCTCCTTCTTTGTAAATTCTCCATCAGAAGCAAGCGCCGGCGCTGCCATGATGACAGCCGCGGCAACGATCAGAGATATGGAAATGTATGTTCTTTTTGTTTTACGGTTGTTCATATGTCTATTTGTTAAGCGGAGGAAGGATAGGTTCGCCCGGCAACGTGGGCTTCTCCGTATCAGGTGCAGACGTTCCGTCAATAGCATCCGCGACCCGGTCCGGCAACTTGAACTCTGTGGATGCAACCGACTCCTGCGGCAACACGGGCGCCTGCGGGAGCGCGGTGAATTCGCCTTTGTCGTCTGTTTTTTGCGCACGGCGTTTCAACAGATCCCATTCGAATTTATTCGCCGTTATGACCAACAGAACGAGCAGGATGACAATCACCCAGTCCGGCGCGCGGCGCGCCATCTCGCTGATAATGATTTCAGCCGCGTCAGTTGACGCGAGCACTGTTTTGCCGTCCTTCTCCACGGCAACCTGGTACGACACGTGGTCGTTTGGTATTTCCGCTACCGGGATTTCGAGCGTCCAGTTTCCGTTTTGATCGATATCGATTTCATAGGAAATGACGCCTTCACAAACAGAAATGGTTGCATGCGCGCCCGGAGTTCCCGTGCCGGCAAGAACAATGGTCTCGTCTTCAAAGAAATTCACCGGCTGCTGTTCGTTCACATCAAATCCGTTAACCGTACCGAGCGTCAGCTCCGGCAGGTTGAGGAAACCCCGAAATTGCACCTCTGTGTCGTTTGCAGGCGGGATGAAAGTGTAGATGAGTGCTGCAATCAGGACAAGGGATGCAACGCCGGTCGCAAGTATCTGAATGATCGGCACCTTGCGGTCGATTGCGGTAACTTCAGCCGCTTTCTGCCGCCATATCATGTACACGACAACCAGCGACACCAGGAGGATCACGAGAAGGTTGGCGATAATCAACAGGAATGTTGTGCCAAATTTTGCCACAGACTTGTTGATGAAGTCGCCAATGACTTTTCTGGCTGACGTTACGTCGCCGGACGTGGCCGTGGCAATAATTAAATGCTTGCCGTCATACAGCGCGCTGCGGTCCAGCTCAACCTGCCAATTGCCGTTTTCGTCCGCTGTCGTGGTCGGGCCTTCCTTCAGTTCATCTACGCAGAAATCAAGGTTTACTTCAGAGCCCGGCTTGGCGCGGCCAATGATAGTGACCGTGTCCGCTCCTTCATCAGCGCCGACAATCGAATCAAGAATAATGGAGTCGGTCAGGTCGTTAATGACGTCTGTTGCGCTGCCCGGCTCTTCGCCTCCGCCACCGGGGATTTCCGGTTCAATCACTTCCGGCGGCGTTACCACCGGCGGTTCGATTATCGGAGGTACTATTTCTTCTTCCTCTTCTTCACCGCCTCCGCCGTAGCCGTCGCCTTCCGGCTCTTCTTCTCCGCCGGTATCCGTCGTTGTTGTTGTAGGTTGGTAGACGTTATAGGAAGCATATTGGTTGCTGCTGCGAAGGCCCAGGCTGTCTTCAGCATACACGCGGATCAGACGGTCGCCCAGCGCGCCGGTCGGCAGCGGGAATACGGCGTTGCCGAGAACGCCGCCGTCGCCTTCATCAAATGCGGTGTTCCATACCAGGGTACTGTCTTCAAATATGTATAGGTCATTATTCGCGCCTCCGAGTACGTCAATGCCGATGATTGTGTTTAAGACATACCGGCTGGCGATAGCGAACAGCGGGGTCGGGACCGGATGCGCGTATTTGTACGGATACCATGACGGTACGCCGACACCTTCACCAGAAGTATCGTCCCTGTATTTGACTTCGATAAGGTGGTCGCTCCCCTGCGAAATTCCGTGCGCTCCCTGCGACAGGTCAAAGTGCCACGAGATATCAGCGTCATAGGCCACTGTTCCGACTGCATTGCCGTCAATGTATACGGTACCGGTCGCATTGTCCGGCCCGATGCCGATAATGCGGAAGCCGTCCGTGGTGACGATGCGCTTATAATAATCGCCGCTCCGCGTATCAACGGTCAGCACGGTCTGCTGCAGCGGCGGCGTTACCACCAAACGGTGGAAGTCGGGCGCAGACGGGTTCTTTTTCAATGTTTCAAACAACACGTTATATTCGCCGATCGCCAGCGCGAACGGCAGCTCGCAGATGCCGGTCTGGTTCGTGTTGCAGACTGCGACAATCTCCCCGGTATTGAAGTCCTGGAACCGGAACTGTGACTCTACACCTTCAGGTGCAAGTCCCGTGAATTGCAACCGTTGCGGTTTTGTCGTTACCGTAAAGTCACCAACCAGCGAAGTAATTGCCGGAGCGGACCGTGTCGGGGTAAAGGTCGCGATTTTCTCTTTCACGGTTTGGCTATGGTCTTCCTTCAACCGCGCTTTGCCGTGGCCGGTATAGTCCTCACCCTGTTCCACGTCAAAGGTGCCTTCAACAACTCCGCCAACCGGGTCTTTGAACTTCTTCTTTGTTTCTACGCCTTTATGCTTAATCGATAATTGGAGGTCGTGGTTCGGATTCACCTGCTCCACATGGAACTGCGCACCTTCATCAGGGTCGATATACAGCCGTTCATTCGGGTTATACACGCGCTGGCCATTCAGGTAGACGTGATAGTGCAAATAATCTACGCCAAACGCATCCGTGGTGAAAGAGCCGGTTTTGGTAACCTGTGTGCCGTTCTTGTTCGTCGTCACGACCTCATAATAGTAGGTGGTGTTTGGACTTAGCCCGTCAATATGGAGCGTATGCGCCGTTCCGAACGCGGCGTCTTCCACGGTTTGCGGCAGGTTGTTCGGATCGGTCCCATACCACACCTTTGCGGTAGTCGTTACCGAAGACGTGACGGTGATGTCCGCCTGCACGTGCGTCTTTTCCACTGACACGTCAACCGAATACGCGTCGGGAGTCGGTGGCGGAGGGGGAGGAGGCGGAGGGGGAGGCGGCTCTTCACCGTCCGTGTCTACCGCTTCTACCGGGTCGCCGAATTCAGAAGTATTATCGTTTGTGTCGATGTTGATGGCGCTCAGGATTTCGCCGCTTGCCAGTATCAGGCTGCTGCCCGGCGTTGCGGGCTGCAGCGATGCCCCGGTCAGGCTCGAAATGATCACGCTCCATTCACCGCTCGCCGGAATGGACGTGTCTTCCGCCTGGTATTCCCCGTCCAGGTATACTTCGACTCGACCTCCAACAATAGCGTCCGTTCCGGAGACCGTGCTGTCCAGTACTGTTGTAATGGTTGGCGGCGTAATCCCGTTGTTCGCCCCGTCTATTAGTGTAATCAGCCGCGTAATGTCATCGCCGATGAACAGGTTTTTACTGATCAGCACCTTTTCCGTGTCAGCGCCATTAACAAGCACGCCGTAGCTGAATTCGGTATCGGCCACCGCAATGTAATTCATGTCAGCAATGCTCCCGCCGATGGTTACGTCATTGGTGCCGCTTTCAAAGAACAGCGCAGCCCCTGCGTTGGTCATGCCGGTCTGGAGAGATGAATTTGTTCCAATATAGTTGCCGGTAATAGTCAGGCCTGCACTTCCGCCCCAGAAATCAATGCCATCATTCGTGCTGTTTGTAATCGTGTTGTCTGTAATCGCAAGAGCAGAAGTATCCTCACCGCCAATGCCGTCGTTACCATTATCATCAATGGTATTAGTATCTATCGTAACGTTCTGCGAACTCTCCAAATAAATTCCATCTGTTGTATTTGAAAGAATATCGTTGTCGAAGATGGTTAATGGTCCGGCTGTTCCGGCAACATTTATTCCTCTTAGCGAATTGTTCTGGGTCGTATTTCCGCTGACTGTAACATCGCCTGTTCCCTCAAGATGAATACCATGAAGCGTATTATTCTCGGTTGTGTTGTTTGAGATGGCCCCATTGAAATCATTTGATGCCAAAATACCGCGGCCGTTTTCATATGCATCATTGCCGTCAACTGTCACGCCGGAAGCTTCGTGAAGGAGGAATCCTTCAGTGTTATTATGGATATCGTTGCCGGTTACGCTTACAGGGCCGGTCGTATCGTGGACCTGTATTCCGTACTGCGAGTTATACACCTCATTATCCTGAACCGTTGCCGTAGACGTACCGTCAATCGCAAGACCGACGTTGGTAGCCCCGGATATGTCCGTATTGGATACTGTGATATTGCTTGATCCTCTAAATGAAATGCCGTATTGTATGTTGCCCTCAACAACGTTGCCGTCCCGCACTGTTGTACCGTCGGTTCCTTCCCCGTAGATGCCGTATTGTGAAGTGCCACTGATTGTATTCTTTACTATCTCAACATTATTCGATATGGCTGCTCCACCGCCTATAAGCGCTCCTATGAATACACCGCCAGAACTATTCTCGATCGTATTAGATGTGACAGTCGTTCCATGGCTTTCCTCACCAATCGCAACATTGATTTGAACGTTCGGCAACGGCGTCATACCATCAGAGCCCACGCCAAACGTGTTCTTATCTATCAGCGCACCGGGACTGTTTAATACCATCACCCCCACTCCTGAGTTCCCTGCAATCAAATTTCCATCATTACCGCCGGGGCCGCCAACCTGACATGCCGTGCAGGAAGACACGGCAATACCATTTGTGTTTGGTACTGCGTTCAATCCATTATAGTCTGTACCAATGTAATTATTCTTAATGACCAAGTTAATACTCTCATCTTGAGTCTGAATAGCAAAGCCGCCGTTACCAGAAATTACATTTCGCTGGATCACTCCCGGGCCCCCAATATTACAGTCAGTACAATTATTAATGATAATTCCATTACGCATATTACCCGCGGCACTTAATCCCTTAGTATCAGTGCCTATAAAATTACCGTAAATGTTGACGTTGAATGCGCTAACTCCGTAGCTGTGCAGATACATACCCTCATCATCATTGTTCGAAATAAGATTGTTTTCTATTGTGCTGTTACTGAGGTTAAAAGCGAGGATGCCAAACCTGTTTCCAGCCGCATCCTTATTTGGAGAAAATCCAAATGAATTATCGCTAATTAAAATATCATCTGTGTTTGATGCATTATCTGATTCTACAAAAATTCCAGCCTGCAGGTGGTTACTGAAGTAATTTTCGATATAGTCGTTATTCCCTGCGGTGGGCTTGTTAAAAATACCAGTCTTGCAACCGACTAGGTTTGTTGACCCGTCATTGCCAATACCGAAGTAATTATTTTGAACTGTGTTTCCGCTGCTCGTTGACTCAATATACAGACCTCCATTTCGATTACCTCCAAAAATGTTTCGGAGTGCAGGGTCTGACCCACCGACTATATTATTGTCCCCAAACAGCAACATTCCGCTACCTGTATTTCTAAGTGTAGTGTTCCCGGTCTTATCAACTCCAATATAGTTATTAGAAGCAACAAGCGTATCGGCGTTCTGATCTTGATATACACCGCTTGCTTCTCCCATGCCCACTCCATTTCCAGCAATGACACTATTGTTAATAGTGGTATTACTGACATGGTCTTCAAATACATTACCGACGCGTATACCGCCAACCAGGTTTGGCCTGGAAGTTGTACCGTCCTCTGTACCGACAAAGACGTTGCTTACCCGGTTGTTGTTGCCAAGGACATATATTCCATAGCCAGTAACTACGCCGGGTATCCCGCTAACGCCCTGAGCATTAATGATGCGGATATACTTATTGAAGTAACCGTCAACAGAACAATCATCACAGTCGAGTATGAGACCGTTACTATTCGCAACTAATCCGTTGTCGATAACAAATGGAGCGGTTAACGCCGGTGAAACAGATATGTGAATCTTATCTTGCGACAATGCTGGTAAGGCAACTCCTGTTCGTGAACCAACGATCGTGGTACCTGAAACATAGGGTGAAATCTGAACATCACCGCCGTCCGCATTTGCCTGTTCGATTGCAGCGCGCAACGTGCATTCTTCCTGCGGAGGGCGGACTGGAAGAAAATTGCCGGTCCAACATTTTCCGTCTCCCGGATCGACATCACCATCATCATTAGTACTATTTACCCTGTATATTGTGACGGGCATAGGAACGACCTGCGCTTCCGCTTCCAGCACGCGCGTTCCCGGCAGGATAACCTGGACCAAACTAAAAACGATCATCGCCGCAGTAAACAGGATGACCGGTGAAGTTGCAGTGAATACGCGGATAGTGCGCTTGAATTGCTTATGGTCGAAGTACGATGTGCCGTAGGTTCCGTCCGGTTTTGGGACGTAGACCAGTTCAAAACTCTTTCGCGCCGGAGTGAACAACACGTAAAACGCCCGATGAACTGTAAACAGCGTGACCATTCCCATAAACGGGATAAAACCGATCGCCTGGCGCCACCATGTGCACTTTTTCTTCTGTTGTATGGGACAGCCGCCTTGCCGCTGCGCTATCTGTTTTTCTATCGGAGTGGTCATTTCTTACCTAATATTGGTGAAATTAACAAAAAAACAGCGCTGTCCTCCGGAATTATTCTCCTCCCAAGGATTGTGCACTGCAATACAGTTCATACCACGATAAAAACGTGTGCCCTCCATATTTGATTGTTGTTTTGTTTTTGTTTTGTTTTTGTACGTTTTGTCCTTTTTGTACAAAGAAATAATAGCATAAAACGCGTTAGTTGTCAACGCGCTCGTAATGGTTCAATACCTTTGCACCACCCTATCAATAACGGTGTAAAGTATGAGAATGGCATATACAACAAACCCAAACATACCAAAGGTAAGAAGACAGGCAGTAAACAAAGTACAATTGGAAGGTTGGAGCATGAGAC
>JBDRKW010000003.1:0-20498 GCA_043813585.1 Candidatus Kerfeldbacteria bacterium
TTTGTGGTATTCTCCGTTTTTTACGTCATACGAAAGCTCGTTCTTGGTCCGTCGCAGGACCGTGACTGCGTGTTTCAACATATTAAAAGTCGTCGTTAGTAATCGGAATTAGATCGCCACGTCCCTTGCAAGGTACACAAGCACGGCCAGAAGGGCAAATACCAGCTCCATAAGCATGAGGTTCTGCACCAGCCGCTGCTCTGTCATCTTTTTTCCGTGCAGCATCAGCCAGTGCGTCAGGCCGTACGCCTTTGTATACGGGCTTTTCAGCGTGCCATCCGGCTGGATCACGCCGCGTTCTGTCGGGCGCGCGGTGAGTTTGTGCTCGTCCCAGGCAAACCGTTCCTGCAGCAGCAGGTGGATGCCGTACGGGACCATTAAAATGAGAAACGGCAGCTTCATGTCGCCGACAAGTGCGGTTACCGCAAGCGTGCCGCCGACAAACAATGTACCGATGTTGCCGGCAAACAGCTTGGCCGGATACCGGTTATAAAAATAAAACACCAGCAGGCTGCCGGCAAGAATCGCCAGAATAAACAGCGCAGTCGCGTTCTGGGAGATCCACGCGCAGACAAAGAGGGATGCGGTCATCAGGTAGCCGTTGCCCGGCAGCAGCCCGTCAAAGTCCGCCATAATGTTCACGGCGTTTGCGCCAAACGCGATCAGGAACGGGATGATCAGCAGGGGATACAATTCGCCGATATACACCGCCGGCAGGCCGGGAAGGTCAACGATCAGGTTCACCGAGTAGAGGATGGAAAGCATCGGGATAGAGGCGATGAGCACCAGCGCCGGCTTCACCCATCGGAACGAGAACACGATCATGTCATCGAGCAGTCCGACAAACGAAATTAAAGTAATGGAGAGAATCGCGGGGAAGAGCAGGTCCATCTCGATGCTGTTGATGCCCAGTATCGTTTTTGCCGAAATCAGGACGTTTATCGCAATTAAAAAAGAGCAGACCATGCCCAGGCCGCCCATGCCGGGCACTTTGGGCTTGTTCGGCTTGTTCATATCCTCGTACAACAGCTCTTTGTTGATGTGCCACTTCCGGATGGAAGGGATCAGCACAAACGAAAGGCCGAGGCTCATGAAGAACCCGGCAATAATGAGACTGACAGACGACCCGATTTCGATCATTGGGGATGCGCGCTACTTTTTTTCTAGACACTGTGCGTGGATGTAGTATACTGGAGGCACCTTGACATGCGCAAGGCATTATCATTTTAATAATGGGCAAAATCCGCTCAAATGCAGAACATGTTGTGGATAAGTTATTTTAATATGTAAACGCGTCGCGGCGACATTGGTCCCGACCTATCCGTTCATGAACGGGGACGAAGAAAAAGAACAAAAACTGCAACCGACAAACGATTCAGGAGGGGGAGATCTTGATACCTCTTCGGTTAGCACAGACGAAACCGCGGCTGCAATAGAACGCATCAAAGAGAATGCCGGCCTTGAGGGTCGCGTGGAGCGGGAAGGCGGAGGCAGGGCGCCGGAACCTGCGCCAACGCCGCCGCCCAAGCCCGAACCGTTGCCTCCTGTTACAAAAACACCGGCATTCACGCCGGAAAACATAGAAGAAACACCAGCGCCGGAACCGCCGACACCAGAGCCGGCACCTAAACCTGAACCCGGGCCGGCACCAGAACCCGAGAAACCCGCACCAGCACCGAAAGCTCCGCCAGAACCGCTGCCTGTTATTGGCGCGGCGCCAGAAGAAGAAAAAGAAAAAGCCAAAGAAACAACGCCGCTGGGGCAGGAAGAGAAGAAGCCAAAGAAACAACGCCGCTGGGGCAGGAAGAAAAACAAGGAGCAGGAAGAGCTGGAAAGGCTGCCGTGGAGCGCGCGCATCAAGCTTAAACGCGAGCAGCAGAAACGGCTGCAGGCAGAAGACAAGGCGGATTATTTCAAGGAGCTCTACGAAGAAGAGGCGGAAGCGGCCAAAGAGGGAGAGGGCGCCGCAAACTTAATCGAAGAGCTGTCAAAAAAAGAGAGCTTCACGGTTTGGGCAAAGAAAAAGTCACAAACCAAGCTGTTCCGCGTTTTAATTGCGCTGTTCGTCATTCTTTTTGTCGGCTTGGTGATAGGCATGGTGTTTTTGGACCGGCAAAAGTTTTACAGTTATGTTCCGCAGGAGGACCTGAGCTACGAGCACCTGACCTGGAAGGAAAAAACCGGCAACGACGGGTTCAGCTATTATTCCAGCGGCAACGTCCGGTTTGAATACAAAGTGGATATCTATGTGCCGGACACCTCGTTCGTGTTCGTGGTGAAGGACGTTGCAAAGGTCGTCATGACCATACGGAACATGGAAGGGGCGCTCCAGGTGCCGTCCGAAGGCGTTACGTTCCCGGACATGGGCCGGTACCCGGACCGGTACGGGTACAGGACCATTGCAGATAAAAAGGACCTTGTCCTTGAGTCAAACACGCACTACGCATCCATGTTCGGGATGGATTTTGTCTCCACCGAATACCGGACGACAATCGATATTGTCAGGAAAGACAGTAAATTTAATATTGCCACCATCCATCTTCCTGAAAATTCCAAGGTGATAAAATTTGGCGACGGCGATTACCCCGCGGGTGCGTACAAGGTTACGGACACCGCATTCTTCTTCCATAATTTCGATTACCCAGCAATCGTCTATTACCAGCCGGGCTACCATTTCCTGGTGCAGGTCATTATTTTCCTGTTTATCTTCGTAGTCGCGCTCTTCAGCCGCAGTTTTTTCAAGGCGCTCGCAAATATCCGGCAAAAGTTCGAACCGAAATATTTCCTCTACGCGATCGCGGGGAGCGCGATCCTGATGATCCTCTTTTCAGCGATCTTCCCAAACCCGAAACATATCATCCTCAACTGGGACCAGCGGTCGGATGTCAATTACGCTACCAGCGGGTTAATCGCATCTGATCATGAGATGTCTGATTACCTGTGGTGGGTGCTCGGCATAACAAAATCGATAGATACGTTTATCATCGGCGAATCAAACCAGTGCAACACCGGGGACATAAACCACCTGGAGCTGACGGCATACAGCGTGGAGAAGTTCCTGATCATCCAGGGGTATGAAAACACCACCTGCGCCGAATATATGAAGGACCTGGCGCCGGACAAAGTGGAGATTTTGCCCGAAAACGAGGTGCGCAGGTTGGTCCAGGAGGAGTACGGCCAAAAGTCCTACCCGTCCATGACGCTGTTTAAGATAAGCGCAAAGATCGTCGTCCTGCTTTCTTCGGTCATCCTGGCGCTCATTGTGGCGTTCATGGTATGGCGCGCGTTTACGGTAAAAAGCATTCGGGAGATCCCGGCAGTGCTGGCGTGGGGGTACGGGCTGTTCTTCGGCATGATCGGGCTCTATATCCTGTGCGGCACCCTTGCCAACATGCCGATTACCTACCACGCGAAAAATGCACTCGGGCTCATCATGAGCAACTACTTCCTGCCCGGCGTGGTGGCGGGAGGGAACAACCTGCGCACGGTGTTCTGCATTGGCGCGCTGTTTCTGATTATCTTTATCTCCCAGCAGATTTACGCGCGGATCGCGCCTATGGTGCTGCCGGTCATGATCGGCCTCCTGCTGCTGATCCTTGTCATCCCGCAGACCGAATATTTCGGGAAGCGCATGCTCCTTACCTTCACCTCTGCGGAAGCATACCAGTGGGACTATAAGCAGAACGCGTTCAACCCGTTTGACTCGTACAAAGCCATACGCGACTACAACATTTACGGCTACACGAAAACATCATTCGGCAAGCGGGAGCGCGGGCGCCGCGCGGTCATCTATGCAGAGAGCCTGTTCAAGGAACAGCGGTGGCAGGAGTCGCTGGACGCGGCAAACCAACTAATCGCGGATTACGAGAAATACCCTGACCTGCAGGCGCTGGGGTACTACCATGCCGGCGAGGTCTACTTCGTCCTCAGGAACCAGGATATCATCCTTGATGAATATTGGGATTCGGATGAATCGCGCTTGTCGGATTTTTATTGCCAGGAAGCAATCAGCCATTACGCGCAATATACCAAAATAGAACAGGACAACGGGAAGTATTCGGAGCGGTCGCTGTTCCACCGAGGCCTGTTGAGTTTTGTCAAGGGAGACCGCGAAAAGGCGCTGCTTGCCTTCCAGGAATACGTCTATAAATACCCGACCGGCGAATATATTAAATTCGTCATATTGGATCTAGCACGGCTCCATCAACAAAGCGGACAATTCGACCAGGCCACCAAGCTATTGGCGGACTACATGCAGATATTCTCGCAGAACTATACGGACGCCCAGACCGGTTTTATCCTTGCGGAAAGCCAGATGGGGGCCGGGTATTTCGAGCTTGCGCAGAAGAGCTTTTTGCAGCTGATCATCGACCACCCGGAAAGCACCTACAATGACGAGGCCTGGTTTAAGGCAGGGCTTGCGTATGAACAGCTGTACCATGACGCCACTGTAACGGAGCAATACAGGGAGATGCTGAAGGAGGTGGCGAATAGCCCGCAGCTGACATCGCAGGTGCTTGACCGGCTCAAGAACAACTATCCGGCAACCGAACGCGATTATTTTACTGATTATATTACCGCCATCAATTATTATGTCGGCGGCAATTATGACGAGGCGTTTGCCATTTACAGCGAGCTGAAAAAAACGGATGCGCCCAATGCGTTTAAAATAAACATGCTGTTCCGGCTTGCGGAGCTGTATGAGTATTACGGGGACGAGCAGAAGCAGCGCGCGCAATATAACAAGGTCATCAGCGATTACCCGGACGCGCGGCTGCCGGTGCTTTATGCGAAGAGCGCGCTGGCAACGCTCGATAACGACAGCGCGGCGCTGGAGGGGTACCAGAACCAGGTTCAGGAGTATTTTGTTTCCCTCGCGCGCAACGCGCTCAATAGCAAGGTGGATCCGAAATTCCGCGAAGAGCAAACGCTATTGGAACAGATTGCGGAACAGCCGGCAGCCGCGCAGGAGCAGCAGCGCGTTGATGATGTCGCGCCCGCAGAGGCAAGCCAGCAACCGCAAACCACCCAGCAGCTGTCGGAACGGACTATTTCACAAATCCTCGGCGATGCAGTTGAGCAGTTGCCCCAAAAATCGGCTGTCCAGCAAGTCGCCCAAGACCTTCCGGTGAGCGAAATCGAAACAAAGATCATCGGCAAGCTGCGCCGCTTCTACGAAGCCACCCATCCCAGCCGCGGCATGACGCTCTATTTTGTCGCCGTCTGGTGCCTGCTTATTATTATGGTATTAAACAAGCGGCTGCGCACTGTCGTGCTCCCGCTTATCTTCTTCTTCATGGCCCGGGGCATGATCCGCGTCGGCGAGCAGGACCCGTTCCGCGCCGTCAGCAGCGTCTGGCCGGGATTCAAGAGCGCGGTGCAGATGGTGGCCGTCATCCTTGTGATAAACGGCATTATCTATATCATTACCAACCGGCGGACGATCAAGACCAAGGCCATCCAGGCGCGCGGCGTTGTTCGGTCAGCGCGGATGAAGAGAAAGATGCCGTGGAAGAGGGTGTCCAGCCTATTTTCGAAAAAAACGAATAATCGTTCCAAATAAGGCGGTTTCGGATTTGAACCTGCCGGCTTACCGCGCTGTTTTTTTATCGGGAAAAATTGACCCGACCGCAGAGCCCAGCGCAACCGCCAGCGTGCGCAATAAGCGCATGCCCGCCAGTCCGAACAAATACGGGAGGTCTATAAGTGAAAAACCTTTTTCTAACATTCCAATCTTGAGGAATAGTGCGATGTAGGCGAGTATGATGAGCCCCAGCAACAGAAGTAAGTAGTAGACGCTGCTAAATGAAAATGCGACAGCGACCACAATAACAAGCAGGAGAATGATCTGCAGCCAGGCCTGTTCCGTGGGGTGCAGCCGCAAATAGCCGCTCTTCCGCTTTTTTTCGAACTGGTACGCGCGTTTGAGGTAGCGCCACAGGGATGTTGCTTCACCCTTATGGTATTGGAAGGATTTTTTGGCCAACAGGATAGAATACCCCTTCTTCTTAATTCGCGTTCCAAGCTCGCGTTCTTCGGATGTATCCAGCGATTCATTGTAACCGCCTGTTTTTTCCAGAACCTCGCGCCGGAACGCCCATGCGCTAAACGGCTTGTAATCGGCAAACCGGATCTCAAAATCCGCAAGCAGGCATTTCTGGAAAAAGGTCTTGCGGTAGAACGGGCGCCGCTGGTCAATCACCGCGTCAGCGCCTGCGCCAAACGCCCGGACAATATCTTCCAGCCATTTCTTATTGAATACCGAATCAGCTTCCGCAAAACAGATAATGTCGCCGGATGCTTTTTTCCAGCCCGCGTTCCGGGCTGCGCACCGGCCGGCCCGTTCAAGCGCATGGATCGTAACAGGATATTGTGAAGCAATTTCAACCGTTTTGTCTGTCGAACCGTCGTCAATAAGGAGGATCTCGTCCGGTTTGAGTGTTTGCTCAAGAAGCGACTGTATGCAGTCCGCTATATCCTCCGCTTCGTTGTAGGCCACGATAACGACCGAAGTCTTCATAATGTTGCGTTATTCCGGACGTGTCAGTAGTATGAAGGAATGAAAATCGCACGCCTCGTCGACCGGTTCGATGCTTCAATAAAAGGCGGTCTTACGCCTAATGTCTATTATATTTCCAAAGAGCAGATCAAACAAGGTCATGAGGTAGTGGTGTTTACATTTACAGCAGGCGAGCCGCATGAGGAAGATGTGAAGGGCGTTCCGGTGGTATTTGTCCGCCGGCCAAGGGGCATACGCGTATTTGGAGGGTTGGCGCTGCTGCGGGCGGTAAAAAAAAGGGGGTTCGCGCCCGATATCGTCCACGGGCTGAACGCTGCGCCGTTCGGGTGGCTGTTTCCGCTGGCGAAGCGGCTGGTTCCTGCACGTTACGCGCTTTCTATCCATAATACGGTGCTTCCGCTGCAGCATGGCCATGCCAAAGGAATTCGAAGCATGAAGGATTCATTTGGGTTCAGCAAACTGATTATTTATCTCGCAAAACGGGCAGACGCGGTGATGCCCATTGCCGGGTACATTCGCGACGAGCTCATTGCGAAGGGCGTGCAGGAGGAAAACATCCGCGTCATCAGCCCCGGAATCAACCTCGGGTTGTTCCGGCAGGATGCACCGCCCGCACAAAAAACCGGCGGCAGTTTTGTTGTCCTCAATGTCGGACGCTTCGTACAAAAGAAGGGCCTGCCCTTTCTTATTAAGGCAGTAAACCTGATTCAGGACGAAAATGTAACCCTCAACTTAATTGGCGGGTCGGAGCAGGATGACGATTATGATAATGTGACGAATCTTATTAAGGAATTGGAATTAGAGAATCGCGTTACAATACTCGACCCGGTTCCGTATGAAGAGCTGCCCCGAATATACCATTCCGCAGACGTGTTTGCGTTATCGTCAGTGCTCGAGCCCTGGGGCAAGGTGGTTCTGGAAGCGCAGGCAGCGGGGCTTCCCGCGGTTGCAACAAACACCGGCGGCATGGCCGAATACATCAAAGACGGGTATAACGGCTTGCTCGTGCCTCCGCGCGATCCGCAGGCGCTGGCCGATGCCATCATTCGTCTGCAGAAGAATGCAGATTTAAGGCAAAAACTCATTCAAAACGGCGAAAAAACGGCCCAGCAGTACGACTGGCGGCTGGTGGCAGGGCGCTATAGCCAGGTTTTTTCAGGGATGGTAAACTGATCGCCGGGCGAGTTTCAATTATAGCAATTCATAAATGAAAAGCCTTCACAGAAAAATACTCGACGCCTACGTTCATGATCACCGGCACTACCTTAAGGGCAAGGTGCTTAATGTCGGCGGCGGAAGCAAGACCTATCGTGAGCTGGCGAACGAAATGGTGGTAATGGATTATTACGATAAAAATCCCAGCGGAACCCAAATTCATGCGGACGTGGTCGCAGACGCGCAAAAGGAATTCCCGTTTCCGGACGAATTGTTTGATGCTGTGATTTGCACGCAGCTGCTGGAGCACCTGCCCGAACCGCAATTTACTGTCAATCAGATCTGCCGCGTACTCAAACCCGGCGGGTACCTGCTGCTGTCCGTCCCTTTTCTGGAGCGCTACCATGCTGACCCGGATGATTACCAGCGGTTTACGCACAGGGGGATAGAGTGGATGCTGCGGGATAAATTTTCTATCGAAACCATCAAGCCGCTTGGCGGCAGGGCAGTTAATATCCATTATTTCCTGCAGATGCACGGCGTCCCTGAAATTCTATTGAAGGCGGGCGAGCCGGTAACGCGCTGGTTGTCCGGCAAAGAAAAGAACCCGCAGAAGTGGACCGTCGGTTTTTTTTCGGTAGCAAAAAAGAAGTAAAACGCCATGTCGCAGAAAAAATCCATTCGCGTATGCTTTATCGGTGGATGGCGGAAAGGGTATTCCAGAACTGAGGTCATCAGGCAGGGTATTATTGCTAACGGCGGGTCTGTTTCAGAATGTTACCTGGAACCCACCAAGTGGAATCCGGTACGGCTGCTTTATCTGCCACTTTTTTCATTGGCAGTTATTATAAGGACAATCAGGCTCGTAGCAAGCAGTTGGAATCAGCAATGTGACGCGTTCTATGTTCCGTTCCCGGCGTATTACGATATGCCTGCAGTTTGGATCATTGGAAAATTAAAGGGCACGCCTGTACTTTTTGACATGCTGATATCAAAATACGTAACCTACGCGCTCGATCATACGATAGTAAAAAAGCGTTCGTTCAAAGCCGCGCTGCTGCGTTGGTACGACCGTACTGCGGCGCGCCTTGCCACAGTCATTATTACCGATACCCCGGACCACGGTGCATTGTTCCAAAAGGAGTTAGGCCTGGACGCGCGCTCCATGGTAGCAATTCCTGTCGGGAGCATAGCGAGCGCGGAAGGGATAGAACGAAAACCACACAGTGATTTTCGCGTGGTTTTTTACGGAAGCTACCTCCCACTGCACGGTACGGACGTGATTCTCCGCGCCGCAAAACTGCTTAATAATGAGCGGGTTATCAAATTTATCATTATAGGGGATGGCCCGCTGGCAAAGCAGATCCAACAGCTCGCACAGGAGCTGCGCCTGGATAATGTAGAATTCGTGAATAGTTTTATTGACTACCCGGACCTTATTGAATATTTAGTTAATGCAGATCTCTGCCTTGGAATTTTCGGCGACAGCCCGAAGAGCGACGTTGTCGTTCCGAACAAGGTGTTTGATGCGATCGCGCTGGGCAAGCCCATTATTACAGCACACAGCGCTGCCTTGGACAGCATGGGCTTTCAACATCTTGAGACCTTGTTTGCATGCAAAAAAGCAGATCCAAAATCTCTGGCGAACGCAATACTGGAACTTAAGAATAATAACGAGCTGCGCCGGTCAATCGCGGAAAAAGGTTATGCTCTATATAAAGAGCGTTTTACGCAAAAAAAAATCGGCGCTCAATTTCTTGATATTATATCGCGTTAATACACACGAATATTCAAGCGCTTCACTTCTAGAAGCAACAGTCAATTCTTGCATAATGCATGAAGAGTCATTACAATATGACAGCCGAGATAAACATAATTTCACCGAGACTGCATGAAAGAAAATGTGGAAAATCTGGAACAATGGTTAGCACAAGCTAAAAATCTTGCTGATGAACTGCGCACCCGGGCCCGGGCGGATGAAGAAATTTCTACCTTTACCGTCAGCACAACTTCGAAAGCGACGGAAAACCTTGCACCGTATTTGACGCCGCTGCGCCATACGACATACGGGTATATCGCAGGTGCCGTTGTTTTTTCGCATACCCAGGCAATACTGCTCACAAGCAGGATTGACGGGCTCGTTGACCACATCTTGATAGACGCCGAGCATAAAATCGGCATCCATAACGGGATTGACGGGGAAGCGTTGGCGCATTTTGGCGTTTCCGCTGAATTCCCGGAAATAACAGGTGCAAACGGCCGGAAAAGCAATTTAACGGTTGCCTGCGCACCTGTAATCACAGAAAGCCATTTCCAGGATTACAAACCAAACGACATGACAGTGGAGGCTGCCTGGCATTTCCTTTCCAATTACTTCCAGGTGCTTAGCGGAAAGCGCATAGCCATTATCGGGAGCGGCAACATCGGGTTCAAGCTTGGCCTGAAACTGGTGGAGAGCGGCTGCCATGTCGAACTGGTGCGCCGCGATCCCGGGAAGGGGAGGCTGATGGCAGAGGCGATCGACTTAATCAAACCCCGGGCGACTGCCGCATCCGGTCGTTTTAATCCGGATCCTCTCGACGCATCGAAGGAGTGCGACGTTTTAATCGGCTGTACGGATGGAACCGCCGTCATAACCTGGGAGATGATGGAGAACATGAAGCCGGACGGGCTGGTTATCGATATCGCAAAAGGCAGCGTGTTCAAAGATGCCGTGGAGAAGGCGTTTGAACGGAATATCACGATACTGCGTTGCGACATCTCATCTGCCATTGACGGCTACGTGTCCGCCATGCACAGGAACAAGGACGTGCTGAATAACAAGATGGGCCGGCGGGAGATCGGGAAAGGCGTGTTTGTTGGTTCAGGCGGATATATGGGGCTTGAAGGGGACATTATCGTGGACGACTTCAGGCATCCACAGCGGATAATCGGCATTGCGGACGGGATGGGGGACCTTGAGCGGAACTATTCTGAAGAAGACCGACAAAAGATAGAAAGACTGGAAGAGCTGATTAACAGGGGGGAAGCATAGTTGCATAACCGCGATGATATGAACAGTATTCTTTTTCTTGCCCCGTCAGTGACAAAGCACAGCCTTACGCGGCCTCTTGCTTTTGCCTTATTGTTTAAGGATGAGCATGAAGCGTGCATAGCAGGGCCGGCTGTAAAAGGTGAGCCGATTTTTATTGAAGAGCCCGGAATCGTTTACAGGCGCATTGAACAAGAAGGGATAATGGCACAGGTTATTTGCGCATTTAGAATCGCCCGGGATTACGACGTGGTTGTTGCCTGCGATGACCGGCTGTACGGCGCGTTGGCAGGCTGCCTCGCCAGGCTGTACGGAAAGCGGTTCATTTATGACACGGGTGAAGATCTCATGGCTGTTCATCGTTTTGATATGAAGATTTTACAGGGCAAACGAAAGATGATGAAAATCATTACATGGCCGTTATCGGCCCTTACGGTATTCTGCCGGCGCTTTGCACACCAGGTCACGGTATCCACGAAACTGCTCCAGAAAAAAATCGGCGGTGAAATCTGCCCGATCCCCGTTGATGTGAATTTTTTCAGCCGCGGCAACGGGGAAGCAATCAGGAAACGATACAGACGGCCGCTTATTGTCCATATCGGCACCATCCAAAGGCATAAGGGGCTCGATACGCTTGTCAAAGCGTTCAAAATAGTGGAAGAAAAAATACCGTCGGCAACGCTTTTGATGGTCGGGTCCACGCAGGGCTCGCCGGGGTATTTCAATCGGCTGGAACAGCAGGTTAAAAAGGAAAAACAACATATCCATTTCACCGGAACTGTCCGGTCAAACGATGAAACGCGCGATTATCTGGCGGCAGCAGACTGCCTGGTTGTAATGAGTGAAGAGAACCCGATCCATAATGTCCAGTTCCCGATCAAGCTCGGGTTGAGCATGGGGGCGCGCAAGCCGATTGTCGCAGCACGCGTCGGAAGCATTCCGGATATTCTGGGTGATGCCGGCGTTCTTGTTGATCCAACCGCAGAGGCGGTTGCGCAGGGCATTATTTTAGTGCTTCAAGATGAAGAGCGGGCAACTGCAATGACGGAGAAAATATTCAGGCGCGCGCAACAAACCATTTCTTTCGAAGCATTAAAAGGCAGGCTGCAGCGATATTATTTTGGCGATACGCCAAATTAATATCCCCGAATACCCCAGCGCTTCAGCACATAATCAAATGTCCACGCTGCAATAATGGGGGTAATGATTGCCAGGATGATAAGGTAGAGGAGAGAAATCCATGTCCCGTACGGCAGGTCTGCCGTC
The DNA here is from genome assembly GCA_043813585.1 of Candidatus Kerfeldbacteria bacterium. Classification (GTDB taxonomy): domain Bacteria; phylum Patescibacteriota; class Patescibacteriia; order UBA9570; family XYC2-FULL-38-9; genus JBDRKW01. The sequence goes on from JBDRKW010000003.1 coordinate 11,973, forward strand.
ATAAACGCAGCCCGGAACAGGTTCACGCCGTGGTAGACCGGATTAATGTCCACAAGCCACTGGAAATATTCCGGTATGATCTGTTTAGGGAAATAGACCGCACCAACAATGAGGAATGCGCGCGGGATGTAATTTGTAAAAAAGCCCGAGATACCTTCCTGCGCCAGCCCGATTGCGGAGATGATAAAATCAAAGCTGATGAAGATGATGAACATCAGCAGCAGGGCAAGTGAACCAACAGCAAGCGCCGGCCAGTCAATGGCAGGGTGCAGGAGCCACACGATCGGGATAAACAGCGAGACGATTATCAGGATTTCAATGAAGCCCCTGATGCCTTTGCCGACCATGATGTAGAGGCGGCTGCGCGGGGAAACCAGCACCCCTTCAAGCGTCAGCATAAGCTTCTCGATGTGGAGGTCGGTTTTTCCCCACGTCAGGTTAAAGCAGCTGTACGCCATGAAACCGGTGAGCAGGTAGATCACATAGTTGCTTTCCGAGACATACCCCAGGTCATCCACGTTGCCGATTAAAAAAACCGACGCGTACACCATGAAGAAACTGACCATGGTGAGCATCGGGGAAAAAATAAAGTTCAAAATGGAAAACCGGAAACGAAATACGTCTTTCAGGTCTTTAATAATATAGGCCCAGAGTATGCGCAGACGGTTGCCGGAAAGGTTGTCGATTTGTACCAGGATATTCATTATTTTTTTGTCAGTTCAAGGAAGACATCCTCAAGCGTCGGCTCGGCAGTATGGATGTGCTTGATCGGGAGGTTCAATGCAAGGATCTTCTGGAGCGTAGTGTTCAGCGTGTCGCCGTTTTTGGGCGTCACAAACGCTTCCTGCCCTTTCAGTTCCATGTCAAATTCCGCCTTGAGCCGTTCCGCATCTTCCGGACGCGAGAAAACAACGCCGACAGAACCGGTGCCAATAATTTTTTCGCGCAGCCGTTGCGGCGTATCGATTGAAACCATCTCGCCTTTGTGGATGATGGCGATCCTGTCGCATAGCTCTTCTGCCTCATGCAGGTAGTGCGTGCATAAAAAAATGGTTTTTCCCATGTCTTTCAGCTGCCGTATGCGTTTGCGAAGCCGGACGGACGTGCCCGGGTCGAGCCCGAGCGTGGGCTCGTCAAGCAGGATTATCGGGGGGTTATGGATAAGCCCGCGCATCAGCGCCAGTTTTGCCTTCATGCCGGTGGAATACGTTTCAACAAGCGTATCAATGCGGTCGGTGAGGTTGAAAAATTCAACCAGTTCGTCAATGGCCTTGTCCAGGTTCCGGACGTTGTAAATCCGTCCGTAAAATTTTAAATTGTCCCGGCCGGTGATCCTGTGGTAAATCATCTTCCCGCCAAACACAACGCCGATCCGCTTGCGGATGCGCTTGGTGTCCTTTCGGATGTCCATCCCGTCGATGTACGCCGTGCCGCTGCTCGGGTACAGGAGCGTGGTAAGAAGCTTCAACGTAGTTGTCTTCCCGGCGCCGTTTGTCCCAAGAAGGCCGATGATCTCACCCTTTTCAACATCCAAATTCAGGTTCTTCAACGCAATAACCTTTTGTTTCCCCTTCAGGGTGTAGGTTTTGCTGAGGTTTTCAATGCGTATCATACTGATATACTTGTTTAACAGCCTGAATAATTGTACAGTATCTTAGCAAATTATCAAATCCTAATGGACAACAATTCCCTCATTTCTATAATAATACGAGTTAAAAACGAAGAGGCGTTTATTGGTCGTTGCCTGGATGCGGTTTTCCAGCAAAAAAGCCCGATTCCGTTTGAAGTAGTAATCGTTTTTGACGAAACAAGTACCGATAATACGCGTGCAATAATACAGCGATACCCGGTCAGGATTATTAAGCTCCAGGAGTACATCCCAAAATATACCATGCCCAAGGCGATGAATGTCGGAATCCGCGAAGCGAAAGGGGATATCATTGTCATGTTATCGGGCGACGCTATCCCTCTTTCTGATTCTTGGCTGGCGACGCTCATTGGGCCGTTTAAAGACCACAAGGTCGCAGCTGTCGGCGGACGGATGGTTCCGCGTAATAATTGCTATCCGATGGAAAAACGCCGTGTTCTGAGTGCCTTTTCGGACGAAGAGCGAATGAATTGGATTCTGCCGTTTGCTGGTTGCGCCGTGCGCAAATCAGTATTGGAGCAATTCCCTATTCGCGAAGACTTGCGATGTGGTGAAGACAAGGAGTTAAAGAAACGCATTATTGATGCAGGTTATTTCATTCCATATTTACCGAACGCCGCTGTCGAACATTCCCATAATATGTCATTAAAGCGTCATTTCCTGATTGGAATGAAACGCGGCCAGTCATATAATAAGCAAGGATTCCTGCCGCCTGAACTGACCTCTCTAACAAACACGTCAGTATTTATTGTGCTTATTATCCCGCGATTCATAAATAACCTATTTAAAAAGGTTTGGGATGATTACAAATACATCAAGCAAAATAAGGAAGAACCTAAATGGTACTTGTGGGCTTGGCCATATGAAATGTCGTTCCTGGTAGGGCATTATATAGGGCCGATTTATTATAGAAATCGGCTGCCGTAAAGCTATGAGAGTCCTCTTTTTCCTAGGTGGAAATGAAACAAAGGCCTCTACAAGAGTCCGGGTGCTGGAATTTTTGCCATATCTTGAGAAAGCAGGAATCCAGCATAAGCTCATCTATCCACGAAAGAACACAGGCAACCGATTGATGCAATTATTGAAAGATCTGGCGGATTTGATACAGGTGGTGCGATGTGATGTCATATTCATTCAAAAACGAAAGTTTCCGAGGAAGCAACTTTGGTTGATGAAATTGCTGAACCAGAGGATTGTATACGATTTTGACGATGCGACATTTGCAATGACAGCTGAACAGATCAGGCAGTGGGCAGGTTTCAAAATGGATAATTTCTATTATACATTGGAACAAGCAGCGGCCGTTGTCGTGTCAAATAATTATCTTAAGGATTTTACGCGCAAGTTCAACGATAACGTGAGGATTATCCCATCATGCATTGAAATGAAGGGTCGGGAAAAAAAAGTGAATAACAGAACGAGCGATCAAATTGTCTTGGGCTATACATGTAATCCAGAAAATTTGAAATACCTGCATCTGATTCACCCTGCTCTCAAGAAGATCTGCCAGGCATATCCAAATGTCTATCTGAAGGTTGTAAGCTCAGAAAAGGTGGAACTCGAGGGAGTGCGAACACTGTTTTCACCCTTTTCAGTAAAGGAACACATAAGGAATCTGCAGAGCTTTAATATCGGGCTTATGCCGTATCCGGATGAACCTTGGTTGCGGGGGAAAGCCGGTTATAAGGGGTTAGAGTGCATGTCTGTCGGCGTGCCAGTTGTGGCTTCGCCCGTAGGCGTCATTCCGGAAATCATTGACCACCGTAATAACGGATTACTGGCTGAAACGACTGATGAATGGATTGAGGCATTAGCAAGGCTGATTGAAGATCCGGGATTAAGAGATTCAATGGGAGAAGAAGCATACGCTGTCGTAAATAATAGATTTTCTACACAAATATGGGCAAATGAGTTGATTGACCTCTTATCGATTCAGGCACGTTCCAGAAAAAGGGATATCGCAAACAGCGTTAGATTTAGAAGAAGGAAACATGGGATTTCCGTCCTTATTGCTTCACAAAACGAGGAAGCAACAATCTCTCTCTGCATTCGTTCATTTTTAGATTTTGCGGATGAGATAATTGTTGTGGACAATGGTTCGACGGATAATACAAAGATGATCATCAAGAGGCTTGAAAAATCCTATCCCGGTATGATTAAATATTATGACAGGCCCGATATTACTCATTTGTCAGACAATCGTCAGTTCGCATATGAACATTCTTCCTATCAGTGGGTTGTTCGGTGTGATGCTGATTTCATCGCATATACTGACGGACAATACTCCATAAAAGCGCTCCGTGATGAATTACTGTCAAAGCGTCACTCGATTTGGCCTGAGGGCTATTACATTCCTCAGGTGAACGTTGTTGGAGATTTCTGGCATACTGGTACACTTCGAGACGGAGGTACATTTACAACGATTGGCAGGCACATGATCAGAATCTACAAGGCATTCCCTTTTTTTCGATTCATTCGGCGCGGCAGGTGGGAGGGCGTTCGATTTCAGAAATTAATAAACAAAAGAGAATGGGGGTCGCCTGTGTGGATGCACTGCAGCCTGAAGTCAGATATGAATTTCTTCTTACGTTCTGAACGGTCAAACTGGAGGGAACATAGCGATTTTTCAACATACCCGACGGTCGAGTCGTATGTTATCAGTCGCATGAACAGCAAATACGACACTACTGATTTTTCAGAAGCGTCGCAACGATACATGCAAGAAACGGTATTCCCGTTACTGGCTCTTTACGACCCCAAGGAATATTTCCCTTATCCAAAACTTGTGGAAGAACAAATGAGGCTGAACCCGATCTATAAAATAGTAACCGCGGAGAATGGTTACATGAAACGAAAATATCATGGAGTAAATAATGAGAAGACCATATGAAAGCGAGTGAGACGAAGAAACAAGCGGCTTCAAGGGATTCACAGAATGCAATGTATATGTTCCCGTATCATCACCTCGTGGATTTTAATCCAGTTGACGGAACAGCATTCAGGCAGCACAAAGTTTTGAAGCGGGGATTCATATATGCATCATATCTTATTTATGTTTTGCAGATGCTTGATAATGTTCAATTCCAGAGTATCATTGATATCGGGTGTGGTGATGGTTTTTTTACAAGAAAAGTAAAAGAAAAATTTCCGGCGAGAAAGGTCATTGGCATCGATAGTTCTGAGCAAGCTATTGCCCAGGCACGAGTGCTGAATGCGGATAAGAATGTCAGCTTCATTCAAAAAAATATTGTTACGGACGCTCTTAGTGCGCAATATGACTGTGCCACATTAATAGAGGTTCTCGAGCATATACCCATTGAGAAGGTCGATACGTTCATCAGGGCCATTTATGAATTATTGGGTGAGAATGCAACACTCATTATCACCGTCCCGTCTATTAATCTTCCCATTAAACATATCAGCCGCCATTTCCAGCATTTTACTGCGGATTCTTTACGGCAAATACTCGAACATTATTTTTATCTTGATACAGTTGAATATATCGATAAAGAGAATAAGTGGTCGCGACGCATTATTTCTAAGGTATTTGAAAATTCCTATTTCATTTTAAATAGTGATAGACTTATTAATAGCGTTTTTCAGTTCTATTTTAACCATTTCTTACATGCGCGGGAGAACGACGGTTGCCGGTTGATCGCAGTCTGTCGAAAAAAACGTAATGTTAGTTGACATGAAGGAATTATTAAGCTATCCATATTAAAAATACTGACAGGTTAGCGGGTAGAAAAGTGAAGATACATAATAATCATTTCAAACGATGGAATTTACTGGCGAGAGGGTAGTCCCAGAAAGAACGCCCGAAAGGATATACCTCGATCATCTTGAGCGGTATAGATTTTCTGCACAGTACGTAAAAGGAAGGAAAGTTGTTGATATTGCATGTGGAACTGGTTATGGAACTGCTCTCATAGCGGATCGTGGGGCGACAGATATAACGGGTATTGATATTTCATCCGAATCGATAAATTATGCACGGAAGAAATATCAAAGGAAGAATTTGCGATTTCTGGTAGGCGATGCGATGAATATACCCCTAGCTGACGAGAGCGCCGATGTCATCGTTTCTTATGAGACAATCGAACATGTACCGGATTATGGCGCATTTTTGGCTGAAGTAAAGCGTGTGCTGCGACCGGGAGGAACATTAATTATCTCATCACCAAATCGGCTCATCACATCCCCAAATAAAGGACTTCATGACAGGCCAGACAATAGGTATCATAATATTGAATTTACCGCAGACGAGTTTCAGGAGTTGATGTTGAAGACATATTCATCATGCAAATTTTTTGGTCAACGACAAATTCCATCGTTCTTTATGCGGAAGCTTATTCGAAGAATCATTTCTTTTATTTCAAACCGTCTGAAGATTAACTTTAAGAATAGGATTTTTCAACAAGCAGGCGGACCGAAAGTGAAGCAGTTGCGCCCTCATTTCGAACCACGTTATATTGTGGCTGTATGTACACTATAATATGAAAGAACCCCACTTTTATTTAAAAGGGCCATTAGATGCATTACACCTGTTAGAGATAGCCCGAAAGATTCAAGGCGTAAGGAATCGAAGGAGAGTGAAGAAGGAGATAAGGAAGAGTCTGGAATTGCGGTCTGCCGGCTTAGCATCAGCGCCGATAACACTTGATATTTGCGGCGGTCGATGTCCCTATAAACCAGAGTATCTCAACGTCGACATTTTGCCTCTAAAGCAGGTTGATATTGTCGCTAATATCGCTCAACATATACCGCTGCCGGATGATACAGTTGATGAGATTTTTTCGTGCGGTACGCTTGAACACTTCACGATTGTGGAGCTTGGCAAAATCATCCCAGAATTTTATCGTATCCTGAGGCCAGGCGCACTGTTAACCATCGGCGTTCCAAACATGCAAAAAATTGCAGAGGCATATATTAATGGAAAAATTGATTTTTCCACGTGGAATCAATATCTCTACGGCGCGCGTAAAGATGAATTCGATGTTCACAAAGTAATGTTTGATTTTTCATCGCTGCGGGAAACGCTTCAGCATTACGGATTTGTAGATATTAAAGAGGAAGAATACGATCTGCCATTCCACAAGAAAGAGTACATGCTGAAAGTAACCTGTAAGAAATAGTACAGCCTTTTATTCCAACTCCATCAATCTTTCTATATCCGCAGATAGAATTATAGTAGCGTTTGTTAGGATCTTCTTAATATCCCAGCCCCACCACCGGAGCTCCAGTAATTTTGCAATGGTTGAGTCATCAAACCTTTTTCGAATTACTCGTGCCGGGTTTCCCCCTACAATAGTGTAAGGTTCAACAGATTTTGTCACAACTGCCCCTGCGCCAACTACAGCCCCGTCGCCAATAGTAACACCCGAGAGGATAATGGCCCTTCGTCCAATCCAAACATCGTTTCCAATAGTTATATCCCCGTTGGTTTGAATTGGATCAGCGGTGAGACTATCCTTGCAGTCTGCCAGATGATGCAGCGGGTACGTCGATATCCATTCGACCCGATGATTCCCGCCAAGTAAAATATCAACCTCCCGAGAAATAGAACAGAATTTGCCAATGCGAAGCGTACAATCAGAACCCCATTCATGAATATTTGGATGACCGTAGGTAAAGTCGCCAATATCAAACCTGTTATACCGGGAATTTTTATTCATGAATGGCAGCTGGTCGTTGTCCTTGCCAAATAACTGCCGTATGCGTTTTTGCAGGCTATTCCTTTTCATATTGCCCATCTAGTGTACAATACCAAAGGAAAAAAACAATGGAACAAGGTATGATTTCTGTAGGAATTCCAGCATACAACGAGGAAAAAACCATCCGCAAAGCAATTAAGGCCGTATTGCCCCAAATCGGCCCGGATGACGAGGTCTTGGTAGTGGCATCAGCATGTACAGACAACACTATCGATGAAGCGAGGTCGCTTGGCGACCCCCGCATCCGCGTAATCGAACAGAAAGAAAAAGCCGGGAAGGTATCAGCCATCAACATCATCATGCGGGAGGCGAAGCACAAATACATCCTTCTTCTTGACGCAGATGTCATCGCAGCTGATAACGCAATAGAAAAACTCATGGCCGAACTTCAGAAAGATGATGTCGGAGCCGTGAGTGCAAAGATCATAAATTACAAACGCGAGAACTTCTGGGACAAGCTCCAGGGCTTTGGCTGGTACGCGCTGGATCACCAAAAGATGGAGGAAAATGCTAATGGTATGTTTTGGGCCCTCAACGGCTTCCTTGCCGGAGTCAAAAAAGGGATCATCGGCCCGCTCGACGAAACATCGCTCGTAGACGACGCCATCCTGGGCTGGGAAGTGAAGCAGGCCGGGTACAAATGCGCGTATGTGCCTGAAGCGCATGTATTCGTTCAGGCAGCCCAGAACTGGCAGGACTACAAGAAACAGAAGATCCGCGTGCGCGTCGGCTGGTGGCAGATGACGGAAAAGGGGATGAATTTCTCAGACCGCCGCAATTGGCGTCAATTAAAATATTTTTTAACCAACCTGTACGCCTGGCCGTACATTGTTGTGGATGGCATTATCTGGCTGAAAGCCCGCAGCGACTATAGAAAAAGGAAGTTTATCTGGGAGCAAATCAAGACATCAAAGATATAGGATGGCAGTGGCCACAAGACGGCTGTTTTGCTATACTTCGGGTGTAATTCGTTAGAAAAACTATGCCCCAACAACAACTCCAACGATCCCGCAAAAACCGCGTATTATTCGGCGTGTGCGGCGGGCTGGGCGACTACACCAACGTCGACCCGGTGATCTACCGCATCCTCTTCGTCCTGCTTGCGCTCGCAAACGGGCTTGGACTGCTGCTGTACCTTATCCTCACCGTCGTCATCCCGGAAGA
>JBDRKW010000004.1:0-10849 GCA_043813585.1 Candidatus Kerfeldbacteria bacterium
CGGCGTGGCAGTGCGGTTTTCCATCGACAACCTCATTTGTGTTCGTCGGCATTGTCACGATCGGCATACTCTCCTACTTTTCCCTTCTGTTTAAATTCAGGACATACGAGCAGCTGAAGAATGCAAATGAGGCGATGACCGTAGAGATTGACCGCCGCCAGGATGCTGAAGAGTTTTATCGAAGCATTCTGGAAAGTTCGACAGACGGCTTTTTACTGCTTGATCCGTCAAATGGCCGCATCCTCGATGCAAATACGTCGTATCTGAAAATGCTTGGGTATTCGAAAAAGAAATTAACGGGCATTAACTATGCCGACCTGGACACGAAAGTATCCGAGGAAGAGCAAAAACAGCGAATGCAGGCGTTAATTTCCGACGGCGGCCTGCAGTTTGAGGCAAAGCATGCGTGCAGCGACGGCAGCGAATTGGATGTTGAGGTTAGCGCCAATTACATCAATCAAAAAGGAGGGCGCGCGTTTGCGTTCATCCGCAACATTAGTGACCGAAAGAAACGCGAAAATGAGCTTCAGGAACGGACGGAAGAGCTGCTGCGCATGAACCGGGCGATGATCAACCGCGAACTCAAGATGCGGGAATTAAAGTCGAAGCTGCAGGAATGCGAAGATAAGCGCATCGGCGTAAAAAATAACCATACGATTGATGATGAGGAACAATACTGGCATATTAGTGACAAAACGCAGGAATGAGAATTAGCTCAAAACTGCAGCTGACGTCCCTGTTCTATCTTTTTTTGACCATTGCGCTCAGCATCTCCCTTTTAATTATCAACGGCAGGATGGATGCCATGAACGATTCCCACCTGCTGACCCATAATATCATCTATGAAACGTCCGAGCTGCACCTGCTGATCAACAATACGATCCTCTATGAAGGCCGGGTGCTTACTATTGACGATATTGACGATTATCGACTGCGCACCCTGTATGCTTCACCGGTTTTTTCGGATCAGCAGCAGATTGCCGTTTTGGATGAGATGGAGCGAACGCTGGACCAGATGATTGAGAGGATCAAAGAGCTCGACATGGTATCAGATACCGAAGCGCGGCGGCTCATGGGGCATATCCTTCTTGACGCGCAGTCCATGACCATCGACGCGATCCGTCTGGAGGAGTATTCGAACCTGGAAGTCTTCCGCGCGCAGCGGCAGTCTACGTTCGTGCTTTTCCTCTATATCGCCTGCTTTACCATGCTTCTGGTGGTGAGTACGATCATCCATGCGCGCCATATTGTACAGCCGATCAGCCGGCTAACTTCATTTGTGAAGCGCATCAATGATAAGGATACGCTGGGCGAGCAATACGAAGATTTTTCGGACGATGAGCTCGGTGAACTGGCCGCATCATTCAATGGCCTCTCCGCAAAGCTCGCTTCTTCAAACACCCAATTGGAGAAACAGACGGACGAAATGAAACAAACGGTCAAGCAGGTGGAACACCAAAATACGCTTTTGGAGGATTCCAAGAAGGCAATGCTCAATGTTCTTGAGGATCTGAGCCGTGAAAAAGAGGCAATCGAAAAATCCAGCGCAAAGGATGAAGCCGTGTTAAACAGCATCGGCGACGGACTTGTCCTGACCGACCAGGAAGGAACGATCATGATGGTAAACAAAGGGTTTGAAGAGATACTCGGCTGGAACAAGGAAGAAGTGCTGGGCGAACCGATGACGAAGATTATGCCGGTGATTGATAGAACGGGCAGCGTCGTTCCCTGGGAGAAGCGGCCGCAGCCGATCGCGCTGTTTACCGGCAAACATTTTACCAATGTTTCCGACTACAGCTATGTTCGCAAAGATAAGACCAGCTTCCCTGTTTCCATTACCGTCACGCCGGTTGTCATGAATAACACCGTCATCGGCGCAATTGAAGTGTTCCGGGATATCACCCGTGAAAAAGAGATCGACCGCGCAAAAAGCGAATTCGTCTCGCTGGCATCGCACCAGCTGCGTACTCCCCTCTCTACGATCGGATGGTATACGGAGATGCTGCTGGCGGGCGACACGGGCAAGCTGAAAAAGGCGCAGCAGGAATATATGCAGGAGGTATACGACAGCAACAGGCGGATGGTTGAGCTTGTGAATGCGCTGCTGAATGTCTCCCGCATTGAGATGGGCACCTTTGTTGTAGAACCGGAACCCACAGACCTGGTAAAAATTTGCAGTGACGTCATCAAGGAGTTAAAGCCACTGATAACGAAGAAAAAAATGAAGGTCACGACAGAGTACGACAGCGAACTGGAAAAAATCAACGCAGATACAAAACTGACGCGCATCATATTTCAAAACCTCCTGTCCAATGCGGTGAAGTATACGCCGGAAAAGGGTTCGGTATCCGTCTCCATTAAAAAACAGGGAGCAACAGTCGTGATCACCGTTGCCGATACGGGATACGGCATTCCAAAAGCCCAGCAAAAAAATATTTTCACAAAACTGTTCCGCGCGGATAATGTCCGCGAAAATGTCACTGACGGAACCGGCCTTGGGTTGTATATTGCAAAATCCATCCTGGATGCTTCAGGCGGTACAATAGCGTTCAAATCCAAAGAAAATAAGGGAACGACATTTATCGTCACCCTTCCGATCCGGGGTATGAAGCCGAAGGAAGGGACAAAAAAATTGGAAGAAAAAAATACATAACCATACGAACCCATGAACGCTACGAAACAACCGACGATCCTCGTTGTTGAAGATGATCAATCGCTGCAGCGCGCCATTCAGGCAAAGCTGGAACTTAACGGCTTTACTGTAAAAACTGCGAACACGGTGAGCATCGCAATGGAACAGATGTCAGACGAAATTAACGCGGTATGGCTGGACCATTACCTGCCTGGCGGCACCGATGGCCTAAACTTTATCGAACAAATGCGCGAGAGGCCGGATTGGAAGGATATTCCGGTGTATGTCGTTTCCAACAGCTCAAGCTCGGAAAAAGTGTCTGAATATAAGAGTATGGGCGTGAAGAACTATTATACGAAAGCAAATTTTCGGCTGGATGAAATCGTTGCTGACATTCAAAAAGGTCTTGCCGCGAAATAATCGTAATACATCTTTCCTATGGGTACGAAAAAAACAATTCTCATTGTCGAAGACGAGCGTTCGGTCATTAGGATTTTGCACGATAAATTCACCGATGAAGGCTTTAACGTCATTGAAGCTTCGAACGGAGAAGAAGGACTGAAATTTGCGCTGTCAAAATCCCCCGACCTGATCCTGCTGGATATCATCATGCCGCGCCTGGACGGCATCTCCATGCTCCGAAAACTGCGTGAAGATCCGAAAGGCGCCGATATACCTGTTATTATCCTTACGAACCTGAGCGACGAGACCCAGCAGCTTAATTTGGACGACACGCATGTGCTTGACTACCTGATCAAAACAGACTGGAGCCTGGAAGATGTCGTGTCGAAAGCAAAAAAACATTTAGGGCAATAGCGGCTCTTCCTGCGTTATTATATTTGCCAAAAGCGCTGTTGTATATTATAGTGCTCATGTTCAAACCCACGTTTTACGGCAGCTTTTTACACAAAAGCTTCAGTGGAACGCGGGGTGGAGCAGTCTGGCAGCTCGGCTGGCTCATAACCAGCAGGTCGCAGGTTCAAATCCTGCCCCCGCAACAGGCAAAAGCCGCTATATCTTCATCGTCTTCATAAAGGGGAGTTATGTTTCAACGCCAATCAAAAAAAACTGCGATGCTGGCTGGAGGAGCCATCATAATCGTGGCTGTTCTTGGTGTCCTGGTGATTGCCTCCCGTGTTAGAGGTGAGACCTATATTCGCATTGTTGATGCGCAATCTACCCCTACGGATGCAACGCCATCTCCCGGCGCTGACCTTAAAGCAGTTGAGGTTCATAAGACGAAGAATGATAGGCGCTATTTTGCATCAGCTGTCGTTTCTTCCGATATCAAGAGCGGGGGGGAGGAAAATGAAAATAATTTTACCGACCCGCAGGTTCTTCTTGCCAAGGCGGAAGAAAACGGCGCTATGGATTTTGTATCGTTGGGAGGCGGAGAAGTTGTCGTGCGCATTAACGCCTTACTCCAAAGCGGCGATGAACTGATCATCCATGAGGTCGGCGCCGCAAACAGCGCATCAGCCGATTATTTTGACGTCTATACCAGTACATCTGATAACGGCCCGTGGATATTAAGAGGCACCGGCACCGGCCTTACCACGTTGACGATCGAATAGATGACACTCACAACGCACACCGCTACCGGAATGTTTGTCGCCTACCTGACGAATGACCCAATACTGGGTTTTTTTGCCGCAATGGGGTCGCATTATATTACTGATGCCATACCGCATGGCGATGAATTTATCTACTGGCGGCATGTCCACAAACAGCGCGATGCGATCGCTCTTGCGTATGCGGGAATAGACCTCTTCTTTGTTGTGTTTATCATCATGGTCGTACTCAACTTCAGCACGCTGAGCGCACCGGCTGTATTGGCGCTGGGTGCAGCAGGGGGAATTTTACCGGATCTGCTCATGACCCTGAATACATTAATAAAGAAGCGGCTTAATACTTCAGCCCGCGGATTATCCCGCATCGAACAGCTCGCATACCTTCCGATCCGCGCGCATTACCACTTCCATCAATTCCTGCATGACCTGGTCCGGTACCCGGTGCGGTTCCGGGTTGGCCTCTTCATCCAAATTCTCCTGTTAATTGCCTTTATCCTCTATATGGTGCGTTGAGGCGCGCTTACGAAATGCTTTTGAGAAATTCGTACCTGCTATGCAGGTATTTTTTATCTGCGCCTCCAAGCGCCAGGCCGATGACATTGGCGAATAATAACGCCTCCTTGTTGTTCTCCAATACCTCCTTGTTTTTTATTTTCAGGCCCGCATCGCCGATTTTAACCGACAAATCGACCTGCTCCTGGATGTACCCGGCCAGCCCCTTTATCAGCGTCATGCCGCCGCATAAATATATTTTGCTGACGGTTTTTTTGCGCGATCCCTCATAAAAACGGATAATGCGCCTGCTCTCTTCAATGACCGGCTTCAGCAGGGATGCGCAAATTGCAATTAACTCCTGGTCTTCTTTTGACTGTTTAGCTTTATTGAAATTCAGATTCCGAAGCATCTGTTCTGCTTGTGCTTCGCTTGCGTTTTTCTTGCCGGCAATGCGGTGCGTCATTTTCTTGCCGCCGATATCCAGCGCAAAGGTGCACTGAAGCCCCTCCTCGCCGAAAATGCTCATCGAGGTAACATTTGCCCCCAGGTCGATTAACATGTGCGAATCCAGGTCTTTCACCGGCGGAAGAATGGCGCGGGCCGTGCTGACTGATTCAATATCAACGCCCGCAACCTTCATATCGAGCTTGTCTGCCAGCGCCACCAGCTGCTCTATATAGCGGCGGTCGCAGGCTGCAACCAAGATCATCTGCGTCTGGTCAGATACCTGCACAACCTTCCAGTCATACGCAGTTTGTTCAATATCGAAGGGAAAATATTCCGAAAACTGCACATCAATCGCTTCCTTCACCGCCTTCTTGTCGAGGTCGCGCGGAAAGGTGAACACGTGCGTAAACACTTTGGACTCGGGTGCCGCAAAAAAAGCGGCCGAATTCTTGATCGGACCGGGTTCTGCTTCCAGGCAGCACTGTGAAATAGTTTTTGCAAGTGCATCAATATCCCGTATGACGCCATCTTCCACAATTCCGGGCTTCAGCTCTGCCCGATGTATTGCCCGCAATGTTGCAATGCCAAACCGCTGCCGAATATCGGCAATCTCAATCGATGCATCTGAAATATCCACGCCGGTGGCTCGCACGAATAACGACTATTAATGGATAAAAAACCGGGGCACGCTCCTTCCGTTACCGTAAGTATACCCCATTAAAAACCGTTCAGGCAAGCGCTAATCCGCTGCAATCGGTACAGAGAAAAAGAATGTCGTACCCCTGTTCGGATCTGATTTAAACCAGACATTTCCGTTGTTCATCTGCAGCAGACGCTTGCTGATATACAAACCCAGCCCGGAACCGTCCGTCTGGGTCCGCACCGCGTTTTCAGCGCGGAAAAACGGCTGAAAGACCTTGGCGCTCTCTTCTTTTGGGATGCCGATGCCCTGGTCTGTTATTGAGAACACGACTTTCTTCGGCTTTACCGAAGCCTTGATGGTAACTTTTTCTTTCCTATCGGTGTACTTAATGGCGTTCGAAACCAGGTTCTCGATAACCAGCTGCAGCTTCTCCGGATCGGCCGCCACGCGTGGAATGTCCTTCTTCTTAATCCGGAAATCGATCAATGCATTGTTTGCGCGCGCGTAGAACTCCATCTGTCGCACGACATTCTTAAATAACGTATAGACGTCGACTGCTTCCGTCGACAGGCGGATCGTGCCCGCTTCCATGCGCGAGACGCTCAACAGGTCGTTCACCAGCCGTATCATGCGCTGGTTCAGCTCATGCGTGCGCTCCAGGTATTCCAAATCCTTTTCGGAGAACGACTTCCTCGGAATATTTTCCAGCATGTATTCCAGGTGCCACTTCATTGCTGCCAGCGGCGTCCGCAGCTGATGCGAGACAATGGTGACAAACTCGTCCTGGATCTCCCCTGCTTCGACTGTCGTGCTGATGTCGCTGATGATAACCACGGCCCCGCCAATGCGGCTGCCCCACCGGTGGAACGGCGTAACGCTGAAATGCACCGGCATCTGCTCGCCATGAACGACAATATAGGTGCTTCCGTTTTTTGACGTTTTTGCCTTGCCTTTTTCGATCACCTGCAGGACACCAAGATGCTTGTCTTTGCCTTTGCCATTCTGCAAACAGATGACCTCTTCGGCATTTTTATCCAGGATATCGCTTAACTTCATATCAAACAGCTGTTCTGCCGCCGCGTTGGCGGAAAGGATGCTGCCTTTGGTATTTACAACAAAAACAGCATTACTCATGCTGTTCAGGATAGCTGCGCAGGCATTGGCAGTTGTTCCTTTCCAGCGCGTTCTGTCTTTTTGCTGATTCTTCTTTTGGGTACGTGGCATTCCTCCAACAATTTATCCGTGTCAGTATAACAAAATTAAAACAAGAGGTAAATGCCGATGCAGTCCTAATACAGGTCGCCCTGTACGATGCGTTCAAACGTTTCCTTATCCTCTTCCTGCACGTGCGAAAGTTCGCCAACAACGTCGTCCGGGTTCTCCAGAAGCCGGCAAATCGTATCTTCGGTGGCCTTGCGCACCACAATGGATTTATTTACGAGAATAGTCGGGCCTTGTTCGCAATCGCCGTTGCAATCCCCTTCAATGATTTTTAATTCCGGGTATTGTTCTTTATATTTCTGCTCGTACAAATCAAGCAGCGCCTGAAGAATCGCCTTTGAGCCTTTGTTCTGGCAAGTCGTGTTCTGGCAAACGGCAATGGATGTAAGTGCGGACATGATGATTGGTTACGCTTCAATGAGTTTTGCAAGTTTCCTCCGCGCGTCAATGAGCCATCGGTGATAAGCCTCGGTCACTTTCAGAAGCTGGGAATCGTCTCCTGTGGCTTCCTTATGCTTTATGGCTGCGACATATTCTGAGCGGAGGCCGTTATCACGGGCAAAAGCGTTTGGCAACACCTGCAAATCAGCCGGGTCAGGCGTCGCTTCGATCAGTCCCTGCTGCTTCTGATACCCCAGCATTTTCTTCAGAAGCTCCTGCCCTCCGGCTTCTCCTTTGAGCAGCGCCTCTTCCCATGCAGACTGCGTTTCATCAGAGACGCGCGCCATCTCCATTTTTGGATTCAGCGTCATCTCCAGCGTGTGGCTGATCCGGTCAAGCCGTTTGGCCGTCAGCTCGGAAATTTTCGTACCTTCGCCGCTAAACGTATGGAAATTTATTTTCTCCAGCGCCTTGCGAACGTTGCTGCGCTGCATATCTTTTTGTTCATATCCCTTATTGACCCATTCGTTAAAGGCTGCCGGGTCGCCGGGAATCTCTGCTCCCGGATCCATCAGGTTGCCCAGTATCTTTGCCGCATCTTCGTTAATGACGGTCACGCGTTCCATCGGTTCGCGCTCCCATGCTTCCCATGGCTGTTCTTGCTCAACTGATATCTCTGCGCGCGGTTGTTCCTGCTCCACGCCTTCTGCCGGCTGGTTCGCTTTTTCATAGGCAAGGTTAATGCCATGATGCGGCGACATATCCATGATGCGGTACGACCCGTCCACCCACCGGTACACCATTGCCGACTGGCGCGCCAGCGCTGTCTGGTTGGTGTTTTGTTCGTAATCCTGCGCCATGAATCTAATATTTTCTTTTGCGGATCCGGGTGCCGCCCCTATTGCCAGCTGTGTCTTCAAGACCATGTCAGGCGTTGCCGGCCTTCTAATTGCTTTCATGTTTTGAAGCTCTTCATCTGTAAACCGATGGTAGACTGTTGCCGGCTCCATTACGCCTCTGCGCGCATCTCTCGGAACATTGATAAAAATACCCTTCAGACGTTCCATATCCACTTCCTGCACCTGTTTCAGCGATTGCTTGATTCCGGAGGATACCTTTTCAAGATCAACGAATTGCTTCAGGTGTTCTGCGGTCATTTCCTGCCCCGGCTTCAGCGCCTGGTACTCCGGAGGAAGTTCGCCGAGCTGTTCGCGCACTGCTTCCAGGCGCGCACTATGAAAATCCTGCATCTGATCGCCTGCTGTCCTGTCTTTGGCGTGACCGCCGTCAACCATGCTTAAATCATCCCTGCTGATCGGAGGTACCGGCTGCTGCCCAACGTGCGGTTCAGGCGCCCGGGGCGTTACGCCCGGTGTTACGCGCTTTAATTTTCCTGATGTTTCACCTCGTACTGCCATAGAAATAATTATTATTTATGTTCTGTTCCCTTCATGCCTGGAAAATATTCCGGGAAGATGCTTTCGATACAATACTATCGCATTCATTTGCATTTGTCACGTTTTCCACAAGCAGCGTTTTATGTCTTTCGCTAGTGTGCATTACACAGTATAATGAATACAGCTAAAATAAATTTGAAGGGAGGTGCATTTCAATGCCAGCAAAAAAAAGAAAAGCAACAAAAAAGAAAACAGCGAAGCGCAAAGTAGCAAAGCGCAAACCTGCGAAGCGCAAAGTAGCAAAGCGCAAACCTGCCAAGAAAAAGGTGGTCAGGAAGAAAACAGCGAAACGGAAACCTGCGAAGCGCAAAAAAAAGAGATAACAAAGATAGGCCACACCGGCCTATCTTTCTTTTATCGGCGATATTGTTATAATGCATCCGCTTTAATGCGAACGCCATGAAAATCGGTTACGTTGTTCCGTACTACTATCCGGATATGGGTGGTGGCATAGAACATTATGCAAAACATATAGCGGAAGAGCTGGCAGCACTCGGCCACGACGTGCATGTTTTTACGCAGGCGACCACGGCCGCGCCTGCCGGCGAAGAGACGGTTGGCGGCGTTGCGGTTCATCGCATCAAGAGTATCGGATTCTTCTACCGCCTGAAATACTGGCCGTCGCTGTCAAGACAATTAAAGCGCGCGGGCTGCGATATGCTCGTTACCTTTGACTATGCGCAGCCGCAGTCATGGCAGACGCTGCGGTACGCTTCAGTAACATCCACGCCGGTCGCCATCCTTATTTACGATATTCAGTCAAAAAAAACGCCGCGACATCCTTTCAAGCAATTTTTTCTGGCGCTGTTCGACCGCGCTGCCGCGCAATACGTATTGCATGGCGCGGACCTGCTGCTGACGCGAACGGAAGCGACACACCAGTGGCTTCATGAGCATGGCATCAGCCAGGATAAGATACGCCTGGCTCCTCCCGGCATTACGGATGATGAGATGCAGCCGGGACATCCTGATTCATTTCGAAAAAAATATTCGCTTACGGGCGACATTATCCTGTTTTTAGGGCGTATTCGCAGGCAAAAGGGCATCTTTTTGCTTCTGGATGCGTTTGAAACGGTGCAGAAGCAGCATCCGCAGGCGCAGCTGGTGTATGTCGGCCCGGATGACAAGGAATACGACGGGCTTGAATTCACTCCCCAACTCAATGAACAGATTAAGAAGAAGCAGCTATCAAACGTCCATATCCTCGGTTCGCTGTACGACCAGGATAAAACCGACGCGCTGGCTGCCGCGTCCGTGCTCGTTCTTCCTTCCAGCAGTGAAGCGTTCGGCCAGGTGTTTATACAGGCCATGGCCCAGGGAACGCCTGTGATCGGGACGCGCGCAAGCGGGGTACCCTATGTCGTTTCCCATGAACAAGACGGCTTCCTCATCACGCCATGGGACGGTGAACAGCTGATCTCCTATATGAATCAACTGTTGTCCGATAACGAGCTGCGCACAGCCATGGGCGAGCGCGGAAAAAAGAAAGCGGGGCGGTATCGCTACCGCCTGCTGGCAGAACAGCTGATCAAACAATTCAAACAGCTCCAAAACAAAGACAGGCGGTAAGCCCGCCTGTCGATTGTTTACGTTCGAAATGTCTTAGTCGAGAACTGCGTCCTTTGTTGCTTTTGCAACGCGGAATTTGCAGACCGTCTTTGCAGGGATCTGAATCTCTTCGCCTGTTGCAGGGTTGCGGCCCATACGTGCCTTTCTGTGCTGCTTCACGAGCTTCCCAAGTCCCGGGAGTGTTACAGCTCCTGCTTCGCGAGCTTCATCATAAAATACTGCGACGATTTTGTCCCATTGCTCTGATATATCCTTTTTGGACATACCGGTCTTCTCTGCGAGAAGCGCCATTAGCTGGGTCTTTGTCAGTGGTTTGCGCATAGTGTGCGTTTACTACTTGTTAATTTTATTATGATTTGTAGCCGTATTGTACATTTTGCTAGGAAAAACGACAAGTTGCGCCTGTGCACAGTTAATACAGAGTGCAGTTGAC
>JBDRKW010000005.1:0-94281 GCA_043813585.1 Candidatus Kerfeldbacteria bacterium
GTGCAATGCCCGCCTGGCTCGTTCCTGTGGCGAGCAGCCTGCTGATTTCTTCCCGCTCATCCATCGTGAGGCGGCGATATGTCGTATTTGTTTTCATATGCAACGATTGTATATCGTTGCGCTAGATGTTGGAATCTAAGAGTAAAAAAAAGAACCGATGAACCACGATGTGGCTATCGGTTGACTTTCCCTCCTTGCAGCATCAGAGGATCCCCATACTTCCACCAGCGCTGGTAGTGCTTGGAGCAGAAGCCCCTGGTCTGGGTTCTGCTCGTACACCCTTCGACACTGCAGGTCTGCCCGGGCTTCACCTTCGCTCCCGCCTTCCTCGTCTTCCTGCGCTTCTTGGGTACCGGGACGTCGCCCTTGGAATGGTCATGATTCGGATGGAGCGAAATCCCACCCAACGCCATCGCCAAGCTGTGAGACAGCGAGAAGGCGCCGGTGATGTGTCCATCGCAGTAGTACCAGCTCTCACGCGAGCGCGACTGCTTGCAGCCCTTCACCAGGCATTGGAGTGTGGTGTGGTCGATTTTCTTCGGTTGCTGTCGACGCATGATTTCCTCCATAATATCGACAACATTTTATATCAAACAGGCCAAGTTTTGTCAATGCTAAGCGCTCTCCAAACCCGCATTTCCTTAACAACAGAGTTCCAACTCAGTCTCCTCGAGTCCACAATTTTGGTATAATGACTGTGCCTTATTAATAAAGACTATCGCAATGGACGTAAAAGAATTTGATAAGACTTTAATTACGTTTTTTCTAAATAGCGCGTTCTGTTTTGTGAGTATGGGCGTGGGAGTTGTGCTCGCCGGCGTTATAGGGTTTGGTATTCTCAGCTATCCAATCTCTCTCATATTCATCAATGGTGAATCGGTCTCCACTCATGAAGAGATAGTATTCCTTGTAACCTTTCCGATCGTCCTGGTTATTGTAATGGCGATGCTCTTCTTGTACATGAAAAGGGTGCTTCACACAAAAAAAATCAACTCCTTCAGGCACATACTATTGGAATCATTGCCATTTCTGATCTTTGCGCTCCTGTTTGTTATTATGGGCAATGCGCTTCAGCAATTTTGGGACACCGTATTACCCGCCGGCTCGGATTCAGCAACCCTTGAGCTGATGATAGCGCAATTTGGTTCAACGTCGTTTGCCACCATGTGGTTCTTTTACGTCGTCGTTTCCAAGCTATCCATGAAAAAAATGGGCAATGAAACAAAGAGGGTAAAAAATTAGATAATTCATCATTTAGCTTGAGTACAAAGCCCCATCCACGGGGCTTTTTAAGCAAAAAAAGAACCGATGGAACCGCGTACATGGCGCAACGCAGTCATCGGTCAGCTTTCCTCCCGCTTTTCTGCACCAGCAACGGATCGCCGGTTCGCTTCCAGCGGGTGTAGTGCATGCTGCAGAACCCGCGTGCATAGTATTCACGCTCGCAGCCGGGCACGGCGCAGTGTTCGGGCGGATTCTTGTCGTGCACCTGCTTCAGGATTTCCGGGTCACCGTACTGCAGCCAGCGGCGGTAGTGCTTGTTGCACATGCCTGCAGTCCGGGCTTTGCTGCTGCAGCTCTCCACCATGCACGTTCCGCGCAGCTTCCGGTCGTACAGGGTGACAAGCGGATCGCCGTGCTTCTGGAACCGTTTAAGGTGCTTACTGCAGTAGCTCAACCCCCTATGGTTGCCGTCACAACCCTCCACTGAACACCCGTCGTGCCGCTCCTTCTCGGTATGAAGCGGGTTGCCGTGCACGTACAGCCGCGTGTAGTGCTTCGTGCAGAAGCCCTTGCAGTAGGCGGGCGTTTCACATCCCGGCACAAGGCATTTCTTTTTGGATGCACCACGTTTTCGCGGCGTGCGCTTGGCCGGCTTGGATGCCCGGGTATCATCGCGGACAGGCGCACCCGGGTTCTGCCAGGCGACCCAGTGCGCATGGCACAGGCCGCGGAAAAACACGGGCTCACGGCATCCATTGGTCGTGCAGATGCCTGAAGTTTTTACCCCAACCATAACTGGTTCTCCTGACAATGATGGTTGACGAACGGTAGGTACAGGACCTATGGATTACCAGAATTGTAGGCCGTTGTCAAAAAAAGAAGCTGATGGATCCGCGTAGACGGTCATCAGCCGGCGTCTTGGTCCCGCATGGCCGGGGACTGTGTGACCATCTCGTCATAATGGTCGATACACAGGCCCGCATGGTAGTGCGGGTTGTTGCATCCTGCACGGAGGCAGGTCAGGCCTCCTGGCGCAACATGCTGCTGTGCAGCAGGTTGCTGCCGGACCACCGGAATCTGCCGCATCATCGCGGGTTGTTGCCGTGCGCGGCGCCACTGCTGGTAGTGCTTCCAGCACATGCCGCGGGCGCGCGGCTTCGCAACACAGCCGTCAACAGAGCACTCGGCCGGCGGGACGTGCACGATGACGTCCAGGTTGCCGGTGCGGTATTGCCGCTGGTAGTGCTTCCGGCAGAAACCGCTGGAACGGTGCGGCTTGTCACACCCGGGAACCGTGCAGAACTCTGGCGCCTGCCCGCTCGGAGTCCGCAGCAGAGTGTGCGGGTCGCCGACGCGCCGGACGCGTCCGTAGTGCTTCCGGCAGAAGCCGAGGCCTTCGTGCGGCTGGTCACATCCGGGAACCGTGCACGTTGCCGGCGGGTTTGGGTTGTACTGCCGCAGGATCTTGTGCGGATTCCCGTGCTTCAGCCATCGTGAATAATGCTTTGCGCACCAGCCGCGAGCATAGTGCGCGTTCGAACATCCACGGACCTTGCAGGTCCGTGTCCGTTTCTTCGTACTCTTGGACATAGACCCTCCAGGTTGTGTGTTTGTACTATACCATATATGCGTCACTGTCAACGCAAAAAAAAGAACTGCCGTTGTTGGAACAGTCACTGGAGCGAGGCTCTAATAGTCGTTACCAACTCGGGCAGGATCCGCCTCAGGGCGCGTCGTACATACATGGGCCACCATTCGCCGCCTGCGTACTTGAGCACGCCGACGCACGTTTGCTCGTGTCCCCCCACTACCCATGTGAGCACAATTTCATGCCCCAACGGGATCTCGTCGAGCTTGTGATGCGCGAGGATGGGGATAAACACGGCCATTTCCGCGAACGGTTCGGGCACGTGGCCCTTCCCGTTCATTGGGTGCACTTCCACCCGTCCGGGCGTGTGCGCACCAGTATACCAGATGGTTGCGTACCAAGAAATGGGTTTGTCCGCCATCCTTTCCTTCCTGTTGAAAGCGAAACAGTTGCTGCAACGTTGCCACAGTAACAAAAAGCGCTTGGGTCTGCAAGAGGCGGCGTCAACGAGTAGAAGAAAAGCAGCAAACATGGTATCCTAGTACAGGATCATCAAATGAAAAATAGAATTATGCCACATCAAGAGTTAATTGATTTTATCAAAGTCCAGTCGCAAAAAGGCGTCGAACGCGACGAGATTGAACGCGCGCTCATTGAAAACGGCTGGGAAAAAAGCGACATTGACGAAGCAATGGCGTCGTCCGGCCTCGCTTCTTCATCCGCATCAGAACCTGTTGCGGCTCCAAAAGAACCGATGCAACCCGCGGCGCAGCCTCTGGCAGAAATAAAGCCGGTACTGCCGGCAACGCCTCCGATAATGGAAGAACCGATCGATATTTTAGATACGACCAGCGGTCCGGCAGCCGATCTGCAGCTCCCAGGGACGCCCGCAAAAGCTGCAACGCCTGCTTCTGAAGAAGCGCTTTCACAATCACTGTCAACAGCGACGGCAACGGCGACGGCAGCAATGCCAAAAACCCAGAAGCCGGAGTATGTCTCGGGCCTGAGCAGGAAGAGCAAAGGACTTCTCGTTACCGTAGCGGTGGTCCTGTTGCTCAGTATTGGCGGAGGATCAGTATATGCGTATTACTACCTGTACGCTTCGCCGGCGCGCATCATGAAAAATACAATGGAGAATGTCGCAAACCTCAGTTCCGCGAACTTCATTGTTGATGTATCTGTCATGGAGCTGGACGGCGCTCCGCAGGATCCGGCAGCGAGATTCAATATTACAGGCGCGCTGGAAGGGTTAACCGGTTCAACGCCGCTTCAGGGGTTTGGCACGCTTGTCGTTGCTGCCCCGGGAGCCGATAAATTATCCATCGAACTCCGGTTGGTCCAGCAGATGCTCTATGTCAAGGCGGCGGCCTCCGATAACGCAATCTCCGGACTGCCGTTTCCGGACAGCTGGCTGCAAATTGACGCCAACTCTGCAAAACAGCTGTTCGGCGAATCGAACCCTGTGATTGAAGTTGTTGATGAAGACGGAACACAGCAGCTGTCAGAAGAGGACCGCACCCTGTTGGTGCAGGCGTTCCGCAATGCGTCGATCATCACGATCACCGGAAAAGCGGGCGAAGAGGACATTATGGGCACCAATACATCAATACTCACATTTGAGATCGACAAAGAGGGGCTGAAAGCGTTCGTCACCGAAATCTCACCGCTGCTCATGAAGTACGCGGAGTTCACGCAGGAACAGGTGACAGGCCTTCGTGCCGGCATTGATGAAATGGAGATGACCACCGGCAAGCTCTGGATTGATACGTCGAATTTCCAGCTCTATCAGGTGCAGACAGTGAAGCCGATGAAAGATGCGAACGGCAACGTGAAGGAACAGACCGTCACGACTGTTACGCTCTGGAACCATAACGATCCGGTTGACGTACAGGTGCCTGAAGACGCCGTATCGCTTGAAGAGTATTTCAAACAACTCGGGATTTTCCTTTCGGAAGAGATTGGAAGCGCAATAGAGGAGACCCCGGAATTATTGCCGGGCCTGGAGGAAGAACCCAATAAGCCGGTTAAAGAAACAGACACGGACGGCGACGGCCTGAGCGATTCTGATGAACAGAAATACGGGTCTGACATCAACAATCCGGATTCAGACGGCGACGGCTTCCTGGACGGGGAAGAAGTAGAAAACGGCTACAATCCAAACGGACCGGGCAAGCTCAAATAATTAACAGCCCCTTCGCGGGGCTGTTTTTTTGTTGCTCTTCTTATTCTGCGTCGATGCGCATGAGGTGTTCGATCAGCGTTCCTTTGATTCGTTTCTTCTTATGCTTCAAGCGAATGAGGAACGAATGCACCTCGCTCTGTACGCCGGCAGACAGCTGCGGCAATTCAATCTCTGCCTGAATGGTTACATACTCACCCGGTTGGACCTTCTGTTGGAGAAACGCGACCGCAATTCCGTTGACCATCAGTTTGGTCTTCTTGTTCCAGTTTTGGATGCCGTCATTCAGGAACGTAAACGTTGCCGTGACGGTCGAACCGGAGTAGGCGACTATCGGCAGGGTGTGCTCCGCAAGCTCTCCGCGCAGCACATGCGTAAACCGCAGCTTCCGCGTAGCGTTCGTCTTCTTGACTTTAGCACCCTCGTCAAACACCTTGAAGAACAATTTCCGCTGCTTATATTTGTTCGGCGTTTTAATGACAAAATGGAACGATCCTTTTTCACCGGGCGCAACCGTTTCCTCAACCATCGCAATCTTGCCCAGGGAATCCGGCCAGCTGTTCTGCCGCAATGAGGTCGGGCGTTTTCCTGAACCGTTGTAGATCTTCAGTTTCGTTTCGCCCTGTACCCATGTTTCCGTGCCGGTATTCTTATAGCGAACGGTTATTTCATATCGGCTTCCGGCTACCAGGTTCAGCCTGTCCTGCTTAATTGTTCCGCCGAGCTTATACACATTCATATCAATAAAGGTGCCTTCCAGCGGGGGTGTAATGGCCGCTTCATATTGCTCCTGCGACAATGTGCGTATCGTACCAAGGTCATCCTGGAGCTCGCTGCCTGGACAATAGGTGGCATCCAGGTCGCGGTGGCCGACGATGCGTTTTGTCGTGGTGCCCTGAAGGGTTGTATATGATTTTGGCTGGATACCGAATGCTGCTGCCTTTGCACCAATCAGTTGACCGAGCGCTTGCTCCATTTCAGGGGTCACTTCATGCGTCGTATAGCATGCGCCGGGAGTGGATTCGAAGCATCCCATGATGGCAATGCCTACAGAGCCCTCATTGAAGTTAATATTGTTGCTGCTGTCGAAGGTATGGCCGCCGATAACGCCATCCCCGCCGGTTCGGCCCTCGTAAATGTTGCCCTGCGGGTCGATGATGTAGTTGTATCCAATATCGCCCCAGCCCAGAACCTTAGCATGCCAGTAGTAGATGGCGCGAACAGACGCAGAAGGGTCATCCCCGCCGTCCGTGCCGGCCGTATGGTGCACAATAAACGCTCGAGGGTCCAGGTACTCTGCAGGCCACTTCACGCTGCCTGTTGATGTTTCGCGATACGACTCGTCCGCGCCCCATTCTTCGCGCGAAATGATATGCAACCCGCCGTCTTTGCTGTCTGCGGTTGTGGCAGCCGCTGTTCCGCGAACCGATGGCTCCGGCGACGCGGTATTGATATAGATAATCTCCGCAGATTCCAGGACAGGGCTTGCGCCCGAAGGCAGGCGGTTCAGTTTCACGGAGAGGACGAACGATTCCGGATCCTCCACCATGACCGGCCGCGTAATATACAGGTCCGCCGGCAGCGAGTCCTTCAGGTCTTCACCAAGCGGAGGCAGTACGCGCGATATCGTACCGTCGGCGCTTCTGATTTCAACTGCCAGTTCAATCGCTTCATTGCCCGGCATGAGGTCGCGGATATCCGGCCCTGTCAGTTTTACGCCAATGGCGTTGAACGGGAAGTCCGGGGTATATGTTCCGGTTGTGAATGTCAGCGACTGTTCGCCTTCAGGTACTTCCAGCCGGGAAGCTTCTGCCATTGAAAAACGCCCGTCAGAAGCAGGCGTTGAAAAGTTGATTGGAATGGAACCTTCAGCAATACCGGGGGAAGCAGCGTACGCAGGAGGGGGAAGCACGGTGAACAGCGCCGCGCACGCAACGAGAGCAACCGCAGATCGTGCGTTAAATAGGCTGTTTATATTGAAGATACCGACATTCATATACCCTTGTATTTTTATTTTGTGTACCTAGTAGTATACCGCAAAAACGAGAGTTTGTCGACCCCAATAATAAAACATTGACTACAATTTGTGTTCACCCCTATTTTCGCTTCTCCTATTATTGAGAGAGTGCGCGTTCAGACCCCGTGGTGCGAGTGGAAACAACCAGCACCCCGAGCCAGGTCCAGAACAGGACAGCCAGGTCGTTCTTGAAGAACGGAACGTCGACCAGGCCGTACACAAGAAAGCAGGCCATGACCCCAAGAAGCACAGCCGTATATCCGTCAGAGCGCTTGATCGCCCGGACTGACTTTGCGGCAACCAGCACCAGGACAGAAACAATCCATGCCAGGCCCAGGACGCCAAGCTCCACCCAGAAGTTCAGGAAGAGGTTATGCGGGTAGAGCAGCAGCTCCACGTGCGACGGCAGCCGGTAGATATCATAGACCATGGGGAACGCCGCAAGTCCGGCGCCGAAGACCGGTTGCGCCTTGAGGAGGTTGATGGTTCCTTCCCACAGCGCGAGCCGCACGTCTCCGGACACATCCTGGAACAGCAAGATCTCGCGGACCGGCTCGAACAAGAAACCAACCGCCACGCCGGCCACTGCCAGCGCAATCGCCCACCAGCGCCACTTACTGAACAGCGCCATTACGACCGTGCCGGCTGCGACCGCGATGAACGCGCCTTCGACGCGCGCGGCAATGAGGGCAAAGAGCAAAAAGAGGATCAGGGACAGGACAAAAAGGACATTACTCTTGGTAAAAAACTTCACGTGGAAGAGCAAACCGATGAACAGCGTCAGTATAGGCGCAATGTAGAGGCCGACCGCGTTCGGATAGCCGTAAAAAGCGGTGGCGCGGCGGTCCGGCAGGTCATGCCACGGGTCCGGGATGCCCCAGCCGGTCGCATATTGCGCGCCCGCGGCAAGTGCGACCACGAATGCGGAGATTCCAAGCGCCCAAAAGCATAAACGGAGGTCTTCCTTTGACTTCACAGTATGGATAAAGACAAAAAAGTATAAAATCGGTTCCAGGATATAGGCCTTAAAGATGCCGGCCCCCGCGCGCAGGTCCGGAGTGACAATCATGCCGAACACGCCGGCAATGACCAGCAGCGCAACAGCCACATACCACCATTCAATCCTGCTCGGCGCCCTCAATGAAGACCGGTCCTGCACGAGAAATACCACAAACAGCGTCAGGATAAGCACTTCCAGCATCGTCATCGGCAGCAAGCCGAATAATTCAAACCGCACCAGATAGGTCGGCAGCAGCAGCAGGACAAACGCCACGCCCCACAAGCGGTGTTTGGTGCTGATGGCGACCAATACGGCCGCAGCGATTAATGATGCTGCAAATGCGATCATGCGCGTTTTTTATGCAGGACCATATTTTGCAGGGCAATGAGCATGCCGATCACAAACCAGATATGGACGATGTATAAAATCGAAAAGGTATTGTACTGCACAAGGATCCCTACAAACGCGGCAAAGAAGGCAACAAGGACTGTTTTAATATACGGGTCAGCCTTAACTGTCAGCGCTTTCACGGAACGGATGATAACAACAAGAAATACTGCCACCATGGCCGCAAAACCGAGAGTGCCGTTTTCAGCCAGCAGTTCAAGGTATTCGTTGTTGACGATGCGCCAGCCCTGTTCCGGCACCACAAGCGGATGCCAGCTCTCGAACGGACCAAAGCTGCCGGAGCCGATGCCGACCACCGGATGCTGTCGCCACGCCTCTTCCGCGACAGAAAACATGTCTACGCGCTCGGAAAACGAGGCGCCTTCAAACACGCCCGACACATGGCCCAGAAATTGCGTCGAAATCACGTCAAACCCGATCACCTGGGTCACCAGAACAATGCCTGCAATGCCCGCCGCAGCAGCATAGAACAGGTTGCGCCAGGTAAACAGCTTCAACTGGAAGAAATAATACGCAAGAAGAACAAGCGCGCTCGCCGCAAACCCGATGTAGCCGCCGCGTGCGACAGTCAGCACCAGGTTCACAAGCCCGAGGCCGAACAATCCGATCACCATCCACGATTTCATCGAGCGGTCCCGCGCAAGAAAGAGCGAAAGCAGCACAGACAGCGGAACAAGCAGGTAGTTTGCAAAATAGAGCGGCTCCAGCGCGGTGGACTGAACGCGCGGGAAGCCGAGTATCTCTTTCGTGTACAGCTCGCGCAGGCCGGTGATTTCCGGCGGCAGGCCGATGATATCGCCGACAAACTGGTACAGCCCAAACAGCGTCACCAACAGCATGGAGAAGAAGAAAAACTGCAGCATCCGTTCCACGACCTCCTTCTTCTTCACGACAAACGGAATCATGATGCCGATAAAAAAGGTGAAGATCGTAAACCCGGTGACCATAACGGAGCGCTCCAGGTTCGGGGCGTTCAGCAGGCCAAACAGCTGGATAATGACGAACAGCGCCAGCGGGAGCGCGATGGGGATGCGCGGAAGCGGGAATTTTTTCCTGCCAAGGTTGTATAGGACAACAGATATAATGACAAGCAGGGCCGTCACCTGCGACGGACGCACCGTCACGCCGGCAATGTCATACGAGCCCAGCCGTTCAAACGGAATAAAAAACACAAACAGGTACAGGCCGTGCCAGGGGTTCTCCAGGATAACCATGGCCAGCGCGACCGTCCCGAGCCCGGCAAAGATCCAGAACGGATCGACGCGCCAGCTCAAGAACCCGAGCAGCAGCACGAGGCCGCCCAAAAGAAGAAGGGTGAAGACCGTCCGCGCCCGCAGGTATTCAAGTATTTTTTTTACTGCGGCATTCATGAGCCCAGGACAGAGTCAAATAACAAAAGCGTCTTGCGTGCCGTTTCGTGCCAGGAGAACTTCTTTGCCTGCTCAACCGACTTCCGCTGCATCTCGCTGCGGATTTCCGTGTTGTTAAAGAGAAGGTTCATGCGCTCGCGGATCGAGTCCACTTCGTACGGGTCAAACAGCACGCCGGCTTCGCCAACCACTTCCGGCAGCGACGAGTTCTGCGAAACGGCAACAGGCGCGCCGCACTTCATCGCTTCCAGCGCGGGAAGGCCGAACCCCTCGTAGATCGACGGCATCACAAAGAACAGGCAGGCGTTGTACAGCGCGAGCAGCTGCTCGGACGAAACATAGTCCAGGCAGATCACGGTGTTCTGCAAATGGTATTTGCGGATTTTCTCGTACACGCTGTCGTAGTTCCATCCTTTCTTACCGACCAGGACGAGCTTCGCGTCGCTGCGGTCCGCATAGACGAACGCCTCCAGCAGGCGTCCGAAATTCTTGCGCGGCTCCAGCGTGCCGACGCTCAAGACAAACGGCGCTTCAACTTCCGCATCGCGTAACTGCTGTTCAATCCACTGTATGTCGCGGACGATATGGAAATCTTCAGAAGCGGCCGGGTAGATAACCTCTGTTTTGGCTTTATCGATACCCAGGTGAGTGACGATATCATCGCGCGTGTGTTCGGAGATGCACGCCAGCCTGGCCGCGCGCTTCATCGAGTTGGGAAGGATATTCGACCAATACCGCCGCGCCGGCCCGGAAAAATGGTCGGCATACAGCACGCCGAAAATATCATGCGCCGTCATCACAACCGGTTTGCGGAACCGGGGCGCGGAAAACGCCGGCACGAACAGTGCGTCCACGCGCTTCATGCGCGCGGCAAGCGGCAGGCCGACCTGGTCCCACAAAATCCGCTTTGGCGTATTCAGGTCTTTTTTAATGAAGTTGATCTCCTCAAACGTATAATCGCGCGACTGTTTCTTCATCTCGGACACGACATGGTCAACGTAAAAACCAAGACCGGTTTTCTGGCCGACAGCCGCAGCCATGTCAACACCAATGCGCGCATTAGGCATCATTTTTTTTGAGGCTGGTTAGGCTCCTCACATCTTTAATCGATAAGCCGCGGGAGAGAAACAGCAGTAAGACGTACACAAGGCCGCCGGCCGGTACGGCAATAGCAAGCGTATAGACCGCAGCCCACGTCGGATTGGCAAAAGAAAAGAGGATATCCCGGCAGACCGGCGCCAGGTAGGCAAGCAGCAGGAACATGATTGCGGAAGAAAGCACCGCTTTCAGGAGCCGGTATAAGCTCAAGTGGACGCGCGATGTGTAGAGCACAATCCCGAGCGCTATCAGCAGGATTGCTATTTCAGAGTAGACCGTCACCCACGCCGCGCCGTAAATGGAATACCGCGGTATGAAAATGAAATAGCCGACAAGAGATGTTACGGCCGCAAACGCATAACCAAAGATCATCGTGCGCTGCTTATCAAGCGCCACAACCAGGTAGGTGAAGAGCGTGCCCACAAAAATGGCGGCGGCCGCAACGATAAGGATGCGCAGGATCGGCACGGAATTGCCGAACTCGTTGCCGGCAATAACCTGGATAATATCCGGCGCAAGCACCAGCGTTCCCGCTATCATGGGAATAGCAATAAACGAAAGCGCATCAAACGACTTTTGCAGCATCCGCCTGAACCGTTCCGTGTCCGCGGTTTTCCATGCGTTGGTAATGACCGGCAGTACCAGTCCCGCAAACATCGCGGGGAACGTGATCATGACTTCCAATATCTTATACGGCGCACCGTACCAGCCAACCACCTGCTCGCTTTCAAAAAAGGTCAATATCACCGTGTCACCCTTGAAGTACATCAGCCCGAAGAAGATCGACAGCGCGATCGGCCATGCTTCCTTTATAATCTCTTTGGTCAGCGCCCAGTCCAGCGTGAACCGCAGCTTGATGTATTTGCGCGATGCCAAAAAGTTCACTAAAAAGTTCGTACCGCTCGAGACCACCCGCGTGGCCATCACCCATATCAGGTCCAGCCCGGCCCAGATGACGTTGAGCGTGGCAAACAGTAATACCGCTTTGCCCGCGAGTTCCGCAAGCGCGATCCAGTCCGTGCGCAGGAACTTCTGGAAAATGCCGGACAGCAGCTGGTTCAGCGAAACAAAGAGGAAGAAAAAGGTCGTCAGCGCGATACTGGTGATAATTTCCGGCGTATACAGCCCGTTCCAGAAACTGATGATCCATGCGGCCAGCGGGGCAAGCGCCAGCACGCCAATACCGGAGATGACGCGCAGGGTGAAGATATTGCTGGCTGTTTTCGTGCTGTTGTCGTCGAGCACCGCCAGCTTCTTGATCATAATGATGTACAGCCCGAAATCCATCAGGATCCCGAAGACCTGCAGGAACGCGACAATGGTCGTGTATTTGCCGAACCCGGCATCGCCGAGGTAGCGGAGCACGAACCCGGCCGCAATCAAAGAAAGGACGGTGCCGATCAGCTTGCCGCCCACTTGTATTGCCGTGTTTTGTGCTATTTTTCGTGCAACAGACATAGTAAAAATCGGCTGGATAATACCATTTACGGCACGTCGAGTCAACCGAAACACCTTGACATCAGGGCTGATTTTTATTACACAGAGTGCGCAATATCGGCAAACCTCAATATAGGAAAGGGAGGTGTACATTGGAACCGAATATCAGGAACGAAGGACCGTTCGTCGCTCTTCATGCGCCCAGCGGCTTCATCGACGGGGACCCGAACGCGCTCGCCCAGGCGGCGATCGACCTGTGGTCGTACCGCGGGGAGAGCGAGCACATCCGCAACCCGGCGCCGCAGCTGCCCGTGCCGCCCGAGAGCGGCGGACCGGACACGATCCAGCAGTGGATCGACCGGTGCCGCACTCTGTACGCGGGTTGGATCGAGAACTGGATCATGGGCAAGGGCAGCGCTGCGGAGTCCATCCGGATGCGGGTGAGTGAGCAGCACAACGCCCTGGTGTTGGAGCGCGGACCGTTCGGCCAGGCAGTGAACCAGCAGATGCTCGCGGACCAGGCGTACGTCGAGTGCGTGGTCTACGTCAAGGTGGTGATCTGGCCGTGGCGGGTGATGGTGCACTGGAACACCGGCACCGGGTTCCAGGAGCCGGCGGTCCTGCCTGTGGCGCAGAAGCTCGGCCCGCACTGGCGCAGGATCGAGAAGTGGTCGGACCCGGCCGTGCTCGCCACCAAGACGGTCTTCATCCGCTGCCAGGCCGACCAGTCCATGTCGCCGACGTGGGACAAGGAGACGGGGCGTGCCGTCTGGCGGGTGTGCCCTGGTCCCGACCAGATCGTCTGGGACATCGTCTGGGACGCGCGCGTCGGAGGCATTGCGCTTCTCAACAACGGCTGGCTCGCAGTCACGGTTCCCCAGTTCATACTGGGCGAGCTGACCTACGTCATCCTGGTGGACGGGACGGTCGAGGTGGACGCTTCCCCGTTCATCCAGGTCATCTGACCAGTTCAGTGTTGTCCGACCGGAGGGGTCGCGCAGCACTTCTTTTTTTGGCGCGACATTGTTTCTCATGATTGACAAACCGGCCAAAATCAGCTACAATACATACAAATAGAAACAAAACAACAATGTATTCCCGACTGAAAAGCAATACGATTCTTGCAGGTCGTGCGCTCGGTACCATGGCACTCTTAACGGGTGTTTTTTTGGTGGCGTTCTTCATCGGGGATCCGTCGTACGCTAACGCGACGCAGTTGCCCGAACCGATCTATATCCAGCGTCCGAATAATCCGGTAATGAGCGTGCTCATTGGCGAGGCAAAGGCGAAAAATAAGTTCAGCGTGAACACGCAATACGTCATCGAAGATACGGAAGGGCGGCAATTCATAATCCTGAAAGCGCACCAGCACATGAGCATCAGCTACGAGAACGGGATGTACATTGCAAAGCGCGGCAATAATATTATGAAATCCAACAAGCCGTTGCGCGTCACGCCCGACAGCCTCAAGAAGAAGGTTACCATAACAAATTACGAAAACCGCCCGGCCTGGAATACGGAGCTGAACGACAACGTTTTTTTCGGCAGCATCGAGGTGGTCTATTCGGAAAATACCGGCCGCCTCCTGCTGGTGAACCATATCCCGCTCGAACGGTATGTGCGCGGCATTGCCGAGGTGAGCAACTCGCATCCGAAAGCGTATTTGAAGTCGCTGCTGGTGGCTGCGCGCACCTACGCTCTTTATAACATCCTCCACCCGACCAAGCACGCAGACGAACCGTATATCCTGGACGCAACAGATAACGACCAGATCTACCGCGGCGCGAATTTTTCAAAGCGGTCGCCGAGGGTCCGCAAAGCGCAAAAAAAGACAAGGAAGAAAGTGATCATGTACGACGGCGAACCGATCATCGCGCCGTACTTCTCCTGTTCGGACGGCCGGACACGCGCATGGTCCGAGGTCTGGAACGGCAGCTACGCCTGGGCGCAGGCAGTTGATGACCCGTGCTGCACAACGATGACGCTATGGGGCCACGGTGTCGGCTTAAGCGGCGAAGGCGCACGCTATTTTGCGGGCGAAGGATGGGGATACAAAAAAATCCTGAAGTATTACTATTCAGGAGTCGAGATCAAGAAAGGATATTAAGCGCGCAATAACACTCACGCGATAAACATCGCATCCCCAAAGCTGTAAAAGCGATATTTTTTATCAACCGCCTCCGCATAGGCGGCTTTTATGAAGTCGGTTCCGGCAAACGCAGCCACCAGCATAAGTAATGTGGACTTCGGAAGGTGGAAATTCGTGACCATTGCATCAATGCACTGGAATTCGTAGCCTGGCGTGATAAAAATGTCCGTCCACTTCTGGCCGGCGTGCAGTTGTCCGCGCTCCATGAACGATTCAAGCGTCCGCACCGTTGTTGTGCCAACCGCAATAATCCGACGCCCGGTGGACTTTGCCATATTCACCGCATGCGCCGTATCGTCCGGCACGATCGCATATTCAGAATGCATCTTGTGCTTTGATACGTCGTCTTCGCGCACCGGCGCAAAGGTGCCGAGCCCGACATGCAGCGTAATCGGATGGCGCTCTACCACCATCTTCTCCAGCCGTCCAATTAGTTCGTTTGAAAAATGGAACCCGGCCGTGGGAGCTGCCGCAGAACCTTCGTGTTTGGCATAGATGGTCTGGTATTTGTCGCGCAGCTCCTGTTCTTCAAGCGGCGTTTCCTTTATATACGGAGGGATCGGCGTCCGGCCGATTTCATCCATGACATCGCGGAACTCTCTGCCATGCATATTTAACTCCACCTTCCAGGTTTCCGCAGATAACTGCTCGCCAATGCGCGCCTTCAGGCCGCTCTCGCCGAACACGACGCCGTCGCCTTCTCGAGTCCGGCGGCTGCCGACCATCGCTTCCCATACTTCGCGCGGCCCCTCATCATCGGCCGCATCATCAAAACGGCGAAGCAGCAGTAGCTCCGTCTTACCCCTGCTTTCCGCTTTCTGTCCGAGCAGGCGCGACGGCATGACCTTGGAGTCGTTGTATACGAGCACATCGCCCTCGCGCAAGAACTCCGGCAATTCAAAAAACCGACGATGGGCAATCGTCTGGTCATCACGGCTCAGAACCATCAAGCGCGAGGAATCGCGCGGGCCTTCAACCGGCTGCTGCGCAATCAATTCCTGCGGCAGCTCAAAATCAAAGTCCGAAGCCTTCATGCCGATGGCGGTGCGGACGGGGGGAGTGTTGGTCGGTTCGGATCGCGAGGCGGAATCGGCTGCGGGCCGGAAGGGAACTGCTGCGGCTGCTGCTGCGGAAGCGGCTCAACGCGGCGCACCTGTGCCGGAGCCGGACGCTGATGCATCGGAGCCGGCTGCTGCTGTTGAGGCGGAACAACGCCCGCACCGACATTCATCTGCGCATCAGCCTGGCTGTACCCCATCTGCGCCTGGTGCCGGTAGGCCTCCTGTTGGCGTACGCGCTCCAGCTCATTCTTCTTGAGTATGCGGTCGTGTACCTGCAAAATGACCTTTGCAACCTCTGATGGGTGCGGAACCTGTTCAAACACGAACCGCGCTTCTTCACCTGCCGTCTGGATATGCACCTGGCCGTAGTCCAAAAACGTCTGCACCTTTCCCTTAATTTCGGACGTCACATCCTGCACGCGCGAGATGTTCAGTTCAGAAACAACGCGGTTAAACAGCCCGACCTGCTCGATCGAAACGACGCGCTGGTCCGTCACTACCCAGATGTCCAGGTGGTAATCGACAAAGTCATGGAAAAATGCCAAAAACGAGAACAGATAATACAGGCTGAACAGTTCTACCGCCAGAACATATAATGCGCCGCCAGATTCAACCCGGATGGAGGTATAAAAATAAAGGATAGCCAAAATAACAGGCGGAAGAACCAGGGAAAGAACGAGCTGCAAAATATCGCGCGCCAGAATTGTCCAGTGCCTCCGCAGCAGCAGCACGACATGCTCATTCGGCCGCTGGGTCGGGAAATGCAGCGGCTTGTGTTCTGCCGGATGGCGCTGCAGCTTCTGGCGCGACGTCCGGATCGGCCGTGCGGCGGTCGATTTCATTACGTGCGTCGGGTCGAATTGTGCCCTATCTTTTTTGCCCATATTATATTCCTCCCCCGGTTGACGGACCGCCGATCGATCCGAAATTAAAGTCGCCAAGAATGCCGAACAGGTCAAATGAATCAAACCACGGAATGTCGGATAGCAGCATAATCGTAACCGTGATAACGGCAGCGGTAAACCCGATAAAGATGAACGCATTCAGCTTTCCGGTAAAATCAAAGAAGCCGAACTTGAATAAATGATAGAGGTTGAAAAACGTCCAAACCATGAACACAACAATGCCGAGCAGGTAGATGATGATCAGGACGTAATAGGGAACCTCCATTTATGCTTTTACGTGACTAAGTTGCTTTGCTGCATCGGCGCTTTCATGCCGAGGTGGTTGTAAGCGCGTTCGGTAACCATGCGTCCACGCAGGGTGCGCTCCAGGAACCCGATCTGCATCAGGAACGGTTCGTGGATCTCTTCAATCGTCTCCTGCTCCTCTGACGTTGCCGCTGCGATGGTTTGTACGCCGACCGGGCCGCCTTTGAACTTTTCTATGATCGCCGAAAGTATCTTGCGGTCTACATCATCCAGGCCGAGCTCGTCGACTTCCAGTAATGAAAGGGCGTCCTTGGTCATGTCGCAGGTGACTTCGCCGTTATTTTTCACCTGGGCGTAGTCGCGGACGCGCTTCAACAGCCGGTTGGCGATCCGGGGAGTGCGGCGCGCGCGCCTGGCGATCTCTGCGGCGCAGTCGCCATCAATCTCGATTGCCAGGATCTTTGCAGACCTCATGATTATTGTAGCAATTTCTGACTCTTCGTAAAAGTTCAGCTTGTAGTGCACGCCGAACCGTTCGCGCAGCGGAGCGGAAATCAGGCTCATGCGCGTGGTGGCCCCGATGATCGTGAATTTAGGGAGGTCCAGGCGCAGCGTGCGCGCTGCCGGCCCCTTTCCGGCAACCAGGTCAAGCGCAAAGTCCTCCATCGCGGGGTAGAGGATCTCTTCAATCACCTTATGCAAACGGTGTATTTCATCAATAAACAGCACATCGCCTTCTTCCAGGTTGGAGAGGATCGCCGCCAGGTCGCCCGCGCGTTCAATCGCCGGGCCGGAGGTCACCCGGATGTTTGCACCCATCTCCTTGGCTATAATATGGGCCAGCGTGGTCTTCCCGAGGCCGGGGCTGCCGTGCAGCAGCACATGCTCAATCGGTTCTTTTCGGTGCTTCGCCGCATTTATCAGGATGTGCAGGTTATCTTTTAGCTTATTTTGGCCAATAAAATCATCGAATTTGGACGGCCGCAGCGTCAAATCCAGTGTTTTATCCTCCTCTTCCTGCCGAGGATTCGTGACAAATTCGATACTCATAATAGCGTTAGAACAGCACTAGTATACCTAAAATTAGCAAAATATGCAACTTTTTGAAGGGTATCCATTATATCCCACCGGACGCTCTTGACAAATCGCCAATACTGTGATAAGCTCCTTGGTTACTGACTCCAATTGGGTCGGTAGCGATTGTTTTGTTGTCACTGATGGTTACTGATGCTCGGTAGTATTCAGCAGGCACGACAAGCATGGGAAGGTTACTTTTTGGAAAACTCAGGCT
Source organism: Candidatus Kerfeldbacteria bacterium (assembly GCA_043813585.1). Taxonomy (GTDB): domain Bacteria; phylum Patescibacteriota; class Patescibacteriia; order UBA9570; family XYC2-FULL-38-9; genus JBDRKW01. Next base: position 17,974 of record JBDRKW010000005.1, read on the forward strand.
ACGGCTCGAGTCCTCCAAAGTCACATTCTCTTGCCTGCTGTATATTGCGGAGCATTTTTCTTTGCCTCCGCGCAGGCGCATAAAAAAGACCTGACTTCCAGTCAGGCTTTTTTGTCGTCTTTTTTATCGCTGCTTTGCGGCTCTGGCTCAGGCTCTGGTTCAGGTTCCGGCTCATCCGGCGTTTCACCAACTAAGCACACCGCCTGCCACGGTTTGTAGACGGATGTGTAGGTTTCTTCAAATGTTTCACCGTTTGCATATTCAATACTGTACACAAAGCTTGCGGTCGTTCCGGCGTGAGCAGACTCCGTACACTTACGCTGGCCGGGCGCCAAGTCGGGTGAAGGAATCTCTTTTGTCGGAGGCGGAGAGACCCAGCCGGAAATAGTCGGCGGGCTGAACTCTGCCACGCGGCCGTCATCTGTTCCCCAGTAGTCAAAATATATATGTACGCCGTCAATGCGCGTCTGCAACAGGATATATCCGGGCGTGTCATTGATGAATCGGAAGTCAGGCCATGGATCATAGATTGTTGCGTCTGTTCCCGGCAGGCCGTTGCGGTCATCAGCATAGTACGACACGACATAAGAATGGTTCTGGCGGGAGGTAATCTCCAGTCCGCTGCCCAGTACGCCGCGGAACGTTGTTGTTCCGATCTGGCACAGGCCGCCGCCAACCTCCGGCTTGGTTTCGTTCCCCTTAATCACGAGCTCTGCCACGTATCCGTTCTCAATCGTAAATGGTTTCAATGCATCAAGTAGGGAGAACTCCTCGTCCGGGGCGATCAACAGGCCGTTTAACAGTTCGGCGCCCCGTGCGATATTCAACTGGCGGTTGTACGGGCTTCCTGACATATTGGAATGACCAGTGCCGAGAATAGTTTCTATGCCCAAATCGTTGATATTGTCAGGAGTGAATTTTGGTTCGTCGATTGTCACCACTACATTCACGGTCAGCCCGTCTTCTGCAATCTCTTCATCTTCAGCTGCAAACGTTTCGGAAAACAGGAACGCCTCAATTTGCAAACTGGTTGCATCCAGATCGACAGAACGGCCTTCAGATGCCGGCTGCATCTCAACAATGTTTGTGAGGCCGCCGCCATCATCTGTTTCGATTTTCCATCGCGCTTCTTTCACATCCACATTCACGGCATCAAGCACATCGGTGATCCCGGCCTCCAGCCGTTCCGGATCAACAGCAAGCGTTCCGGATTCATACGAAAGCCAGCCGCCGACGCTGCCACGGTCATATTCCCAGTTTTGGTCTTCCCAGGAAAGGGTCACGGGAGCCTTGTCCAGGTACGATTCTATCATCACCACTTCAGCGCCAATGTCGTCAGCAGTCACAACTGGTGCATCCGGCATGAGCGCAATAGACAGCTCCTGCGCGCTAAAACGCCGCAGCTGGTTTTCCACGCCTTTTGCAATCGAGTCATAATCAAACGCCTGGCCGGACTGTTCCGGCACGATATCAACGTCGCCAAATTCAGAAATCATGATGTCTGCGTTCACTGCAGGGAACTCGTATGCAGAAAACACATCTTCTAGCAGCTCTTTTGTGTATTCCCGGTCAAAGGTGAACTGCAGGGCGATGCGCCGCCCGTCTTTCCATGCCCAGAACTGCTGTTTCATGTTCAGCCACCAGTCATCGCCGCGCCCGATCGCATACGCCGCATCCAGGCTGGCCTTTAAATCCACGGAATATATCTCGCGTTCATTCACGGCAGAAGAAAACGGGACAATCGTCGGCGTCAGCTGCAGCACGGGGGAAGCTGCGGCCTGCGTCGCTTCATCTTCCGCAGCCTCTGCGTCTTCCGCTTCTTCAGTTTCTACGACTCCGTCCGGATACGTTACCGAAATGCCGTTTTCTGAAATGATGTCCACCTTTGCCTGCAGTTCATCCAGCGCTTCCATGTACGTTTTGCCGGAAAGGTCCTGCTCTTCCAGCGCCACGCCCGGATAAAACGCAACTTCATATCTGTTGAGGTACAGCGCGTATAGCGCAAAGCACACGCCGACCGCAAGTACCAGCGCGCCTCCGGCGGAAACCGACGCAATCGCAACAGCGCGCTTCTGTTTTTTGGTGAGCTTCTTCTTTTTATCCTCTTTTTTCTGTTCCTCACTCATGGTCTCCGTTCAATAGTTCGTTGATGATATCTGCGGCGCTGTTCATGGTGAGCGTCACTTCGTCGCCGACAGAATAAGACAATTTATTTATCTGTTCAGGTTCGGCAGGCCAGCGGAATGTCGCGCCGCCCGGGAGCTTCACCATCAATCCGTCCTCCTCAATCGCGATAATGCGGACTTTCTGTATCAATGCCATAGGTATTTACCAAAAATCAGCGTTTAGGACTGCTCAACGTATCAATTCGGGCGGGGGCTGTCAATATCGGTCAGTCCTCTACCTCGACAACTTCAATCTTGCCGTTATGTGAACGTTGTGATTTCGGAAGTCGAATAGTCAAAATACCGTTCTCCAGCGCTGCCTTTACCTCGTCGTGCTGTATATCTACCGGAAGGATGATCGACCGGGAAAAACCGCCCCAGTAGCATTCGCGGATGAAGTAGTCGTCGTCGCGCGTCTCTTCCATCTTGTGCCTGCGCACGCCTTTGATGGTGATCATGTCGCCGTTCATGTCGATCTCCAGGTCTTCTTTTTTCACGCCTGCAACCGTAGAGACGATGATGATTTCGTCGTCGGTCTGGAACACGTCTACCGCCAACTGTCCGTCGTAGCTGATGTTCTCCTGCATCCACTCCTCGTCAATATCCTGGTCATCGTACGTTTCGGTGATGTTGCGTTTGGAACCCTGCGCTGCGGATTGCTTCAGGGTGACGAGGGAGCTGTCTGTGTCGCCGAACGCGGTGCGGAAAAAGTCCTCGTTGTACTCGACGTCGTCGAATGCGAGCTCTTTTATTTTCTTTGAAAATGTTTCCGGGTCTGGCATATGTTTTCCTCCTTTATTCACACGTTATTATACAATTTTATGGAGTCGTGTACAAGATATCCACCGGTTGTTGCCACCTTTTCCACGGTTCTCGGTGGATAACTCGGTTTTTGGCTGATGTTGCGGCGGAATTCTTGACGTTTGGCGATTCCTTACATATAATGTGCTCTGCTTTGCCCGCATCGTCTAATGGTTAGGACATCAGGTTTTCATCCTGGCAATCGGGGTTCGATTCCCCGTGCGGGTGCTAAAGAAGAAACGTCTCCCATTTGGGAGGCGTTTTTCTTTATTATTCCTGCAACGGGGAAGCGAAGGGCAGCAGTGAGGCAAAACGCGTCAGCGTTGCAGCCGAACGCCGCTTGGGTGCCGGCGGCACGCAAGCGCTGCCCCGGACCCGATTCCCCGTGCGGGTGCCACCATAGAGCACTCCCAAGTTATCACCGGTAATCAGCGCCTATTATATTTTCGATAGGTCGGGATTTATTGCCTACGGGTTGCCCATATTGGGAGGACAAAAAAACGGCACTGCCCTGCTATACTATAGATAGAGGAGGCAAACAACTTAATCGAAAAAATGACAAAACCATCAATTGTGAAAAAACATCAAGCGCAGCTCCTTCTCCGTGCCGTGCACGAGATCATGGAGAAATACGCCGGCCCAGCTGCATTCCACGACAAGATATTTTGGAAAATTCATGCTGCTTTATCCCGACATGAAATGACGATGAAAGAGGCTGAAGAATACGTTTCGGCACTGTCCTCTTCGGCAGAGTGACCGTGCAGAATTTTAGGGATTAGCGCATCGCGCCACTGTATGTTATTGCTAGAATCCTAGCCCAGTCAACAACGGATGAGAGCTCCCTGCCGCTGATCTCACTGAAGAAACCGAGCGCCTGTGCTTCACTATCAAGATTCCGATATTCTGGGTACAATTCTTTACTAATGAAGTCGAGCAAATCAATCACGCGGGCGTTCCAGCACAAATATAATGAAAAGAATGATAAACCCTATCCCTAAGGGATGACTTAAGTATGGAGTAGTAACGTGGACGAATAGAAGACACAGCAGTCCGGTCATGAAACTTAATGCAAGTACTTTGCGGCCGGTAGTCTGTGCACTGCGGACAACCCTTGCCCCGTGCCAGAACAGCACAACAAACAACACAAGGTAGGCGAGCAACCCAAGCACGCCAAGTTCATACAGTAGATCCAAATACCCCCACTCAAATGCAAAAGTCGTGTATTGGTCCGTCCCCATCATGTCGATAGCGCGAGGATCGTCAGTGGTATAGGTGAGCGTTGCGCCAAACCCGGAACCGGTATACAGATGCTCATTCACCACGTCCCACAACGGGGCGAGTATGTTCATGCGCGTACTGATAGCCGGTTCTTCTGCTGTATATGAGGCGCGTTCGCAGACAATCTCCGCAAAAAAGAACCCTTTCCATTGTTCGCCAAGCAGCGGCACGTTCGTAAGCAGGAACAGAACAATAAGCGACGCAGCACCGGTTGCAACCGTTAGCACCGCAGCGTGACCAATGTCTTTCCATCGCCATAATTTCGTGCTGACGAATGCGATTGCCATTGCAACCATGCTGACTACAAGCGCCAGCCAGAACGAACGCGACCAGCTTGTAATGATAATTGTCAACAGAAGCGCGGAAAACGCGCCGTACACAAACACCTGCTTTGTCCGTCTTTCTTGCCATGTGGCTACGCAAAATGCGAACGCCACAAAGAAAAACAGCAGGTGAAATATGTGCGACTGAAAGAAAATGCGGTAAAACTGCTCATGCGTCGGGGTGATTTCGCCCACGCCGGTAACGCGTATCCATCGGTACACTGTGCCATTGAACGCGGTGATGGAATGCGCAAACGTAAATAGCAACAACAATGTTGTTACAGACAGCGCAATCATCGCACCGGCCGCCACCTGCAGCAGCCGTTTCAACTGATCTTTTGAAACAATACTTTGGGCAGCCGGTAGAATTAATCCCAGAAAGAGGTAGCCGTTCATATCCAGAAAGACGGTGTATAGGTCGTTGCCATGCAGAACGCCGGAAACAGTTCCGAACGCAATGCAACATGTAAACAAAAGAATCGCTTCCCATACCGGCAGTTGAAAAAAACACACCTGGCGCATGCGAATTGCATGCATGCAGAACGCCAGCATAACCGCAGAGAAAATCGCGTGACGAACCGAAACCGCAGTGCCTGCAATGTCGATCGCAAACAGATAACCTTTGCTCCCGACCAGGAGCTCGGCAAACGCAATGTATACGCCATACTCCAGGCGCCATAAAGCAAGCGCAAACGTTGCCAGAGCAATAACCGCAAACGCAACCGTGCCGACAGCGGGATAGACAAAGACGGCAAAGGAAAGGAATTCAATGCATGCGACCGCAATAAGCGTGACGACCGTCACTTTGCCGAAAAAAAGCAGCCCCTCCCGGCCAGCCGGCTGTTGTGTTATCAGCTTGGGCATGTTACCAGTGGGTAATGTCCTTATTACAGGTATCGTTTGGAATTTCGGTCCAGTCGATCGGGTCATCGCCGCAAATCTCGCGGCACATCTTCAGGTTCATTTTCCCACGGCGCAGGTCATGGCGCGTTTGCACAAATTCCGGATCCCACCAAATCTCGGCCAACGATTGTTCCGCAACATTCCCGAACGGGTGCCGCACAAAAAAATCATTCGTACACACGACATTGCCCGCATAATCCACCGCAATTTCATCAGAAACATAGTAGCAACACTTGAATTTATGCGCTTTGTTCACCGGCACCGTGCCGCCCCGTTCAAAAATCCCGACATTGTCGAGTAACTGCAGGGTGATATACTTCTTCGATTTATCGTCTTCCACCAGCTCCTGCACGACCTTGGGCCAGTACGCCATATGCTTAGTGATCACGAGCCCGTCCGTGCCTGCATCTATCAGGTCATGGAACAGTTCTTTCGTCAGCGCAACAGCGTTCGTGTGAATGATGATAGAAGATTTCGGAAGTTTTTCCCGCACGTACGCCATGAGCGACGGCAGGCGTTTGTCTATCAATGGGTCGCCGTAAAAATGCGGGGAGATCCGCCCTTTATATTCAAATGGGAATGCCACCAGGTCATCAATGATCTTTCGGAACATCTCTTCAGTCATGAAATGGTCGCCCCGGTCATAGCGCGCTACGGCACAGTAGGTGCATTTAAGGTTACAGCGCGAGTTGGTTTCAATATCGAGTGCGGTGAAAATGTCGCTCCGTCCGTAGGTGGCCAGTTTATTGAGCGAGTTGTAGTACCCGCGTAATGCCGGTTTAACAGCTTCAGGCGACAACCGACGCGCAGCACGATATACAGGATTAAGCAGATATGGTAAACGCATAAAGTTAACATATCACCCAAATGGCCTTTGTCCAAGTACTATTAATTCTGTCTCGCTTCCGAATATGATTGATAAGCGGTTCGATACCAATCCCAATTATCTGGACGTTGCCACTGTAAATTTAGTTGCGAAATTTCCGCCCGGCTTAAATCAGGGCGCATAATATCAGTTATAGGCACCTCTGAAGCTTCAAGCCTTACGTTTTCATAGAAGCGCCGTTTAGCACTAATTCGGTATGAGAATGCCGCATCACTTCCTCCATTATTCGATTCAGTGACTTCAAATGATGTTATGCCACGCGTAACATAGACAGAATTTGAACCTATATCATCGTATAATGTGATCGTGACTTGTATTGGATTTTCTTGATCAATAGTTACTGTATCAAGAAAGAGTGGATCAATATTAATGTGTGCATGACCATTTTCAAGTCGTGCTTCACCAAGGTCTTCAAACCATAGTTGTGTCGATTCAACAGCATATAATTTTGTTGGTCCTTGTGTTTGAGTATAGACAACAGCTGGTTTTTCACCTGTAGCGCCAATATCACCATCAGCAAAAATCGCATATGCGCTTCCATTTGATGAATCCTCCCTACCGTATACACCATAAATTACACCGGTTGTTGCTTGCGCAATTCCAGCCACTCCCGATGTGCCTGTGGCATTGGACTTCGCCTCACCATATACACCATATGTTGGACTACCTGATGTTGCAAGAGCGCTACCCCAGATACCAGAAGAGCCTTCTGCTGAAGAATATGTTTCACCCATGACACCATGACCTCTTCCAGAGAACTGGCCAGATCCATCAGGGTCGCCGATTGATCCACCCCAAACACCAGCGCCGAAAGTGTTTGCATCTTGAGTAGTTGCCCAATTAAAACCCATCACGCCGACTTGGCCATCAGTTGGATCATCGTTAATGGCATCACCGCGCACACCCACAGGTTGTCCGAGTAGCGCCCCGGTAGCATTTGCAATGCCCCATATTCCGAATGGATTTGCTGAACCGCTGTTTGCAATACCCCTGATCGCAGTTTCATCACTGGGAGTAGAATTTTTTATTACGTATAATTTAGAATTTTTACATTGCCATTTTGGCGGAATGGATTCATCCTCACAATCAATGATTTCATCCTCATTAATAAGTACTGCACCACTATCTGTAATACGCATACGCTCATTATTTCCATCTGTATTGAAAATAATATTATCGGAGGACGTGGACTGTAATGTGAGGTCACCAGAGTTCGGTCCGTAAAGAATATCTTCAATCTTTAGATCACCAGCAACATGCAATAATTGGGCAGGACTAGTGGTGCCGATGCCTACCTTTCCATCTGACGCAAGCCGCATGCGCTCACTGTTTCCTGCGATAAGATACATATCGTCACCAGATGCACCGAGTGAAACATAGCCGGAATCAGTTGTGCTGTTGTCTATAAACGTAATACCAGCTAAAGCGTCTTCACTATGCAAACGAAGTCCGATATTCGTAGTACCACTATTTATGTGCAGCATCGATGCCGGGCTTGTTGTTCCGATTCCGACGTTTCCGGTGGAGGCAATACGTATTCGTTCCGCGTTTCCCGCTTTAAGCTGCATATCATTACCAATTGCGCCGAGCACTACATAGCTATCTGACGTTGTTGAGTTGTCCTGAAAGGACATGTATGACATTGAATCCGTGCTTTGCAAGCGCATGCCAATATTGGTTCCACCACTGTCAATGTCCAGTTTTTTCGCGGGACTACTATTGCCAATTCCAACATTTCCAGAAACCGCGCTATACATATCAGATCCAGAAATCGTCCAGTCGCTGTCTGCCGCAACATTCGTTGCAGAAGCGATAAATAAAATCATAGCACAGAAAGTTGTTATGAAAGCGCGCGACATAGGCATATAATTAATTGATTATATGATCGTAATTCCATTATAGGGGGGGGGACAGCGATAAGTAAAGAATTTCAGGGCTGTAAGGAGGAGCCGCATTAATATTAATACTTAAACTGCTGGTTATTATGATTCGTACCCCATGCATTTTGGAAACGCACTGTTGTTGACACAACAGGAAAGCGCTGCCCCGGACCCGATTCCCCGTGCGGGTGCTAAAGAAGAAACGTCTCCCATTTGGGAGGCGTTTTTCTTTTTCACATTTTATGCTGTAATATTATGAATCATCACTCGTATACAAAGCATATAATTAAAGAGCATACCATCATGAAAAATGTAATCATTGGCATTGCGATTGCGGCTGCGGTTGCGGGAATTGCCCTTGCCGCCTATTTTATTATTCCGGCTGTATCAGAGAACAAGCAAGTGCAGGCCGAGGCAGATGGCGTAACGGCATCCGACGAGAACAACGAAGCGACGGAAGAAGGAACGCAAGCAACGGAGGAACAGGAGGCGACGGCCATAACAGACGTATCTCCCTACGCGGTTGTGAGCACGGAAAAAATAATGGATTTAAATGGCAGCAATAATGAATGGCTGCCCAGTCGCGTGAACGGTTGGCTGGAAAAAGGAGCGAGCTTTGAATTCGCTATTCCATTTGAAGGGTGTGAGGCATTCTGCGGGCCTGACGTTACGTATTCCTACGACATCGCAACAGGTGAAACAGAAAAAACCTTAAACCCGCTAATGGAAGAAGGCTGGCGGCTCTCTCCGGATGAACGTCGTGCAATCCGAATTCGCAGAGTTGAAGACCATGATGACGAATCAGGCGACGGGGGAACGATTGAAATGATGGACATTCAATCAGGCAATACATATGTCATTGCTAAAGAGACATTCCTCACCGGAGCCGGCGGCACCTGGGTATCCGAAAAATATACCTATCCGCGCTGGTCGCCGGACAGCAAATGGATTGTGATGTACGACAAGAGCCAGTGGGATGAAAACGGGCCGATGGTCGTACTGTTCCCTTCAGACGCGGCAGACCTCTCCGGTTTGGCTGAACTGGGGCAATCAATATTTATTGAGACCGAGCGTGCCCCGTACGAGCAGTACTTCATCTGGTCGCCGGACAGCACCTACTTCATTGTAAATGACAATACGGATGTATTCTCGGCAGCGGAAGGGAAGCGCATCTATGAATCCAACCGCGATGAACGTGTATTCGCCTGGTCTCCAAAAAGCGACAAGGTACTCATCGCAACGGTCTCCGATGATGAGGACACGCGCGGCCTTTCTTCGCTCTCTATAATGAACCCGGACGGAACCGACAGGGTATTGATATTCAAGGATGTGCTCGTTGATAGCCTCTATGATATTTTTGCCTCCTGGTCCGAAGATGGAACACAGGTATTGGTTTCAATGAACGACCAACTCGTGATCTATGACCTGGAGAGCAAGATGAGCGGTTTGGTTGCGGCGCAGGAAGGCGGGTTCAGGAATATCGCCTGGAACAAAGACGGCAGGCAGGTACTGTTTGACCGGGATAACGCTGCATGGCTCCTGGAGTACACGCGGGAATAGAACATCAGCTGTGACAATAAACGCCTCCCTTCCCGGGAGGTGTTTTCTTTACTATTCTTGCCTCAGACCCGATTCCCCGTGCGGGTGCACTAACAAGTATTGACAAATCCGGAATAAATTCGTAGGGTGCAAAGTCCGTCAAGAAGGCGGAGAGAAGCCTGTATATATGGACTATAGGCTCTTCTTCGTCTCATCCAGAAGAGGCCACTCCCAGAGCGGAACAAATGCAGCCCTGCCGAATTCGCGGTAAACACATCTCCCCAGGAGGTGTGGGCTGTGGGATTGCACCCGGATGAAAGCGCCTCAGGCGCTGGGCGTCGCATCGTGCTGTCGGACCTGCAGCACAATGATGGCTCTCCTCAGGAGAGTTCAGACGAATCCAAAAGAGGGTCACAAGGGAGGATGACACAATGTCGTCCAAGAACGAGAACGGATGGATGGATGACCTGAAGGAGCTGCTCGTGGAATCGGATCGGGCGCTCCGGTACTTCCTCGTGCTGTTCAATGCAGCGTGCAGCCGGTCGGACCTGCGCAGGATGTGCGGGGACGACAAGGTGGTTCGCCCGAACTGCCGCCTGTTCAAGCCCGACCAGATCGAGCTCGAGAAGATCTGGATGCGCTCGTACACCGAGCAGGGCGTGAATCCCCCGACCGGCGGCAAGCGCCATCCGGATGCGGTGGTCCGCCTGATGCTCGACGAGGTCGAACCTCCGCATGGGCTCTCGGGCTACTATGCGCTCGCGATCATGCGCGCGCTGGAAGCCCGGCCGGAGCCGAACACTGAGCACGACATCTTCCACGTCACACCCGAGCGGTTGGGGGAACTCAACTGCGGTGGGCACTTTCTCTGCGCGACTCTCGAGGGCCTGGACGCGGACTTCCAGATGAAGTGCACGCTGATCAGCCGTGAAGACCGGCGGTTCCTCGTGGAGATCGAGATCTACCAGTGGGACCTCACCCAGCAGGTCGCGACAGCACTGCGGGTCTCGGGCTGGACGCTCGATGACGCGCGTGTGTGCGGCCGCGGCAAGAAGTTCACGTTCTGGTGGGAGGTCACTGCGCCGCAGCTGCTCGAGCACATCGAGGAGATCGACGGTGCCCTCCACGTCACGTCCGACGTGTACTACACGTCGCTGTTCATGCTGATGCGGGCGAACGGCATTCCGGTCACCGGCGTCACCCCGAGCGAGGACTGGGTCATCTAGAAGCGTTCAACCACGCTCACCTTTCATAGCCGATTCATTTCGGCGGCAGGTATGAAAGGCCGCAACACATCAAGAACCATGGGAACACCTGCCGTTCCCTTCTTTTTTTATATCTCAATTTCCTTCCAGACGAGATCCCTGGACTTGAAATACTTTTTTGTAAATTCTGCGGCCCGTTCAGCAGAAAACGGTTTGCAGGTATACGCATCCACGGTAAACAACGGAGGCGTTGTATTGTTATAGGTATAGAAGTGCGCACCGGACGTGATCCAGTGGATCCATGCCCCGTGCCCGACATCTTCCGCCTGATACACAAACGGTTCCTGCAACGCACGCATGTTCAGCTCTTCAGACAGCGCAGACAGGTACGCGGCAATCTGATCCGGCGTGATCGGTTTATCGGTCGTGCCTTCAATCACCACGCGCTGCCGAATGATATCTGGTGCCAATTTTTTCCATTCCATATATTCGCATTACTTGTTAACGCAGAAGCATAGAAGAGGAAACAGGGGGAATGCAATTTTTTTCACGAATATCACACATTAGTAAACAGAATGTTTACTTTTTAGGCATATTGTACTATGCTGGTGCCATGTTTTTAAGCGACGGAAAAACAATCGAGAACATCATCATCTGGCAGCTCAAATCCGGCCCGCAGAGCACGGTTGGTTTGATTGCGGCTGTGCAGAAAGAGCGCCGCGGAACCACGAAGCAGGGCGTGTACCGCGTTCTTCGCGAACTCAAGAAGCAGGAGGCGGTGGTCATCCATAAAAAAGAGGTCTCACTCAACATCCGCTGGCTGAACAAGTTGTATGACTTCACGTCGCTCGCCCAGCACTTTTATTATGAGAAAAGTATCGGCACCGGGCATTTCGCAAACCTGCAGGAAGGTGAGAAGATCAAATACACCTTCAACAACCTGTCCCTCACTGACGCGTTCTGGAACCATGCACTGTACATTCTCCATCAGATTGTGCCGGACGCGGAGCCGTGGTACGCATACGACCCGCACGTATGGTTCTATATCGCCCGGCTTGAGGACGAAACAGCGCTCATGAAACGCATGTCCGCCCGCAGGCAGTACCTGATCACCTCCGGCCATAACGACCCGATGGACAAGGTTGTCTCGCAATACATCGACGGCACAACCGGCCAATACCACATGTTGAAAAAGCCGCTCTTTGACGACGAGTCGTATTACTTCAATATACTTGGCGACTTCCTGATTGAGGTCTGGTTTGACAGGGAAGTGGCAAAGGCGATTACCGCGTGGTATGCATCAACGAAAAAAATGACAGATACCGCAGTTGAAGATCTACGGAAAATAATTCAGTCTGAAGGAAAAACTAAATTGGTCATTTCCTGTAACAAGAAGAAAGCCGATCGGTTGAAAAAGAGGATCTCGAGATATTTCTATATCCCGGCGGCATGAAACTATTGCGCTGCGGGAGAAATGCCGATAGTATGGACGCATGAAGATCCTGGGCATCGAGACATCCTGCGACGACACCGGAGCCGCAATCGTGGAAGCGCGCGGCGACGGCAGCTTTGACATACTCGCAAACGTCATAAAGCAGCAGGACCATACGGAAACCGGCGGGGTGGTGCCGGAGATTGCCGCGCGCCATCACGCAACATCGGTTCTGCCGGCGATTGATGAGGCACTGAAGGAAGCCGGCATGAAAATTGGGGGCATCGATGCGCTTGCGGTCACACGCGGACCCGGGTTGATCGCCTGCCTGCTTGTCGGAGTAGAAACAGCCAAGACTATTGCCATGGCCAAGGGCATGCCGATCATAGGCGTGAACCATATGGAAGCGCATATCGCTTCCACTTTTGTTGAACATCCGCACATGGAGTTTCCGGCAGTAGCGCTGCTGGCAAGCGGCGGACACACCATGCTCGTAGGCATCAACGAACCGGGCGATTATTATATGATAGGAACAACGCGCGACGACGCGGCCGGGGAAGCGTTTGATAAAGTTGCAAAGATGCTTGGGTTGTCATACCCCGGCGGACCGGAGTTGGAAAAACTGGCAAAAAAAGGCGACCCATATGCGCACGACTTCCCAAAACCGATGATCAACTCCGACGACATTGATTTTTCTTTCGCCGGTCTGAAAACAGCAATCAAATATTATATCCGCGACAATAGTCCACTTTCGGATGAAGGCCGCGCTGATATCGCCGCATCCTTCCAGGAGAGCATTGCGCAGGTACTGGTAAGCAAGACGCTCCAGGCAGCAGATCGGCACGAAGCGAAAACAGTAGTACTGGGCGGCGGTGTATCGGCAAACAAGATGCTTGTAGATCGGCTGCATTCCGTATTCCAAGAAGTGCGGCCGGAAACAGAAATCATGGTGCCTTCGCCCGGCTTGTTCACGGACAACGGCGCCATGATCGCGATTGCCGCGGCACCGCGCGCACTAACGGGCGACTATGACGACTGGAGAAAAATCACAGTAAACCCCAAACTGCGAATAGCAGAAAGTGAGAGTAAATAAAAAAACGACGCCCAGATGGGCGCCGCTTTTATAATCCTATTTTTTATTCCAGGAATGGTTCAATCTTCTGGGACATGCTGTCGAGTGAAAGCGCACCAGAGATTGTGGTGAGTACATTTCCGTCTCCGTCAACAATAACTGAGAAAGGAGTACCGTTTCCACCAAGTGACTGTGCTTCAGACGCATCAGTGCTGACCTGGCCATCAAAGTCACCCCCGTTAAGGCATTCCTCGAATTGGCCTGCATCTAAACCGGTATCACCTGCCAGAGTTACAAGCGAACCATCAGCAACCTTTTCTGTTGAGCTGTCGAACATGGCATCCAGGAATTCCCAAAACAGTCCTTGATCTCCGGCACATTCAGCAGCGTTTGCTTTGCTTGCGGCTTCTGGATGAAGACTTGTAAGCGGGAAGTGTTTATATGACAGTTTGACCCTGCCATCATACTTTTCCAGGACATCCTTTGCTGTGTCGTGGTACTGCTTGCAATATGGGCAGTCGATATCCGAATATTCGATGATAGTGACATCGCCTTCACCCCGGTTATTGCGCAGACCTTCTAGATCTACAGAACCGTCAGCTGTTGGAGCAGCGGCCCCTGTATCAGCTGCAGCAACGGTGTCAGTGTTTGTGTTTACTTTCTTATCGTTATCGTCTTTTTCGCCGTCATCTAAGACGATAACCAGCATTACGATAAAGCCGGCAATCGAGATGACCGCAGCAGACGTTACAACACCGGCCCAAAACGCAAATTGCGGGGGCATAGTGTCGAAGAACGACTTCTTTGAAGAGGATGATCCCTCCATATAGTTATTACTTAACTAATAAGCCTTACTTAAAATACTGGATTTTCATGTGCGCGTCAAACGTTGACTTTGCGGCATAATGGGCTATAGTATCCTTACATTATATATAGAGGTGTCTGACTGTCGGGCTGTGTCGCCGGCAGGAGCTTCCCGGGAAAGCGTTAAAAAGTCCAACCGGGACGGATAGCCGACGTCAACGGCCAACGAAGCGCCCAGCGCATGCAGACAAACAGCGCAGGGAATTCAGGTGGTACCGCCCACAACAGGGCCCTGAAATAGAGGGCTTTTTATTATCTCTATGGACTATACCGACAAAATCTACGGACCAATAAAAATCGATGAACCGGTCATCGAAGAGTTGATCGCAAGCAAGCCGATACAGCGCTTGAAAAACATCAACCAGTACGGCGCGTCTTTCTATCGGTTTCCGCATTTGTCAACGACGCGATTCGAGCACAGCGTTGGCGTGTATCATGTTTTGCGCCATCTTGGCGCGCCGTTACTCGAACAGGTCTTCGGTCTGCTGCACGACGCTCCGCACACGGCATTTTCCCATGTGGCCGATTTCGTATTTGAAGACGCGTCGCAGGCGTTCCATGAAAAATTTCTTGAACGAACCATATTCGAATCCGAAATTCCAAAGATCCTAAAGAAGCACGGTCTTTCAGTTTGGAAGCTGCTTGATAAGCAATCTTTCAAGCTTGCCGAACGGTCAGCGCCGGACCTGTGCGCCGACCGCATCGACTATTTTTTCCGCGATTGCGTAACAGACAAACAACTCGACCTTCCGGACGCGCGCAAGATGCTTGCCGATCTTTTTGTATATGAAGGCGATATCGTTTTCCGATCACAAGAGCTGGCAAAGAAGTTTGCGACGACATACAGAGGCGCGAACGAGAAGCTGTGGGCCAATCCATTACAGTCGGCTGCGTATTACCTCCTGGCGCATGCCATGAAAACAGCGCTCGAAGAAGGCGTTATTACGTTTAGTGATATTTTCCTCACCGACGAAGAGGTCTACACAAAGATGAAGCAGTCCAACAACGAAGAAATCCTGCGCTACATCGAAGAGATGGAACGCGTCGTCATAAAAGAAGATGCAGATGACTACGACTACCACATCAAACCGAAAATCAGGATCGTTGACCCGTATGTCTTAACCCGCGAAGCCGGCCGCGACATAAAAAAACGCCTCGGAGAGCTCGACCCGACATTCAGAGAACGGAACGAATCATTCTACGAGCGGCTCTCAAAAGGATATTATGTAAAAATACTATAACCGTATGGAAAAAGCCTACGACCCCAAACAATACGAAGACGACATCTATAAAAAGTGGGAAGACTCCGGCTATTTTAATCCGGACAACCTGCCGGGCGACCGCACGGAGCCGTTTTCCGTGATGATGCCGCCGCCGAACGTGACCGGCGTTCTGCACCTCGGCCACGCGTTTGAGCATTCATTGATGGACACAAAGGTCCGTTTTGAGCGCATGCGCGGAAAGAAAGCCCTGCTTCTGCCGGGAACAGACCATGCGGCGATCGCAACGCAAGCCCGCGTCGAAGACAAGCTGAAAAAAGAAGGCGTGGAGAACCCGCGCCAGGAATACGGCCGTGAGAAGCTATTGGAGATCATCCGCGAGTTTGCTGAAGAATCCAAAGCGACAATGCTGGGCCAGATCCGGAGAATCGGGACGAGCTGTGATTGGTCGCGCCTCGCATATACGTTTGACGAAGATCGCTCCCGCGCAGTAAACGCGATGTTCAAGAAGATGTATGATGACGGGCTGATTTATCGCGGGTACCGCGTGGTGAACTGGTCGGTTGCGGGGCAGTCAACCTGTTCGGAAGATGAGCTGGAATACAAAGAACAACCGACGACAATCTACACGTTTAAGTATTCAAAGGATTTTCCGATCGCGATTGCATCCACACGGCCGGAAACAAAGCTGGGCGACACGGCAGTTGCGGTCCATCCGGAAGACAAGCGCTATAAAAAGTTCATCGGTGAGGAATTCACTGTTGACGTGGGTGCTGCTACGCCTCTTACAATTAAAATAATCGCTGACGAATCAGTCGACCCGGAATACGGTACGGGCGCGCTCGGCGTGACGCCGGCGCACAGCGCGATCGACTTTGAGATGTATGAGCGCAATAAAGAGATTGGTTTGAATCAGGTGATCGGCACGGACGGCAGGATGACCGACAACGCCGGGAAGGCCTATAAAGGGCTGACAACAGAAGAAGCGCGTGCGAAGTTCGTACAGTGGCTGCGCGATCAGAAATTATTAGTCAACGAAGAAGAGGCAATGCATAGCGTCGGCGCATCAGACCGGTACAAGGATGTGGTTGAGGCGCTGCCCATGGACCAGTGGTTCGTGGACGTGAACAAGGAAATTCCCGGCCGCGGCAAGTCGCTGAAAGAGCTCATGAAGGACGCAGTGACGACCGGCCACAACGGTGACAAGTCGAAGAAGGTGGAGATCGCACCTGAACAGTTTCTCAAGACCTACCTGCACTGGATCGAGAACCTGAAGGACTGGTGCATCAGCCGCCAGATCTGGTGGGGCCACCGGATTCCGGTATGGACGAAAGGAGAAGATGTGCATGTGGGAGCGGAAGCGCCGGAGGGCGGCGGCTGGACGCAGGACGAAGACACGCTGGACACCTGGTTCTCCTCCGGCATGTGGGCATTTTCCACGCTCGGTTGGCCGGAAGAAACGATCGACCTCCAAACATTTTTTCCGACGTCCTGGATGCAGATGGGATATGAAATTTTGTTCCTTTGGCTTGCGCGCATGATTCTTATGTCGACGTACGGCCTTGATGACATCCCGTTTACGCAGGCGCACATCCACGGCATCCTTCGCGACAAGAGAGGAAAGAAGTTTTCAAAAACGGCAGGAAACGGGGTTGACCCGATTGAGATGGCGAACAAGTACGGCACGGATGCGCTGCGCTTCAGCCTGCTTAAAGGCATTGCGCCGGGCAACGATTCGCGTTTTTATGAAGAGAAGGTGGAGGACGGGCGCAACTTTGTGAATAAGCTCTGGAATATGGCGCGGTTTATCTCCATGCAGGAGATCGATGAAGCCGGCAAGCCGTCGATTGCGGACCGGTGGATCCTGTCTCGGCTGAATGCTGTTATAAGAGAGGTGGAACAGATGTATGAAAACGACCAGTTCGGCCAGGCTGCAGACACGTTGTACAATTTCACCTGGCATGAATTTGCCGATTGGTATATTGAGATCACCAAGGTGCAGCCGAACCCTGCAGTCACACGCGACGTGCTGGAACAGATTATAAAGCTCGCGCACCCGCTTATCCCGTTCGTGACTGAAGCGATCTGGAAGGAGCTTGGTAAAGAATCGATGCTCATTATTGAACAGTGGCCGGAAGCGGACGAGTCATTAATTGATAACGCAGCAGAAAAGCAACTCGAAGACGTAAAAGAATTGATTTCTTCCATACGTCACATCAGAAAAGAGTACAACATCAAACCAAAACAGGAGCTCGAAGCATTAAAGAGCGATATTGATGATGAAGATGCAGCACTTGTCCAACAACTCGCATCAGTTTCATTTGTCGCAGAAAAGAAGTTCACAAATAGTGCCACCGCAGTAGCAGGTGACAAGCAAATTATCATCCCGCTTGACGGAGTGATTGATGTTGAAGCAGAAAAGAAGCGCATAGAAAGAGAGATTAAAGCAAAAGAAGGATACCTGGCCGGACTAGAGAAGAAGCTGGGCAACAAGAAGTTCCTGGAGAGCGCTCCAGAAGAGGTTATCGAACAAAACAAGCAATCAAAGGCCGAAGCAGAGGCCGAATTGAGCAATTTACAGCAAGCACTTGCAAATTTGTCGTAAATATTGTCTGACATGTGGATAGATCTGCTTTAATAAATATTAAATATGTACTATAATAGGGTCGTACTGACTCCGCACACAGACGGAGCAGTTTTTCTAGTTATCAAATAGGGTGTTAAAATGACACAGGGAGTACAAACAAAACGCGCCGCATGGATAATTGTTTTTCTGGCGGTGTTTTTTATTCCATTAACAGCAAGCGCAGCAACTATCGTCCACGACGACATAGGCGACTTCACAGGCACATTCTCAGACACCCAGTGGGACGCAGGAAACACCTGGATCGAGCTGGACGGCACAGGAATGGGCAACGGCACAGGAACCTATTCATCGCAAAATGTTGACGCAGGATCAGCATCGTCCTGGAATTCATTATCCTGGACCCCGGAACAGCCGTTCTTCAAAGAACTGCCCAACAGCGGGAGTTCAGAATCCGGCTATCCAAACGGAAACGCCAACATGAGCAGCAATGAATTACTCATGCACATGAATGCAACCTCTTATATCGATGTAGAAGACACGTCCGGCAACACCAACGATGGAACATTTGTCGATTCCTACACGAAATTGCTGATGCACATGGACAACACCCTCCTGCCCGATAACTCCCTAAGCGGGCATACTGTAAATATATTTTCAGATGTTGCGAGAAGCAGTGCGCAATCAAAATATGGCGGATTCAGTGCCTTATTCAATGCCTCGGGAGATTATTTAAGCATGCCGGCAAGCAGTGATTGGGATTTTTCAGGCGGAGATTTTACGATTGATTTCTGGTTTTACCTGAACCTGGCAGGTATTCAGCAAACACTCATCAATAGTTGGGTGAATTACCTTGATCCTGACAATTGGCATATCTATATCACTACCGCTAATAGGTTAGCTTTCTTTTCGCACGGGTATACTGGTGATGCTGGGGTTGTCGGAACTCATGACGTAACTCCAGATGCATGGCATCATGTGGCGTATGTCTATGACGGGACTAATGTGAAAACGTATCTTGATGGGGTACTTGACGCTTCCGACGGGACTGCTCCGGGCAGTAATTCAGACCAGGCAATAGTCATAGGTATAAATGATGCCAACAAATCAACTCAACCCCTATATGGCTATCTCGATGAGGTGAGGCTTTCAAAAGGCATAGCCAGGTGGACTTCCGACTTCACGCCGCCGGTGCTCGCTGCCGGAAATGTGAGCTGGCCGGCAGGCACGCTGAATAACGCCTTGAGCTTTGATGGAACGAACAACTGGGTCACCGTTCCCGGCGACAGCAGCCTGGATATTACCAGCAACCTCACTGTTGAAGGATGGATATACCCCACCGACCTGACGCAGGACGGGATGATCGCGTCAAAGGAATGGTGCGATGCGTCAAGCAACTACGCCTATTCACTTGGTTATAATGCAAACGGGAAACTGCAGTTTATTTCAGACGACAGCGGAGACTGTGCTTCTGTGGATGAATACACGTCGGATAACATCGTTCTGACTGAAGACGAATGGAACCATGTTGCCGCTGTGCATACGAATTCATCGGTTACTCTTTATGTAAACGGGACTGCGGTTGCCGGTTCATTCACTGAGGGCGCTGCAGGAGCCATCCAGACAAATGATGAACCGCTTCGGTTAGGCGTGAACAAAGCCGCTTCAGGCTATGACAGCTTTTTTGTTGGGTCAATGGATGAAGTGGACGTGTTCAGCCGCGCACTGACCGCAGGCGAAATTGAGGACCATTACCGGCGCGGGGCAAACCGTTTGCAGATCCAGGTGCGGTCCTGCAATGACGCAGCATGCGACACAGAGACATTTAGGGGACCGGACGGAACAGCAGGAACCTACTACACAGAGTTGAGTAATACGACAACTACAACACCGTCGTTAACCCTCACGAACGTCCCGGATAACCAATATTTTGAATACCAGGTCACCTTTGATACTGATGACGCAGTGCTCGGCCCGGAATTAAACGATATCACTATGGATTTTGGAGAAGGAGGCGGCGGAGACGCTATTCCTGAATTTTCATTACTAACATTATTTATCGCGTTCGGCTTGGGACTGGGTACATTCGGTTATATCCGTCTTAAACAGGCGAAATGACGAAGAGGAGACTTCTTCAATATGGAGTAATAGCTATTCTGGCGGTTTTCCCAACCGCTGTTTTTGCCGTTAATTTGTATGTTGATGATGATGGCTGCGCAGACAGCAGTAACTGCCAGACCGCCGGCAGCCCATGCTGCACGATCAATTACGCCATCGGCCAAGGCTCGAGCGGCGACAGTATGAACATTGCCGCAGGTACGTATTATGAAGATGTGAACCTGATTAAGGAAATTGACCTGCTCGGGGCAGGACGGACACAAACTATTATTGATTGCTCAGGAGCTTCGCCTGTTGACCATTGTATCGACGCCAATGCCCTAAGTGACGCGGTAACGATTCAGGATTTACAGGTTACAGGTGCCGGAACCGGCAAAGCGGGAATCTGGGTTAGCCCTTCCGCAGCTGCGTGCCCGGTTGTTACGCGCATCTGGGCAAACCGAAATTATGTAAATGGCATTGATTCACGTAATTGTGCGAATTATACGCTTGATGACGTTTGGGCAACGCAGAATGGCACCAGCACGAACAGCGGTATTCAAGTAATAATGCATTCATCCGGCACGTTGCAGAATTCAGAACTGGCCGGCGGCCCGATGGCCCTGGTAAGTACGTCAACCGGCGACGGCATTGCCAATATTTATCAGTCGCATATTTCAAACGGAGACGGCCAGTACCCCCCGTCATTACTGGCGTTCAATAATATTTTTGCATGGGGCGGCCCTCCCGCCTACATATTCGGTTCACCGCTGTACTATAACAACATGTTCACCACCAACCAATTGAACCTGTATAATGTGGTGGCTCCGGTTTTCTACAATAATATGTTTTATGGAGCTGAAGGCTATGCGCTCAGAAGACTGCTGGGCGCGAATTGCGGCACCTTTGATTACAACAGCTGGTACAACAATGGGGGTGATATATATCTCGACCAGTGTTCAAAAGGAGTAAACACAAACAGTGACGACCCGAATTTTGTGAAGAACTACACCGGTACAGTCGCTTCGCTGACAGAAAGCGGCAGCAATGCACACGACTTCGTGACAGACATCAACGTGAGCGGCAGTCCGTGGACAGCGCACCAGTTCATGATGGGCGGATATTACTTTGTCCCTGACGATGATACGCGGCATATATGGTATATCATCGATAACGATGAAAATACATTAAGCGTTGCGCGCGCGGAAACGGGATACGCGCCGTCTGACTATGGAGTAGGGGCTTCTGATACGTTCTATATCACGCAATACCTGCGCGACGATGCCTGGACCGGAGTTGATACGGCCTATGATTTAAGCGGAACGGTTGATATTGATATTTTCGCCAACGCTCGGCCGCTCGGCCTTGGGTACGACATCGGACCAATGGAAGACGGGCCGCAAGATGAGGGAGGCAGTCCGGTACCGGAATATTCTTTGCTGACTTTGGTTATCGCGTTTGGCCTGGGATTAGGGGCATTTGGATACCTGAGGAAAACTACAATAGACCGATTTTAGAATTTGTGCTATAATACTAATGCGTTTATTGGGAGTTTCAACGTCTCCTAATTGTTTATTTTGATACTATCAATAAAATGGAAACAATACTAAAACAAAAAAGATTCGGGCTGGCGACACTAGTTGTTCTCTGCGTACTCGTACTTTTACCGAAATCTGCTTCTGCAACTGAACTTTGGGTCGATTCTTGTATGGGAGACGACGATGGTGGTGCTAATGACTGCCAGACTGAAGCATTACCTTGTGCAACGTTAGGTCAGGCAGTATCAGAGATTACAGCAAATAACGGCGACCAGGTATGGGCAACAAGCGGCTGCATGAACGCGGCTTGTGGAATAATGCAATGCGGAGCAGCAGTTGACTTTACTGAAATGGTTTCGCTGGGTGCTGCACAAACAGGAAATGGCCCAGGCAATCAGACGCGTTTTGATTCCTGGGAATCGGCCGGTGGAAAAATTCGCGAAATGCCTGTTATTGATTGTGAAAATACGCGTGATGCAGGCTTCTGGATCGGTAATAACCCTGGTGACCCTGCAAATTATATCGGAGTTGGTACTTTTGAAATAAAGAATTGCCTTAATAGCGGTGTCATAGGGCTTCCAAATTCGAATTATGGTGACATAGAGAAAGTATATTCACACGACAACGCTGCAGACGGCATACGGATAGACGGATCAACCGCTTGGTATTTTTATGTAAACACACTCACGGATAACGGTGGCTATGGTATTCATTACAACTCCGCAATCAACTCCAAAGCAGACGCGAATTTGATTTCCGGAAATGACATAGGAATTTACATGTCAGTAAATTCCACTGGTCACGACATTACGAATAATTGGATTGAAGGCAGTACATCATACGGCATTCAAGTTGTGGGAAATAGCAACAATATAGTTAACAACACCACCTACGAAAACGGAACTGGAGAAATTCGGGTTGGCAATGATGTAGATGCACCTGTAAGTAACACAACAATATTGAATAACATTCTTAACGTTCAATCCAATTATGGAATAATGGTTGAATGTAACGCGAATACAAATTTGAGCTCAAATTTTAATGATATTTACAGAGATGGCGGCGGCATGACCGGGTGGTGGGGCCCGAGTGGCGGATGTACCGGCATTAACAGCCCTAATCTTGGTAGCTGGCAGGCAAACAGCGGTGGCGATGCAAATTCAATTGAGACAGACCCTGATTTCACGAATCCTGGTGTTGGTCCGGCAATTAATGCGACATCGCCTGCAGTAAATACAGGTACTGATGCGAGCGCATGGACGACGACGGATATCCACGCCCAATCGCGTCCTATTGGAGCCGGCTGGGAAATGGGCGCAGATGAGCGCTACGGCCCTGCAGAAGGCCCTGGTATTCCCGAATTCTCTCTTGTAACTTTAGTTATTGCATTTGGACTAGGACTCGGAACCTTCGGATACGTCCGCATCAAAAAATCATAAATATATAAAACGAGCCCTGTAAACAGATTACTCGTACGAGCGATTGGCCCGCCAGGGTTGCCAGCGAGTGAGTAATCTGTTGGAAGGGGCTCGTTTTGTATTTACGCTTTGGCGACGCGGAAGACCTCGTCGAGCAGGGTGATTCCTTCTATTGCTTTTAACACGCCGTCCTGGCCCATAGTGACCATGCCGGCATCGTGCAGCAGCGTCTTCATGTCATATTCGGACGCTTTCCCGGAGAGCACCTGTTTCTCGATCTCCGGTATCATGGTGAAAATTTCATAAATGCCGACCCGGCCCTTGAACCCGGTGTCTTTGCAGGTCTGGCAGCCTTCGCCTTTGTACCACATGACCTTGTCCACGTCCGGCCTCTCTTCCCCGGACGCTTCCGGTATGGCGGCAACCCATTCTTTCGCGCGCTGGATCTGTTCGGCAGAAGGCGTATATTCCTTTTTACAGTCCGCGCAGATGCGGCGCACCAGGCGTTGGCCGATGACCGCATTCAATGCAGGTGCCAAGAGCGCCGGATTCACGCCCATGCCCAGGAAACGCGGGATAGCGCCGGTGGCGTCGTTCGTATGGATGGTAGAGAGCATGAGGTGGCCGGTGAGAGCCGCCTGGATAGCCGTATCGGCGGTTTCCAGGTCGCGGATTTCACCAACCATGACAATGTCCGGGTCCTGGCGCAGGATCGCGCGCAGCCCCAGCGCGAAGGTGTATTTTTTTGAATGGTCGATCTGGCTCTGGACAATGCCCTTCAGCTTATACTCAACCGGATTTTCCAGCGTGATGATTTTATTCTCCGGCTTATTCAGCTTGTTCAAAATGGCGTAGAGCGTCGTCGTCTTTCCGGAACCGGTCGGACCGGTGGTAATGATCATGCCGTTCGGCTTTTCTATCTCAATCTTGAGGCGTTCAAACGCCAGCGGGCGCATGCCGAGGTCTTCAAACGACAGCCCCACGGATGACGATTTCAGCAGGCGGAACACGATGCTTTCTCCGTACGCGGACGGAAGCGTGGAAACGCGAATATCCAGCTTATCGTCTTCCCCGAGCTCAATCGAGATGCGGCCGTCCTGCGGGACTGCTGTAATGTTCAGCTTCAGCCCGGCGATTCCCTTGATGCGGCTGACCAGCTTCGGCAGTTTTTCCGGCTCCATGTGCGCAACCACAGTCAGTACGCCGTCGACGCGAAAGCGCAGCACCGCGCTCTCCTCTTCCGCTTCAATATGGATATCAGAAGAACCGGCGGTCATCGCCATGGCAATGATCATGGCAAACGCTTCGGTCATGTTTACCTCGTCAATCCGCTTGTCAAAAATATCAAAAGACGTCAGTTCTTTTGCATACGCATCCAGCTGCTTTTTGGTGATATGTACGCCGCTCTCGATCTTGCGGATTTTTGCGACTGTCTTGTACAGCTTGATCGCCTGGTCAAAGCTGTGCTGCGATATCAGGTAAAGCTTCACCTTCGAACCCTCATGCTCCTTTTGCAGCTGCGCAATAATCTCATTGATTTTCGGGTTGTCCGGATCAACCGTTGCAATGCGGATCTGGTCTTCCAAACGGAAAAATGCAACCGCTTTATTGTCGGTCGCGTCCTTTTCCGGAATCAATGATATCACCTCCGGGCCGATGGGGAACGCTTCCAGGTCAAAATACGGGATGCCGAACAGCTCCGCTTTGGCGCGCGTTTCGTCTTCCAGCGTCTGCAGGCGGATCTGCTCCATCTTCTCGCCCACATTTTCCTGCGCTTTTTCAGAACGCGTCTCTACAGGAGCCTCGCTTTCTTCGTCGTCGTCGACTGGCTGCTGTGCGCCGGCTCCTGCCGCACTGCCGGGCGTTTTCGGGATCAAATCCTCTATTGATGAAAAACCGTTGCTCATGCAAAAAAGTATACCAAAAAACGGGCGAATATTCTAGCCCGTTTCTGCGCCCTTATTTTGCTGATGTGGATCGGAGCTTTTGTAGGATGATGTCTGCCACCTGTTCAACCGTATGGTCGTGGTTATAGGTAAAGTGGATGAAATGTTCAGTGCCTTCCGGATTGAATTCGGAAAACAGGTCGATCGCGTTCGTGTACGGCGCAGTGCTCACAATCGCCTTCACTTCGTTCGGGTTGACATTGTATACGATAAAGACGTTGCGCGCCTCCCGCGAGTTGATGATCAGCTCGTCAATTACGTCTGACAGGTCGTCTTCTGTGGCGCCGACCGATTCAAAGTCCTTGCGCGTAAGCCGCGACCAGACGATCTTGTGTTCCGTATCCACTTCCAGCGTCGTGAGCACCCGTCCCCAGAGCTTCAGCGTTGAAATCTTCTTGGACTGGTAGAGGTGCTTGACGATATCCTCGCGCCGCGCCCCCTGGGAGATCAGGTGCGATGCAATGGAAAGGGAGCGGGGAGTAACCGAACCGGACTGGAAGCTCTTCGTCTTGCTGATCATGCCGGTCAGCAGGTTGGTGGCAATATATTCATCGAGAATGTTATCGCCCCAGTCCTTCACCAGCTCAAACAGGATCTCCGAACACGAAGTCGCCGTTACGTTGATCAGGTTCACCTGGCCGAAATGGTCGTTGGCCGGGCTCTGGTCGATATTGATCAGCGGCGTGTGGTAAAAGAAGTCGGCGTTCATCTCGTAGATGCGGCCGAGCGCATCCAGGTCCTGGGCGTCGATCACGATAATCAGGTCAAACGCGTAATCTCCGCTTGTGGTGGAAACGTCGTTCTGCGTGAAGAACCCGTCCTTGGGCGAGACATAGACGTTCAGCTTGTCGTCTTCAATCGTATACGAAAGGTCCTCAACGCTTTTGTTTGAGATATCAAGAGAGATAATAAACTTGCGCAGCGCGGTCAGGTCGTCAAAAATCTCGTTGCTCTTGGGCAGGAACGCATGCGTGGCCGGCAGCTGGAATCCGGACGAAACCACCCGGCCTTTTTTGCCAAGCTTTTCAATAACAGACAATACGGCAAGGCCTGATGCGATCGCATCAGTGGTCGGTTTTTCGGGAAGGCAAACAAGCACAGATGCGCTCTGCTTGATCATCTCCAGAATCTGGTCTTCTTTGGCTGATTTCATAGGATTAAACGATATCATGCGTGAACGCGCATGACTGTTCATACTACGTTGCGTGCAGACCATTGTCAAGGAGTAAAGGTGCAGAAAAAGAGGATAGGCATCAATGCCGGGAATGTGGCGAATATTAGCGCCTATGAGGCATTTTAAGCTGCGGTTCTTCCTTGACAGGCGCAGCAAAGAACTGTTTA
The DNA here is from genome assembly GCA_043813585.1 of Candidatus Kerfeldbacteria bacterium. Taxonomy (GTDB): domain Bacteria; phylum Patescibacteriota; class Patescibacteriia; order UBA9570; family XYC2-FULL-38-9; genus JBDRKW01. The sequence goes on from JBDRKW010000005.1 coordinate 44,466, forward strand.
ATGTGTGCATCATTTTGATCTTCGCACAAAGCGCAAGAAGGAGGACGAAGAAGCTCATGTTACCAGCAGTTACAGCAGATGTTGATGCTCCCTCAGTGCTGTTGGCCGTAGCCATGGTTAAGCATGCAGAACGGACGTTCGGCGGAGCCGTGGACCGGTTCATGCCGCACGACAGCGTCGTATTGGTGCGCGGGCAGGCCGTCAGCTTGTCCGGGCAGATCCCGCACCTGGAGAATTGTCCGGCGGCGCAGCTCCGGCAGCATGACGTGGTTCGCCGCGCCTGCCGCCTGCTCCAGGCGACCCAGCTCTGCGTCAAGATGACGCGTCAGACCGGGCGCGAGGTTCCGCGCGAGTTCTTCGACCTGAAGAGCGCCTTGCTCTCGTTCCTGCTCATGGCGTACCATCGGCGCAGGACGGACGGCCTGTTCATCTACCTCGGGATGGACGACGACATCACCAACTGCATGGCGGTTGGCGTCTACTGTCCGAGTGCGATCAAGACCCACCAGTGGTACCACTGGCCGTGTTCCGCAGTGACCCCGCAGGTCATCGTGACCATCGCCAGCCAGTACGGAAGCTGGCCGATCAAGGTCAACATGAACTAGGCGTCAGGAGTCAGGCGCCAAAAAAAGGAGATGGGTTGTCGATTACCGGCATCCCTTCTTTTTTTTACGCAACCCAGAGGCTCATGGAATACGCGACGACTCCTATCATTTGCAGCATAATGAATGACCATTGGATGAACCGGAACGCAAATTCCCGGTTCTTGAGCCAGCGCGCCAATGCGATGAACAGCGGAAACAGCAGCAGCATGTAGCGGGGGAAGGATGACAGGTCGCCGGAGAGCGCCGTCACCAGGCCCAGCAGGAGTGTGAATATAAAAAGCGACCGTTTAGTATATTTGTACACAAGAGGAAGCCCGGCAAGAAATCCGATAAAGAATACCCGGTCAATAATGCTGGTGTTAAGAGCATGAAACGACGGTTCCAGATGGATGAAGTTGCGCGTGATCCAGTCAACCGGATGAAGCAGATTTTCAATGCTGTAATTCGTGTAGAAAAAGCCCTGCGCCATAAAGCCGGAAAAGGCCGAGCCGGTTGAAAAGTGCATGATGCAAAGATATGCGGCAACGCCGCCGGCAAACGCGGTAATGATCATGGCAGAACGCATCAATTTTCCGCGCTTCCACCGCACGAGCGAGCGGTACAAGAGCGGGACAGCTGTAAAGACGCCCTGGGGCCTGGTGAGCGGCAGGAGGAACATCGCAAGATAGGACTTCCACGCATCCTTATGACCCAAAAAATAAAAGGACGCGAGCACCAACAGGATGAAAAGGGATTCCGTATATACCAAATGGAGGTAGAACGCGGTCGGGAACGCCATGAACAGCAGCCCGGCAAGCATCGCAACCCGGTCGCCATAGGCGCGCCGGGCAAGCAGGAACAGCATAGCCACGGCCGCAAAGGAGAAGACGGTTGAAAGAAGCAGGCCTGTAATAAGCGTATGGTTGAATGTGAGTACATTCAGCAGGCGGATCAGCAGCGGGTACAGCGGATAGAATGCATTGCTGATGTGGCCGGCCGAATACCATTCTTGCGCCAGGTAGATATAGTGCTGCGCATCCCAGGTGGAGAACGCAGTTGCCAGCGTTGGGGTTGATTCTTCCGGCCAGTGGAAGTTTGCATTGAATTCCACCTCGCGAATCCCGTACGTAGAAAATGTGATCACGACCAACAAAAAAATAATTGCCTTGTAGCTTGCGCAGGCAATGAGCAATCGCGCCAGCGGCCGGTCATGCAGAATAGGCATTAGGAATTTCATGCTATTGATTATACTTGAAGGACGCTATTAATAAAATTGACATTTATACCTATTTAAGGTATACTATGAATATATGTTTGAGTTTTTGTACTACGATCTCCTCTACGAGCCGCTGTATAACGCTCTGATTTTTTTGTACACCATTTCGCCCGGCAAAGACATGGGCATGGCGGTTATTTTCCTTACCCTCGCCATCCGGCTGATGTTGCTGCCGTTCTCTATCCGGGGCGCGCGCTCTGAATACCGCTTGGATAGAATCCGTCCGCAGATCGAAAAGCTCACGAAAAAATACAAACATAATATCCAGAAGCAGCGCGACGCGATTAAAGAGCTGCTAAGCAAGAATAAGATCGGCGTCTTTTCAAATTTCTTCTCACTCCTGTTCCAGTTGTTCTTCCTCATCGTGTTGTATTCGATTTTTTCTTCCGGCCTGCAGCCGATCGGGCACAATATCCTCTATGTGTTCAACCTTGATCCGGGCGTAATTGATCCAAGCTTTTTCAACTGGTTTAACCTTATTGTACCGAACCAAACAGCTTCACTAATCTGTGCTGCTGTGGTATTCTTGCAACAGGCATTGAAGCGCGCAAAGGGCATTGGCAGCGCGTCTGCAATTGATAAAGCGCTTCTGTTCGGACTGCCGATCGGTACCTATCTGGCAACGATCGTTCTGCCGTCCGGCAAAGCGGTGTTCCTGACCACGTCGGTGCTGTTCTCGCTATGGATCAAGCTGATCAAATGGATCGTGATGAAATACATGGTTAAAGATGAAGAATTAAAAGAGAACGTTCAAAACCTATGGACAAATTAATCATATCGATCGCAATTGAGGACATACTGTTCGGCATGTTTGTATCTGTGCCGCCGGGATATGTTGCCTGCATCTACAGCCACGGCAAAGGCGTGCTGCTGAAAGTATTGCGCCCGGGCCTTCACCTTAAGATGCCGTTCTGGCACAAGGCCAAGCTGTTCAACACGCAGGTGCAGGAATACCAGATTCGGCAGGGTTTTGATATTGAAGAAAGCGAACTCGGCGACGCTGAGATTGTCGTGCCGACGACTGACGGAAAGAATGTCGGGCTTGAAATGACCGTGCTGTTCCACATCGATCCGGACAACGCGACCCAGCTGTGGCAGAGCATCGGCGACAATTATATTGAAAAGGTCATCCGGCCGACGATTCGTTCGCGCGTGCGCACGGTCGGCTCCGAATATACCGCAAACGACTTTTTTACGAACAAGCGCGCGGAGATCGAACGGCGCGTCCACCACGAACTGGTCACCTCGCTGTCTGCAAAAGGCATCGTCATCGTTGATGTCCTGCTCGGAAGCATTACCCCAAAGTAATTTGTTCTTCGCAGAACATTTCTTATGAGATATTTTGTCATACTCATTTTTAGCCTACTGATCCCGTCTGCGGTTTTTGCAGGTACGGCGGATAATTTTATTTATCCATTAGGCGTGTGGCAGGTGTCGACGCACCACGGCGATGAGTATGGCTCATACTACCATATGGGCATTGATGCAGGGTTCGAACTGGGCTCGGGCGCGCCGGTCTATGCGGTGGCTGACGGCGTTGTGCGCGAGGCGGAAGTGCGGACGCAGTTCGGGTTGGTCGTGTTGGTGGAGCATACGCTGCCTGGCGGGAAGCGGATTGTTTCATTGTACGGGCACCTTGACCCGTCCGATATTCCTGCGCCGCCGGGAACGCAGGTAACGGCAGGACAGCGGCTCGGATCGCTCGGCGACAGCACAGTCAACGGCGGATGGTCGCCGCACATCCATTTTGGCATCCATAAATCAGAGTATACGGGCGTGTGGGTCTATTACGGACATGTTTCCGACCCGGCAACAGCCGATGATTGGTATGACCCGGAGACATATATCCCAAACCACCTGAACGCCGACAGCTGGAACCCGGACGTTTCATTTGACCTGGACGACGGGGAAATTTTAGACGACAGCCTGAATATCAAGGCGTATGTGACAGACATCGGCAGCGGCGTGGACTATGTCCAGCTGAAGATCAGCGATGACGGCCAGCAAACCTGGAAGACGCTTGTGGAAGACAGCGGCACGCACGACTATCCGTATTACCTGTATACCTCGCTTTCGGCCGTAGAAGACGGTGACGTGTACGTGCGCGTCAACGCAAAGGACGAATTCGGCAATGTAGAGATGAAAACCGTGAAGATGGTCAAGAAAGAAGACGCGTACACCACGCGGCATTTCGCTTCCATAAAGGGGAAACCGAGCAGCGGCCTGGTGAAGACGTGGTTCCAGGCCGGAAATAAGGACAAGAAGTTTTATCCATACAAGAAAAAATGGAAGAATAGCGGCGATGTTGCAGTGGGCGATGTCACCGGCAACGGCGTGAATAATATTATTACGGTAAAGAATGGAAAGAATCCTATTGTGAACGTGTTTTCGCGCAACGGCGAGCTGCAGAATTCGTTTAAGGCGTTCCCGTACGGCAAGCAGAAAGGCGCGCGGGTTGCGACCGGCGATATTGACGGCGACGGCGTGCAGGAGATTATTGTCGGGTCGGGCCGCGGCATGAAGGCGCGGGTGAAGGTCTTTGACCGGTTCGGAGTACTAATGCTGACCTTTGACGCATTCAACGGCACGCATACCGGCGGGCTGGATGTTGCGGCAGGCGATGTAGACGGCGACGGTTTGGATGAGATTGTTGCAGGTGTTGCCGGCAGCGGCAAATCGAAGTTTGGCGTATTCGATGAGACCGGAGCGCAGCTGGAGGTGACGCGGGCATTCGGCAAGAAATATACCGGCGGCATAAATGTTGCAGTAGGGAATATTGATAAGGATGAAGGAGCCGAGATCATTGTCGGCACAAACGGCGGCAAGACAGGAACCGTGCGCGTGTTCGAATGGGAAGGTGAGTTAAAGAAGTACGATTACGAACCGTTTGGTGACGATTTCACAGGACCGGTAGACGTTACCTGCGCCGATTGGGAGGGTGACGGCAAGGACGAAATCCTCATGAGCCAGGCCGGGGACGGCGAAGCGTGGGTGAAGACATACCGCTACGGTCCGTCGCGAACCGTATTGGCTACAGAGCGCGTGTACAAGGAAGGGTTTGAAGGCGGTGCCAGGATTGACGGCTGGCGGTAAATTGCCTATACTTTTTTTCGTGTCCGAAACAGGGCACTACGACAGGGTAGCTCAGCTGGTTAGAGCACGGGACTCATAAGCCCGGGGTCGAGAGTTCGAATCTCTCCCCTGTCACATTACTAAAAAAAAGAACCTGCGGCCGCACCCTTCACATTGGCGTGAGGGGCGGGAGTTGCCACGCAAAGAGCGCAGCCGCAGGATCGGGAGGCCTCGTCCGCCAGTCGGGGACGGGCCAATTCTCAGTTCAGGCAGTACCTCTCGTACGCCTTGTTGTCTTCCTCGTGGTCGTAGAGGCCCTCGTCGTAGTACTGTGCCTCGTACCCGCACCGCAGCTCGCAGATGTCGTTCCAGTAGAGCTGGCAGTAGTCGTCCCACACCAGCTCCGGGTTGCCCATGGCGTCGGTGCCAGAGCACTCGAACACCTCGTACACGGCGGGGTCGTAATCGTCCCGGTCGTAGGTGGCCGGAACCCCGTCGTCGTCGATGTCGACCTGGTCGCACACCAGACCGTTGGCCTGCCCGATCTCGCACGGGAAGTACCAACTGTCCTGGTCGCAGGGGTTCAGTGTTGCCGGGCCGCAGCCGAGCGAAGCCTGCATCAGCAGAAGCGCGAAAGCAATAAGCTGCCGCATGGTTTATCCTCCTGGTTGCAAAGACCTGGGCGTGCATTGCCGCATGCACCGCACCCGCTTTTTGACTGTGACGCGGCTGGGTAACGTATGATAAAAAAGCCGCGCTGTCAAGGCGCGGCTTTTTTTCATCTCGTTATTTTTTCCCTCCAAGCGGTTCCTCCTCAATAAGTTCATAGTCCTGGTACCAGCCCTTCATGTCAGATTTCTCGCCCCTTGGAAGGCGGCGGAAGCGTTTTCTCGTGCTTTCCCTAAAACTCTCTTCAGTTACAAATGAATCCAGATCGTCATCACCTTTATATTCATATTCAATCCTATAGCTGCGTTCGCCGTTAAAGGTGCGTTCAGATTTGGTCACGCGGCCTGCCGCATCGTGCATATACCTGTACTGGTCATCAATGGTATGATCGCCGGTTGTATCTATTTCCCTCTTATACGTTACCCGGCCACCGCTGTCATACTCCCATTGTTTCTGAACCCTTTTCCTCTCTTTTTTTGTTTGACTCTCAAGTGTTCCGTCAGGGCCTCGCGTCTGCAGGACTTCAACGTACGCGGTGTCATGTTTGACCGGCCGGCCGTATTCACTATTTTTATCTTCCTTGATAATGCCGGTTACTTCCCTGTCCGGGTTTTCTTTCATTGATTCCCGGCCTTTGAATAACGTGGTTTCAGCAGTCACGGTTGATTTGTCCGGATCCTCCGGATCGTAGGTGTACTTTGCCCGCGTTTCGAGCCGTTTACCTTCCATTTGGCCCAAATAGCTGAATTTGTCCTCTGCGACGCGCGACGTGAATTCTGTCGCCGGACGGTTTTTTTCATCATAGGAGATCTCCTTCACTGCCGTTTCCTGAAGCGATCCGTTTGAATATTTTTTTTCTATGGTCGCTTTTGGGAGCTGGCCCGGCTCAACCTGCTCGTACTGGTATTCCGTGTCTGTAAACATCCCTTCTCCTCCGACGGTGACTTCGCGCAACACAACGCCGTTCGGCGCCTCGCGCCGGTACTCCCTAACTTTGCCTGAGCCCGTTTCGAATGTTGTCCTGCTGACCCCTACCAACTTGCCGTCGACAACAGTCTGAACACGCTGTTCGCTGCTGATGGAGTCCATTTTCTGGTGCGTAATAATTTCTTGCGCAACGACCTTGCCACTTTTATCCGTAACATCATTTGTTTCGTGTTTTTTTCCGCTAAGGAAATCAAACATCCGCGGCTGTTCAGGCGTGCCCGGTTTGACCTGGCCCTCCCGTTCATGCTTCGTGGGCGCCAGCGCGCTTGGAGGAAAGCTTTTCATTCTCGGCTCTCTTGTTGCCATATAGTTGAATATTAAGATTAGGTGAAATTAACCCTCCCTATTGATATATCGGCAGATGCATTCTGACTGCGGGAGCAGGCACTCTGGGCATTGGGGAACCATGAGCATCCCGCAATTCGGACAGGCCGTCTCTTTTGCCGTCCCTTGATAGCGGCAACTTAAACAGATAGTTGAAGTCGTTTCTTGTTTATTTGTTGCCGGCGTTGTTCGCATTGATGCATTGTACTTATTTACTGTACCAAAAAAGCAGGTAAAAGTCAAGAATTACCCGTAAAAAATGAGGCCTAGCTTATGCTATCCGCGTGCGCGGTCGCCGACTTTTTTACACCGACTCAGGATAATTTCAGCCCACGACAGGAATACCGGAAGGATGATCAGCGTTCCCGCGGTCGCGCAGATAAGCCCGGCAATCAGGGCAGTGCCAAGCCCGCGCCAGAATGGATCCATAATGGTGAGCGGCAGGATGCCGAATACGGTTGTAATGGAGGTGGAGAGAATTGGTTTGAAGCGCGCGCGTCCTGTTTCCACCAGGTCCTGCGCCATGGTCTTCAACCCTTTACCCTTGATGCGGTTGTAATAGTCCATGAACACAATCGCGTCATTCACCACAATGCCAACCAGTGCGATAATCCCGAGCCCTGAAACCATATTAATCGAACTGCCGATGTAATACAGCGCCGGGAAGACGCCGATCATCGCAAGCGGCACCGCAAGCATGATCAGGCCCGGCTGCAGGAAGGAGTTGAACTGGTACACGAGGATCAAGTACACAGCTATCACGGCAATGATGAAGACAATTACGAGATTATCAAAGCTTTCGTTAATGGATGCGGTGAAGCCGCCGTATGCAATATCGTCAGCAGACAGGTTGAACTGTTCCAGGTGCCCGTCATTCAGGTACTCTTTAATATCACTTTCAACAACCGCAGCATCCGTGTTCTCGTCGACCTTCACCCGTACGGCAACCATGCGCAGCTGGTTTAAGCGTGAGATGGAACGCAGCGTCTGCTCGGTGCGGACATCCGCGATATCCTGCACTGTAACAAGCTCCGGCGGAAAGCCGCCGGCAACGCCGACAACCAGTCCGTTAATGTCGTCAACGGATGTTTTCGAATCTTCCGAATACTCGACAATAATGTCATCAGAGACGCCGTCGTCGCGCACCACAATCGATCCGACCGTCTGCTTGCTGAAGACGCTGTTGATCACCGCGCTTGCCACAAACGGATCAACGCCTTTTTCTTCGAGCGCCTCGCTGTCGAGATCCACCGTTATGCCTTCAACCGCGTCATCCTCAGAACTTACCGCGACTTCCGTAACCCCCTCCTTTGAAAGCGCCCATTCCTTCAGGTCGGCGGCCGCTTCATCAAGGCCTTCGAAATGCTGGCCGCGCATCTCAATAACTACATCGTATTCTTCTTCCGGAGGCCCAATTCCAAGTGGGCTGGTTTTAACGGCCACGCCTTCCTTGTCCAGGAGTTTTTGCTCGTTGGCCACCAGCCGGTCCATCTCTTCGACGATTGTGAAGACATCATCGCCTTCCGCGCGTTCATTTGGATCTTCAAGGATAACCAGGAACTGCCCTTCAAACTGGTAATAGCTTTTAAAATACGGGGTTTTGACCGTCTGCGCCATGACCTTGCTGACAATATCGGATTGCTTTTCAAAGCTCAATGTTGCAGGGAACTTAAAGTTCACGGAAACAATATTGCCGTCGTCTGTCGGCAGCAGCAGGATTTCACTGCGGACTGCGTATGCGCCGATGCTCACGCCCAGCAGTACGACAGCGGCCACCACAACAGTGATTTTCTTCCAGAGGTTGCTGTAGACGGATGCCATCATCCGGGCATAGTGCTCTTCAAGCAAGTCGATGCTGCGTTGTCCGTAGTGCACGATTGCCGGCAGCACGGTCACCATTTGCCATATGGGGAGCTTCTTGCTCAGGCGCTGTTCCTTTGTCTGTTCCTTCAGGAGCAACCGCGCCATCACCGGCATGACCGTAATCGCCAGTAGGTACGACACGACCAGCATGATGATAATGGTAATCGGAACATACTTGAGGAACTCGCCGATCAATCCGCCGATCATCGCAAACGGGATGAACGCAACAATCGTCGTCAGCGTTGCAGTCGTAATCGCCGGCCCGTAATTCTTCACCGTTTCAATGACTGCTTCGCGCTTTTTCTTGCCTGCATCAAGCGCATGGTTCACGCCTTCCCCGATGACAATGGCGTTATCGACGAGAATACCAAGCACCAACAACAACCCGAACAGCGTCATGATGTTGATGGTGAAGCCGATGAAGTAGAGGACGCCCAGCGTCGCAAGGAACGCGAGCGGGATAATGGTCGCGACTGCAATGCCGGTGCGCAGGTTGATGAAGAACATTAGAACCACAAGAATCAGAATCAAACCCAGCCATCCGTTATAGAGCAGGTCGCTGATCTGCTGCTGCGTATATTCGGAATTGTCATAAACGAGCGAAAGCGCCATGCCTTCGGGAAGCGATCCGTCTTCTTCAATCTGCTCAACCTCGCTCTTCAGATCATTGGCAATGGTGATAATATCTCCATCGTCCTTTTTCATCACTTCCAGGTACACCGCCTCTTTGGATACCGGGTTTCCGTCACTGTCAATAAAGCCGGCGTAGCTCAACTGTTCCTGTTCTTTCGGCTCCCGGACGATCTCTGCAATTTCGCTCAAGGCGACGCCGTTGATTTCGATCTCTTTAATATCGTCAAGCGAGCGCGCCGACGGTTCAATGCTGATCGCAAGCGTCTCGCCCGAGTCATTGGTGATGGAACCTCCGGGCAGCGACGCGATCGCAGACCGGATCGCATCCGTAACCTGCTGGGACTGGAGGTTGTTGTCATTCATTTTTTCCGCGTCCAGCCGGACAAACACCACAAATTCGTTCTTCGGTGCGATGTCAATCCTTTTTACGTCATCTGATGCGTTCAGCAGCCGTTCGCGGAGCTGTTCCGCTTCCGCGAGGATCTTCGCCTTGTCAGCGCCGCCGTTTGAAAGGGCATACACCACGGATGGCCCGGCGACGTCGTAGATTTTCGCTGTCGTTTCCACATCAGCCGGCAACCCTGCCTGCGCGATCATATCTTCAATATTGGATACAATCTCCTTCTGGTTGTTGAAATCATCCAGCTCGATGAAGAGGGAGGCAAAGTTGTTGGAAGCGCTCGACCGGATGAGCTTGACGCCCTCAACATCAGTGATCAGCTGTTCGACCGGCGCCAAGATCTCCTGCTCAACATCTTCTGCGGACGCGCCGGGATAGATCGACTGGACAAAGACATAATTGGATTGAATCGGCGGGAAATCCTGCCGCTGGTTGTTTAAAACGCCCCAGATGCCGGCAATCGAAATGGCAATAATAAGGAGAACTGTCGTCTTGTATCTGGTGATGAAGAATGACGACCATTTTGCGAAAAATCCTTTCAGTTCCATAGAGTGAATATTATATGTAAAACTGAACTAGTATAGTCATGCCCGACGAAAAAAGCAAGGCGCGCGACCCTGCTTTTTTGCAATAGAAACCGGTTATATTGTTTTCTTCTTGGCAATCATTTTTATGATGATGCTGACGATCAATGCCGACAGGTAGAACAGCGCGCCGTAGAAACACGGGGTCGAGAACGGGTTATCGACAACTACGCCCGAGCAGCCGGCAGTCGGCGCCATGTCGTTCTGCCAGAACTTGTAGAAGCCCCAGCCAAAGTTGCCCCAGGCAAACAGCGTGCCGGCAAGCAGCAGCCAGAACAGCCGCTTATGCTGCAGCATTTTCTGGTCGAGTTTTTTCCGGAGAATGATTATCGACCAGACAAGGGCGATTAAAAATGCGATCGCTCCATAGAAACATGGAGTCGCCAGCGGATTCGGAACGATGCAATCGGTGAATTTGAAGAATGACCCTTCATATTGATAGTGGCGCGCGAAGTCGCCGTAGACGGTGTACCAGGCAAAAATGGTCCCGCCAAGCAGGACAAGCGTTTGCAATGGGTACAATACTTTGAGAGCTTTGGACATATGCATTATTTATTTATTAATGTTTCCTTACTGAGCCGTGAAGTCCACGGTGTCAGCATCTTTCCATCCGTCAACAACGTAGTAGGTGTCTTCTGTTTCGGCAGCCGTCGTTTGTTCTCCGGATTCAATATTGATGATAATCACAACGCCGGCCTCGCCTTCCGGTTCGCCGATCGCCGCTCCGTAGGCGATTTTTGTCCCGTCAGGGGAAAAGACCGCATCGCCGACCTGGTTGTATTTCTCGTCAACCGGGAATTCCTGTTCCGATTCGTCTTCCAGATTGCGTACGATAACCGAGCGTGAAACGGTATCCCCAAGATTCACTTTGATATACGCCATCATTGAGCCGTCAGAAGAGATGTCGGCAATAAATCCTTCAACCACTGTTTTTGTGAGTTTGTCTGTGGCGAAGTTGAGCCGGTACATCGACTCCGGCCCCCAATAGAGGATATACCCGCCTAAGCCGGTCCTGCTCAACCCAATATATACATCCTCGTTTGTCAGCGACAGGATAGACACATCCGTTTCACCGTCGGTTTCAAATGTTGCCCGCTCCGTGCCGTCAACCGTAATGGTGAATTCCGTAAACTCTTCATTGCTGGTAAGCCGGACAAGCGGTTTTTCCGCCGGCACTGTTTCAGAATCCGGCTTTTCTGCATCACCATCAGATTTTTCCTGGCTGCCGTCTTCGTCGCTGTTCTTCGGCGCTGCATTTACATTTGCGTTTGTGTTCGTTTTTTCGCCAGACCTATTTGTAGCGCCTCTATTCAATGCGGGTTCAGCAGAAACAGTAGGTTCCGGTTCCTGGAATTCCAGCACCGGCGGGTCCATGGTCTGAAATTCCCAGTACACGACAATACCAGCCAATGCCAATACTGCCACAAGGAACACAATGCTTAAGATAGGCACATTTTTTTTCATATATTTTTGTTTATGAATGCGATACCGTCATATAGTGTACACGGAACACTTTCGTTGGTAAAGACAGCGCGTTCCATGGTATTATAGGGGCATGAAACGCCTGATACTCACCGGGTGTGCCCTCCTGCTTCTCATGCTTCTGCCCGCAGGAGCGCATGCAAAAGGAGAGCCCATAAAACAAGCATTCGGGGCCAATATCCACCTGCGCCAGCGCATTGACGAAAGCGACTGGGACGTTGTGTTGCGTAAAGCGGAAAACGCCGGCGTGCAGTGGGGACGCGAAGAGTTTTCCTGGGATGTTATTGAGCCCGCGGACAATTCATTTTCCTGGGCCGCCTATGACAGCGTTGTTGACGCCTACGAAGCCCGGGGAATCCGGATGGTGGGCCTGCTTTCTTACAGTTCATCTTGGGCATCCGACTTGCCGGGGTCCTCGGACTCGGAGTTTTATCCGCCGGACATTAAAGCGTGGAAGGATTATGTCGGCCGGGCGGCCAAGCGTTATGCGGGACGGGTAGACCACTGGGAAATCTGGAACGAGCCGAACCACGCCGGGTTCTGGAAAGGGTCACTCAGTGAATATGCGACGTTATTGGAAGCGGCGTCTGTCGCTATTAAAGAAGAGAATCCAAACGCGAAGATCGTACTCGGCGGACTGTCGGGCGCGGACAGCGACTTTATAGACAAACTCTACGACGAGCTGGATAATCCGGATATTATTGATATCGTCGCCATCCATCCCTACCGTGAAAAAAGCGGCAACTTCAACTACGCGCCGGAAGAATCGCTGACTGGACTGAATTTGCTGATGACGGATTTATATAATGTGAAGGCTGCAGTGGAGCGCAACGACAGCAACTCGACGCCGATCTGGCTGACCGAACTCGGATGGACGACCTACAAAAACGGCGTAACGGACAAGCGCCAGGCCGCGTTCCTCATGCGCGCGTATGCCATCGCCCTTTCCGTGCCAACTGTTAAGAAGGTGTTCTGGTATGCGTTGAACGATACCTCATCCGACACGTCGTACGCTGAAGCGCATTTTGGCCTGCTCGACCATGCGAATGCAAGGAAAACGTCATGGCATGCCTACAAGTTCATGAGGAGCTACCTGACCAGGGCGCGGTCGAACGGACAGCGCCTGCCGAAGCAGCAGAAGGTTGATGATTTTTCATCCAACAAGGGCTGGGAGTTTTCCGGAACCGTCTGCACGGACGGGTCGGTCACCGTGCCCTCTGACGGCCGGATGAAGGTTTCGTACGCGTATACGGGGCCTGGCAACTGCTACGCGCCGGTTGCGCTGCGGAAGCAGCTGCCGGAACAGTCGAAAGTGCTGCAATTCAAGGCTCGCGGTTCGAGCGACCACACGACGCTTCGCGTGCGCGTTACGGACCGGTGGGGTGAAACGTTCCAGTATACGCTTGGCCAGCTTCCTGACCGGTGGCTGCACTACACCATTCAGCTGAACAGTTACAACGACCGGTGGGGCGGCGATAACGACGGCGCGCTGGATCGGCCGCTGACGTTCAATTCGTTTGTCCTGGATAATAAGGACGGCGCCAAGGAGAGCGGCACCGTTTATTTTGACAATCTGTATTCTTCACGCGTTCCCGACACCTACCTGTACAAGTTCCGAAAGAACAGGAGGTCGCGGTATGCGTACTGGACAACCACCAAACCGAAGGCTCTGGAGCTGAACCTCGCAGGGGACACCGCGATACGCGTCAAACGGCTGCTGAAGTCCAGCATACGGAAGAACAATTCCAACGGATTGTTCCGGGTGCGCGCAACAAAGATCCTGAAAATAATCCAGGCGCTGTAGCGGCGGCTGTTTGCCGGGGGCAGGTTGCAGTCAAACAGGGCAATGCCCTGTTTTTTTGACACTGCGCCTTGTTTTCCGTACCATGGTACGGCTCTGTGAAAAAACAACATCTTTCGGGAAACCGGAAAGGAGTCAGGTAGATGACCCAGTCGAAAGCGTATTCGGATGCCGGCGTGGACATCGACGCGGGCGAGAGGTTCGCCGACATGATCAAGGCGCTGGTGGCCAAGGCCTGGGGGAGCGGCGACGAGATCGGCGGGTTCGCCGGCGGCGGACCGATCCCCCTCAAGGTCAGGAAGGTCGCGGGGTCGGTGGACGGCACCGGCACCAAGGCCATCCTCGCCGCGCTCGCCAACAACCACGACGGCATCGGCATCGACGCGGTGGCGATGGGTGCGGTGGACATGTACGTGGCCGGCTACAGCCCCGCGTTCGCCCTGGACGTGCTGAACGTGGCCGCGCTGGTCCCGAACCGGCACATCCAGGTGATCGAGAGCGTCATCCGCGGCTGCCAGATGTGCGGCTGCCGGCTGATCGGAGGCGAGACGGCCGAACTGCCCGACATGTTCCCGGCCAACTGGATGTTCAACCTCGACGTCACGGTCATCGGTTTCGACAACCCGGACGCGGGCGAGGCGCTGCCGGTGGAGCCGGGCCAGCTGGTGCTCGGCTGGAACTCGAACGGCGTGGCGAGCAACGGCTTCTCGCTCGTGCGCAAGATCTTCGGTTTCAAGGGGCCGGACTGGAGACCGGTCAGGGAAATGCTCGCGTGCGAGTACGACCAGCTGGACGGAGAGCCGATCTCCAGGCACCTCCTGCGGCCGACCCCTATCTGGATCCCCAACGTGGAGACGCAGAAGCTCCGCGGCGTCGAGTTCAGCCGGCACGCCCACATCACCGGCGGCGGCCTGCCCGGCAATATCCCGCGCATCCTCCCGCCCCACTGCAGGGTGATGCTCGACCGCAGCGCATGGACGCGGCCGCCCATCTTCCGGCTCATCCAGGACCGGGGAGGCCTGGCGGACGAAGAGATGGACCCGGTGTTCAACCAGGGCATCATGATGGTCAGCCTGGTCCCCAGGGACGGAGTGCAGTGCAACGACCCCAACGCCCGGGTGATCGGCATGGTCCAGCACCGGGAGGGCAACGAGCCGCAGGTCAAGCTGGTCAACCGCTTCCCTGACGATTGCGGCGACTGACACGCAGAACAACAACACCGCCAAGGGGCGGCAGACACAAACCGACCTGCAGCACACGGCTCAGGCGGTTCTTTTTTTACGGAAAACCCTTGTAAAACGGGGATAGAGCCCGTACAATGCAACAGTATGAGTGAAGTGCATAAACAGCTTTCCGCCTTCCGACGGTTTCCCTATGCCATGGGCGTGATTATGCTCGCCGGTCTGGCGTATTGCGTGCTGGCGTTCGGCATAACGTTTTTGGGCGATGACTGGCGGTATCTGTATGAACTATCCAGCGCGGCCCGCCTGCTGCAGTTTGTAACAGACCCATTTGTGACGTCGTTTGCCTGGCGGCCGCTTACCGACCTGGTCTGGGTAATTGATTATTCGGTTTGGGGAAGCTGGGCGCCCGGCTACCACCTGACAAACCTCCTGATTTTTTTTGCCACGACCTACCTGTTGTTCGCGATCATCAACCAGATCGCGACAAAGCGCATCGCCGTGTACGCGGCCATGCTTTTTTTCATTATGCCGACGCACTGGGAGAATATCATCTGGCTCGCCGGCCGCACCGACACGCTCGCGATCCTGTTTGCGCTCGCATCGATCCTGCTGTTCATTTTTTACCGGCAACATAAATCCTGGTGGCTGATTGCGCTGTCGCTTTTAGCATTTGCACTGTCCTTGCTCGCGAAAGAATCAGCCGTGCTCACGCCGGCGGGTATTCTTCTGGTTGATATCCTGTTTCTTGGACAGAAAAAAGAAAAGGGAAATCAGCAAAACGTCAGCACCATGCTGAAGCGTGCAGCCAAACAGTACTGGAGTTACATCGCGTTTGGATTCCTTGTCCTGGGATTATTGTTCGCGCGTTCGCTCATCATCGGGGACGTCATTGCGAAGGATTCTTCGTTCATAAACTCCATTGCGCTGCTGCCGACGTTCGAAACGATCCGCCTTGTCATCAGCCTGTCCACGCTGCAGCTCAACTTTTCAATATTGAATGACGTTTCCGAGTGGTTCCGTTCGTTGTGGGGCGGTGCGCATAACTGGATCGTCTTTGCCTACCTCGGTATCATCCTCCTCCTGCAGATCCGCTCATGGAAGCAGCGGCAGTTCTGGCGCCTTATCCTGCTCGGCGTCGCAGTTATGGTGCTGTATATTGCGCCGGTCCATTTCTTGCTCGAAAACATCACCACCGAACTCAAACACATCCGTTTTTTTTACGCGTACTCCATCGGTGACGCTATTTTCCTCGGTGCGCTGCTCGGGTATGAGACCGTGCGCCAGGAAGGAGCGAAATACCTGGTACGGATCGGACTGTTTGCCATCACGGCGTTTTTCATCTTTGGTTCTGTGATCAATTTTATCCCCTGGAAGAATGCCAGCGACCAGAGCCATGTGGTCATCAACCAGCTGGGCGTGCAATACCCCAACCTTGTTGTCGCCCAAGAGCCGCAGACAGTGTACGTTATCAGCACGCCGGGCGAGATGCAGGGCGCCTACATGTTCCACGACTACCTGAGCCTGCACCAGGCCATGGCGATGAACTACGGCAACCCAAACCTCGAGGTCTTTGCCGTGGGCGCGCATGCGTTCGAACCCGCGCCGTTCTGCGGCGACAGTGAACGCACGGTAACGGTCCTTAAATGGCACAAGAAGAAATACACCGACGAGCAGTATCTTGCAGACCAGTGGGGGGAGGATCCGGGCGATACGGCGCGCTCGTTTACCGGATACAATGAAATCATGAAGTCGGGCTGGTTTGTGCAGGATGCGGAGATTATCAGCGACGAAGGCCGGCTGCGACTGACGAACCTTGGCGAAACGCCTCGCCTGTACTACAATCTGCCGGACGGATCGTTTGCCCGCGACTGGCGCAATGCCGTCATTTCCATGCAGGACGAGAACGGCGATCCGGTCGAGCGGTCGGCGTTTATCTGGCGGCCGGCAAAAGCGGAATCGTTCAGCCAGTTCAGCCGCATCGAACTGCCGGAAGACACGGACGCGCAGCTGCGCCTGTGCGCCTACCCAAACTGGATTATCGGGGGAAAGCTGAACGCAATCGCGTTCCAGTTCCCCTCACATTATGGCCATGACATCATCATCAACACCATCAGCTTCACACGATAAAAAGCCGGCAATGCTCCTGTCGCTATCCGTCGCCAAGGCGGTCGGCATTGTTTTGATTATTGTCGCGCACACCGACCAGGTGTTCGGGTTTTCCGACAGCTTTGATACGTCCTTGTTTTCGTATCATCTACTGGAGCGGCTGCTTCATGTCATCGGCCACTACGGCGTGTCGCTGTTTCTGGTGGCATCCGGCTTTGGGCTGACCTATTCCCTCTGCAGGAAAGGCGCAACAGTCACCCTGGGCTGGTACCTGAAGCGGTTTATGCGCATCTACCTCCTGTTCTGGGTGAGCTACGCGTTCTTTATTGCGCTTTTTTCCATAACGAAAGGCTCACTCGGCATCTCGGGAAGGGAATTCGTGTTTACGCTGCTCGGCATTCAGGCATTTTTCGGATACTGGGGCGGCCATGTCAACGGCGTGTACTGGTTCAACACGCTGATCCTGTCGCTGTATGCCGTGTTCCCCCTGCTGTTCTGGTTTTTGCGCACCCCGCGGTGGTGGAAGATGGCGCTGCTGCTGGCGATCAGCATTGGCGCGGGCATTATCATCATTGATCATGACTTGCAGGCATTCCGGTACCTGTTCATTGACCGCCTGTTTGAGTTCGGGTCGGGGATCGCGCTTGCAGTCCTCTACCATGCGCGCGGGAAACTGTTAAATACAGCAGCTTCCGGATGGCTCTTTCTCGCCGCCGCCGCCGCGGTCTTTGCCGCGTACCTCTGCTTCCTGAACGACGCCGCAACCGTGGCGCTGGTTGTCCTCTCCGGACCGTTGCTGTTTATCGCGCTCTTCCAGCTGGTCAGGCTGGTCAGTGAGGCGTCGCTTACCGCACGCGCCGTCATATTGCTTGAACGCTACGCGCATGCGCTGTTTCTCTTCCACCTGCCGCTGTTGTCGCTCCTCTGGAAAAACGTGCCGGGGCCAAAAGTGGAATTTTTACTGGTGTACGCAACGGCAATTGCCGTTGTTTCCATTGCCGGACACCATCTTTCCGGCTGGATTATTGAAAAAGCGTTCCGCTCCGTAAAAAGGCCGAGTTGAAAGAAAACCGCGAGCCATTGCGTACTAGTATGATAGGGTGTACGCTCTCGCCAACCCATTATGGAATTTGAACATCTGAAGGAAAAAACCGACGAAGAGCTTGTCGCGCTTGCCATCGACTTCCAGGCCGCGTTTTCGACGTTGATCGACCGGTATTCGGACAAGCTGACGTGGTACATCCGGCAGATCACCAATGTCAGCCGCGAGGAAGCGGAAGATATCCTCCAGGAGACGTTCATCAAGGCCTATACCAACATCAACAGCTTCGACCCGTCGCTGAAATTTTCCAGCTGGATCTACCGTATCGCCCATAACGAAGTCATCAGCAACTACCGCAAGCGAAAGGCGCGGCCGCAGGACGATGCCAACGACATTGACGACAAACTCGTCGATTCGCTCGTTGCCGAGGTGGACCTGGACAAAGAGGTTGACCGCGAATTCTTGCGCAAGCATCTTTTGGACATTCTTGGCGGCATCGACATGAAATACCGCGAGGTCCTGGTGCTCCGCTATTTCCAGGACCGCAGCTACAAGGAGATATCGGACATCATCAAAAAGCCGGAAGGAACCGTGGCCACGCTCATCAACCGGGCAAAGAAGGAATGCCGCAAGCAGATCGAGAAAAAAAGGAAATGATTTCAATACTATGAACAAGACAACCATCAGCCAGGAGGTCCTGAAGCAGATTCAGGAGAAAAAGATAGAGCCAAAGCCGAAATGGCAGTTTTTGGCCAGGAATTATATGGTGTGGGGAGCGGGCAGCGTCTGCGTTGTGGTTGGCGGGTTGTCGCTGTCGGTGATGGCGCATATGGCGCGCGTGAGCGACTGGGAGCTCTATGCCAACGCGGACGGGAGCGCACTGACGTTTGCCATTGAAAACATGCCGTACCTCTGGATCGTGGTGATGGTGCTGTTTATCCTGCTTGCCAACTATAACCTCAAGCATACAAAGAGCGGATATAAGTACCGGCTCGCGTCGGCTGTTGTTGTGGTTATCGGCGCAAGCGTGTTTGTCGGCGGGATTTTCCATGTCATGAATATCGGACGCGCGCTCGATTCGCTATTCGAAGAGCGGGTGCCGTATTACGCGCAGTTTATGGCGCCGCGGCATGCCGTTTGGATGAATCCGGAACAGGGGCTGTTGACCGGAAAAATTACGGACGATGCATCAGATGATTCATTCATCATGGTTGATATATACGGCGGCGAGTGGGAAGTGCTTTTTGAAAAGCCCGAACTGCGGGGCATGGAAATAATCAAAGCAGGGCTGCCGGTGCGCATCATAGGCGAGGCGATTGATGATTATCTTTTTAAGGCATACATCATCAAAGTGCTTCCGCCGGAACAGCCGTTCGGCCCAAAGGAGAAGTTCTACTACCGGTTCAAGAAAATAAAGAAGGGTGAACCGGTGAGTGAAAGTTTTTTCGGCAGGCCGCGTACTATCTAGTAGAGGGGCCTCACTCTACTAACAAGTAAGCAACATTTACATGGAACATACTTCAAAAAAGAAGAATGCACTCCCGATTGCCATCATGGCATCAGCTATCCTGATTACTGGTGGTATCGCTACAGCATCTTTCGCCGCAAGTGGCGAAGACGGAAGCGGCAACAGCAAATTCAAGGAGTCCTTCCGGGCAATAAAAGATGCGCTCGATACCAATGACTATGACACGTGGTCGTCACTCGTGAATGGGCAAATCGATGAGCGGTCAACCGAGGCGAAAGAGAAGGTTACCGAGGATACCTTCAATACGCTTCAGGAAATAAAACAGCTCAAAGAGGACGGCAAGTTCGAAGAGGCCAAGGAGCTCATGCAAGAGCTCGGTCCGATGCCCGGAATGCCTGGAAAAGGGCACATGGGGAAGATGCAGGGCATGAAGGGGGAACACCGCGCAGAGATGATGCAGGTGTTCGAAGACGGGGATTATGAAGCATGGGCTGCGCTTATGCAGGAACGCATGAACAACCGGATGGGCGAGGAAGACATCAGCGAAGATACCTTCAATAAGCTCAAAGAGGCGCATGACCTGCGCCAGTCCGGCGACTATGACGCGGCGCGCGATATCATGGAAGAGCTCGGCTTCGGCCCTAAGTTCTAACGACAATCCAACAAAGCGACAACAGGCGATGCAAAAAAGAGCCGGCAAGCAACAGCCGGCTTTTTTGTTTGAGTAAAAAAAGAAGGGCGTTCGGCGGAAACCACCTAGCCCTCGGGAATCTGGCCTTCGCCAGAGCCCCACACCCCCAGACCGGTTGGGGAGTCCATCCGGAAAATATACAGCTGTTCCAGCGCGTGCGCGAGCGCGAATACCGACCTGAAGGTGCGGTCGATGATCTCGCTCACCGTCTCAACCGGCTGTTCAAGCAGCGGCGTGCGCTCGATATGCGCCATCGCGAGCGCCGCATTGATGGTGAACCGGTGTCCCGGCAAGAGCAGCAGGTCGATGGTCGACTCGGTCGCGTTTTCCACTTCGTACGCGCTGTGGATGAGGTCTGACTGGAGGATCTGAATGCAGGATTCCGCAGCCGCCTCGCTGTAGAATTCGCCGGTGAACCCCGCATCTCGGTATGCGCGCCAGTGCCTTCGGGGGTCGAAGTAGCTCATGACGTCCGCCAGGCAGCACGTCCGGGGGCTTGCCGCCTGATGCGTCTCCAGCACTGTCAGCCACATCCCCAGCGCCGACCATAGGCGGGTGAGCAACGCCACCGACTCCAGGAAGTCATTGGCAGACATGAGGTTGGCTTGCGACGCAATGACCGCGATCCGCGTATGGTGCGTAGGCTCATAGAGCGACAGCTTGGACTGCTTCATCACATGGAGGATCTTCATAACCTGGATGTGGCCGGTGAGGAAGGTGACCAGGCTGGATTTCTCGAGGTGATTCCAGATGCAGGTACTCTCTTCGGTGGCCACGCAGAGCTCGGTCGCGATGAAGTCCCGCAGCCATCGAATCGCTGTCACGTCCGCATCCAGGTCCGGCACGTCCGCATAGGTAGTCAGGAACTCGTCGTAGTCGGCCGCATGACGAAGAGTGTCGATGATGACATTAATTGCATCAGGACAGAGAATGTTTTTCTGTGGCTTCAAAGTGCGCCCTCCCTGTTGTTGTTCGTGGAACGTCAACTACCATATAGAATTGAGCGCTGCCTGTCAAAAAAGGACATGCGCTTTGCATGCCCTTCTTTTCAACTATTGGTAGTTTTACCGGACGCCCGTAAGGCTTAGCTCCGAAACGCTGCCGCTGCGGGACTGCCAGCCGGCGCCTTCCAAGCCGACGTAATGGATCATTACCGGTTTCGGATCCAGTGTTATAAGATCGAAATCGTACGAAGTGTACTGTCCTTGTTTGACCTTCACGCCGTTGGTGTCTACCGAGCTGTCTGTAGGATCCGGGTAGTAGAACCCGCGCCAGAACATCTGGCCTGCGGCTGACGGGTCTTCACCCAGAAGGTTATGGACCACACCGTCCGCATCCGTGTACGCAACCGCAACCGCCACGGGTGCTTCGCGCCCGTTCCAGCCGGTGCCGGTGAGCGTCTGGTCATGCGCAGCCACATCAACATGCAGATTCAGTTCGGAAAAACCGGACACGTCCTGTTCCACATCAACCATGATCCCGCTTCGGGAATTTGCCTTGACCGCGGCAAAGGTCACTCCTTCGTCATTATAGGTCACTTCGCCTCCGGAATCTGCCGCCTTATACCACACATGTTCGTACCATCCGCTCGGCTGGCTTGCAAATGAAGCTACTGCCACAAGTTCGATCGTTTGGCCGGAAGTGCCGTTGGCAGCTGTTGTATCATCGACCGTACCATCGCCGTCATTATCAACACCGGCTGGGCTGGCAGTGTCAGCTGCTGCATTTGTGTTTGTATTCGTGTCAGTGCCTGTGTCTGCAGGTGTTCGCAGAGCAAACCACCAGAGCACGAAGCCGAGTAATAACAGCACAAGAATGACCAGGAGAATCCATAGCCACGATTTTGAGCCGCTTGTTGATTCTTGTTCGTTGTCCATAATGAATTGTTAATGATGAACTTCCTTATTATAAGGAAAACCGCGAATTGACACAAAAAAAATATCCCCGCCAGAGCGCAGAGCTCCGGAAGGGTCCTCCTATGCGGCGTTCACCCACGTCACCAGCGAACCCTTGGCCTTGGGGATGCGGATCAGGAACCTCCAGTACTCGCTGAAGTTGTGCTCCGCCGTGAACAGGGTGAGCCTGCGTTCGTCGTCGACGAAGGTGAGGCAAGGGATCACCAGACCGCCGCTCTTGGTGAGCCAGGGCTCGCACATGATCGCGACCGGGTGCCGCAGCTGCTCCTCCGGGAACCGGTGCGCGAACGCCATCGCGTCGCCGAAGGACGGCCGCTCGAACTGGTTGGCTGCAAACGCGGTCAGCAGATCGTTGGTGAACATCCACCGACCCGGAGTCACGAGCGCCAGGCGGTACCGCTTGTAGCGCTGCAGAGGATCGCCAATTCCCATCAGAGGGAAGCGACTCTCATTGATGTCCGGGTCGACGCGGTGGAAGCCGCAGGCGTTCACCGCACGTTCCCACTTGCGCAACGGGTTCCAGTCGGTGCTCATCCGTTCCCCGACGTACAGCGGCCACAATGTGCTGTTACCTCTCGCTTGCATGTTCGACCTCCGTCAGCCGAGCTTCGCTCATCTCCTTGCTGCCAAGAACTCTGAGCAGGTCGGCGATATCGAGGATTTGCTCGTCCGTCAGCCCGTTGTCGCGCAGTTCCTTGAGGAACGCACGAGCCATCGCCATCTTCCGCACCTGCCAGTTCTTCGGGTTGTCCTCCGTGCCGGTACTGGTGAACTTGGTATCAAGCATTCCATGCCCCCTTCAAAGGCAAAGCGCAGAATATGCGCGGTGTTTATGAGGTGTTTCCACATACTACCATCAATTGCGTATGTGGCAAGAAAAAAAAGAAGTGGCCAGTTGCGCAAGCGCAGACTGCCACTTATTTGTCTTGTTTCCCGGCTAGTCGTCGATACGGGTCGCCTGTGCGGGCATGTGGTCGACGGCATAGTTGCCATAGACGTCATCTCCGCTTAACACGACTTCCCGGACGATTTCCAGTTCGGGCGTGACTTCGAACAGCCGGTGCAGGAACGGTTCCTCGTCAATGCCGGTCGCGACAAGGACGTTTCCGTTCGGGAGCTCGTCAGCGTCGCCGCCGATATAGCTGCCCATCTGATTCTCGGCAGAGGAACTCACCTCCGGGTACTGCCACACGACCTCCGCAGTCCGGTCATTCTCGTTGAACCGGATCTTGACGATGCGGGTATCGAGCTGCGATCCGTCCTCTCCCGGACCGCCGTTGTCGAACCACAGCACGGTGTCGTTGCCGACATACTCCATGCCATGAGCCTTCTGCGGCCAGAGTTCACCGTTTAAGAGCGTGAACTCACCGTCCAGCCCGGCAGCCCAGTACTCATCGCCATTCACGCCAACCTTGATCAGCTGGTCGCCCTGGTGATGGTAGTAGTAGACCGTCCCTTCCTCCCTGTCGAAGGAGAGGGCGTTGTTGTACATGCCAAGGTAGTCGCCGCGGATGTAGGGATCCATGTCCAGGACCCAGTCGGCCACTTCCTGCACCAGGATGGGCTCTTCCGACGCTGGCCACTCAGCCAGGTCGGTTGCTTGGGGGTCAACTTCGTACAGGACGTCTGAAATCGGCGAACAGTCATTAGCGCCGTTGCAGTCCTTGAAATTGATCGCCAGGCCGACCAGCTTGCCATCATCGGTCCAGTACATGGTATGGTGCATCGTCCCGTGGTCGAGATCCTGTTCCGGCTGCTGGAACACGCCTTCCCAGGCGACGTTCCCGGCCATGTCAACGGCAACAGGATGCTGTTCCAGGCCGATATGCCCGCCGATACCCACAACACCTTCATCCTCATTGAAGGTAGCTTCATACGCCATGTAGCCTTCTACGCCGTCATAGGAGTCAACGCACCACACCGGCAGCCCTTCTTCGTTGAAGATAACCGGCATGGAAATCGATGCCTTGTCTCCCCAGGAGACAGCGGACAGCCACCAACCCGGCAGGGACTTCTCCGGGTCGTACTTCGTACGCTCGGAGGTGAAGTCCACCCCGCACCAGCTAGTCTTGAACTGGTAGGGCACGGATTCAAGCCGCTCTCCATCCTCACTCACGGACACCGCGCGGAGATAAAATGTTTTCTCCGGCGTCATCCCGACCACATTAATGGTATGGTCTTGTGTGAGGTTGTCGCGACCGATCTGCCACTTCCAGTTATACGTGCCGTCTTCAATCTCATCGGTGAACTCGACCCACGAAGACGACGGCTCATCAGTCTCCCAGGTCAGAACAGCGCCCAGCGGATTTCCCGCCGGAGAAACGTTTACTTCTGCAATGTAGCTCAGCGCGGGGCTGTCTCCCGGATTGAATGAGTCGGGATCACAGCCAAAAAGACACAGGGAGATCGTAATTGCCACAACGAAGAAACGCATACTCTCCGAAACCAAAATACGCATATGCCACCTCCTAAGTAGGCTTGGGTTGTGCGTTTATCAGGTTGGTGCCTGATGTCAAAGAACATTACATTCAGTAAGACATGAAAAATCGAAAATGTCAAGGTTTTGAGCACTTTCCCTTGCCACTTCGCTCATGGTTTGTCACTATGTGTGATATGTCTGAATGGATTTATTTACAACGAAAAACGCACTGTTATTTGTCGCCGTATATTGAAATTATCGGCAAGGTCTATTCATCTTCGGCGCGTGACGTACTATTTGGTAAGACGTTCGAGAATTATTTCGTGACATACACAAATGGAGTGATGACATGGTATGGAAAGAAGGATGTCATCTATGATCTATATGCGCACGTGTCAGAAAAGGTGATTAAGGACCCTTCATACATTGATGCGATTGAGAAGAAGTTCGAATCATCGATAGTGGAACTTATTGAGTTGTCGGAAAAGATATCTGCAACAGATTTTGCATCGTTGGGCAACGCAGAGCTATGGAAGTTTTATAAGCAATACATCGACCTGTACGAAACAGCCACCATTTATGGTGAGCCGGTACCGCTAGTCACAAAAGATATCGTACTCCAGCACGTGAAGAAGAAGTTATCAGAAAAAGTAACTAAGGACAAGCGCTCGCTCAACGAATTAATCTCAGTTTTGACGACGCCGAAGGAAAAATCATTTATCTGGCGCGAAGAGGAAGATTTATTGAAGATAGGAGAGGCTATTCAAGAAGATGCAGAGCTGCAGCAGCTTTTTTCTAAAGCAGAGCCTGGCGAGATTCTAAAAAAGATTCAGGGCACGGATGCAGAAAAGAAGATCAAAGAGCACACTGAAAAGTATTTGTGGATTCCGTACGATTATGGAGTTCAGTTGTGGAACGACGAACACTTTGTCTCTGTGTTGAAAAACCTCGTTTCAACAAAGAATTGTAAAACGAAGCTCGCTGACAAACAAGCCGACATCGAGGCGCTGAAGATTAAGCAGAAGAAGCTTGTCATAGCGCATGCTGTTCCAAAAGAACTTCAGGAATTGTTCGAATACGTCCGCAAAGCCACCTATATGATGGACCACAAGAAAGAGCTGTTCACCCGGTCGCATTATCTGATCATTCCGCTTATAAATGAGATCGCAAATCGACTCAATACAAACGATGTCCTTCTTCGTTTCATGAATAATAGTGAAATCGAGCAGGCGCTAACAAAAGACGACCGTGTTTCTGACGAAGAGTTGGATCGTCGCTACGAGTTAAGCGTTTGCGAATGGGACAAAGAGGGCAATACGAGCTTCGTTCCAGCAGAAGAGACCGAGAAATACATCAAAGATCATATTGAAGAAAATCCTGACGCCGACAAGTCATCTAAAAAGGCGTATGGAACATGTGCGGAGGTTGGCAGGTACACAGGAACGGCAAAAGTTGTCATGAGCGCAATGCATGCAACCAAAGTAGAGGACGGCGATGTGTTAATCGCACCAATGACCTCTCCAGATTATGTTGTTGGTATGAAAAAAGCAGGAGCGATAGTTACGGATGAAGGAGGGATCACCTGCCATGCGGCTATTGTAAGCAGGGAACTAAAAATCCCGTGCGTCGTAGGCACAGGTAATGCAACAAAACTGTTTAAAGACGGAGATACCGTAACCGTGAATGCAAATCACGCTTCAGTGAAGTTGGTAGAATAAGAAAGGATGACGAATTAGTGATCATGGTCGTCACTTTCTTCAGGATGATAATCCCATGTTGTGCCGTAACGGCCGGAGCTTTCTTCTTCGAAGATTGAATATTGCGGAGGGAAAAAGGTGAAGTAGAACAGAAGGCCGGCATGCACGACGATGATGACGAATCCGACAACTCCGAAAAGCGAAGAGACAGCCTTCGCGGTTATAAGTTTGTAACTAACGAATTGGCCGACAATGCATGCGAGGAAGTACGAGACAATATCAACCCACAAAATATCTGTTCCTGTGAATGCAGTGTAGGTATAGAAAAACGCCACAATGAATAATTGTAGCGCTAGAATCCCAATCCCTTTCGCGAGCAAGACATTCTTTGCGGTTTTTCTAATGAACCAATACTCAACTACGGAAAAGAGTAAGAATGGAGCAAACGCAAGCTTCAGATGTTCCCAAACACTTTCGTTGACCGCACTAAAGAGACCGACAATCGGTGAGTAGTCTGACCATGCATAGGTGAAGTGCAGAAGAGTTCCGCCAAGAATCAATACAAGCGCTCCGGCTATTTCCCATTTAAGGATGGTCTTGTCTTTTTTCATATATTTACAATAACACATTTACGCGCAGAAAAAAAAAGAAACCCCGTCGGAGAATGAGACCCTCAAACAGGGTTGGTGCACAGCTAGTTGTCAATGCTTTTTTCATGAACGACTTTCTGTTATGATGACGCCATGATTATTTCCTATTTCGCCATTGCAGTTTTCGTTGTTGTCCTAATCGCGCTCTTGTTTTTGGTCTATTCTGGTGCGACCATTGCTCCATGGCTTCCATCCAGGAAGCATGATTTTGAGCGTGTTAATCGTTTGGCAGGTCTTGAACCGGGACAAACTTTTTATGAACTTGGTTGCGGGGATGGACGAGTTGCTCGTTATATCGCAACAAAGAATCCTGAGACAGAAGTAATTGGAATTGAGATCTTCTTTCCGATTTATTTGTGGGCGAAAGGGATGCAACTTTTGAAAGGCCCGAAGAACCTAAAAATCAAATTCGGCGATGCGCTAAAGGAAGACCTGACGAATGCCGACGTTATCTATACGTTTGCGCTTACGAAAACGATCAATGGCGGACTCAAAACAAAGTTCGAGCAAGAGATGAAACAAGATGCCCGCATTCTATCCTATGTGTTTGCTATAAAAGAGTGGGATGGCGTGACTATGGTCGACAAGCCTGACAAAGATACTCTATCAATCTACACCTACACCAGGTAATCTTTGACCGGGCCTTCGAGAGGGGCTTCTTTTTTTGTATTGACAGATCACAGTTTAATGAGTAAGGTTTTTTACCAAAGGTTCAATAGGTAGCTGCTTCACGGCATCAAGGAGGAATATGAGTGCGCATGGAATAACGGAAAAGCAGTGGGCGCAACTGCATATGCTTGCCGCAGACGGCAAGTTCACGCCGGCGATGGTTCAGGCCATCGTCGATGAGAATGTTAACTGGGGCAACAGGCTCGTGGTTAACTATGAAGACCCTCGCTGGCAGGAGATCGACAGCGAGAGCTACGCCTACATAAGCGAAGGGGCTACGGTTGACCACTTTCCGGTCCTAGGAAAAGGTGAGGTCGAGGTGGAGTTCGATATCCACCAATTCGACCACGAGCCGACGACCACAGAGATCATAGAGTGGCAAAACGAGAATGGCTATCGTCCTGCCGATAGGGCTGAGACAGAGACGTATCTCGATGTCCATAAGGCCGCGTGCCAGCAGAACCCCATCGTAGGCATATGCGGTAAGGAATCCGAGGGTTCTGGCGTTCGCCGCATCGGCGAAGTGAGTGGGCACAGGAACGGACGGCTCCTGAACATTCGTCACTTTCACTACGAGTGGCTACAGTTCTGCCGGTTCATCCGCGTCAAAAAGTAGCGCAGGGCACTACGGTGTCCTTGACCCCCGACTTGAAGTGAGAGCTTCGAGCGGGGCTTCTTTTTTTATCTATAATAAAAGCCCTCTGCTGAGGACCTTGTATTTATGGGGGGTCGGCTAGGGGAATTAGTTAGAACCTTTTTTATCTCTTTCTTGCTTGAGGATAGATACGGTATTCCATAATATGCTGCTCCATGCCGCTCATATTCACTTCATCGTATTCCCGCATCATAACGCCTCCCAGCGATTCTGGTATCTTTCTACTCGGTACATTATCTTCAGCGACTGGATAGAGTAGATAATCAAATTCCAAATTTTCATCAGCCCATTCTTTGAGAGCGACTATTGCCTCTTTGCCGAAACCTGAACCCTGTGCAGATTTTTTAAGCCAGATGCCGAATTCCGGAGTACGCGTCTCGGTGTTATGGAGCCCACCGCAACCAAGAAATTCATTCGTGTCCTTCTTCACGACTGTCACCTGAAAATTACTCCCTTCCCGGTTCTCCTTAATAGAAGACGTGATGAAATCTATCGTTTCATCAATCGTCTCCGCAGGTTTCGGAAACATATGCGTAGTAATCTCGTCGGTGAATTCCCTGAAGATATCATTTTTATCTTCAAGGGACGTGCTACGTATCAGGAGATTATCGGTTGAAATTTTTACTTTTGTTGTATTCATAGGGCTAATTATATAACAGGTGGAGAGAGTCGCATATAGTTACCTTGAATAGACGACCATGTGCTTGTGCGCACTTGCTGACGTCATTGGAATTCCTGCTTGCTCTCCTAGCTCCTGAATTTCTTCATCGTTTGCATTTGCTTCTCTTATAAAAAATACCTCTGCATCATATTTCCCATCAATAAAATTCTTGTTTCGATAGGCGAGGTTCATATCATCATCAGGAAATGGCTTTCCGTCTGGCTCTCTATCAAGCCAATCCGGAATCTCATAATCGTTATCGACAAATACGATGAAATCAAAATCCGAGTACAGACTCCCTCTGAACCCCGGTGGCCTATATTCTTCAAATGATTCTTTTATCGACGAGCCAATAAGCACGATTCGAAGTACCTCTTCATCTGGTAGCAACTGTGCCTTAATCTTATCGATTGCCTTATCCCTGAGGGCATCAATAGTCTTTTTCGAGAATGTCTTTTTTGGAGGTCTTTCTTTTAGATGGTCTTCCATATTCTTTTAGTTTATTGATTAAATATAGCACCGGTTTCATATCCCGTCAGGGGTCTATCAGAAAAGCCCCGTTTCATCGGGGCTTCTGAAGTTGGGTCGTCTAGTCCAGGAAGTTAGAACCACTGTACTACAGGTGAACTGACGAATGCCAAAGAAATGCGCTGCTATACGTTTTGTCAGCAAGCTCTATAAGATGTAGAATCGCGCCGTCGCCCCTAGGATTTTTTTGTGATTTCTAGCAGTAGGCTTTCAAGGGCAATTCCCTGGTACTGTTCTTTGCTGATCCCTTTATTTTCATTAAGTACTTCCACTTCAAATCCGATGTCGGTGATGATTTTTATGTAGTCATCTTTTAGGAGTGCGCCCGCCACGCAGCCCGCCAATAATTCCTCGTCATTTTTTTGCTCCTCCGTCAGCTCGCCCAACAATACAATATCCGAAACAAACATCTTGCCTCCCGCCTTCAGAGCGCGTTGTGCTTCGCGGAACACCGCTGCCTTATCCGGTGCCAAATTGATTACGCAGTTGGAAATGATTACATCAACTGAATTGTCTGCGACGGGCAGTTTTTCAATTTCAGCGACGATGAACTCCACATTTTCGATTTTTTGTTTTGCGGCATTCGCGGTCGCTTTCTGCACCATCTCTTCAGTCATATCGACGCCGATCACCCTGCCGGACGATCCAACTTTTTTGGCAGCAAGAAAGCAATCAATTCCACCGCCCGATCCCAGGTCAACAACAGTATCACCAGCCTTCATTTTACTAAACGCTACCGGATTGCCGCACCCAAGACCCATGTTCGCGCCTCCAACAGCGGTGAGCTCTTCATCAGAATAGCCGATGCTTTTGGAGATCTCTTCATCTGACTGTGAAGCGCCACAACGGCAGCCGCACCCAGTCGAAGCCGCGTCAGCATATTTCTTTTTAACGATTTCTTTTACCTTATCAGCTTCAGGCATAGGAATTCCCTCAATAATAAGAATGACAGTATAGCAAGAAAGAGATGGATATTCTACACGGGAACCCTTTCATTTAGGAAGGGGCTTCTGGGATTAGATCGCCTAAGGGGATTAGCTAGAACCTGTTTCATACTTGAAATGAGTGAGGAATAATGCTAGAATACATTTACAACTAAATAGTATCTATAACTACATGTTTGATTTTCATCTCGGGGACGGGTTAACCGTTCCATCAACAGCGGTATCCTCACCCTTTGTCGTTCTAGGCAAAGCCGGACAGGGAAAGACCGTTTTTTTAATGCAGTTGGCATTGGAGCTCATCAAGAATAACCAAATAGGTCTTCTCTATGACCCATATGGTGATTTAGCTAAGGACATTGAAGAGCGTCTGACGACTGAGGAAGCGAAAGCTTCAGTATCCCTATTCACTCAAGAGGATTTTCTGGCTCTGAAGAAACCTACGGGTGCCTTCCTCATTGTTAAAGGAAATACAATTGAGGATGGCGCAAGAGCGACCCGCGAGGTTGCCAATAAAGTAATAAAGAAAGCATACGAGTTACTAGATGAAAAGGATTGGTTAATAGTTGACCAAGCCTCGGACATTATCGACGAGGACTTATTCAATAAGTATATCGGAAAACCGTCGAGTGGACCTCAAACGATTCTTTGTGATGAAACACTTATTAATTATTCTAGAAAGCAACGAGACGAGTTGTTCGAGAAAGTGGAGCAGTGGGTGTTTTATAAAGTGCGTAATTTAGATGGTAAACTTTTGGAGGAGCACTTTGCTTCCCCGACAGCAAAAGATATAGCAGCTATGCAGCAGTATCATTTCTATTTCATCGACAATGGTAAGGCGCAGTACGCTAAAGGTGTCTGGCCGGTGGAAAAGATATAGAAAAGATAATTCCTTGTAGAGGTTCTAATCTAAAAAAACAAGAAACACAAAAGGCCTGTATCGACAGGCCTTTCTCATACCCCCTTTGGGTCGTATTCTGGACGCCGTTAGAAACTATTTTATGAGTTGCTGTAGTATAGCTTGATTACTTTTTCAATGGAAAGACCTGGCCCTTGACTATGCATTTGTCCCATTTTTTGATTGGAACGTCCTTGAAAAGGTCTACGAGAATCTCTGCCGGTACGCCATGCGTTACGATAAGTATTTTTTTGTCTTGCTGTTTAGTATTAATCTCAGTTATAAAATCAATTAAACGTTCTGAGACATTAAAAAAGCTTTCTCCATTTTCAAAAACATAATCAACTTCACTATGATTCTTCATCGCTTCACTAAATGCTTCCGAAGGTTTCATGTCTAGAATTCCGGTATCAAATTCTTCAAGCCTTTCATCCTCAACAATTTCGCAATGTGACGTGTTGGCAAATAGTGATGCTGTTTCCTTCGCTCTTCTATAGGGCGAGGTATAAATAACATCAAAGTCTTTGTATTCTTCAGCTTCCTTTAAGATCTCATCCTTGCCCTTTTTACTCAATCCATATGGTTCTTGAGTCTCATATTTACAGGAGACAATATCTAAATCATTATTTTCTGCTCTACCGTGCCTGACAACGAAAAACTGATTTCGTACATTTATATCCATGGCGCTCTATTACTATTTATTCCCGACAAGTATAACAAAAAACCTCCTATCAAAGGAGGTCTAGATTTTGGGTGGCTAGAGGGAATTGAACCCTCATCTGCAGAACCACAATCTGCCGTGATAACCGTTTCACTATAGCCACCATAATTATTTCTTGCTTTTATTATATTGATGCACAATATAATGGCAATTCATGCAAAGTACAATCAAGTTATTCAATTTATTGTTGTTCCGATTTCTATCTTTATGGTGAATTACGAGAACGCGTTCATCACTGATGTTGCATTTGCTGCACTTCCGTTCCTTATTTCCTGTGAGGGCGATTTTTCTGTAAATCGCTCTTCCTCCTCGCCAATTGTAATGATTGGTTCCGGATCGTCGATGCTTGTTTTCCCAGACGCAATGACAGGCTCTGCTGCAGAAAAATTTGTTGCTTACAGATTTTTTTAACTCTTTCTGCGAGCGATACACTTTTTTTCCGCACGTATCACATGAAATTGTTTTACCTTTTCTAAAAGCCTTGTCTCGACAAGTTCTGGAACAGTATTTCCCCCAACCAAGCTTAACATGGCTGGGTTTTACATACATTTCATTGTTGCAGACTTTGCATTCTCGAACTGGCATATATCTATTTTTATGCCAATTCTAGTGGTTGTCAATGAACCGGTGTTTGAATTTCTAAACGCGGTGCACTTACATCAGGAAGATGTATATCATCTTTCTCTTTAGTGCTCGGATGATACTAGCATAATGTTTGGAATAAATCAAGGGTAATGATTGACGAACCGCTATTTTCAGGGTAGTTTAGAGATTGCTTTAATAAATTCTGTCCCCGTAGCTCAACTGGATAGAGCGGCGCTCTTCTAAAGCGCAGGCTGCATGTTCGAGTCATGCCGGGGACACAACTCCATTATTATGGAAATCACACTCCCACAATACGTACAAACAGCGTTATCAGCACTGACTGACGCCGGCTTTGAGGCCTATGTAGTCGGCGGATCTGTGCGCGATTTGTATTTGGGCCGGGAGCCGAAGGATTTTGATATGACGACTAACGCAACGCCGGAACAGATCCAGGAAGTGTTCGAAGACACGCTCTATAACAACGCATTTGGCACAGTGGCAGTGCGCATTACTGACGAAGAAGAACTGCGACATGAAATTGAAGTAACGCCCTACCGTAAAGAAGCGGACTATAGCGACCAGCGCCACCCGGACAAGATAGAATTCGGCACTTCACTGGAAGAAGACCTGCAGCGCCGCGACTTTACCGTGAATGCGATGGCGTACGACGGCAAAGAGATCATCGATCCGTTTGGCGGCCAGGCAGATTGCGATGCAAAAACAATCCGCACGGTCGGTGACCCGGATGAACGGTTTGGAGAAGATGCCTTGCGACTGTTACGTGCATGTCGTTTTGCCGCACAGCTCGATTTCAAACTTGAAGAAAAAACAACCGATGCAATTACGAAGCATGCGGGCGACATTAAGAAGATCTCTTCAGAACGAATCCGCGACGAGCTGATAAAAACAATTTCATCTGACAATTCGTTCCGCGGATTTTGGCTGATGCATAACACCGGCCTGCTGCAGCAGATCCTCCCTGAACTAGAGGAAGGTTATGGCGTGGAACAAAACAAGCACCACATCTATACCATCTTCATGCATAACCTGTTGTCGCTACAGTACTGTCCGTCCGACGATCCGCTTGTTCGACTGGCTGCACTCCTGCACGACATCGGCAAGACGCGCACCAAAGAAGGGGAAGGAGCGAACGCGACATTCCACAACCACGAAGGAGCAAGCGCGCGCATGACCCAGCGCATAATGAAGCGGCTGAAGTTTTCAAAAAAAGACACCGAGAGAGTAAGTCATCTCGTTGGTCAGCATATGTTCTACTATACGGCTGGTGACGAAATGACCGATGCAGCAGTGAGGCGCCTGGTAAAACGCATGGGCCGCGAAAACCTCGATGACCTGATGGCGATCCGCATCGGCGAACGCATGGGCTCGGGAACGCAGAAAGAAAAACCATATAAGTTGATTGAACTCGAGCGCCGCATCCGCATGGTGGAGAAGGACCCGATGGACACGACCATGCTCAAGATCGATGGCAACGATATCATGGAGCTGACCAGCCTCAAGCCCGGCCGCGATGTCGGTGTGATCCTGAACGCGCTGCTCGACGACATCCTTGAAGACCCGTCGCTCAACACCGTCGGGTACCTGTCCAAACGCGCCAAAGAAATCTTCAAAGAACTACCCAAATGAAACTCCGGCGAGAAAAAACACCCCGCCTCCCCAAGGCCACAGAAGTGATCGGCATCCCGGAACCACCGCAGGAAGATGTTCGTTTCAATCCGGAAACGGACATTACGGAGGAGGACTGGGAAGGGATGAAGCAAGAACTCGACTCCCATCGCCAAGGTAGCCGCTGGTGGTCTTTTGCCCCTCACGCTATGGAAATGTCCATCCTCTTCCCGGACCGCAAAAAGGAGCTCGGCCTTGATGAGGAGGCATGGGAGGGGATAAAGCAACAACTCGACTCTTCTCGTCAAAGAAAGCTGTGGGGGCATTTCGCTTCTCGCGCTATGGAAATGTCCACCCTCTTCCCGGACCGGAAGCAGGAGCTCGGCCTTGACGAGGAAGCATGGAACGGGATGAAGAAAACACTCGACTCCTATCACCAAGACAACGAGTGGTGGGGTTTCGCCTCGCTAGCTATGAACATGTCTATCCTCTCTGCCGACCGCGTTGACATCACTCCAGAGGGCCAGCTGAAGATCACCCCGAAGAAGCTGCCGCTCGCAAAACCACAACCTTTACCAGAACGCTCTTCTGTATGACGGTTCAACCCTTTACAATGATCATATGAAACTCCGCGGACGAGAACCAAAACAACCCAAGGCAACAGAAGTGATCGGCATCCCGGAACCACCGCAGGAAGATGTTCGTTTCAATCCGGAAACGGACATCACAGAGGAGGACTGGAAAAACATGAAACAACAGCTCGGCTCCGATCGCCATCGTAACGACTGGTTGGCTTTCACCTTTCGCGCTATGAAAATGTCCACCCTCTTCCCGGGCCGGAAACAGGAGCTTGGCCTTGATGACGAGGCATGGGAGGTGATGAAACAACAACTCGGCTCCGATCGCCAAAATAACAAATGGGCGGATTTTGCCTATCTGGCTATGAACGTGTCCATACTTTTCCCGGGCCGGAAACAGGAGCTTTGCCTTGATGACGAGGCATGGGAAAGGATGAAGCAAGGACTCGGCTCCCATCGCCAAAACAACAACTGGTGGGTTTTCACCACCCAGGCCATGAATATGTCCATCCTCTTCCCGGACAGGAAGCAGGAGCTTGGACTTGATGACGAGGCATGGAATGAGATGCAGCAAAAACTCGACGCCTATCGCCAAGGCAACAACTGGCGGGATTTCCCTTCTCACGCTATGAACATGTCCATCCTTTCTGCCGAGCGCGTTGACATCACTCCAGAGGGCCAGCTGAAGATCACCCCCAAGAAACCGCCGCTCGCAAAACCACAACCCCTCCCTGGAAGACCTGCAGTGTAATCGAGCACTTTTGATAATATGATGAGAGATAGCATAATAAGCATATGAAACTCCGCCAAGAACAAAAACGCCTCCCCAAGGCAACCGAAGTGATCGGCATCCCGGAACAGCCGCAGGATGAAATTCATTTCAGTCCGGAAACAGACATTTCAGAACAGGAATGGGAAGAAATGAGGAAAGATCTAGAATCATACCGCGATCCGAATGAATGGTATCATTTTAGCCGTCGGGCGAAGTCTTTATCCGACCTCTTCCCTGAACGGAGAGAGGAGCTCAGGCTTGATGACGAAGCATGGTACGGGATGAATGAAGCGCTTCAAAACTACCGGCATGATGAGCATTGGTATTTTGTGGCTGACATCGCGAGCAACGTGGTCGCCCTCTTCCCTGAACGGAGAGAGGAGCTCGGGCTTGACGACGCAGCACGGGAGGGAATGGAGCAGGAGCTTCAATCCTTGCGAGAGAAGCTGAAACCCGGCAATATCGGGGGAACATATCTTGAACTTGTCCTGAATATGACCGTCCTTTTCCCGGAACGAAAGCAGGAGCTCCGCCCTGACCCTTCCGCGTTGTCATTTTTGAAGGAGAACCTCGAAACCTTCCGTAAAGAGGACAGGTGGGATCATTTCTCCCAGGTGGCGATGTGTCTGCGTATCCTTTTCCCTGATCAGAGGCAGGAGCTCGGCCTTGACCCTGCCGCATGGAAAAGCTTAAAACAACATCTCGAGTCCTGTCGGTCGAAACAACTTCGGCAGGCTTATGTAAACGGAGCCATGGAGCTGTATATCCTGTCCGCTGACAATGTTGAAATCACCCCGGACGGCCAGCTCAAAATCACGCCGAAGAAGCCGCCGCTCGCAGCGTCCCAACCCCTCCCTGAACGCCCGGCAGTATAATAAGACCCCCAGGACGCGTGTTACGCGTTCCGTTTTTTGTCGTGGAACTTTTTATGCGTTTCTTTGAGTCGCTTGTCCGTGACGTGCGTATAGATTTGCGTTGTCGTGATAGATGAGTGCCCGAGCATCGCCTGCACAGAACGGATGTCAGCACCCGCCTGCAACAGGTCAGTCGCGTAGGTGTGCCTCAGCGTGTGCGGCGAAACATGTTTGGTAATTCCTGCGCGTTTTGAATACTTTTCTATCATTCGTTCGATCGAACGCGGAGTGAGCGGCTTGTCTTCACCGGTTCTGCCGGCTTTTCCTTTGGCCCGGTCATGGCTCACGAACATATAGGTCGTCACATCTCCCCGCTTATCCAGATATTTCTTCAACCATTCTTTTGCTGTGTCAGCCAGGAAGACAACACGCAGTTTCGAACCCTTTCCGCGGATCGTGAATTCATCCTTCTTCAAATTTACTTCATCAACCTTCAGGTTTGCCGCTTCGGATACGCGCATGCCGGTGGAGAACAGCAGTTCCAGCATCGCTTTGTCGCGCACTTGGATCAGAGACAAGTCGCTCACCGCTTCGCCATTCTTGTCGCGCAACGGAGCATCCAATAAACGCTCCAGCTCATCTTCTTCCAGGAACTCCACCTGCCGGTCGCCCTCCTTCGCCAGCTCAATCTTTTCCGCGGGCAGCGACGCCACATCCATCTTCGCCATATACTTCAAGAAGCTGCGCAGCGCAATCATATGGTAGTTTTGCGTATTCTTAGACAGCCCGTCGGGATTTTTCGCGCTGCTCAAACGGTTCAGCCACACGCGGAACTTTTTCACGCGGGGGAGGGTGATGTCAGACGGCTTGGTTATCCCTTCCTGCTCCAAAAAGCGCGTTAAATAAAAATCATAGTTGCGCACCGTTTTCGTAGAACGGTTTTTCTCGACTTCCAAATACTCCAGGAACTCCTGCTTGAGTTTTTCAATCGCGTTTGCCATGGTCATATTTTACGACACTTCGCGTCGCAGTGCAATGAAAAAGGAGCAGCGCCTGTCCACAGTTTTTTGCTGATGTTAGTCATTAATCATCATAACGCCATTGACAAAATGCGTTTCTTCACGTAGACTGACTTTACACTCGATTTTTTATTATTTGAGTAACGAAAATTTATGAAAAATGAAGCGCAGCGCGTTGGCGTATTTGTCGACGTGCAGAACATGTATTATTCGGCGCGCGCATTGTACGACCAGCGGGTCGACTTCGGGGAAATCCTGAAAGAAGCGGTAGGGAACCGCAAGCTTGTGCGTGCAATGGCTTATGTCATTAAAGCCGAAAAAGAAGATGAAAAAACATTCTTCGACGCTCTTGAGGAACGCGGTTATGAACTCCGCAGCAAAGAGCTGCTGACGTTCTACGGCGGCCACCAAAAAGGCGACTGGGACGTCGGCTTGTCCATGGATGTCGTTCGTCTGGCCCCGAAACTGGACGTTGTCGTCATTGTATCCGGCGACGGTGACTTTGCCGATCTTGTCACGTACGTTAAAAGCATGGGCTGCCGTGCGGAGGCAATCGCATTCGGCTCGTCTTCCTCTTCACAACTGCGTGAAGTGGTTGATTCATTCTTTGATATGTCGACAGACACGAAACGGTTTCTCATAGAGAAGCGCGGACGGTCAAAATCGACATCACGCCCAGCACAAACGCAAACGCAAAAACCTGCCCCAGCCACGCAAAAACCCGGCACAACCGTGAAGGCATCCCCGGCAGCGCGGCCAACTGCTAGACGGATCGCAAAACCGGCAGCAAGACAGCGCCCAAGGACGCGTTCCGGGCGAACCCCGCGCATTACAACCTAATAGTTGACACGCATCTGCCCAAGTGGTAGAATCGCTCCACCTAATTATGTAAGACGGTATCTTGGCTTGGGGTCCTGGAAGGAACACTTGCTCGGTTACCGCGGCACAAGAATTATGCTTTCAAAGAAACAGAAGAACACGATTATCGCGAAGTTTGCGACCCACAAGAACGACACCGGGTCGCCCCAGGTCCAGGTCGCACTGCTTTCTGCAGAGATCAACGACCTTACCGGCCATCTCAAGATGCACAAAAAGGACTTTTCGTCCCGGCGTGGCCTCTTGAAGAAAGTCGGACAGCGGCGCCGCCTCATGCGGTACTTCAAGCGCGAAGACGAAAAGGGCTACGCGAAGCTCATCAAATCGCTGAAACTCAAGGACCAAATATAACGAACAGGCCTGCTATTGTAGCGGGCTTTCTGTTTATCAATGCCACAGGCAACACCTCAGTCTAAGAAACAGGGCGGGTTGATGACAGCGCTCATTATTATTGCCGTTGTCGCATTAGTGGCATTGGGAACCTACCAATGGCTTGGCAATGACGATCTGGCCGGTGATACAACCGAGGATACAGAAACAGTCCAGCAAACTGATGAAACAACGGCAGACAGCGCGCCGGTAAATGATGAGAACGGCGACGCAGACATAGAAGGCGGAGCGAAAGACGTACCGGAGCCGGAATTCTCGTTCCCAGGGAATGAACCTACTGCGTCTTCTGCAGATGGAGACTCAGCCGTATATGAATACGGTGATGATAATGCAGTCAGCACCATGCCATCTGATTCGGAGTCAGTTATCCGAGGCAGCTATGGTGCGTATGAAGAAGAGGAAATCACTATAGACGGCAATCCGGCTGCGCGAATCATGGGCACATCGCCAAAAGACGGATCAACCGTCACCTATATTCTCATGAAACGCGGCGATGAAGTGTATTTCTTCCGCGGTACAGAATCATTTCTCGACGACGTCACAAACAACATCACGTTTAACGAATAGGATCCCGGCATTCGGATGTGAAGCATCGCATCCGGGCGCGGGGAGTGTTCCCCACCTATTAATAACCGTTCGTCCGTACACGACTAGGACTTCTCCGGCAACACGCGGAAGTTCTGCGGTGTACGGGTGAGCATAACCCGAAGAAATCTATGCACAATGCAGAACAGTTCTCGGTTGAATGGGGCGGAAAGACCCTCTCAATCGAAACAGGAAAACTCGCGGGGCTGGCTAACGGCTCTGCGCGCGTTCAGTATGGCGACACCGTCGTGCTGGCAACCGTCGCCATGTCAGGCGATGTCCGCGAGGGCATCGACTATTTCCCGCTCATGGTCGACTTTGAAGAAAATTTGTACGCAGCGGGAAAGATCAAAGGATCGCGCTTTATCAAACGCGAAGGCCGGCCGTCAGACAAAGCCGTGCTCAATGCGCGCATCACTGACCGGTCGCTGCGCCCGCTGTTTGACTACCGGATCCGCAACGACATCCAGGTCATTCTGAATGTCATGTCTGTCGACCATGAAAACGATCCGGACTATGTCGCGCTCATCGCGGCATCGGCGGCGCTGACCATTTCCGATATCCCATGGGACGGACCGATTGTCGGGCTGACTGTCGGGTATGTTGACGGCGAGTACGTGCTGAACCCGACGTCAGAACAGCGCGCAGCTGCCGAACTGAATTTGATGATGGCGGTAAAGGAAGACCATATCGTCATGATTGAAGCAGACGGTACCGAAACTTCGGAAGAGATCACCTTCGGCGGTTTTGAGTTCGCCCTGAAACAAGGCAAGCCGGTCGTTGACCTGATCAACCAGATGAAAGAAAAGGTTGGCAAGGAAAAAATTGAACCAACCGTTGATGTTCTCACGGAAGAAGAACAGAAGATGCACGACGAGGTCGAAGCAAAGTCAAAGGCATACATGGACGAAAATATCGAATCTCTCTTCGGCATCCGGTCCAAGCTGGATCGCGGCGCGAAAGAAGCGGAGGTGAAGACGGCGCTGCTGGGGATGTTTGCATCGGATGAAGAAAAGGCGATCGCCGGAAAAGTCTATGATGAACACTATGAAGAAGCGTTCCGTTCATTGATGCTCGAAAAAGAGGTCCGTGTAGACGGCCGGGCATTGGATGAGGTGCGTGAATTATATGCAGAAGTAGACATGCTGCCGCGCACGCACGGATCAGCGCTGTTTCAGCGCGGTGAAACGCAGGTATTGTCGACCGTGACGCTCGGTTCGCCGGGCGATGCGCAGATTATTGACGGCCTGGAGCCGGAGTATAAAAAACGGTACATGCACCATTATAATTTCCCGCCGTTCTCGGTCGGGGAAACGCGTCCGCTCCGCGGCCCGTCGCGCCGCGACATCGGCCACGGCATGCTGGCGGAGAAAGCGCTGGAACCGGTGCTTCCGCCAAAAGAAGATTTCCCCTATACCATCCGCGTCGTGTCCGAAGTGCTGATGTCTAACGGTTCGTCATCACAGGCGTCGGCGTGCTGCTCGACCCTTTCGCTCATGGCGGCAGGCGTCCCGATCACGCGGCCGGTGGCCGGAATCGCGATGGGCTTGGTGATGACCGAAGACCAGAAGACCTACAAGATCCTCACAGACATCCAGGGCGTGGAAGACCACTCCGGCGATATGGACTTTAAGGTGGCCGGCACCGCGGAAGGCGTGACCGCCATCCAGCTGGACATTAAACTCGGCGGCATCACATTGGACATTTGCCGCGATACGCTGGAGCAGGCAAAGAAAGCGCGCCTGCAGATCCTCGAAGTCATGACGAAAGCAATTGCAGAACCGCGCAAGGAGATGTCGCCGTATGCGCCGCGCATCGAAACCATCATGATCGATCCGGAGAAGATCGGCGACGTGATCGGCCCGGGCGGCAAGATCATCAACAAGATTATCGAAGAGACCGAAGTCCAGATCGATATCGAAGACGACGGCCAGGTCTTCATTACTTCCGTCGACGGCGAAGGCATGGAGAAGGCAATGCAGATGGTCAAAGATATTGTTCGTGAAGTGGAAGTCGGCGAAGAATACGAAGGCGAGATACTGCAGATTATGAAGGACCGCATGAGCGGGAAAGAGATCGGCGCCATTGTTGATCTGGGCGGCGGCAAAGACGGCATGATCCATGTCAGCAACATCTGCAACAAGCGTATTAACAATGTTTCCGACGTGTTGAAGGCAGGCGAAATGGTGAAGGTGAAGGTCGTGGAAGTCGATAAGGAAAAGGGACGCATCGGATTATCGCGCAAAGATCTTATACAGGCAGGATTGCCTGATCCGGTCTGCGATGCAGCGCCGGAAATGACAGAATTAGCCGGCGGCCGGGGCTATGGACGCGACGACCGGCGGGGCGGCGGAGGCGGACGCCCGCGTGGCGGACGCAATGACTACCGTCGGGATGACCGACGCGGAGGCGGACGGCCATCGGGCCCGCGCCAGGATTCGCGCGGACCGCGCGGACCGCGTGAAGACCGGCCAACGCCACCACCGGCTCCTGCAGCTGAAGAGAAGCCGGAGCCAAAGCGCCGCGGATTGTTCGGACGACGCAAAGAGGATTAAACACCTCACCATTAACGATCACACCATGGAAGGAAAGCTGTTCGTTGTCACCGGACCGTCCGGGGCGGGAAAAGATTCCGTCATCGACAAGGTTCGCGAGCTCGGCCTCGAGTTCGGGTCAATCACCACCACGAGCACGCGGCCAATGCGCCCGGGCGAGTCGGAGGGAAACCCGTACCACTTTATTTCGCAGGACGAGTTCGAGGAAAAAATAGAAAACGGCGAGATGCTCGAGTGGGCCGAAGTCTACGGCTACCATTACGGCAGCACGCGCGAAGAAGTCGAAGAACAGCGCAGGAAGAATCCTATCGTGATCATTAAGGTGGACCCGCAGGGCGCGCGCACATTCAAGGAGATGGTGCCGGACGCCATAACCATCTTCATCAAGCCGCCGTCATTCGAGTTCCTCGAGAAGCGGCTCATCAACCGCGCATCTGATTCACCGGAAGTGATCGCCAAACGGCTCCAGACCGCCAAGACCGAACTCCAAAATCTCGAATCCTGGGATTACCAAATCCTTAATGACGAAGGTAAACTGGAAGAAGCGGCGCGCGAGCTGATTGGTATCGTAAAATCCAACAACGCCGGCGAATAAGCGCGGGTGTGGATAACTAGGACACGCGGTTATCCGCATGTCAACAATAATAAATGCCCCATTTTACGGGGGTTGCAAGGGGTCTTCGTTGACCCCTTGTTCAATTCGTGCTATGATATATGCATCACGTACTTTAACAGCGTATTGCATTCCCAAGGCGAATCGCAACGAATACACAAAAAACCGACTACATCGTCGGAAGCGTATGGCGCATCATTTATTTGGTGCTCCAAACGCTTCCGGCAATACGCCTAGTCCACCGGGATTTGATCCCGGTGTAAAACAAAAATAAAATCGTATTCGGCGAGCCTGCATAGGTATTCTCTGATTACTGCTTAAATGCGGTAACCTATGTTCGCAGCCATATTTGCGGGAAGCACATCTTCCGACCAGAGACTGACTAGTAACCTGGCGGACTTAGCGGCCTGTGCATGTTTCTATTGACCTCTTCGGAGGTCGACAGACGAACATAGACCGTTTGGGCGCAGAAGACTCCATAAATTATATTTAT
Source organism: Candidatus Kerfeldbacteria bacterium (assembly GCA_043813585.1). Lineage (GTDB taxonomy): Bacteria > Patescibacteriota > Patescibacteriia > UBA9570 > XYC2-FULL-38-9 > JBDRKW01. Next base: position 87,333 of record JBDRKW010000005.1, read on the forward strand.
ATATACTTTGGGGCGCATCTGCGCCCTTTTCAATACATGGATATTTTGACGCCGCGTATAATTCATATAAAGTATACGTATGAAACTTAGACGACAACGGGAACCAAGGATAAAAGCTACCGACGTGATTGGCATTCCGGACACCCCGCAACATAAGGAGCTGCGGTTTGACCCTGACACGATACTATCGCAGGAGGAATACAAGGAAATTATTAACGAGCTCGGACACTACGTGCAATGGGATGCCACGGCAAACTATGCCGATATGGCATATAACCTTTGCATCCTTTTTCCGGAACGAAGGCAGGAAGTTGCTTCCGACGCCATATGGCCGGCATTGGAGCGTGAAACAGCTGATTATCGCGAAAGCGGGCTATGGGATCATTACCTGCCGCTTGCCATGAAGCTGGCAATCATCTATCCGGAAAAAAAGAAGGATCTCGGACTTGATGAAGCGCGGGATGACATTCGAAAATGGTTAGACAAGCAGCGGAAGCGGAAGACATGGGACGAGTATGTCCCCCGCGCAGTCATGGCGTCTACCCTGTATCCGGACAAGATGCAGGAGTTCAGGGATGAAGCGGCCAGGAGCAGTGCGACGGAACGGATCGAAGCGTTCCGCCATGATCGCAAATGGGACGATTTTGCCACAGAGGCCGCCGAACGGGCGCTCCTGTTTCCAGAAAAGAAGCGCACACCTGTCCGCGAAACTGATTGGGATGGGATGGCAGACCAACTGGCCTACCTGCGTCAAATAAAAAGTTGGGATAACTATGTCAGGTTCGCCGCCCAGCTGGCGATTTTGGAGGCGGATGAAGCCGAAATAACCAGGGACGGCCAGATCATGCTCGGCAGGAAGCCGTCAATGGCGGCAAGCCGGCCGCTGCCGGAACGGCCGGCAGTCTAGGACTGGAAAAAAAAGGCAAATGCGTGTAAACTAAATTCGCGCTACAAATTAATTTTCACATATGGACCAGGCATTTATAGACGGACAAAAGAAGAAGCTTCTGGAGGAGAAGGAGATGTTGAATGAGGGATTGGATTTCGTGTCGACGGAGGACAAAGGCGACCATGTTCCCGGCGACCGCGCAGCCAAGTTCCCGAATTACGGCGACGATGCGCTGAACGCCGACGACCAGTCGCCAGCGGAAGTCGTTGACTATGAAGTGAACGTAAACGTGACCGGACGGCTCGAGTCGCGCGACGAGGCGGTGGACGCCGCACTGAAGCGGACCGAAGACGGGTCGTATGGAGTATGTGGCAAGTGCGGAGGCGAGGTTTCGGCAGAACGGCTGGAAGCGGACCCTGCGGCAGCGCAGTGCATCACGTGTGCCAAGTCTCACGTCTAGCGGAAGCGGACCAACGCATGAATCTTGAAGTGAACAATATCAGGCGCTCGTATGCAATCATGACGGGCGTTTTGATTTTGCTGTTTATCGCAGACCGACTCACGAAGTACTGGGCGAAGGATGTGCTGGAAGGGGTGATCACCCCGATTCCCCGCGTGCTCGAGTTTGACTTCGTGTTTAATGAAAGCTTCGTAATGAACGTAACATTGCCGTTGATGCTGACGATCGCCATCATTGTTGCGGTGATCGTATTTATGGTTGCGGTTGCCGCGCGGGAGCTGCACAACGGGCATCACGCGCATGTTATGTTGCTGGCGGTCATACTGCTCGGCGCGTTCTCGAACCTGATTGACCGCATCCGGTACGGCGCAGTCATGGACTTTATCTCTGTTCCGGGGCTGACGGTCTTCAACCTGGCTGATGCGTACATCGTCATTGCCGCAGTGCTGCTGCTTCTGGTCATGCAGTCAGAAAAAAAGAAACTTGACACCGCGCCTGAATGAGCTAGCCTGTACCTATGCAAGTCTTCCAGCCGAAAACAAAACAGTTCCAGCGCAACAAGGAGGATTTTGTGTGCGAAAAATGCGGCGCGGCCGTGTACGGCGACGGGTACCGGAACCACTGCCCGGTCTGCCTCACCTCAAAACATGTGGACATAAACCCCGGCGACCGCGAAGCGACATGCGGCGGGCTGATGAGCGTCGACGACATCGAGCTGAGCCACGGCAAGCTGGTGTTTACCCATAAGTGCGACGTGTGCGGCTACACCAAGAAGAACAAGGCGCATCCGGAAGACGACCAGAAGGCGATAGAAGCATTAATGAAGGAATTCGAGCGCAGCGGCAAAAAATAACCGGCGCACAGTTGCGCTGTGCAGCGTTTCGTGATACGTTGCAGATGGACAGCTCCCACTCCTTGTAGGGAGTTTTTTCATTATGAAACAATCAAAGACCTCGACGATTCGCTCGTATGCCGTCCATGGGCTGAACTGCACGTCCGTGGAAATTGAAGTGGACGTGGCGCAGGGCCTGCCCCAGTTCATCATTGTCGGGCTGCCGGATGCAGCCGTGTCCGAAGCGCGCGACCGGGTGCGTTCGGCCATAAAGAACTCCGGGTTTGAGTTCCCGATGCAGCGCGTCACAGTGAATTTGGCGCCGGCGCACATAAAAAAAGTCGGTTCCTTATTCGACATGCCAATCGCGGTAGGGATTCTGGCAGCCTCCGCAGCGATACGTTCGGATATTGGCGAAGCAATCATAGGGGAATGCGCGCTCAACGGGAATACCCGGCCGATACGCGGCATGCTGGCGATTGCCGCGGCAGCGCACCGGGACGGCGTACCGCTCATCATCCCATCGGATAATGCAGAAGAAGCGGCGCTCACCGGCCACGCGGACATACTCGCGGCAGAAACATTGTCAGACGTGGTGCATCACCTGAATGATCATGCGGCGCTGCCAACTGCCTATACGCTTGGATGCGGCAGCACAGCGCCAGTCGCCAGGCGCGGAAAGGGCGAAGCTGAAGAAGGCGGCAGACTCCATGAAATCATCGGCCAGCACGCAGCCAAGCGCGCCTGTGCCATTGCCGCTGCCGGGCGGCACAACATCCTGCTGGCGGGCCCTCCGGGCGTGGGCAAGAGCATGCTCGCGCGCGCGTTGCAGTCCCTGCTGCCGCCCATGACGCGCGACGAGATCATTGAGGCGACGACCGTCCATTCCGTATCGCCGCAGTCCATGCCGTCTGTGGTGAACGCGAGGCCGTACCGCGCTCCGCATCATTCAACGTCCACGGCAGCCATGGTGGGCGGCGGAGCGGCATGCCACCCGGGCGAGATCTCGCTCGCGCATACGGGCGTGCTGTTCCTGGATGAGCTGCCCGAATTCCGGCGCGACGTGCTGGAAGCGCTGCGCCAGCCGCTCGAAAACGGAACCATTACGATCCTTCGCGCTGCAGGCAAAGCGACTTTTCCTGCACGGTGTCTGCTGATCGCCGCGCAGAACCCATGCCCGTGCGGATTCGCCGGCCTTCCTCCGGAAATGAAAAAACCGTGCAGCTGTTCCGACCTGGATATCCGGCGCTATGCCAAAAAAATATCCGGTCCGCTGCTGGACCGCATTGACCTCAAAGTCAACGTCCCATTCGTGCGGCCGGAGGATATTATCTCATCAGCTGCGCTGGATGCCGGCGCGTCAGAACGGACAAACGAACTCATCAAGAAGATCGCAGAGGCGCGCTCGCGGCAGCTCCAGCGGCAGCGCAAGCCGAACGCCGACCTTACAAGCAGGGAAGCAAAGGCCCAGAAGCTGGATGCGGAATCGCAGCAGCTCCTGAATGACGCGCTGCGGCAGAACCGGCTTTCCATGCGCGGATACATTAAAACGATCAAAGTCAGCCGCACCATCGCAGACCTGGACGGAGAAAGCAGCATAAACAAAAAACACATTGCAGAAGCGCTGAGCTTCACAATGTGCAGTACAAACTAATCGTGGACGATCACGACAAACTCTCCCAATATTTTATCGCGGCTCTGGAGCTCGGCAAGAACCTGCGCAGCTGTGCCGCGGATAAACTCTTCGTGCATCTTTGTCAGCTCGCGTGCCAGCACAATCCGCCGGCCGCAGTCTTTCAGCGCCTCCAGTGTTTTCAGGATCCGGTGAGGGGACTCATAAAAGACAATCGTGCGTTTTTCTGACGCAACTTCCTGTAACAGCGTCTGCCGACCTTTCTTATGCGGCATGAACCCAAGGTATAAAAACGAACTCGTGCTCACGCCGGCTGCCTGCAGGGCTGCCACCAGCGCACTCGGCCCCGGAATCGGCACCACAGTAATGCCGAGCTCCACCGCGCGCACAATTAAACGCGAACCCGGATCAGAAATGCCCGGCGTGCCCCGGTCGGAGACCAATGCTACATTTTTTCCCTCCTGCAGCGCGGCAACCAATTCATCTTCACGGCTGTCGCGCGACTGCGCGTGGTAGCTCAACAGTCGATCGCCCGCCTCAACGCCGTAATGGTCCAATAATTTTCGGGTTTCGCGCGTATCTTCGCATGCGATCAAATCTGCCGACGTTAGCACAGAAACAGCCCTGACGGTCATGTCGCCAAGGTTGCCAATCGGGGTCGCTACCGTATATAATAAACCGGCTGTCATATGCCTTGCATTCTAGCATATGATCTTCTATAATGAGAATGCTTTAAATTTACTTTAAGTATCATAACCATGGCTGAAGAAACGAAAGTTCTGATCATCGAAGACGACAAGTTCCTGTCAGAACTGATCTCAACAAAGCTTTCCAAGGAGGGCTACAACATCGTACTCGCAACAGACGGCGAAACAGGCCTGGAAAAGGCCACATCGGAAAAGCCTGATATTATCCTATTGGACATCATGCTTCCGGGCATCAGCGGCTTTGAAGTGCTGGAAGGCCTCAAGCAAAACGCGGACGAAGCGGTAAAGAACATCCCTGTGCTGATCCTCTCAAACTTCGGCCAGGAGAGCAAAGTGCAGCAGGGCCTCAAGCTCGGCGCAGTCGACTACCTCGTGAAGGCGAACTTTACCACCGGTGAGATCGTAGAAAAGATCAAGAGCACGATGGGCGGCGCGTAAAACCACATTGCAGAATATCAAAAACCCCGCATCAAGCGGGGTTTTATGTTTCCGCCGCATAGAGCGGCGGGCTGTGCTTAGTAGTGGCTGAACGGGTTGGTAAATGCGCCGTTGACCATCACCTCGTAGTGGAGGTGGGAGCCGGTTGACCACCCGGTCGAACCTTCTTCGCCAATGGTCTGGCCGCGGCTTACCGTCTGGCCTGTCGCGACAAATATCTTCTGGAAGTGAGCATAGCGCGTGGTAATGCCGTTGCCGTGGTTGATCACGACCTGCAGGCCGTAACCGCCGTACCATCCGGCGCTGGTAACCGTTCCGCTGTCGGCAGCATAGATCGGGTCGCCGAACTCACCGTCAACGTCAATACCGGTATGGCGATAGCCATAGTACTGCGAGATGCGGTGGGTGGTTGTCGGCCACTGCAGGGAGGTGCCGTAGTTCGGCGCCGCGTTCGGTGCCGGAGTACCGCCGGTAAACACCTGCGTAAACGACGCAAGCTGCGTAGAACCGGTGGATGCCGGTACCGGAGCCGGAGGCGCCGGCTGTGTTCCGCCAGGGATCACAATCTCAACGCCAGCAATAAGGTCTTCGGCGCTGATCATGTCGTTGTATTCAAGGATATCTTCAGTATCAGCACCGTATTTATTGGCAATGCCCAGAAGCGTTTCGCCGGATTTAACCGTATGGGAAACGCCTGAAGTCGGCAGGATCCACAGCGTATCGCCCGGCTTGATTAAACTCGCGTCCGTCAGGTTGTTTGACCACAGGACAGTAGCGGTTGAAACGCCGAACTTGGCAGCAATCGTACTGGCCGTATCGCCTTCCTTAACCTTATACTGTTCGATCTGCGAGCGGGTATCTTCTGTATTGCCCAGCATGCCCTGCGATTTGAATGCGCCGCCGTCGGCAACAACCACGGAGCCCGGGTCAATGGAAATATCTTCACCAAGGCGCGGAGTGGTGCGCAGCGCAGAAGCGGAATCAATATAACTGGTTTGTACCGGCGTGATTGTTTCCGCCGTGATAACAATTTCTTCATTCGGCTGGAAAATCTTGGATACTAACGAACCCTCGGCAAACTCCTCGGCGCGCACTTCCTGCGCCCGGCCGACGTTCACAAAAATAACCGCAAGTGCAAGCACCGCAACAAAGACATGCACGGCAAACCGGTGCGTGATAATCGCAAGCACCTTATGCTGCGAATGGAAAAAGGTGCGCAACCGGGTGGTAACGACGATATAGAGCTTATAGATCACAATAGTCAGCGGCTGGATAAGCACGGCCCAAACAAAAAGGAGCGGCTTGAGGAGTGTGGCAGAAAAAATGCTCTGCAGCACCAGAAGCGCCCGATGAACCACGTCTAAACAGCGTATGCTGATTGAAAGAAGGTGTTTTTTGATCTTAAGTTGTATAGGGATAATTCCTTGTGACAACACAATCCGGCACAGGCACTGGGGGCTGGTAAGAGCCCGTGAACATGTCTGGCGAAAGATCGCGCTGCTTATAAAGTTATAGTGTACAATGGCACGAAGGGTATCATATTTTTAGCTCCGTGTCAATGCTTTTAATGGGCCCGGAGGCTTCTTTTATGCCAATATTAGCATAATATCCAGGTGGAAATGGCTAAGTTTTGCTAAAAACAACCCAGCTGGTACAATGACGCAATATGACAACATACAATCCAAAAGAGAGTGAGAAGAAGTGGCAGGAACACTGGGAAAAAGAAGGGTATTTTCACGCTACGGAAGACCCCGGCAAGGAGAAGTGGTACACCCTGATCGAGTTCCCGTACCCGTCCGGAGCCGGCCTGCATGTCGGCCACGTGCGCTCTTATACAGCACTGGATATCGTATCGCGCAAGAAACGGATGCAGGGGTATAACGTGCTCTACCCGATCGGATGGGACGCTTTTGGGCTGCCAACGGAAAACTACGCAATCAAGAATAAGATCCATCCAGCAAAAGCCACTGCAGACAACGTGGCGACCTTT
>JBDRKW010000006.1:0-219487 GCA_043813585.1 Candidatus Kerfeldbacteria bacterium
GTTTCGGCAAGCTCCGTTAGAACAGGTTAATCCATTTCCACACCCAAAGTCATCTGTACAGGTGGAATTACAGGAATTCGGGATGGTACAGCTTGAGGAACATCCATCGCCGTCAGTGTTGTTGCCGTCGTCGCATTCCTCGCCCGGATCGACCGTTCCGTCGCCGCAAGCGGGGCAGATACAGTCGCCTTCGGTGGTACATTGAGAATTTCGGCATGATCCGTCAGAGCAGACAAGGCCGTTCGCACAGCCAAACTCAGCGGTACAAGTGGAATCACAGGAATTTGGAATCGTACACTGTGCAGAACATCCGTCGCCGTCAGTGTTGTTGCCGTCATCGCATTCCTCGCCCGGATCAACCGTTCCATCGCCGCAAGCGGGGCAGATACAATCGCCTTCAGTTGTACATTGATTGTTTCGGCAGGAACCACCAGCACAAACTAGGTCATTCGCACAACCAAATTCAGTAGTACACGTATCATCACAAGAATTTGGGATCGTACATTCGTTGGAACAACCATCGTCGTCGTCATCGTTTCCGTCATCGCATTCTTCTCCCGGATCGAGGTCACCATCGCCGCAGACATCATCATATTTGTCACAATCATCCTCATCAATATCGCCGTCATTATTCAGGTCCGTAATCGGGATGATGTCGTCCTCATGGTGCCTATGGTCACTTTGTCCCTCGCCGTCAATGGCGTCATCCGGCACCCATAAGACATTATACGGATGCGTTTCTGAAGCTGTGGCGTGGCAGATCGGCGTCCGATGTTCGCAGTTATTTGAACAGAAATCGTTGTTGTCGTTATTGCCGTCGTCGCATTCTTCGCCCTCCTCGACAATACCGTTGCCGCATTCTGCCTGCTCTTCCAGAGCATTGAACGCCACGCAATAGTAGGTACCGCCCATATCCGGATTCCAGATGAAGTCGTAGTTATCATAATTCGATACATCTGCATGGCACCACATCTCGGCGCTCTCATCATCCTGGAATGTCTGGCTGAACGGAACATACGCGCTTTGCCATGCTTCACGGACTTTAATCGTCCCGCTCTCTTCCAGCTGGATGTCTACCGTCGCCTGGCCCGAACCATTCGTCGGTCCAAACGATGTCCAGCCGGTCGCCGCATCAGCCGCGCCGGTATTGTCGCCAGGATTTGTCACGTCGCCATATCCCCACTGAAATGTCCAGCCGGATGCAAAGCTGCAATTTGGATTACTTGAGACATAATTGGATGCTGTCGTTGAAGTAATGCTTACTGCACCGTCGCTCCAGTTTGGCAAGTCACTCTCGTTATCGCAGACAATTTTATGCGCGATTATAGTTACAGGCTGTTCAGTAACACATTCTGACGAACAACCGTCGTAATCATCCAGGTTGCCGTCATCTCACTGTTCGCCCGGATCTACAATACCGTCCCCGCATTCCGGATTTTCTTCATAGGTACATTCATTCGAACACCCGTCACCGTTATCGGTGTTGCCGTCATCACAATCCTCGCCTTCTTCAACAATGCCGTTGCCGCATTCAGGCAATAAGCAGAGCGCGGAACAACCGTCGCCGTCATTCGTATTGCCGTCATCGCATTCCTCACCATCCTCGAGAATGCCATTGCCGCATTCTGGCAGGGTTGCATCACAATCTTCCTCGGTAATAAACCCGTCTCCATTTACATCCCAAATCGGGATGATGTCATCTTCATGATGCCGGTGGTCACTCTGTCCTTCGCCGTCTATGGCATCATCCGGAACCCAGAGCAAGTTAAACGGATGCGTTTCCGATGATGTCGCGTGGCAAATCGGATTGCCGTGTTCACACTTATTGGTACAGAAATCGTTATTTTCATTATTTCCATCGTCGCATTCTTCGCCTTCCTCAACGATGCCGTTGCCGCATTCCGGTTTTTCCAGGTCACATTTATGCGAACAACCATCGCCGTCATCGGTGTTGCCATCGTCGCATTCTTCGCCAGGATCAAGGTTGCCGTCGCCGCATGCAGGTTCTTCTTCGACTGTACATTGCGCAGAACAGCCATCACCGTCGTCAGTATTGCCGTCGTCGCACTGTTCCCCCGGATCAATCTTTCCGTCGCCGCATGCAGGTTGCTGCTCAGTTGTACATAAAGCGGAACAGCCATCACCGTCGTCAGTATTGCCGTCGTCGCACTGTTCCCCCGGATCAATCTTTCCGTCGCCGCATTCATACGTGCTTTTGATACAGTCCTCTTCGTCAATTTCACCGTCCTGGTCAACATCCCAGATTGGGATAATGTCATCCTCATGGTGCTGGTGATCATCATGGCCTTCACCGTCTATAGCGTCATCCGGAACCCATAAGATGTTATATGGATTTGCTTCTGAAGATGTCGCATGGCAAATCGGCGTACGGTTATCACACTGATTTGAACAGAAATCATTATTGTCGTCATTGCCGTCGTCGCATTCCTCGCCTTCTTCAACAATAGCATTCCCACATTCCGGTACATCCTCAAAATCACATTGCGCCGAACAGCCGTCGCCGTTAGCGGTGTTGCCGTCGTCGCATTCCTCGCCCGGATCAAGAGACCCGTCGCCGCAATACGGCTCTTCACCATCTTCGCTTTCACAGGTCTTCTTTATCGTACAAACACCGTCTTTGTCGACATCATATTGCGTAATGGAATATTCGGTAACCGCAGGATCGCCATCCGCTTCGACAGGCTCACCCTTATCCGGGTACCCGTCTGTATATTCGGCAGAACACGAGATGTGAACGACCATGTCGTGGATATCAGCATCATTACTCTGTGAAAACCCGCAGTCACTCCACCCGTCTTCAAACGTGAAACACCAGTTGCCGACCTTCCCTTTATCTTTACCTGCAGCTTCGAGTGCGTCATACACTTCGGTCGGGCAAGAAAATTCTTCTTCACAAACGGCAGAACATCCGTCTCCGTCTTCAAGATTGCCGTCATCGCATTCCTCGCCATCTTCAAGCACGGCGTTGCCGCATTCCGGCTCAGTTACTTCCGGCTCGCCGCAATCTTTCACATCTTTATATGCAATCTCTGTCTTGCTGCTGTCAGTCGGATACTTCTTAGTCTCAAAGCGCACTTTATCGCCGTTTCCGACAACGATAATCTGCTTCGTCTCATGCGCATCGAGTTTAAACGTTCCTGTATCCTCCAAAATGCCGTCTCTGAAAATACTATACTCGCTGTTCTCCGGCATATCCTGGTTGCTGTCGTTCGTAATGGTGAACGTAACCTGGTTGGCAACGTCATCACAACTGCCGTCAACATCAATAGTCACCTTGGCTTTTGTCGCTACGGCAATAACCGTATCGGACAACACAGGCGATGTTGGGAGCAACACGCCTTTCCTGCCCTGCACTTCAAACTGCACCATTTGCAAAACCGGCTTGGACTTTTCGCCGCTCTTCAAAATCACGCGAATACGCGCATCATTGGAGGGCACTTCCAGCCGGCCTATGTTGAAATTGATTTCCTCTGCCGTGTTATAGCAGGTGTTGCATGTGCCGACGTTCGCCCATTGGCTGCCGTCATAGTAAATCCAGTTCTCCTCATCAACAGACAACTGATAATTCACCTGTGAACCATCGCCTGTAACCGCCTGCTCCGTAAAACCGATAATCCGCTCTGTCGCGGGAAACGCGCGGCGCTCAGCAGTGAATAGCTGGACCGGGCTCATTAATACAATGTCTGTCTGATCGCTAAAATTCGTTAATGTCATCCCTTCGTCTCCGAAGTCTACCTTCGTCACGTCATACGAATACAACAGTGAATCCTGGAACGACAGGTTAATCTGTGCCGTACCCTCGTTTGTAAAGCTCGAAATGAAGCTATCCACTGTCTCACCCTGCGCAAATGTCCATGCGAGCCAAATTGACACGAAGAACAATGCCGCAACAATAAGCGTGATGAGGTAAGCAGTGAAATATTTTGGGCTTGCAAAGTTTGAATTTTTCATATGTCCAAATATTTTATTGCTTACTGTCAGTTCGTCTCGAAGCTTTGGACAGGGCGGCATAACCGAGGAATGCGGCGGCCAGGGATACCAGTGTGACGATCAGGAACGTATTAACAAGTTGCTGTCTTGTATCTTGAATCAGAATGACTGTCGGTGTGCCGACTGATACCATTCCGATGATAACTCCGTTAACGTCCCGAACCGGTTTGAACGCGCTGTAGTACTCTACTCCGAGCCGGTCGACCGAAGCGCGATAATCGCCACCGAACGTCAGGACGTCTTCAATCACGTTCTGTTCGGTTTCTTCGCTGCCGACCCATCGGGAAACGCCGTCAAGCGTATAGATGGTAGTGGCCGACCTCTTCGAACCCGTATACATGGTCACGTCCAGTCCTGTAACAGACTGGGAAAAGTCAACAAATGCATTGTCGAAGAAATACGATACTTCCACCGCGCCGACAACCTCATTGTTGAGAATAATCGGCTGGATCGCCCTTGTAATGAGAACCGGAGTTAACACTCCAGGCGCCGTATCAAACGACTGGATCTGCCGTTTTTCCAGAAGAGAAAACGACAACAGGTTATCGTCATTGAAGACCTGCCCCTCTTCCCGCTGATCTGTCGGGCATGCTACCACTTCGCCAAATTTACTGTACACCCGGATGCGATCAACATTGATCTGCTGCAGGTACTTATCAGTCGCCGAGAACAATCCCGGATAATTGCCGCCAACCAGGTTGTCTATGACGTTCGCATCATCCGCTATCAGCTGCGAGAAGAATACTGCGGTATTGGAACGGTCTTGCATGATCAACTCTTCCGTTTCTGCTGCCTGCTGCATTAACTGGAGGTTATTTTCTTCCACAATCCGGAACACCAGCAGTGAAAACACTAAGGACCCGAGTGTTGACACAACGATGGTGATCGTAAGGAAAACAACATACGAACGCAGGAACTTCCTCAACTTGATGAAATTCCATGCCCATATGGCAAGCAAAATGAATGCAACAAAGGTGTAAAACGCGCCAAGCTGCCATGCAATGCTGTATTCCTGCGTCAGCTGGCGGAAGAATACAATGTTAAGCTCCGGCAACCGGAAGAAAATAAGAGATATTAATCTAAAGAGCAGGAAGATGTACGCCAACAGCGGCCAAAGGTTCTGGCGCCGCATTTTTGGATCGTCTTTCTCTTGCTGATATCGTTGCACCTGAATGCGGATCGTTAATAGGACAACAACGATCGAAACGATATAAAACAGGGACGCAACGTATGAAGTAAAAAAGTAATTAATCGGTATCAGCGCCACAAGGATGATAACGGCCAGAATCTTGAACAGTGTGGACGTGCCTTTTTCCGGCTTCTCATCCTTTTGTTTTATCTTGGCTTGTTTGCCCGCGAGCTGGGAAAGAATCGGTTCAGCACGTACGCCTTTGTAAATGCTGTAGAGGCCGATCATTTCGACCGTGATGGCGATAACGCCAACCAATTCTACGTCGTAATACTTCCGCTCGATAATGTAAATTAAAAATGCGATCGCCAGGAGGAAGAATCCTGCCGCACGCCAAATCGTGCGTAATTGCTTTTCATACTCATACGTGAGTAAGAAGAGCGCGGCGGAGGAGACACTCACCAAGATCGCAAAGATCGAGACGATGAAGAAAACGTACTCGAAGAAAAATACTGTCATTGGTCCTTTGTTTATTTTTTTAGGCGCGCAATAATAGAGGTTACGTTTTGCGAAACGCAACATATATATGCATATGATACCATATTTTCAAACTTTTTTCAAAGAAGGTTCTGCGTGCGTACTGTGTATAACAACAACACCCCGCATGTTGGGGTACAGGGTGTCAAGATTTTTAAGAAATTGGCTAACTTTCGTCCTCTTCGCTTCCATCATCAAATACAGGATTGAATTCCTCAACCGGTTCTGCTGCTACATCTTGTAGTGTCTGGAATGGAACGATCTGAATCACAAGATTAATAGTACGTTCGGTCTCTTTCCGCAAATCAGATTCGATGGCTTGTTGATGCGCCACGGTCACTTCTATCGCCTCGGGAACAAGAATCTGCGAAATAACGGTTATCGCATCCGAATCGCTCTCCCCTTCCTCAACTTCAACATCTAACAGGGATATACCATCGGAAATGGCGCCAAAATCTTGAAACAAGACGTTTTGCACCTGTGTTTTGAGCTTTAGTGAAGCATCCGGTTCTGTTAAGCGACGGACCGGAATAAATTCAATTTCTAATTCCACTGTCTGTCCCGTATGTTGCGATAATGCTGCTTGCAAATCTTCTTTTTGCTGAAACGTTACCGGTATCCCATCTATCTGTTTCATGAGCATCTTCACGAAGAGCTGCGTCTCCGCATTCATCTCCCCGTTTTCCGGGAAAACAATCTCTATGCTATCGATCTCCGCTTCTGCATTGATCCGGCGCACCTCTGCCTGTAAATAACTCTCGATATCCTGGCGTAACTCGTTAAATTGTTCGTCTTCCTGACGGCGCAACAATAACGTATTCACTACATTCAGCTGCAAATCAACGGTTCGCCCTGCCTGATCGGTCAACGCCTCAATCATCCCGTTTTTCTCCGCTTCCGTCAGATATATGCCCTCCGGCAGGAAAATAGTTGCCTGAACTGTCACTTCGCGGTCAAATGACGGTACATAATCAACCTGGACATCATCCAGTTGTGCCTGGTCAGAAATCGCCGCCACCTGCTCTTCCAGCACAGTCGCAATGTCGGTACGAATCTGCGTTTGCGATAGCGTATCCCGCAAATAAATGCTCAAAGGAACCGCAAAAAGAAGAAGAATGACAAGCGACATTAAAAACCCAACGCGCACGGTTGCTTCTTCTGCCTTTCGGCGCGGGCGAAAATGCAGGAAATAAAGCGTCACAATGCCTGCAAAAATCATTGCCGCAATATTTGTGCTCAACAGCAGGAACGCCCGCCAGAACATGGCCCCGTCCCAGAATGCGACTGCAATGCCTGAAACGCATAACGGAGGCAATAACGAAATGGAAATCGCCACCCCGGCCGCGGTAGAACTGATGCGTGGATAATACAACGCCAATACGCCAATGACACTTGCGGCCAACGCAATAAACAGGTCAATCAGCGTTGGTTGCATGCGCACCGCAATCTCTTCGGTGATTTCCTTGATCGGTGTGATGTAGGCAACAAGTGCGCAAACTACAATACCGAGGAGTATGCTAACGGCCAGAGTAATGACCGACCGCGCTGCAAGGCTCTTTCTCGTTTTAAAGATACTCAGTGAAATCCCGATTACAGGCCATAACAGGGGTGAAATCAGCATTCCGCCGATGACAACGGCCGTATTGTTCACCATTAAGCCCAGTGTTGTAATAATTGCGGAAAAGACAAATAACAACACATAAGTTACATTCAGCCGCGCACGAACAAACACGTGGTTAACAAGGTCTTTCTGTAACTTTTTTTCTACTTTTTTTGGTTGTTCAGGCATGAAAACTAAATATAAAATCCAAAACTTTGAAATATTCCAATGACACCATGGAGGCAACCCACAATAATCGTCGCCCAGGCGAATATACTATGGTAGAAGTTCCAGCGCAGCGTCGCTGCACCATCGAATCTGTCTTTACCGGGGAGTATTCCAGTCCATGCAACAAACCGCTTTGACCACGGCATCGCATAGCAGGTCGCAAAAGCCAAGATAAAGACAATAGCCATCAGGAATCCGGTCCAGCCTAATACACTGATACCAAGTAAGAGGATTCTCCCGCCTGCGCCGGCGCGCGTTACCCTGCCCTCATCTTCAGTTGTTTCCAGCTGAACACCGGCCGTTTCTCCCAAGCGTCCAACAATCGCAAACTCCGCAAATACTTCCCCACCGTGCGGTGCGCCCGTCATTAATGGCGTGAGGTCTTTCCCGGCTGCATGACTAAAGTGATTCCCCTCTTCAAACAGCGGACTATTTGAAACGTCATAAATAACCTGTTCATATGCTGTATAGGCAAGTCGCCCGTCTTTTCCATCGAATGCTTCAAGCTCTACTGCGGAAAAAACACGAAATTCCTTTGATGCTTCTGTGGTTTGGCTGCTAGCCGGGTCAGGAAGCGCAGATGCGAGTACTACACTGGATACCAGCAATACTGCCATCGTAAATAGCGCAATCCTGAACGGTTTTGATTTTGTGGCGCAGAAACCGCCACTCGAACATGATGTTGTCATAGATAGAGGCTTATTCTAGTTCAAGCCCAAACGGCTGTAGATAAATCACCGTTTCATTTTCCGCTAATTTCAGCTCATCACGCACGCTATCGGCACTAAATCCTCCAACAACAACTGTACCCAAGCCAAGTGTTTCCGCCTGCAAATAAACGTTTTCACCAATGTGGCCGCTCTCTTGTAACGTCACTTTTATTCCACCCTCTTCTCCAAAATCAGCCTGTACTTTTGAATAAATAGCACCATAAACGAGCACTGCCGGAGCGTTTTTTACCGAATCCTGTTCATCTTCTCCTAGAAGGAGTGAATCACCTGCCTTCACAAGTCGTATGGAATGTTCTTCTGCCAAATAATGATATAGTCCTGCTTCAACTCCAGCTACATTTCGGACCACAACATACAGGTTAATAGCGTATAACCCTTTTGCCGAAGGTGCAGTGCGGTGGCCAGAGTCATCTGTTACACCTTGTGCTGCCCACAACATCTGCGAAAGCTGTGCTTCCGTAAGAGAAGCGTCAGTAAACGCACGCGCACTTCTTCGTGTAGATAGTGCTTTTTCAACTGAAACAGTGCCGATTGTCGCTGGGTCAGAAAGCGCGATTGCCTCACCCTCGTATGTCTTCTCCATAGGGATATAGGTAATTTCTTCTGCCTGCTCTGGGGTTTCATCTTCTGCTTCCGGTGCTGCCTTCGTCCATGAATTGAAATAGAGTACCCAGCCAACGACTCCCGCGATAAGTACAACGATCAAAACAACGCCCTGAACACCGCTGAACAGCTTAGGTGTAGTCGGCGGTTTTGGTTTATTAACTATTGGTTGTTCATCCATATTTATTCTTTACTAATTCTCACCAGTGCATTATGGCAGAATTCCGCCCTAAACGAAAATGTGGTACAACAAACGCATGTGCGGACGCTACTCACTCATTGCATCACCCAACGAACTCAAAGAACGGTTCAGGGTAAAAAAAATCGACGGGAAACTGGTTCCCCGGTTTAATGCTGCACCTGCGCAACAGCTCCCTTTAATTTCGAATACCTCTCCTACGCGGATGCAGCTGGGTGAGTGGGGGCTTGTTCCAGCCTGGATGCGGGATGAAAAGAGCGTAAAACGGCTGATCAACGCGCGAGCAGAAACGATTGGTGAAAAGCCGACTTTTAAATCTGCTGCGGAAAAACGACGCTGCCTGATCATTGCCGACGGGTTTTATGAATGGGGTGTAGACCCAAAAGCCAAACGCAAACAACCGTATCGGATTTTGCTCAAGGATGAAACGCCCTTTGCAATGGCTGGCATTTACAACGAAGTGAAAAATAAAAAGACAGGCATAGCACACCTGGAATTTGCGATTATTACAACAGAAGCGAATACGCTGGTGGCAAAAATCCATAACCGCATGCCGGCAATCCTGAAAAAAAAGGATGAAGAACGCTGGCTGGATGAATCAATACCTCTGGAAGACGCGATTGCCGTGCTCAAGCCGCATCCGGCCAATAAAATGAAGGCCTACCCGGTTTCGTATGCAGTGAATAATCCCGATAATGAAAGTCCGGATGTGATCACACCGCTCGACCAACTTCCCACCCAAAAACCACTCATATAAAAAAAAGCCGCGGTTCAGACACTGTATCTGATGCGACTACTTCGTGTTCGACTGATCCCAACCGGCCGGCAACTCGTGGCCGTTGAGCATCCAGAACGCGTCGCCACCCTGCAGCTGCGCGTTCTCCTCGTCGATGACCGCGCCCAGGTCGGGGTGCAGGTTGGACGTGATCAACGCCCCCTCCACCAGCTCGACCCGGCCGGCAATCCGTCGCGCCAGCGGGTGGAACTCGTCGCCTCGGAGGAGCCACAGCGTGGCCTCGGAGCCCGACTCCTCCCCGTCCGGCGCGTGCGGGAACCGCAACGTCGAGAACTTTACATCTGCGGCCCATTCCTCAATGTGGACCCACATGCAGGGAAGGCCACCGTGCGGTGGCTGCCGGTACTCGTACTGCGGCGGGATCATGTCGTGCCGCGTCTGAACCCTGTTGGTTTCTGGCATCGAAACGCCTCCTCAATCAAGCAAGTAATTACGATGTAATTATCACAAAAAAACGCTTTCGTCAAGACTACACGATTACATTCCTTAATTCACCTTGCCTAACAACAACGGCAACCCTACAAACTTCCGCTTATGCAGCTGGCTTTCCCGGCGCTGTTTTGCATCCGGGATATGGCCGCGGAAATTCTTGTGTTGGCTGATAGTATTTGCCGGCAGGCTGCTGCCCAAACACAACGTATGCTTGCCGTATTTCTTCGAAAGCTCGTCTACCGATGCAAATAATCGCTTTTGTTTTTCCAGTACTAACGGGCTTTCAAACAAGTTCATCTGGATCGCTTCATCTGTTTGCAGATGCGTAATAATCGCGCCGGTCGCACGATACTCCGTGCCGGGAACAAATATCCCGTCAAACACCTTGCGCACAATCGGCATCGCTTCATTCGGGAACGAGGTTGGCCGGTTGAGCGTAACCTCCACGCCACGGTACCGAAAATCCTGCGACTTCAAAAACACCACCATCTTGCGACCGGCCAGCTGGTGCCGCCGCGCCTTAATAAACGCATTCTCAACGTTTTTAGACAGCTGCCCGAACACAAAATCCTTATCAGTTGACGCCGGGCTAAACGTGCGCGTTTTGCTGATGGTTTGATATTCATTTTTCAGGTGCCGCTCTATCTTGTACACCGAATGGCCGTTCAGCTCCTCCCACAACTCCTGATGCGGCTTGGTAAAATGGCTCTTCACCCAATCTTCCGGCTTTTGCGCAAACTCCCACGCGGTTGTAATACCATGTTTCAATAAATGCCGCGCCGTCTGCAGGCCGATTCCCCATACCTCTTCCGTGGGCAAATCCTTCAAAAACTGCTCCGCATCACGGTTACGGATATACACAAACCCGGACGGCTTATCCCATTTGGATGCCACTTTGCACAACACCTTTGTGGCCGCCAACCCCACCGAAACGGTAATGCCCAAATCTTTCTCAATCGCCTCTTTGATTGCGGCTGCAATCTGCGGGTAGGTCATGTTCAGCGGCCGCCGCAGCCCAGTCAGGTCCGCAAACGCCTCATCAATAGAATATTCCTCCACTTCCGAAGTGAACCGCCGCATAATATCAAACATCCGCTTCGAGAATAAACTATACGTTTCGTAATTCGACGGCAGCACAATCGCCTCCGGGCAGATCTTCTTCACCTCCCACAATGGAACTCCGCGCTTCACCCCTTTTGCCTTGGCCTCATAGCTGGCGGCCGCCACAATCCCGCGCTCCTTGCCGGTGACTAACGGTTTGCCGCGGTACGCCGGGTTCACCGCCTGCTCGCACGAAGCAAAAAACGCGTCTGCATCGACGTGAATAAAGGCGTTGGTGGCATAACGCTGCATGTAGGCCATAACACCATCCTCTAATACTTTCGGATCACCGACCGCACCACGCCTGCCACTGACAAACTCTCCTTCGGCCTGATAGGCTTAAAATTCGTATTTGCCGGTACTAAGGTAATCTTATTTCTATGCTTTTGGAAATACTTGACCGTCCATTCGTTATCGACCTCTGCAACGACGATATCACCGTTCTGCGGCGTGCGGCCGCGCTCGACAATCACATAATCCCCCGGCTTGATCCCCGCTCCTGCCATGGAATCACCGGACACGCGCAGCATAAAGCTCGACTCTTTCTTTTCAATCAAAAAGTCGTCCAGACTGATTGTGTCTGCCAGCTCTTCCTCTGCAGGCGACGGAAACCCGGCCTCGACCGTGCCCAGCACCCGAACCGAAGCCGCAAGCCGCCTCGGCACCAGCCGCCCAGTATCATCACGCCGCACCAGCCCATCCAAAACCAGCCGATCCACCACCTTGGCAACGGCATTCTTCGACTTCACGCCAAATAGCCCCAGCATCTCGCTGTAACTAGGCAGACGCCGGCGCTTGTTGTAAAACCGCTCAAGCTGCTTCACTCGTTGGGAGTAATCCATCATAAGAACAGTATAGTGAACGTTCGTTCACCTGTCAAATCCCCTGCCCCGCAGCACTTTTTCTGCTATACTACCGAAATAATAACGCACGCATATTCAAATCGTCTGGATCACAATCCTTACCCTGCTCGCGAGCTTCATCGGCACGATCGCCGGTTTTGGCTCTTCAGCGCTCATGGTCGCAGTACTTCTGTTCTTCTTCCCTCTTGGCCAGGTGCTGTTGCTCGTCGGCATCATCCACTGGTTTAACGACCTTTGGGAAATTATCATGTTCCGCAAAGGATTCCACTGGAAGTTGATACTCACTTTCGGCATCCCCGGCCTTATTGCCGCAGTGCTCGGAGCGCGGCTGATTATTGATGCTCCGGAAGAACTCCTCATCCGCACCCTCGGTGTGCTGCTCCTGATCTACGTCATCTATCTCCTTACAAAACATACATTCAAAATCCCGGGCAATAATGCAACCGCAGTTACCGGCGGCGCGCTATCCGGTTTGCTCGCCGGCGTACTCGGTATCGGCGGCCCGATTCGCAGCGCCGCGCTGCTCGCTTTTAATCTGCCGAAATCGGCCTACCTCACTACGGTCGGTGCAGTTGCCATGCTGGTGGACACTTCACGTATCGCCACCTACCTCCTGGACGGCCAGCGGTTGGAAACAACGATACTGTACGGTCTCATCATCTTCATCCCGATCACCTACCTCGGCGCGCTCCTGGCAAAACAAGTCATCAACCGCATCAACCAGCAGACCTTCACCACGCTGGTCGCAGCCCTGCTCGGCGTTATTGCGCTGAAATTTCTGATCATCCCGTAACGATAATCTCATGCAAATCATCTGGATAGCATTACTTACCTTCTTTGCCAGCGTCGTCAGCACGTTAAGCGGTTTCGGGCTGTCGACGATTATGATACCGGTGCTATTGCTCTTCTTCCCGCTCCCACCGACACTATTACTTGTGGGGATTATCCACCTGTCCGGCGATGTATGGAAAATCATCCTCTTCAAAAAAGGATTCGACTGGAAGATCGTCTTGTCGTTCGGCATTCCCGGCGTTATAGCAGCGTTCATCGGCGCACGGTTGTCGTTTTCAATCGATGAAACAATCCTCCTGCGCCTCCTTGGCGCATTGCTGATCTTCTTCGTGCTGTTCATCTTCGCAAAACAAAAATTCAAACTCCCTAAAACAATCACCACAGGCATTGCGGGCGGTGCACTATCCGGCCTACTCGCAGGCATTGTCGGCATTGGCGGTGCAGTTCGCAGCGCGGCACTACTAGCATACGGCCTGCCGAAAGCCGCCTACCTCACGACCGCGGGTTCAATCGCAGGCGTGATCGATATCACAAGAATTTCCACCTATATTGCTGAAGGTACGCGACTAGACACAATTATACTTTGGGGTCTCTTCGCTTTTATACCGGCATCGTTCGTCGGCGCGTGGTTAGCAAAAAAAATTGTAGACAAAATGCCTGAAAAACTATTTCGCAATATTGTCGCGCTATTCCTTCTCCTTGCCGGAATAAAATTCATCATCTGGCCGTAACACTTCATTGTCAGCGCATTGCGTGCTACAATAAGCGACAAAGAACAAATACAAAACTATGCCCTACATTGATGCTATTAAAGGAACAATCATTGCATTTGCAATCTTCCTTATTGCCGTCATTATCATTCCAGGCAAAGGACCCTCCAATGATATTGAACTGATCCTGACCATCAGCTCATTCCTGTTCGCCATACTGGCGGGCTTTTTCATATCCCGGCTGAGTTCGCGTTATGACGGCGTGCGTCAGGCAGTTGCGCAGGAGGATGCGCTGCTTCTGTCGATCTATAAAACGAGCCAGATCGTGGCAAAGCCGCTGGCAAAAAAAATCGGCGATATGATCGACAAGTATTATATTGTCGCCTACGACTTTTCCCTGTCCGAATCGAACAAGGCGTATAAAGTCAACGCGGCCTATTTCATGAAAATGTGGGAGCTCGCTGGCACAGCTATCCGGCAGCAGAAACCCGGAGCAGTTGAAATGATCGACCAGCTGAAATCGCTTGAAGTTTCCCGAAACACCTCGTCTGCCGTATCAACTGAGCGGATGGGAGCCGGGCAATGGGTGGTGATGTTTATACTGACAGGAATTATCCTGTTTTCCGTCTTTTACCTGAAAATGCCGGAGCTGTACTCGCAGGTCATCGCCGTCCTGCTATCAACCGCGCTTATCCTCGTCATGCTCATCATGCGCGATTTGCAGAATATGATGCTGGGCGGAAAGCATTTGCTGGAGGAATCAGGGCAGGAAGTGCTGGAGTTCATCGGCAAAAAACGGTACTACAGCGAATACTACGTGAAGCGCGACATATCCGAAATACCCGACTATGTTACTGAATACCGCATCGGCTCCCACAAACCCGGCGAAACAAAATTCAAAATCAAAACAATAAAGCGGGAAGGTTCAAAGAAAAAGAAAGGTTAACTTAGAGGAACGTTATATCCGTTCTCCTGAAGGAACTTCTTGATTCTTTTTTTATTGCCAAATGCTTTTATTCCGTACGAACCGCCATCATGTGAAAAAAACTCATACCCATTCCAGGTTTCCCGAATATTTACTACCTGCTTTTTTTGGATCATCTTGTATATCAGCACGCCCTTCAACTGCGCTCGAACCTGTTCATCGAGCGACTGGAGCTCCGGATCTGCCGAAGCATCAGTAACGCCGCGAGCTTGTTTGAGTTTTTCCGCGTTTTGCTTGGCAATCACATACCCGATAACACCCCCAATCAAACCGCCCATCGCCGCCCCGGCAACAACGCTCTTGTTCGCGTGATACAGAACGATTTTATCAGGCTCTAACACCGCTCCTCCCATGGAGCTTTTTCCGTCAATGCTGATAGTCCCTTTGATTTGCATGCGTATATCATAGCATAAGAAACCAGATAAATCAGCACGTTTTATGTTCTTTTTCCACGCCTCTTGGTATAATAAAGGCCATGAAAAGACTTTATTCATCACTCCTTTCAATTGCGGTTTGCTGCGTCTTTTTTACGGTGCCGTCTGCCGCATCCGCACAGCGGGCTGTCGACGACTATCCGGAGCTGATCCGGGACTTCCAGGCAGATATCAGCGTGCATGAAGACGGCTCCATCGACGTGGAAGAGCGCATATATTATGACTTTGGCGAACTCGAAAAACACGGTATTTACCGCTACATCCCCGTCGTATACAGCTCAACTGATTACGACGAATTCGAACTCGATATGATCGTCCACAGCGTGCAGGACGAAAAAGGCAACGACTACCAATACGAAGAAACTCACGGGTATGACGTCTTCTTAAAAATCGGCGATCCGGACCGGACGATAACCGGAAAGCACTGGTATGTCATATCCTATACTGTTGACGCCGCGATCCAGGGTTTTGATAACCACGACGAATTATACTGGAACGTCACCGGCAACGACTGGGATGTTCCGATCCTGCAGGCAGAAGCGACAGTTACGATTCCCCAGGGCAGCAAGAAATCGGTGAACAACGCCATTTGCTTCACGGGCGAATACGGTTCAACAGATGAATACTGTTCGGCGGCGGTTCCGTCAGACACTGAATTTAAGTTCAGTACGACTGACAGCCTATACGCCAACGAAGGGCTGACGATCGGCGCGGCATTTGATAAAAAAGCGGTAGCGACGCCCGCACTGCTCAATGTGACAACGGATCCGGCCGGAGCTTGGGTAAAACTGGACAACAACCGGCTGGACTACACCACTCCGCATACGTACCGCGTACCGCCGGGAACCTATGAACTGACGATCGACAAGTTTCGGTACAAACCGTTCATGCAGACTGTGATACTTGAAGAAGACATGCAGATCGATGTGGAACGGACGCTCGAAAAAACAACGCTTGCTACAGTTATGGAACTGTACGTCCCGTGGATTGCGTTTGTCATCCTTGCCGGCGGAGTATACCTGATCTGGTATGCCAAAGGACGCGAACCGAAAGGCCGCGGCACGGTCATTCCTGAATACGAACAGCCGGATAAACTAAGCCCTGGTGAAGTCGGCGTGATTATTGACCAGAAAGCGGACCTGCACGACATTACGGCCAGCGTTATTCAGCTCGCGGTCCGGGGCTACCTGAAAATCCGCAAGGAGGAAAAGAAGAAAAAATTCAACTGGGGAAAGAAGGATTACGACTACACGTTCATCAAAGTCAAAGACGCTGCGCGTGCAAGCGACCTGGAACAATTTGAAAAAGAAATTTTCGACGGCATCTTCTCGGGCAGCAAGGAAGAGGTGAAGCTGAGCGACCTGCAAAATAAATTCTACACATCGCTGCCGACGGTCAAGAAGGAACTCTACGGCGTCGTCGTGAAAAAGGGATACTTCGCACGATCGCCAAGTACGGTAAAAGGCATTGCCATCGGACTGGGAGTGTTGTTCGCAATCGGAGTCGGCGTATTGGGCGGCGTGATGACCATTGCGTTTGAATCGGTCTGGTACTTCTTGCTGTTTTGCGCGGCCGGCGTAGGCGCGTTTGTGACGTCGTTCTTTATGGCCCGCCGCACGAAGCAGGGAGCGATAGCGCTGGAAAAAATCCAGGGTTTCAAACTGTTCCTGACCACGGCGGAAAAAGAACGGCTGAAATTTTTCAACTCTCCCGAAGCGTTCAGGGACCTGTTCGAAAAATACCTGCCGTTTGCGATTGCGCTTGAAGTCGAGGAAGAATGGGCCGAACAGTTCAAGGATATCTACGAAGGCAAGCCGGACTGGTACGAAGGCGAAGGAACGTTCAATGCCGTCATCTTCACACACTCGATCATGGCACTAAATTCGGCAACAGCAAGCACATTCGCCTCTGCTCCTTCTTCGAGCGGCAGCAGCGGCTGGAGCGGTGGTTCCAGTTTTGGAGGCGGAGGCGGCGGATTCAGCGGTGGCGGTTTTGGAGGCGGAGGCGGCGGCAGCTGGTAATTAACAATTTCTTTCTATACTAACAGCTATGGAGTTCAAAAAAATTCAATCAATCGCATTTTTCGCTCTGCTGATCGGCGTGAGCATCGTGTTCCTGCAGATGATCTGGCCGTATGTGTTTGCCCTGTTCTGGGCAGCAGTCATCGCTGTGATCTTCCACCCCGTCTATAAGCGGCTGCTTAAGCGGCTAAAAAATGAAAGCATCGCAGCGAGCCTGATGGTTATTATCGTGATTCTCATTGTGGTATTGCCGCTTGCCGGCGTGCTGACGCTTGTGATCCAGCAGGCTATCCAGATATATGACCGCGTGAGCGAACCGGATACGATTGCCTCAATTATCAGCTCGGCTGAAGCGATTATTCATGCGCCGTTTGTCCAGCGCATCACCGGTGAAGTGGATTTTGTACAGCAGCTACGCGACGCGTCATCGACAATCGCTTCGTCAGCGATCCAATGGCTTCAGGCCGGCACGCGAAGTACGTTGCAGGTCATCGTCAATATCCTGATTATGATCTACTCATTGTACTTCTTTTTTAAAGACGGTGAATCGTGGCTGAAACGCATCATGCACCTGCTGCCGTTCGGAGATGAAAATGAAACAGTTCTTTATAAAAAATTCGTTTCCACAAGCAAAGCAACATTAAAAGGCACGATTTTACTCGGCGGCATCCAGGGCACCCTGGGTGGTCTGCTATTCCTCGCCGTTGGGATCGAAGCTGCAGCATTCTGGGGGTTGGTCATGATCGTATTGTCGATCATCCCGGCAGTCGGATCATTCTTGGTATGGTTCCCGGCGGCAGTCATAATGCTCGCAACAGGCAACATATGGCAGGGAGTAGCCCTTCTCATTGGCGGCGTGATTATCGGTACAGTTGATAACCTCCTGCGTCCGTCGCTAGTCGGGAAAGATATTCAGATGCACCCGATCTGGATCCTATTCTCGACTATCGGCGGAATTGTGATGTTTGGGATCTCCGGTGTGGTGATCGGGCCTATGATCGCCGCTTTTTTCCTGGGCGTCCTAAATATGTATGAAATGCGCTACAAGAAAAACCTGGATAGTAAATTAACCTGACAGTAATTAAAAAGCGGCCATCCATGAGATGAACCGCTTTTTTGTACTCTGAATTATTTCTTGAGCGGCCGTTTCTTGTTCACCGGAAACGGATTCCCAGACAGCGCCATCACTGCATACGCCGTGTTCAGCACTTCGTTACTGTCTGCGCCAAGTAAATCATACTTAAACGCTCCACCACTGCGCGCCAGCGAATCCAGGTAATGAAACCCATTCAGATTATTTGTGGTCATTGATTTTGCTTCCTTGCGTTTTGCCCGCAAACCCTGCAATACCCATGCTGTTGATGATGCATTCGAGGTTGCGTCAACGCCATACCCCCAGCCGCCGTCAGGATTCTGTTGTTGGCGCAGGAACGTCGTCGCATTCGTAATTTTCTGCGTTAGTGATAAACCATGTTTGTCCTTTTCTCCTTTGAGCCTGGACGCCATGTTAAGCCAAGCCGCTGTGGTATCAATGTCAGACGCGCTACCAACGGCAAACGATACGCCGCCGTCATCATTAATACAGGCAAACGTCGCTTCCGCGCCCTGCTTTAATTTCTTCGAATCATACGGCTCATCGGCCGCAATCATCGCCAGCACCGCAAAAATATCGTCATTGCAGTACGCCGCATCGCCAAACTGCTCGCCATCCATTGTTTTCTTCAAACGCTTCACAAAATTCGCCCCGTTATAATGCCGCGCATCTTTGCCAATCGCTTCAAGCGCCATAATATGCCGGGCAAGCTCTGCAGTTCCCTTCTTCGCCATCGGACGGTACTGCTTCACCGCGCGAAACATCCGTTTATCATTCTTGCCACCAGCCTTCAACGCCATAGCCGACCATTCGGTCAATGCAATGCTGCCAGACACTTTACCGTTGTCATCAATATTTCTCTTCAGGTACTCCACACCATTTTCCACCAGCTGCTTTCGCTTATACCGGCCCAGCGAATGGTACTTCTTTACTTTTGTGTAGATGCGAAGCGTCTTTATGTCGGTCTTCGGGTAGCCCTCTCGCACTGCATACACACTATAGGTTCCCGTCGCGTTTGGCTTGAATATTGCTTCGCCGTTGACATCTGTTGTAACCGTCGTATTCCCTATATGAACTTCTGAATCGCCGGCCGGTACATATGTACCGCTACCGGCTACCAAGTCATATTCATAATAATCCACAGTGGCGATAACGGTTCCGCCTTCACGCCGATGCTGTGCATTCAGTTGCAAGCGCAGCGGGGGGTTTGAAACGCCGTAGGTTAGAATAACCTCATCGCCCGGCTGCAGTGCAAAATCATTCATTCCGACTGACGGGCTCTCATAATTCACATAGTACAGCCAATAGTTCGAGTAATCGCCTGCATACGAATCGATCGAGCTCAGGAAAAACCCAAAACCATCCCAGTATGTTACCTCATATTCAAACTCACCCATCAACGATGCCGCATGCAACGCGCATAACGCATTCGCTCCGTCCACATGATGCTCTGTGCCTGTTGAATCTTCCACGTCGCAGCCACCGTCGGTAATATACACTGTTCCGTCATAAACCGTTGCATCGTTTGCTTCTATGCGGACCACCGCATCAACATACGTCGTTGCCGCAGCCGGCAATGCAAACACCAGCGCCGCGCCTCCGATAAATAATAATGAAGTTACCATTCGTTTCATCTCTGTGTTTATAATGATTTTTCGTACGACCATTTTACCGAGTCGCCTTTATTTAACATTTTTGATGAAATGCCTACAGTCGCCTTCTGTCCATTCACGTAATAAATCCAAAACATGCCGGCATGCAGGTCTTCCTCTAATCCATTGATTGCTTTTACATAGGAACCCATTCCTCCAAATGAGGAAGCCGTGTAAATAAAGCCCTTGCTCTTCGCATTCTTCATTAACTGCTCGACTGATGCGCCGGTGTTGATATCTGCCGTATAGGTTGCCGTCCCAGACGGTGTAACCACCTGCAGCGTTGCAGCATACACCTGCTGCTCCGGTGCTTTTTCCTCCTGCTTTTTCTCTTCCTTCTGTTCCTGTGCAACTTCCTCGACTTCCTCCGGTTCGGCTTCCAGGTTCGCTTCCTCCGGATCAGCTGCGCCTTGTTCAGGTCCCGCCGATGTTGTAATGGTTGGCGCATTCTCTTCCGGCTGTTCACACTCCTCTTCAACGGCTTCCTTTACTACTGCATTACTGTCTTTTTTTATCTTTTGATCCTGTTGTTCCGCAACTTCGTTTACAACGCCTGCTTCAGCGCCCGCAACGACAGACTCGTACGACTGGTTCGCGCCGGCCTGCTGCATTTCATAACCGTTGTCATTCACAGATGGGCATGCACCGCCAAGAACAACCGCTGCTGATAGTGTCAGGCCGATAATAATGGTTGTCGTTCGTGTAAACATAGTTGTTGAAACAAAAAACCCGCAGACAATGCAGGCGCGGGTGACGATTCGTCACGGGACTCGCATGCTTTTTGCTCGAAAGCGTTGTCGCGATAGCAAGCGGCCTGGCTTACCGTCTTCATGACGACGGATTACAGTTGCGGCACAGCTCCGGATTCACACCGGATTCCCTTGCTGCCCCATCTACCGGGGCAAGGCATAATTTTTTAAGGTAAAAGCAGTATAGGCGATCGCCTGTCTGGCTGTCAAATAAGGTTGGTGACTTTTGCGATAAACACGGCGTACAAAAACAGCATGGCCGCGCCTTCCCACAGCCGGATCTTGTCATCCAGCGTCACGAAGAACGCGACAAACGTTGCGATAATCAAAAATGGGAGGCCGACCATGAAGGTGACATCCGTGAGTCCAAGGTCCGCAAACAGCGCCGGAAAGCCACCAACCAGCAGCAGGTTAAACGTATTCGAACCAAAAACATTTCCGATGGCCAAGGCATGGTTGCCCGCCCTAATCGCGGCAATAGACGTAAGCACTTCGGGCAACGACGTACCAATCGCGACAACCGTGATAGTAAGCATTGAAGATGAAATGCCGAGCAGTTCTGAAATATTAAGAACACTGTCAATCAGGAACTTCGCGCTTATACCGAGTGCTCCCGCGCTGATAAGGATAATGAATAGGTACAACCCCCAGGGAATGTTTCCTTTTTTGCCTTTCTTCCCTTTCTTATCGGCATATTCATCCTTAAGATCTTGCAGCTCTTCTTTGTTCTCCTCTTTCTCTTTTTTACTGGTATCGGGCTTAACGGAGTAAATCAGGAAGATGATAAACAGGCCGAGAAGGAACAGCCCCTCTCCCCTCGTAATCGTCCGGTCGAGCGCAAAGAACGTAAACAGCGCCATGGACGTGAAGAAAAACGGCAAGTCAACATCAATAAGCGATGTCTTCACTTTGAGTGTTTTGGCGACTACTGCGCCGATGCCCAGGATAAGAAGCGCATTGGCGATGTTGGAACCGATGATGTTGTCTGCAACGAACGTGGTCACACCCGAGTGAACCACTGCCAGCGTGGAGGTGATGAATTCCGGAAGCGACGTGCCGATGGCAACAATGGTTGCGCCGACGATAAACGAGCTCAAACCAAGAGCCAGGCCAAGTTTCTCGCTGTACCGCGTGAAATAATCTGCCGACTTCACCAGGACCACGAGGCAGACAATCAATACGGCGAACCAAAAAATTATCTGTAGCATATTTGCCATTATACTGCATTTTGGAACGCCGGTAAAGCATGGTATGCTGTGCGCATGGAATTTTCTCTGATCAACATTCTGCTGGTTTATGTGATCGCGATTAACGTCATTACGTTTATAGTCTACGGCTTTGACAAGTGGATGGCGCGGGCAGGATCATGGCGCGTGTCCGAAGCGGTGCTCTGGATCCTCGCCCTTATCGGCGGGTCTGCCGGCGCGCTCTCGGGCATGAATTTTTTTCGCCACAAGACGCGCAAGGTATGGTTTCAGTTCGTGCTCATGATGATATTGTTTATTCAGATCGGCGCACTTTTTCTCCTCTATTACTTCGAAATTATCTAGCCACAGAACACGCGGCAAGGGTTGACAAAACGCAAAAAATAGGCGTAGTATGAAGCATTCACACGCCAACAACAACTCCTTCGTCCAACGAAGGGTTCTTGGTACTGGAGGCTATAACTAGAGGGACCTAAACGAGAGGGCATGGCGAACGAACGGGCCATGCAAGGAGGTGCTTGTGAAGCACTTTACAACGACAATGGTGATCTTCGCGGCCGTGCTGGTTTCGGGATGCGACAACGGGGATGACATCCTCTTCCCGAACGGCATCGGCGGTGGCGACGACGACAGTTTCGAGTGTGTTGCGTCCATCAGCGACGTGTCCGTGCGTACGCATCCGGACAACGCGCTGGCGTTCTACGCGAGCTGGACCACGCCCGAACCGGCGTCCTCCCGCGTGGAGTTCGGCCGGGCCGATGACGGCCTGGACTTTGTCATCGAGGATGACAACAAGGTTACGGACCACGAGGTCTTCGTCTTCGGCATGAAGCCGGAAACGGAGTACATGTTCGCGGCCGTCTCGATCATGGACAGCGGCGAGGAAGCATACTGTTCAGAAGAGCTGGGCTTCACCTCCGGCACGGTTCCGTTTGCCGGCGCCGACGCCGAGGTGACGGTCTACGACAGGGAGCTGGCGTACCACGGATGGACGCTCGGCAACTTCCTGATGGCGGACAACCAGCAGTCTGCCTGGATGGTCATCTGGGACATGGACGGCGACCCGGTCTGGTACTACGACTACGGGCTCACCGAGGGACGATCCGACCAGGAGGTCACGCTCGTATACGACGGTGACAAGCCGCGGATCCTGATAGGCGGCGGCGTCAAGAAGAACGAGCCGGCCACGGAGCTCGACCTGGAATGGAACGTAACCTGGGAAGGCCCGGTCCAGTCCGACGGCATGGGCACCGAAGGCGACATGCACCACTGCATGCACCGGACGTCCACAAACAACTACGTCGCGCTGTTCCACGCCTGGGAGGACTCGAGCACCCACACCGAAGTCCGCGAGTTCGACCGCGAGCTCAACGTGCTCTGGAGCTGGATGCTCTACCAACACACCGATTGGGACGGTTACGACATGGGCAACCACGTCATCGTCGACTACGAGGACGACGCCGTCTACTACAACGAGCAGCTGTCCAAGGGCTTCTACAAGATCGACCGATCCACCGGAGAGGTGATCTGGAAGCTCGGCGAAGACGGCGACTTCGAGGTCATCAACAGCAAGAGCGATGAGGACTTCGGGTACTTCACCCACGCGCCTGAGCTGTTGCCGGACGACCGCCTGCTCATCTTCCACAACGGAAGCGACCAATCGGGTTCGGCAGCCATCGAATGGCAGCTGGACTTCGGCGCCATGACCGCGACCGCGATCTGGTCGTGGAACGGCGGCGAAGACGACGGCTGGTACAACTATTGCTGGGGCGACGTGGACCGCCTTCCCAACGGCAACACGCTGGTGACCGCCGGAACACCCGACCCGCCCAACCGGGAACCCCGCCTCATGGAGGTGGCTCCGGACGAGGAGCTCGTCTGGGAGCTCCGGATATACGACACCGACCCCGACTTCAAGGGGTCGTATATGTCGGAGCGCATCCCCGTGCTGGTCGGCGAGAAGTGAAGTTCAAGTGGGGCGCGGCAAGAACGCTGCGAACCACTTCTTTTTTTACTTGAGTTTGCGAGCTTTCCATGTTCTGGTATGCTGAACAAACTATGGAAGGTAATATTCTCTTAATTGATAAGCCAAAAGGGATGACATCGCATGATGTCGTTAACATTATCCGCCGGCAAGAGGACGAACGGCGTGTTGGCCATGCAGGGACGCTCGATCCGCTTGCAACCGGGTTATTGATCGTTCTGGTCGGACGAGATGCAACCAAACGGCAGTCGGAGTTCATGGGCCTGCCGAAAGTTTACGAAGCAGATCTCACTTTTGGTTCAGTCAGTGACACGTACGACGCCGAAGGGCCAATCACCCCTTCCGCAACCGCAGAACAGCTTGCTCAACTTGATGAATCGACGATACAAGGCGTTCTTCAGCAATTTATCGGGCAGATCAAACAACAGCCGCCAAAACACTCCGCAATTAAAATCGGCGGACGGCCGATGTACAAAAAAGCGCGCGCAGGCACGCTGCAGCAGGAAGACGTTCCAGAACGCACCGTACAGATCGATTCCATAGAAATCCTTTCATTCTCGTCGGCAGCAAACGGCAAACCCCCGACCGCACAGCTCCGCGTCCGCTGCCAAAAAGGCACCTACATCCGTTCGCTCGCCCATGATATCGGCCAGGCGCTCGGCACCGGTGCATATCTTTCTGAACTGCGGCGCACCGCTATTGGCGAGTATTCTGTTGACGACGCACAAATAATCCATAACAAAGAATAATATCCGCGTATGAAAATCTACACAAAAACCGGCGACACCGGCGAAACAAACCTCCTCTGCGGCGCGCGCATCACAAAGGCGCACCCGCGCATCGAAGCGTACGGCACGGTGGACGAGCTGAACGCCTGCCTCGGCATCGCAATCGCGGACGGGCGCGAACGCAACACCGGTATCAATGTGGAACGGCTGCTGCGGCCGATTCAGCGGGAACTCTTTATTATCGGCTCCCACCTGGCAACGCAGTGCGAACCGAGCACCATGTCCAAATCCATCCCCCCGCTCAAGGACGACGCGGTCCAGCACCTGGAACATGAAATTGACGAGCTATCGGAGTCGCTGCCCCCGCTGAAAAACTTCATCCTGCCGGGCGGCACGACAACCGGCGCGCACCTCCACCTCGCGCGGACCGTTTGCCGCCGCGCCGAGCGGGCTGTCATCCGCCTTTCCCAAAATGAAGAGATACCGCCCATCATGGTGCGGTACCTCAATCGATTGTCTGATTACTTGTTTGTGCTCGCCCGCGCGGTCAACGCGGACCAGGGCGCTTCCGAAGAAACCTGGGAAGCGTAGCCAACTCGTCCGGTCTAAGGCCAGTAGTCAACCGCCGGGACGATCCCGCCCTGTGAAACCGACAAACCGCGGATCAGGTCGTCTTTCTGTCCGTCCGTATTCTGCACGCGCACGGTGTACCGGCCGGCCGGCATGGACTGAATGGGCATCTCCACCACGATGCGGGTTGAAGAAATGACATAGGTATTTACGGCGTTGTACGGGCCGATCTTCGCCGTTATCCCGTGGCGGAAATCCGAACCGTAGACGTCCACTTTTGCGTTCCCGCCGCCAAACCATTCTTTTCCGATAAGGCCGGGTGAAACGAACGACAACGCCGGGGCCGGATCGGTATAAGGCACGTTTCCGCGGATATCAACCGAACGGATCATATCATTCCACATATCGGCGACCAAAACCTTGTTCTTCAGACCGAGCATGCCTTTAGGATTATTGAACTTGCTGTCGGTGCGGCTGCCGTTCTGAAAACCGCGCGCGCCAGAACCGCTCACCAGTTTCGTCACCTTGTTCGCCCGGTCGATCGCGCGGATCCGGTTGCTGCCGACCTCGGAAACGTAGAGATGGCCGTCCTTCCCCCGCTCAATCCATTCCGGATACGAGAACAGCGCCTGGTCCAGGGTCGCATCCAGGTAGCCGTTGCTGCCGGTGCCGGCAAACGTCGTCACCTTCTTCGTCTCCAGGTTCAGCCGGCGGATGCGGTGGTTGTCGCGGTCCGCAATATACAGGTATTTTCCGGACTTGCTGCGCGTGATGCCGATCGGCGCGTGGAACTTCGCGCTCAGCGCATCGCCGTCCGCATACCCGGCAGCTCCGGTGCCCGCAATCGTCTTCACCTTGCCCTTGTTCGGACCGATCAGCGTCACCCGGCGGATCACATTATTACCCGCATCCGTCACAAACATGAACTTGCCGTTGCGCGAGCGCACCGAACCCATCGGCCCGCTGAAATACGCGCACCCGGATTCGCCCGTGTCAAATTCGTTCTTGCACGGCATGCCGTCCTGCAGGTCGTTGTAGTTGGACGAATGCATGTTGATCTTTCCGGCGCCGGTCAGGTATTTCGTTTCGCCGGTGGCGATCACCACTTCGCGGATCCGGTTGTTGTTGCGGTCAACCGCAAATATCTTCTCGCCGTTTTTCGAAACGACAAACGACGAGATGTCGGAAAACCGCGCATTCTCTCCGTAGTAGGATTTCTTGTCATCAGCATTATAGTTGTCGATCACATTGCCTGCGATCACTTTTGACGATTTCCCGCCCCGCTTCATCTGCCGCAGGCGGTTGTTCTCGGAAAAATATATCTTTCCCTTGTCCTTTGACAGCCGCATGAACTTCGGCCGTCCGACCAACACCGGTTTTTTCTTCTTTACGTTGAACCGGTTCTTGCCGGCGAACTTCTCGTTCACGTTCGCGTCGCTTAGCTTGTACTTCTGGATAATGCCGATTCCGGTTGAAGCAACATACAGGTAATTGCCGTAGTGCGTCAGCCCGCGCGGGTAGTTGATCGAAACCATGTTCTTGTCCGACGCAAAGGTGGAAACGGTACAGCCCGAAAGGTCAATCTTGCGGACATAATCGTCATACCCGTTCCCGTCGCTCACATACAGCGTATTGTCGTCCGTCAGGTGCACGCCCCACAGGTTGTTGAACGTGGCGCTGCCGCAGCCCCCGTC
The DNA here is from genome assembly GCA_043813585.1 of Candidatus Kerfeldbacteria bacterium. GTDB lineage: Bacteria > Patescibacteriota > Patescibacteriia > UBA9570 > XYC2-FULL-38-9 > JBDRKW01. Next base: position 26,848 of record JBDRKW010000006.1, read on the forward strand.
CTTATGGCCTTCCGACCCGGTTCCGGCAATCGTGGTTATGGCGGTGGTGTTCAGGTTCACGCGCTTGACCTGGTGCGTGCCCGCGTTGGCAATATACGCGTATTTCCCGTCGCTTGTGATGGCCAGTTTCTTCGGGTTGTTCAGAGAACCGGAGATGTTCGTCACGGCCCCTCCGTAAATGGAAACTTTTTTTAATTGATTGTTGCCGGTGTCCAGGAAATACACCCAGCTGCCGGACACGGCCACGCCCTGCGGCTTGTTGAGCCCGCTCACAACCGTTGTCACATATCCGTCCTTGATCCGCTTGATCTTGCCGTTATCCGTATCAGCCACAAAAATCATGCCGCTGCCCTGGGCCACGCCGGCCGGGAGCGCAAAACGCGAGCTGCCTGATGATCCGTTCTGGTCGCCGTACGAGCCGTTGCCGGCGATGGTTTTTACCTTGCCGGTGCGGGTGATGCGGCGGATGACGTTGTTATAGGTATCGGCAATGATAAACCCGCCTTTAGAATTGACGGTGATATCTTCCGGAAAGTCGAAATACGCATTCAGCGGGGCTTTGCCGTCACCCCAATAGATACGGCTCTTGTAGGTTGTCGTGTCGCCGTACGCGGCATGCGCAACGATCGGCAACAGCAATGCGGCAATGAAAACCGCGATGGCTTTGCGAAACATAAGCGATGGTTTAATGGTTTGTTTTATTCACTATGCCACAGCAGGAGCGATTTGTAAAAGCATTTTTCAGATAAAAAAACGAGACCGGGGCCGGCTTCGTGCGATTGATGTGATCTCTCGCTCGAAGCCGACCGCCGGTCGCTTGCCAGTCTTTGGCTACACCGCGGTACTACCAGTACCGCGGACACTCGCTTGGGTCGATGCCGGGCCCCGGAGCCGCACCGCTCGCGCACCGCGCCAGCATGTCCACCCTGTTGGTGAGCACGTTGGCGTTCCCGGTGAACGTCGAGCAGGCTCCGATGATGTCGGTCGCGGTCCCCACCACGAAGGTGTTCGTGGGACCGTACGTGTTCCGGAGCTGAATCCTCTGCTCACCGGCCCACTTCCCCGAGGGGTTGTGGTCCAGCGTGGTGATCTTCCCCGAAGGGATGTCCACCACCGGTCCCGACATCTGGTTCCCGTACATGTCCCGACGGACCACTCGCATCCAGTTGCCCTGCCCCTCACGGATCGAGATCCGGTTGGTGCCGTTGGGCAGCTGGGTGTTGCCGCAGATCCCCACGTAGATGGGGTCCCCGCCGTCGGCCGCCATCTGCAGGTCCGCCCGCCCCACGTCCGCGGTCTCCCCCAGTCCGAGGGCGACCACGTACGGAAACGTTGCGTCCCTGCTCATGACGTACTCGACATCGCCGGCCTTGAACCCCCCGTAGAGGGCCATCAGGACGACCGTCAAGATTCCAATGCCTCCGAAGAGGAGAACGGCAGAGAGAAGCCATTCACTCTTCAGGGATCCGACTCCGATGAGCAGCAGCAGTACCGCGACCGTGGCGAAGAACCAGGGGCTCTTCGTCATGCTGCCGCGCGAGTCCGGAGTCGCGCCCGCTGCCTGCTTCAGCACCTGGGCACCCGTTGCCACGACCTTGTCGGCCGTGGTGGAGACCGTCGGGGATCCGCTGCTGCTTCCGCTTCCGCCGTTCTTCTTCTCCTCCAGCTCCTTCTCCACGGTGGAGATGTACTCGGCAGGGTTGTCCCCGATGCGCACGCCGTGCTCCACCCAGGAGTCCATGGTGGCCTGGTGCTTCTCATCGTACTGCTGGTAGCGCACCACACCCCCGTTGCGCTCGCTCTTCTTCGACACGCGAATGCCGATGAAGGTCGGGTCACCGCTGGGGATGGTGGGGTGGTAGCGGCAGCCTTTTCCCAACCGGCCGATGTTCACCGGGTGTGCGGTATCCGTGATCTCGTCCAGAGACTCACGGGCGTAGGGGCTCACGTGGGGGCAGATCGCCACCGTCTTCTCGCCGGTCCAGGGGTTCATGTACTGCGGGACGAGCAAGCCGTCCACAGCCGAGAAGCCCCCGACCAGGACAGAGATGACGACGAACGACCAGATGGCCACTTTGGGTGCATCGGCCACGAGCTTGAGCCAGAGGCTCGCCGCAACCGCCACACCCACCACGCCGATCGGGATAGTCGCGACCCGGAGGATCAGCGGCCATTCGAACACCGTCATCAACCACGTGATCGACCGGAACATCATCCAGTCGACCACCACGAGCACCCACAGAACCAGCAGGATGTTCCCGACCTTCTTCAAGGTCGGGGCCTGCATCTTGATGTAGAGCCCGTAGATGAGACCGACGATGCCGAGGTACCCGACCGACAGGATGATCGTGCCCAGGGTGATACCCACGGGCAGGCCGATCATCTGGGAGGTCAGCGTGATGACGTAGAAGAGGGTCGCCAACAGGCCGACCAGGACGGAGGGAATGACGTACCAGAGGTGCGCCTTGCACCAGGTTTTGATCTTGTTCAACATTTCGGTATCTCCAGGCCCGGGAGCGATTGCAGCCGCCCCCGGGCATCAGTGTTGTCGTTCTGCGTTCTACTTGTTGTCCTTCGAGCCGGAGCCCGAGGACGACCTGCTGCTGATCCAGGCCTCCGCGAGCGGCCGCAGGAGCGTTCCCGCGGTCGCCACAGCGGCCACCATGTTCTTGCCGGCCGGGTCCAGTCCCGCGCCGACCTTGTTGACGACGGCCGCGGTCTCGGTAGCCGTTTCGCTGGCGGCCGACTGGATGGCCTTGGTCTTGATCCTGGTGACCTCGAGGCCGTAGTCGCGGAGGTCACCGTTGAGGAGCTGCTTCGCGTGGCTGTTAATCCGCGCGAAGTTCTCCGGGGTGTGGTGGCCGGAGTCGGTGATGATCTCCGCCCCATCAGCGCCCAGCCGGGTCAGACCGACGTTGTAGGCCGGCCCGAACAACTGCTTCACGACGTCCACCGGCTTCTTGTCGAGCCGGGTCAGCAACTGCTGCGCGATCTTCTCGTCCACCAGACCGCTGTCGGAGCGGCGGACGCGGTAGTAGACCACGCAGTCAACCTTGTACGACTCACCACCGGGGTTGACGGTGATGGTGAGCTCGATCTGCTTTTCGGACAGGTCGATGTCGGCGTACGGCATCATGAAGAGGGGCAGCCCGATAGCCACCTGGCCGGCGCCCATGCCGTTGACCGTCCATCCGCCTTCCGAGTCGATTCCGCCAGTCAAGACGTTTCGGAACACGCGGACCTGATCGGCGGGCAGCATCCGCAAGTGGCTCTTGCCCCTGGCGTCGGACACGATCTCGCTCGTGATGAGCGTCGTGTCCTCGCCGCTGCCGGTGGTCGGGGTCGCGGAGCCGCTGCCGCTCTTCTCCGACTTGTCGCCCTTGCGACCGAAGAAGAGGTAGACGGCCAGCGCTCCGGCCGCGATGAGGCCGAGCAGCAGGACGATCAGACCGAGGATCCAGCTCAACGCGCCCGTGAGCGCGCTGAGGATGACCACCGCGTTGATGCCGATGGTGACCAAGACCTTGCGCTTGGTCGTCCACCAGCTGTCGCTGCTCTCGGTGGGCGGGGTGGGGGCGGTCGGCGGGGTTCCGCCGGTCGAACCGGTTGAGGTTGCGGGGGCGCTGGAGGGCGTGGTGACGCCCATGTCCAGCATGTCGATTCCCGAGTGGTCGATTTCCATTTCGAACTCCCTTTTCTGTGTTCGACCCGGTCGCTTGCGCGCCGGGAATTCTGTTCAGTGGTTCGGGTTCTCGTGACCTAATGTGTCAGAAATGCCCAATGCCTTTGTATTGGTAGTTTATTGTATAGCCTAGACTGTCAAAGTTCGCCGTTTGTCTTACTGCGTTCCGCGCAAAAAGCGCAAATCGCAGAAGAGGACGAACGGTGAATCGTGAAGTCAAAAATTTGACCGCACCATTCACGGTTCGTTCCAAAAAGAGAATCCTCCCTCCATATATTGTAGGCAAGTCGAATCTCTCTCCCCGGTTTTGAATGTACTCTCTCCGTCATTAAATGACCCAAAATATTACACCAAAACAACACATTTGTCAAGGGTACGAACCGGCTCCAAACGTACCTTTTGAACGAAAAAAAATACGCTAACATAAGCAAAAAACATCCATAGAAGAACAAACGCTCCTTGCCGGCAACATATGCTGCGCGCGCTCCATACGATAACCACCGCCCAACAGACCAACCGCAATCCGAGCTCTCAACGTCGACCGCGTCACTAACAAAAAACGGGAACCCATTGTTCCACGCTTTTTCCATGTTCCACTTTTTTCCGGCCTTCGCGTCAAGACCTATTACTCGGTCGCGTCGGGCGGAATCTGCATATAGTTCACCAGGTATTGCGCCATATCGCTAAACACCGGCGCAGCTGAAGCGGCCGACCACAACACGTCCTTTGGTTCGTCAATCTTCACCAGAATCACGAACTGCGGGTCAGACACCGGCCCGTACCCCACAAACGTATCTTTATGCCGATTCGCGTCATACCCTGCACCGTTCCCTTTTGGAATCTGTGCCGTTCCGGTCTTGCCCGCCATGTGGTAGCCGTCCACCTCTGCCAGGATGGCATGCCCGCCTTCCACCACGCGCACGAGCATGGCGGAGATCGTCCGCGCAGTCGGTTCGGACAGCGGCTGCCCCGCCACGACCGGTTCGGTTTGTTCCTGGTATCCGTTTGACTTTACCACGCGGTCAACAACGTACGGCTTCATCATTGTACCGCCGTTTGCGAGCGACCCGAACGCCTGGATCAGCTGCATGGGCGTGACGGTCAGCCCCTGGCCATACGACGACGTGGCGCTGTAAATATCGCGCTCCTTTGCAACGCCGGAGATGTCTCCGCTTTGTTCGCCGTCCAGTTCAATCCCGGTCGCCTTCCCAAAGCCGAAGTTCCTCACGTAATCATGCCACTTCTCATTGCCGACCTTCTGCACCACAAAAATCGAACCGGTGTTCAGCGAGTCCTCCAGCACCCTGGTCATGTCCACCACGCCGTTGGCTTTGCCGTCCGAATTATGGATCGTATACTGGCCGATCTCCACAGAACCGGTATCTTCATAGGTCGTGTACGGGCTCACTAGGTTCTCGTTAAGGCCGGCTGACATGGTAAACGACTTGAACACCGAGCCCGGTTCGTACTGATCCGCGATCGCATCATTAATAAACACCTTGATGTCTTCGACGTCCCCGTAGTTATTCGGATCCCAAAGGGGCGCATTGCAGAGCGCCTTTATCGCTCCGGTGGAAGGGTCCATCACGATCATCGTACCCTGGTTTGCGCTGTGCTTCTCTACTGCCGCAGTGATCAGCGAACAGGCCTTGTACTGGATATTCTTATCAATCGTCAAAATGAGCGTATCGCCGTCTTGTGCTTCCACAATTGATTTTTCACCGACCGCGATAAACCGGCCGGATGCATCCAGCTCTGTCGACAGCGAACCGGCCTCCCCGGCCAGCCGGCGGTTGAAATACCCTTCAAGGTTATACTGCCCACGGCGCTGCTCATCGACAAAGCCCACAAAACCGGTTACTGACGAGGTGACGTCTCCCTCCGGATAATAGCGCGTTTCCTCCGGCGACCAGTGGATGCCGTCCAGTGCCTGCTCTTCAATGACCTTCTCGAGCGCTTCCAGTTCCTGGTCAGATACCTGATGCTTCAGCGGTTCATACACGTCTTCGGGCTTGGTCAGGCGCGACAACACCACTTCCGGATCCATCCCCAGAATCGGCGCTATCGCATCAGCCGTTTTCTGCGCATCCAGAACCTGCCTGGGGTTCGCATACACGTGCTGCAGCGTCCGGTTCGTGGCAATCATCGTAATGCCGGAATCGGCATAGTCATCCTTTGCATAGATCTCGCCGCGTTCCGGCAGCAGCTGCTTTACCAGTTCATGCTGCCCGCTGGCCAGCGCCGCATAAAATGAATGGTCGAGAACCTGGATGATAAACAGCCGCGCGGACACCAAAAACCCTGCCAATACGAACACCCCCATCAGTATCTTCAGCCGGTCAGCATCGACAAGTGCCGAAAACCGCGAATCGGATCCGTTTCCGCCGCGCTTTGCCCGCGCATTCCGCGCGCCGCTCTTCCGTGTTGTTGAATAGAATCGATTCATAGCCGGAGCGTACAAAAAACATGCCGTTTGCATTTTCGCTACTGGGCATGCTTAATACGCCATGTTGCTGGATTTACTCGTTATCCGCAACCGCCACAGCCGTATCGCCCGTCGCATATTCAACCGTGCCGGAAGCGACCATTCCCATGGTCTGGCTCTGTTCCTGCACATGATCGAGCGAACGGAGTGCGGTTTGCTTAATTTCAAGCCCCCTGTACTCCTCCTCGAGCGTAATTACATTGTTTTCCAAGTCCGACAGGTAAAATCCGCGCGCGGCAGAGCTGTTCACAAGCCACAGGTACGACAGTGCAAACAGCGCAATGCCGGCAATCAGGATAATCCGGACGCGCGTGGTATCGACCAGCGCCAACACCTCCCCCATTCGTGTCTGGGGCCGGTCGGATTTTTGTGCATGGAATCTGAATGAGAACTTGGTCATAATTTTATTTTTTTTCTGCGATGCGGAGTTTTGCGCTCCGCGAACGCGGGTTTGTTTTTGTTTCTTCTTCCGAAGGTACGATTGGTTTTTTAGTAATAATGGAAAGGGTCGATTCGTGTTCGCAGCGGCATTCGGGCAGCTCCGGCGGACAGACGCATTCCTGCGCGGCAAGCCGGAAGTACTGCTTGACGATCCGGTCTTCGAGCGAATGGAACGAAATCACCGCTATCCGTCCTCCCGGCTTAAGCATGTTTACTGCAACCGGCAGAAACCGCTCGAGCGCGCCCAGTTCATCGTTGACCGCAATGCGCAGTGCCTGGAACAGCGTAGTTGCCGGATGGATCTTCTGGCGCCGTCCGCGTGGCAGGCATTCTTCCGCCAAATCCAGTAGGTCGCCGACCGTGGCAAACGGCTGCTGTTTCCTCCGCTCTTCCACTTTCATGGCAAACCGCCGGGGACGCATCATCTCGCCGTAGCTCCTGAAAATGCGCGTGAGCTCTTCAACGGGCGCTGTATCCAGAACGTCAGCTGCCGAATAGTCCGAACCGCTGCGGTCAAACCGCATATCAAGCTCTGCATCACGGTTCTTGAACGAAAACCCGCGCGTCGGGTCGTCCATCTGGTCGGATGACAGCCCCAGGTCGAGCACAATGCCTGCAACCGGCAGAGTTTCGCTGATCGATTCCATGCTGTCAGCAATATTGGCATAGGAATCGTGCATCGGAATAAATCGGTCACCGAACTCGCGCAGCGCCTCTGTCGCGCGCTTCAGGCTCTCGGCATCCCGGTCAAAACCGATCAGCCGGCCTTTCGGCGCTGTCGCCTCAAGGATGGCGCGTGCATGGCCGCCTGCCCCGACAGTGCCGTCAATGCAGTTGTCGCCTTCGGACAGGTTCAGGCCGCGAATCGTCTCTTGTAAAAGAACTGGTACGTGCATGGGTGTTTATCAAAAGTCCCACATGGTCTCTCTGATTAGTTATTACACGCCTAATTCGCCTAACGCTTCGGCAATTTCGTTGCTGTCATCTTCTGTCTCGGTCTTGTACTTAGTCCACGCAGCATCATCCCAGATTTCCAAACGGTCATATAAGCCGGCCACAACGACCTTTTTCTTGATGCCTGCATAGTCGGTAAGGTATTTCGGCAACACAACGCGTCCCTGCCTGTCCGGCACCACGTCCATCGCGCCTGCCAGCATCAACCGTGCAAACGCACGAGACTTGCTCTGTGAAATCGGAAGTTTGGTCAGTTTTTCCGCTAACTTCTCCCATTCTTCCTTTGGGTAAAGGAATAAACAATGGTCCAGACCGCGCGTGACAACAGCGCCCTTTGAAAGGTCAGCACGAAACTTCACCGGCACTGCCACCCGGCTTTTATCATCGACGCTATGTTGATACTCACCAATAAACATGCGGAATTCCCATTAGTTAGAAGGAGTTATCCACTTTAAGGGGATCTTTTCCCCACTTTTATCCACATACTTCCCCTTTCAACCCATTATACACCACATTGTGTATTAACTCAACCACTTCACAACCCTGTGTATAATAAAAGAACATGGCTACTGCGCCATGTTTCCCCTTCTAATGCAAACTGAGGCTATTTCTTGAGGTATTTCTTTAAAACCGGCAAAGAAATGTAAAAAGAGGTGCCTTTCCCAACTTCGGATTCAAACCATAACTGGCCGCGATGCCGGCCAATGACATTTTTCACGATATACAGCCCCAAGCCCGACCCGGCCGTCTCTTTTTCTTTTGCATTCTGACCGCGGAAGAACTTCGTAAAGATCTTCTGCTGATCCTCTTTGGGAATGCCGATGCCCTGGTCTTCGACCGTAATGAAAAATCGGTTATTCTTAACTGACGCTGTCACCGTAACAGTGGAATCGCGCGGCGAATACTTTACGGCGTTATCCACCAAATTCTGCATTGCGGTACGTATTTTCTGCTTATCCGCGTCAACCGGCGGCAATTCATCATCCGTTTTGTTATAGACCACGGTCACGCCTTTATGCTCCGCATCAATCTGCGTCCCTTTGACGATTGTCTCCATCACCTCGTCAATATTGACTTCGGCAAACTCGTACGGGAAGCGGCCTTCCTCGATTTCGGAGATATCCAATAGGTTATTCACAATCTCAATTATCTCGTTCGAACGGTCGAAGGCCTTGTCCAGGAGCGCTGCCTGTTTTTTTGTAATCCTGCCCGCGTCGCCTTCGCGCATCATCTTGAAAAACCATTTCAGGGCGGCAAGCGGCGTGCGCAGCTGGTGCGCTGCCACGGAAATGAAATCCGACTTGATCTCGTCAAGCTCTTTTTCGCGCGTGATGTCGCGCAGCACCTTGACCCAGCTCACGACTGAACCGTCTGCTGCATAAATCGGGATGGAATCAACCTGGATGATATTCTTGTTCTCCCCTTCTTCAATCTGCACTTCCTGTCCCAGCCGCTTGGATTCCGGCTGCTCGCGGATGACCTGGATCAGCCTGCTGAACGCTTTGGGAAAATCCTCGCGCCGCAGCTCCGGACCGAACACCTCGCCGTAAAAACGAAGAATGTCGCGCGCCGGCGGGTTCATGAGCAGCACACTCTTGTTGGCGTCCAGCATGATAATGCCGTCTTCAAGCGAATTGAGGATGGATTGCACCTTATCACGCTCAATCACGATCTCCAGCTCGCGGTCATGAATAATGCGGTTCACAAACACGGAAAACATGGCTGTAAAGACCAGCATTAAATCCACGCTTATCGTATTGGCCAGAGTAATCGCCGCATTGCCGTGGAACCCGGGGTCATGGTAATAACGCGCAAAATGCGGAATGACGCCGTTGTACTCCAAAATAATCATCGCCGTGTACAGGAAAATCATAAACAGCGACAGCGAAATGATCTTCAGGTCAGAATAAAGAATCGTGGCAGAGAGCACCGGGAAGAAAAACAGCACTATCGCGACGCTTTCGATGCCGCCGGTAAAATAGATGATCAGGGTGAAAACCAACTGGTCGACAAACACCTGCAGGAAGCTTAAAATCTCAAGGCGGCGCTCCGTCATCGTTCCAGACCATTTCAGCATGTACAGCGTGTACGCGGAATTTATAATCACCGGAATGACGATCATCGCCACCAGCATCAGCAAAGAAAACGAAACAATGGTAACGCCTGCGATCTTGAGAATAACGCCAAGCAGCGCCAGGCCGAATATTAAAAACCAGCGGCCGATGATGATCCCCCACAGCGCGTGGATCCGTTTTGTTTTTCGTTCTTCCGGGGTTGGCATGCGATTAATTTATTGTCGGATCCTGCGCGTATTCCGGCGTGATTGCGGAAACAGAATTCTGCTGAAGTTCAGCATGGAGCTGCTGCACTGTCGGTGGTTCGGTAAAAGAGACAAGCGGAATGCCGGCACACCAGCTCATGGTGTTGGCAATAACAGCGACCAGACGCGTTACCGTAAAACGTGGCGTTCCCTGGATGACTGCAATGCCCGCCAATGCTTCCGGGCGCAGATCTTCGTTCGCTAACGCATGATCAAGCGTTTGCAGCAGCAATTGCGTATCATTTGAATCAAACAGAACGGTTGCCAGCGGTTTTTCCTCCTGTCCCGATACAAGACGCAAATCCACATCATCGGAATCGGATGAGCTGTCCAGTATGAGAATCGGTTTGGTATCCATTCGTTGTTAATTATAACTGGAAAACCGGTTTATTTCAACCGCTTTCTATGCTACAATGAATCGCATGAAAGTCAACAAAATCAAATCAACAATCCCAAATGCGCTAAGTGTCATCCGTTTCTTGTGCGGATGCAGCGTGATCGTTTTATATTTTATTCCGCACCCGATCCTTGCGGTGCAGATCCTTGTTCTTTCCGGCATTGTCAGCGACAAGCTCGACGGAACGCTCGCCCGCTTCTGGAAAACCGAATCAGAACTGGGCAAGAAGCTGGAATCGGTTATTGACCCGTTTTTTGTCACTGCTTCGCTGCTGTACGTTCTCATTTTCCTGGATTTTCCAGTCCTGGTTGCGATTATTGCGGGTATCATGGCAGCTATTCCAAATGTCGGCCGCCTGTACATCAAGTTGCGCACGGGAGAATTTTTTTACGAAAAATCACAGATCACGCGGTATGGCGTGGGCCTGGCATTTATTCTTGCGGTATTGTACCTGTTCAGCGTCCCGTACCGCGACTGGGTGGCATGGGGGCTGCTGTTGTACGGCGTTGTCGCCACGGTCAACTACCTGAAGATGATGGCCGCATACATGAAAAAAAAGAAATCAACGCCGGCGGCCGAACATATAAAAAAGGACAAAGAGGAATAATATTGTCGCAATCGACAGGAGGATTAACGTAACGATTTCAACCGTTCCCGTGAAATCGGCTATATCTTGCTGTCCAAAACTCGATTCCCCGATCGCGGCAAAGGTGTATATGTCAGTGTCCGGGTTGCCGTTTTTATCCGTAAACGTCAGGTGCATCTCGTGCTCGCCCGCTTCGTCGACGCGGAACGTCAGGTTTATCTCGCCGTCTTCATTTGAGGTGATGGTTTCAATATCAAGCTTGTCTGCGCTTGATGTTTTTATCAGTATTGAACCGGTAGCGCCCGCTACAGATTCTTTTGTAGCCAAATCGGTGACTGCGCAGCTGATCTCCTGCGGCATGCCGGCCACCGCTTCTTCCTCGCTAAAAGTACACGCAACAACATAGTCAGCAATCGTCTGCCGGCTGGTTTTTTCCTTTGCTGCTGTCGCCAACGGCAGCAGGATAAATAGGAATGCGGCAATTAGGACCGTTCTTCGCATGCGCTTCGCTTACCGCAAGGATGTGAATAATTTCAGGAGCGTACGCACGCCGAACCCGGAAGCGCCTTTTGGCGCGTACGGCAGCACCTGCTGCTCCACCCAGGCCGGGCCGGCAATATCAATATGCGCCCACGGCGTTTTTTCGACAAAATTCTTCAGGAATACCGCTCCCATAATCGTATCTGCCCACCGGACCGAACTGATATTGCGCAGGTCCGCAACGTCGCTCATTGAAAACTGGGCATACTCTTCGACCAAAGGAAGTTCCCACGTCGGCTCCCCTGCCTCATCGCTTGCTGTCCGGACTGCTGCGACCAGCTTCCTGTCCACCCCGACCACGGCCGCAACCTCCTGGCCCAGCGCGACAATGGCCGCGCCGGTCAGCGTTGCGATATCAATAAGGTAATCAGGTTTGATGGTGTCCTCTGCCCAACTCAGCGCGTCAGCGAGGATCAGCCGGCCTTCCGCGTCCGTATTGAGAATTTCGACGGTTTTACCGTTGTACGCTGTCACGACATCGCCCGGACGGGTCGCTTTGCCCGACGGCAGATTTTCTGTGGCGACAATAACCCCATGCACCTCAATATTCGGTTTGAGCGCCGCGAGCTGGCTGAATGCCCCGAGAACGGCTGCCCCGCCCGCCATATCCTGCTTCATCGCTTCCATGTACTGCGGCGGCTTGAGCGACAGGCCTCCGGAATCAAAGGTCACGCCTTTGCCGCACACCGCAATCTTCTTAAGCTTCTTTTTTCCGCGCGGCTTGTACGTAAGGTGGATCAGGTACGGTTCTTCGTCCGAACCCGCTGCCACTGCAAGAAATGCGCCCATCTTGAGCTTCTTGATCTCCGCTTCATTATAAATCTTCACGCTCACGCCCGGCTGTTTGGCGATCTCCTCTGCTTTTGCAACCAGCGTTTTCGGTTTCATGTGCACTGCCGGCTCATTCACCAGGCCGCGCGCAATGATTGCGCCTTCCGCATACAGGGCGCCGGTTGTGATTCCTTTCGTAATGTTCCGGGCAGCTGCAGCATCCTTTGCGAGCAATACAACCGACTCGAGTAGGGATTCAACATTTTTGCGCTCCTCTTTTCCTTTATATTTTGTGAACGAGTATGCAGCCAGCTCCAGTCCTTCCGTGCACGCTTGCGCGGCAACTGCCGGTTGCACCTTTGCGCTTGTCACGCCGTCAAACGAAACAGCAACAGTTTTCGCCCGCGAATTCTTTGCGGTCACAGCTGCAAGCCCTGCCATGCGGCGAATCGATTCTGCAGTGATTGTTTTCTTTTCACCAACACCAACAACCAATACCTTCCTCGCAGGGATGCGGCCATGGGTATGAATCAATACTGTTTTACCGGGCTTCGCTTCGAATTCTTCTTCAGTAATAACATTGCCGACAACACCGTCCAAAGCTTGATCAATGGCTTTCAATGTTGCTGAAAACGTTTTTGCCCCTTCTAATGCCGGCACGACAAGCAGGTCGCATTCCACCGTTTCCGGCGCCTGTTTTTTTGCGATGATATTCATGGTTTTCGGTTATTATTCAACTTCCATACCATACCATGGACGCTATTTTTGGCAACTAAAAAGCCCCGCAATTGCGAGGCGATGTTCTATGCGACTCATTTCTAATGGCCGGGCTATTGAGCACCGGCCCGTTCCGCCTCCTCGCTCCGGGCCTGAGAATAGTGTTCCTCCGCCTTTGCGCGCCGCTTCGCAATATACTCAATGACTGCATACCGATTATCGATCATTCGTTGAGACGTCACATGTTCCCGCATTACCGGATCGTCAATTTTTCCCAGGGCATCTTTTATACGGGCTATCGTATACCATCGCATATCATTTTTCGGCGGTTCAGGGTTCTTGGCCCCGCCTTCAACATAGTATCTCAATAACCGAACTAATGATCCCTTCTCATTCTCTTCAATGACCGAAGTTGCGATATGGCCCAGGACCTCCATGCGGTCGCGGTCCTCATCTGATAGTTCACTTGCCTTCCGGACCAGCTGCTCGTACATGTCGTACATCATCATGCCAACCGCATAGTAATCGCGCTGTTCAGCAAAATATTGCATCCACTTGGCTGACTCGGCCGGATTGGCCTCCAAACTGGTCGCCAACCGCTTCATAAGAGATGCCGTATCTCCAGAAGTTTCAAAATTCGGGACATAATTTGGAGAGCCCTGGTAGATGCCTTCAATAGGAAGGGCGAATGTCACCGGTTCGCTTGATGGCTGCTTGCCTTCAGGCCGTTTCACCTTCGGCTCCCGAACGCCGCCGGCTACCCGCAATGTTTTATCTCCTCTCAAGAGAGCACTGCTATCAAGGCGGCTTTTTTGTTTTTCAATAAGCCGTGGAATAATCGCCGTGCCAAAATCTATGACTTTCAGCTTCCCGTCTTCCTCCCTGACAATCATGTTAGCGGGCTTTAGATCACGATGGTACACGCCGCGCTCATGCATGTATTGAACGGCGGAAACCAGCTGGCCGCTCAAATCAAATGCTTTTTCTATTGTCGGTTCTTTTTTGAAGGCCTTTATTAAATCCTTCCCTTCTACCAACTCCATCGTTAATGCAAGAGACCGCTCATCGCCTTCGGTGTAATATATTGCATCCCGCAGCTCCGCGACGGGCGGTTCTTCAAACGCTTTACCGCGCTTTTCTGCTTCGCGTTTGGGTTTTCGCGTAAGAATATTCATCGCGGCAAGCTCCAAATCCTGGCTGCGGGAATAGACCGCCTCAACGCTTCCACGGTCAAGGCTTTCTGAACGCTTTGACGGTTTTGTAATTTTCATGAGCTCACGGCCGTGTTTTTCGCTGTTCACAATTGATGCAATCCCATATCCGCCAAAACCAAACACATCATCAACCGTGTATTCGGCTCTTTTTGTGGAAAAGACATATTCCTCCACATCTGTCAGGGCTTCGGTATCGCTATTGTCGAACAGCCGCTTAATAATTTCAAATTCCTTTCCGCGGATAATATCTTCCCTCTCCTCGCCCATATCCAACTCGCCTTCCTCCGCTTCCTCGCCTTCCTCCAAATCGAGCTCCATTTCGTCTACATCCGCTTCTGCTTCATCCCGGACAGCCTCGTCATACCCGACAATAGCGTCAAGTTCTCCGTCCAATTTGCGCACCGCTTCCTCCGCAGGGCCTTCGACAGGCAATTCCTCAAGCGAGCGGCTCCATTTGAGCCGCACTTCCGCCAGGTCTTTCCCCCGTGCTAATCCGGTACGTTCAACAGCAGTATTGAGCAGCTCATTTAATTTTGGAACCAGTTGATCCTGAAGATACGCTTCATCTGCGCTCTCAACTTCGGTCCTGTACCCAGGAATCAATTCAGCCATCTCGCTCAATGTCCGCAGCTCTGTTTCCCGTCCACGCACGGTATCCGCCAAACGCGCAAAAGACTCTTTCATGCGCTGAAGCACGCCGCGGTCTTCCAGCCCATGGGTGACAATGTCCTCTTTTCGAAATCTTACCAGCGCTTGCAGCGAATCTAGCAAACGGTGTGCTCGCTCCCGCGTTTCAGCAGCTGCCTTTTCCGGCTGTTCAACGCGCGTCTCGTCTCCCTGATTTTCATCAAGGGCGCCTTTAAGAACAGCTAACTCAGCATCTGGTATCTGCTGAGGCCGAAGCTGTGCCGTCGGCTCCGGCACATTTGTCGGTACTACCCTTTTGGGTCCTTGTCCTTCCATTCGTGGCATAGTGTTATTGTTCAAATCAAATTATACTCGAAAAAATGCGTTTTGTCAACGTGACGCCCGTTCGCCTCCTTGTTTTTTTCGCCAATTTATGGCATTTATATAGTACATTCATAACGATTTATCTTCCATTTAATGGATACACAACTCGAAATCAAGAACCTGCACGTTTCTACGGACGGGCAGGAGATTTTACATGGCGTTAACCTCACCATTCCCAAAGGCGAGGTGCATGCCATCATGGGCCCGAACGGCTCGGGCAAATCCACGCTTGCCATGACATTGATGGGCCACCCGAAATACGAAGTTACAGACGGGAAAATCATATTCAAGAAGAAAAATATCACGTCGCTCCCGCCCGACAAACGTTCCAAACTGGGTTTGTTCGTCGCGTTCCAGTCGCCGCAGTCCGTTCCCGGCGTGAAAATCGCTTCGTTCCTGCGGCAGACATCCGGTGACGGCAAAAAAATGAGCGAATTCAAAAAAGAGATGGAAGCAGCCATGAAAACGCTGAACATGCGGCCGGAGTTTGCCGACCGCTACCTGAACGAAGGGTTTTCCGGAGGAGAAAAAAAGAAATCCGAGATCCTGCAGATGGCCATGCTCAACCCGGACATTGCGATTCTTGATGAAATTGATTCCGGGCTTGATGTTGATGCGTTGAAGGTTGTCTGCGAAGGCGTCAATACACTGAAGAAAAAAAACGGCATGGGCGTGCTGGTGATCACGCATTATCCGCGCATCCTGAAGTACCTGAAGCCTGACCATGTCCATATTTTGCTCGACGGCAACATCGCCACCTCCGGAGACCACGCGCTTGCCGATGAAATCGAAGACAAAGGATACGACTGGATAACCGCATAGTGCATGGCAGATAGTAACGGCCATATTTTCGAGGACCTGGACCGCGACGCGTTTGAGCATCGCGATAATGCCGACTATGCAAAAAAAGCGCAGCGCGGTTTAACCGAGGAGCTGGTGCGAACCATTTCCGCTGAAAAAAAAGAACCCAAGTGGATGCTGGACATCCGGCTTGAAGGCCTACGGCTGTTCAACGAAAAACCGCTGCCCGACTGGGGGCCGGACCTGTCCGCATTGAATTTTGATGAAATTATTTATTACGCTACTCCGGATGAAATCGTTGAGAACAATGAATCATGGGACGACGTTCCAGGCGAAATAAAAGCGACGTTCGACAAGCTCGGCATTCCGGAAGCGGAAAAAAAGATGCTTGCCGGCGTCGGCGCGCAGTACGAGTCTGAAACCGTCTACCACCGGCTGAAGGAACAATGGGAAAAGAAGGGCGTCATTTTTGAAGATATGGATGATGCCGTGCAGAGCTATCCCAAGATCGTGCAGAAGCACTTTATGAACCGCTGCGTCCCCCCAAGCGACCACAAATTCGCGGCCCTGCATGCGGCCGTCTGGTCGGGCGGAAGCTTTTTGTATATTCCAAAGGGTGTGAAGATGGACCAGCCGCTCCAGGCCTACTTCCGCATGAACGCAAAAAACATGGGGCAGTTCGAACATACGATGATCATTATTGAAGACGGGGCGGAAGCCCATTACATCGAAGGCTGCTCCGCGCCAAAATACGGCGCCAACTCGCTGCACGCCGGCTGCGTGGAAATTTTCGTGAACAAAAATGCGCGGTTCCGCTACTCGTCCGTGGAAAATTGGAGCACCGATACGTATAACCTAAACACCAAGCGTGCAATCGTTGAAGAGAATGCGCATATTGAATGGGTAGGCGGCAACCTGGGCAGCGGCGTCACCATGCTCTACCCCGCTTCGGTATTGATCGGACGCGGTGCGCACGCCGACCACCTGGGTATTGCATTTGCCGGCAGCGGCCAGGTCCAGGATACCGGCGCAAAGGTTTACCACAGCGCGCCAAATACGGTTTCGAATATCGTCATGAAAAGTTTATCCAAGGATGGCGGCTCTTCTGTCTACCGCGGCCTGCTCCAGATTGCGCCGAACGCCGCGAACGCCGTCGCAAACGTCCGGTGCGATGCGTTAATCCTCGACGACCACTCGCATTCCGACACCATTCCCGTCATGAACGTGAATACCAACTCCGCGTCAGTCACGCACGAAGCTTCAGCCGGGAAAATATCCGATGACGATATCTTTTACCTGCAAAGCCGCGGACTTTCTGAACAGGATGCCGTTTCCATGATTGTGAACGGCTTTATCGAACCGGTCATTAAAGAACTGCCGCTCGAATACGCGGTGGAAATGAACCGGCTTATTGAACTGGAAATGGAAGGAGCAGTGGGATAACTATGGATACACCGCAAATCAAAACCGAGCAATCGCCGCAGGGTCCGACCATCATCGTTCCGTCGGGGGCCGCCTATCATTCCTGCATGCACATGCCGGAGCTGAAGCCTGGCCAGCGGTGGAATGCGGTCATTGGAAAAGATGCGCACGTCGTAATGTGCGAGACCGATCCGCGCCAGTCAGAAATCGTCGTGGAAAAAGGCGCCCAGCTGGAATTGATGATCGTACAGTCCTCCCCTTCCCCCATTCCCCGTGCCATCGAAAAAACGCTGATTCTGCATGAACGGTCGTTTGTCCGTTTGTATATTGGGGCGTTTGAATCGATGGACCTTGCGGTTACCGGAAGGCTCGTCGGTGCGCGCGCCGGGTTCGGCCAGCATGTCACCTATTTTGGCACTGACAAGCAACAGGTCACGCTCAACCTTTCGGCTGTTCATGAAGCGGAAGAAACCATGTCGCGCATTCTCACGCGCGGCGTTGCGGTTGATGCGGCGCATGTTGATTTCACCGGCTCCGTGCGAATTGAACAATCAGGCGCGGGCGCCGATACCTTTGTCGGCCATCAAGGGCTGCTCCTCGGCAGCAATGCGCGCATTGACGCGCTGCCCCGTCTGGATATCGAAACAAATGACGTGAAGGCGGCGCACAGCTCCGCAATACATGCAATTGACGAAGAGCAGCTGTTCTACCTGCAATCACGCGGCATCGAGCGTGAAGAATCCTCCCGCATGATCGTCAATGGATTTCTGGAGGAGAGCCTGGCCATCGTGCGCGACTCAGACATCATTAAACTCGTCAAACAATCAATTAAAAATAAACAGGAACGACTTTCTTATGAGTAACATATTCGATAAAGAAAAACTGAAAAAAGATTTCCCGTTCCTCGAGACGGACATTGTCTACCTGGACAACGGCGCAACCACGCAAAAACCGCGTCAGATGGTTGACGCCATCACCGATTACTACACCAATTACAGCGCCAACGTGCATCGCGGCATTTATAAGATGAGCGAACGGGCGGACGCCGCGTATGAAGCGGTGCGCGACCAGGTGCAAGAGCTGCTCAATGCCGAACACCGCGAAGAAATAATATTCACGAGCGGAACCACGCTGGCGCTCAACATGGCGGCGCAGATGCTCGGCCAGCGCATGGAAGAAGGCGACGAGATCATCCTGACCCGGCTGGAACATCACGCGAACCTGATCCCCTGGCAGATGGTGGCAAAGCAAAAAAAGCTGAAAATCAAATTTTTGTCGCTGAATGAGCAGGAACAGATTGATCCGGAACAGCTGCGGCAGCTTATCACCGAAAAAACGAAAGTACTTTCCCTTACGCACGTTTCGAATGTATCCGGGTATGTGACGCCGGTTCGCGAACTTGCAGACATTGCGCATGAACACGATATGACTGTCGTTGTTGATGCCGCGCAAAGCACCCCGCATATGCCGGTGGACGTACAGGCGCTCGGTGCCGACATGCTGGCGTTTTCCGCGCACAAGATGTGCGGCCCGACCTACGTCGGCGTTCTGTACGGCCACAAGGATCTGCTCGAGGAGCTGGAGCCGGTGCTCGGCGGCGGAAGCATGATCCTGGAGGTCTCGATGGAAACGGCCACCTGGGCGGATCTTCCGCTCAAGTTCGAACCGGGCACGCCGAACATCGCCGGCGTCATCGGGTTCGGCGCCTCGCTCGCCTACCTCAAGAAACTCGGCATGGACGCAATACATAAATACATGACCGCATTGACAGCAACGGCGTACAAAGCCCTCGCGAGCATGGATGGCGTGAAGGTTTTCGGTCCGTCAGACCTATTGGTGCGCCATGGAATTTTCTCGTTAGCGGTTGACGGCATCCATCCGCATGACATGGCTTCGATTTTAGACGAACAAAACGTCGCAGTCCGCGCCGGCCACCACTGCGCCCAGCCGATGATGGCACGTTGGGGCGTCCCGGCAACAACGCGCGCAAGCTTTTATTTTTACAACAACGAACAGGACGTCGACGCGCTCGTTGCCGCAATACAAAAAGCGCAATCAATTTTTAAGGTATAACGCTATGGAACTCTACAGGGAAGAAATACTCGAACACTACCGCAAGCCGCACAACAGCGGAACGCTTGAAGGCGCGGATATTGTCCAGCATGAGCAAAACACGACCTGCGGCGACATACTCACGTTCTACCTCAATATGGAAGACGACAAAGTCAAAGAAGTCATGTTTGAAGGCGAAGGATGCGCAATCAGCCAGGCCGCGGCGTCCATGCTGACCGATGAAATTAAAGGCAAAACCGTTGAAGAAGTGAAACAGCTGACAAAAGATGATATCGTCGATTTACTCGGAATTGAACTGGGGCCAACGCGCCTGAAATGCGCGCTTCTGTCGCTGCAAGGCGTCACAAACGCAGTGAGCAAGACAGAATAACAAGAATATCAAAAGCGCCGCCTAGCGGTATTTCCGTACACGAGATTCTCAAAGTCGAGTGGCGGGAACAGCGCAAAAGCGGCGCTTTTCTATTTCTGATTTATTGTGTAGGTGGTTTGTCCTGCGGTTCGGACGGCTTGTCCATAGGAGCCGGCGCAGCGCTTTCAGGCGCTTTGCCTTTCTTCTTGCCGCGCTGAACAAGCACGAACACGATCGCGCCGATAATCACAAGGACGATGAAAATGATCCAGATGTTCTTGAGCAGCAGAACCACCGAATACACGACAATCCACATCGCTATGCCGACTAATGAAGCGATGAACTTCAGCACGCCGTCAAACCCGCGGTCAATGTGCTTGCCCACGACCGGAATGAACTTGAACATGTTGGTGAACAGCATCAACGGGCCCACAATCAGAATCATGCCAAACACCATCAGCACAAGCGACACGATGCGCAGTATCCATTTCGTACTTGCATCCTGCGCCTCCAGCGCTTCCAACGTCCCCTGGTGCGACAGGTTCGACACGACAAATGGCCTGCCTTCATATGCCGCTTTGACTTCATCATTTTCCGCGTTGCCGGCGATTAGAAGTGTTTTGAACAGCGGCATATAATCATAGACCCAGCGCACATCACCTTCTATCGGATCATTTTTGCTTTCCGTATATTCGTAATTGGTCAGCGATTTCGTTCCGAAAAATGTTGTTGATCCGCTCGGCGTTACCGTAAAAACGCCCAGCTTAAACGAAGCATACTTTGAATCCGTTTCTGTGCTCTCCCAGTCATACTCTTCCACAAGGTAGCAGGACTCGCAATTGGTTCCGTCCTGGTCGCACTCCTCGCCAACATACCGGATTTTTGTCTGGTTCTCTGAAATCGTACCGCACTGCTCATGCTCCGAACGCGTATAGACCTGCTTGTCCGTCTCGACATAAAGGCACTTCTCCGGCTCCTGAGCCTTCGCTGTGTCATCAGTGGCTGCTTCCCCTTCTACAGCTTTTTTATCGTCCGCTTTCTCGTCCTTTACTTTCCCTTCCTCGTCCGCAACAGGACAATTCAGTTTATCTGCTTCGGAGGTCTCCCCTTCAGTGGCAATATACCCGGTTTCAGGCGCAGTTGCCTCGATTACTTTTGCGGAAGAAAAATCCTCCGCGCGGTGCTGCGATTCCGCATACCATGCAGCAAGCGGCGAACCGATGACGACCAATCCGAGGCCGATCAAGACGCCGAATAAACTCGAAAAGATTCCTCCCTCTTTCCGGGTTCGATAGACTTTGTTATCCATAGTCATTCTTTTAATGAAAAATCAACATGATAATTATACGCTATTTTGCCTAAATGAAAAATGAAGCGGCGCGATCATCACCTTGCCTTAATCTGTATTTTCCAGATCCTCAAGCACGATATCCCATGCGTCCGAAGCGACCGGTTCCGGCCGGCCATGCGACGGAAAGGCATGCATATCAATATAGGGCAGGCTGTTGGCCTCGAGCACTGCGCATTCCTGGCCAGTATGCGGCTGATTGACCTCCGGACAGATAAAATCGATCCCAACCAGGTTCGTCTGCAGCAATCGGGCAATGTCCAAAAATAATTGAATATTCTCCGGATGCACATCATCGATGACATTCACCACGTCCGCCCCCTGGGACAGGATATGTTTGGGCTGAAGAAGAACCACCTGACCCACGTCTGGAACAGAATCGAGGTTCAGCGCCTGTTGCGCGAGCTGCCGCTCCAGCACGTCGTCAAGCGGTATTTCAAACAGCGTGACGTTGGGTTGTCCCCTTTTTCCGCGGCGTTCGTCGGCATTTTTTATCTCAACCAGTTGCCGGATGGTCGAGTCGCCATCGCCCACAACATTTGCCCGGTCGCGGCGGCACACATATACCTTCCTCTGCCCGATGACTGTCGCGCGGTACAGCGGCCCGCGTATAAACCGCTCCACGATAATATCCGGGCGGTACGCGCGGCAATCGCGGATCGCGCGTGCGAGTTCCTCTTCTGAATTGATATCGACAAACGTGTGGCAACTTAATGAACCGCCGTTCGGCTTAACGACCAGTGGAAAACCAAGATGCATCCCATAATTATAGGCGCGGCGTGCTGTGTAGAAGCGTTTCCCTTCTGCCACCGGAACCGCGTGATCGGCCAATAATTTTTTCATTCGAAATTTGTCGTCCACATTAACAATCAGTGGATCACGGATTTTTAACGGAATGCATTCATAATGGTGGCGCCTGCCGTTTGCGAATAAGACATACTCGTTCATCGGTCTGCCGAAAAACGTCAGTGCGCGTACATCCAGCTGCCTGCGCTGCGCTTCCCGGAAAAAAATGAGGCTCCGGTTGAGGATCTTCTCTTCATCCACGTCGCGCGCCAGCCGAATCACGGTCAATTTAGAAAGCACAAAAACAGCACCGCGTCCTGCCAATGACGACAAATTCCGCATCGGCGTACGCGCCGCAAAACGAGAAACCGCCTCAAAAGGAACCAGCATATGGTCAACCATAAAATCAATGCGGGCATGGAGATGCGTCCGCCGCTTTGTGGGCAGGCAATGGATGCAGTATTTATTTTCCATAGCTGTAGGATACACGAAAAATTGATTGGCGCCAGGGTAAAAAAAATCGGCATGCCTGTCCTCTGCAGTTGCATGCCGTACCGGTATCGTTCTGCGCAATTCGTGCAGGCCGTCCTACCGGTGGACGAACTGGGCCTTGACCCGCGGACCGTTCGTCACGAAGTTCGTGAGGCCGATGATGTGATCCTTGGTCTCACCACACCTACCGGACGCCTTGGCTTCCTCCATGAGGCCCTCCGCGAGCGGTTTCTCGATGCCGCGCATCACCACGCCCACCAGGATGTCGTCGATGGCCCGCGAGCGATGCCCGATGTCTACCTGCAGCGGCGCGTCCGGGATGAGGCTCGGCTTCACCGGCCTGGCGTCCATCGGCTTCATCTTGAAGGTGGACGCCCCGTGGGTCAGGATCATCTCCCTGGCCCACTTCATTGGATCCAGGTTGATGGCGTCGGCCCACCCATATTCCAGTGCGGTAACCGCGCCGATCGCCACGCCCGCGCGGAGCATCTGGAGCGCGCGATCCACGCCCACCAGCCGCGGAAGTCGCTGGGTGCCGCCGTACCCGGGAATGATGCCCAGGTTGACCTCGGGCTGGCCGATCGCGGCGTCCGTGCTGATGACGCGCTTCCAGCACGCCATCGCCATCTCCGCGCCGCCGCCGAGGCAGAGCCCCTTGACCACGGCCACGACCGGCTTGGACATGGCTTCGATCTGGAGGGTCAGCAGCTGGCCGGCGCGTGGGAACTGCGCCATCTCATCGGGCTTCCCGCGCAGGTCCGCCAGCTCGGTCACGTCAGCTCCGGCGAGGATGCCGTTGAAGCCGGTGAAGATCACGCCCTTGACGGAATCGTCGCCATCGAGCTGCTTGAAGGCCATCGAGAGCTCCAGGATGGTCGCCGCGTTGAGCGGGTTCACCGGCGGCCGGAACACGGTCACGGTCGCGACACCGCTACTGTCGACGTCCACCTTGACGTTCTTGTAGACCTGCGGCAGCTGGCCGTCATCCGGAATCCTGTCGCTCTCGAACAAGGCGGGCGGTTCGTAGTTGATGAACCCGTCGTTCACGGCGGCATCGAACCAATCGAACAGGTTGGCCGCACCGGCGTGGCTCATCATCTCCACTACGCCCTTGTTGAACGCGAGCGCAGTGCGGGAGATCCAGTTCAGGTCGAACGCGCTGACCACGCCCTTCTCGAGCAGGTGCAGCGCCAGGCCGGCGAGGTAGGCCTTGCACACCGACGCGATCTTCTCGTACATGACCCCGTCGATCTGCTCGTCCTCCTCCGAGGCCTCCCGATGGTTGTACCACGGCGTCGCGTCCTGGGCGCGCATCATCGCGGTCATCGGATCATGGAGGCCGAACAGCCCGGTCTGCGCCCAGTACTCCAAGCACTCAGCCGTGAGGTTGTTCGCGTTCGGGATGAGGATGTGAACCAGGAACACCCCGCCGCCGCCGATCTCCCGATTGAGGACGTTGTTGACCTGGCGAGGCGTGCCCCAGTTGGCGTTCACGAGTCCGCACGCGCAGTCCATCATCCCGCAGAACAGGATGTTGCCCGCAAACAGCGGGCTGTCCGCCACGTGCACCGGCACCTTGCCGAGCCGGCGCAGCGTCTCGTCCGCACGCGCAGTCATCTCGGGGTTCCGGGACGCCGTGAGCTCCATGACCGGATTCTTCCACGCCGGGAAGAACGGGTGCATAACGAAGCACCTCTCCTTGTACATCGAGTCGCGCGCGATCTCGCTGCACGGCAGCGACGACGTCGTGAACCCGATCAGGCAGTCTGCCGGCACCAGCTCCTCGGTCTGCGCCAGGATCCGCCGCTTGAGCTCCAGGTTCTCGGTCGCGGCCTCGATCACCAGGTCGAAGTCGGTTCGGCTCTGCGGACCGCCCTTGAGCGAATCGCTGAACTCGAAGCACGACAGGATTTGCGACTTCACCGTCGCCGACATCTTCCCGCGCGCGTGGCCCTTCTCGGCTAGCTGCAGGATCTCCTTCTTGGCCGACTCAAGCACCCTCGCGTTGATGTCCGCGAGCACGACGCAGCAGTCGCCCTTGAGAGCCGTCGCGAACGAGTACGCCAGCCCTCTGCCGATGGATCCGGCACCGATGATTCCGATCAAAAACTCTTTCTGTATCACGGTCTCTACCTCCCTGTTGTTCGTTTACCGATAGTTTCAATTCGAAAAAGAGCAGATACGCTCCTCTCGTAAACCGACGACCATCATAGCATGCAAAACTGAGAAGTCAACGCTCGAATGAACCCGCATCAAGCCGCTTTTGAACGGCCGGCAAACGAACGATGAATGCAACAATAAACAGCAAAACAAGCCCAAACGTCATTATTTTGAACCCTGCAAGCGTCTGTTCGCCGCTCACCGGCAAATAATTCCAAAACTGCGTCATCGCAAGCGTGCAGAAAGACAGAATATGAACCGGAATATTTTTCTTTGTGAGCGGAAAACACAATAGATACAAACTAAACGGCAATATATACAAGTGGTACTGCTTATGCGTGCTCCGGGCGAACAATAATACAAACAGCATCACCATGCTGTAATCGATTAATAAATCTTCCGGCAGTATTCGTTTCCGATAGCGCCATAAAACTCCGGCCGCGCCTGCTCCGACAAGCATGGTAATCCAGGTTAATGCGTCACGAAACGTTTTCGCCAGCCCTTTCCGCGGAGTATCGGAATTGGGAGCGATCCAGTCAAATTCTCCGTTCTTGATCGACGTCCGGAACGAACCATACAGCGACGAACTGGCTTTGATATCGCCTAAATCGCCGCTGATCACTGCTTTCTGTACGCTCGTCAGTGTTTTCATCGTCTTCTCTGTGCCAAACAGCGGAACGGCTGCCGCGAACAGCACGGCAATAACAAGAACCATGGCAACCGCGGCTTTCCACTGCTTTTTCAAGACCATATACGGAAGCAGGAATAACGGAAAGACCTTCACCACGGCAACCAACCCAAAACCGGCTCCGGCCAGCCACCCATTCTTATGGGCAATAAGCGCCAAACCGCCCATCATCACGAATAACAGCGCCCCATTCACCTGCCCGGTCCCGAACAGCCCCTGAACCGGCGGCGCAAACGCCAGCGCCAATACAAGAGCCGTATAACGAAACTTCAAAACGTCATCGCGCAACAGATAATGGATGCACACATATAACGCTCCCAAAAACAATGCCGCGTTCACCAACGCCCACGCTCGCGTCATCGCATCGAGCGATGTAATTGAAAAAGGGACAAACAGCACGGCTGATTGAGGCGGATATAAAAACTGCGTCCCGCCCCTATGCTCGCGCAGTTCCATGATCGCCTGCCGCAGCGCTTTTTTGTCCAGGACCTCGGCCGGTTCCAAACCATGCTGGCTCGTCATTGCCGCGCCAACGACATAGAACACCGTTAAGTCAGTTTGTCCGTACCCGACATCGCTGTATTTATCCAGAAGAAAAACAGCATTATAAAACACGAAAAACAACAGGACTGCTCCTGCTGCCAATACTTGAATAATGCGGCGTTGTTCAGGCGAAATCGTCATAGTTGTAGTGCGACCAAATTGTACACAGGGCAACGCCTAAATGCAACAAAAACCGCCCCTCGCGAGGCGGTTTGATCTTTGAACTATTCAGTTGCTTACAGCGCGAGTGACTCAAGAATGTTATCAAGAATATCTTCATCAGTATCAGAGATGCCGGTAGTTGATACTGTAGGATAGGTTCGTGATGAAGCCATGATCGTCATGATGTAATCACCAACTGCGATTCGATGTCCAACATTAGGCTCATCAGCTGCATCAGTCTGATTCTTTCCAAAGAAGATATCAGTCTTGTTTGTGCCTTCGCCATGATAGGTCTTCTCTGTCACTTTTGCACCAGCAATATCTAGCGATACAGTCTTTGTACTGATTTCGCTGTAGCCAATTCCTGTTCGGAACCAGGTTATCATCGAACTGTCATTCTTGTCGCGATAACACACAGTCATGAACGTATTCGTTGACTGAAAAAGAAGACAGAACCCCCCTTTTTCAACTACCCGATTTTCATCAGCATCATATACTTGCTCCTTCACTTCCCAATCGCTTGGATAGTGCCACGTCAACCCATATTTCGTATCCGTATACGTGCTCCAACCTTCGTATGCGCTGTCCGCTTCATCAATCGTTACGTCATCAAGAGTTGTCTCATCTTCGGTTGTAACCTCAACCGCATCCCCGTTCTCGTCAAACAACTCCAACGAGGTGTCGCCCTGGCAATCCTGGATCGTCTTCCGACAATCAGAAAGCGCGTCCGTGCAGGATTCAAAGTTCGTCTGCAGCGTTGAAAATTGATTTTCCAACTCCGTAATCCGGACATCATATTCATCGTCATTTGCAGAGACCTGTACGGAAAAGAAAAGATATGCGGCAATCGCAACGACCAGCGCCGAAACTGTCGCCGCAATTGTAATTGGTAATGTGTTCGATTGTGCCATATTTGTATTTAATTATTTCCTCTATAAAAATAGCACAAATCGGCATTGTGGAAAAGCATGCCTGTGTTGCGCTTATCCCCCGTTGACTTTGTGGGTGCCAGGAGTAAAGTATGAAAAGTATGAATTTTATAACTTCGACCCTATGCTAAGCAACGAAAAAATCGACGTGTACGGTACCGGAACAGTCGGCGAAAAAGGACAAATCGTCATTCCGGCGGCCGCGCGCAAGGCCATGGGCATCAACCCTGGCGACAACTTCATCTTTTTCAGCCACGGCCCGCTTATCCACATGGTCCGCGCCGACCAGCTGAACGAACTGATCGACAAAGCGACGAAAAAATTCACCTCGCACTTAAACGGACTGAAAGACGCGCTGCAGCAGCCGAATAATACAAAAAAGAAATAACGCCTATGGACAACATTATATCCGTACAGGGATTAACCAAAAAATTCAAAAAGTTCACCGCAGTTAACAATATCAGCTTTGACATCCGCAACGGCGAAGTCTTCGGATTCCTCGGCCCGAACGGGGCGGGAAAATCGACGACGATTCGCATCCTCTCTACCCTCCTCCGGCCTACCGACGGCACGGCAACCGTCAACGGGTTTGATGTGATTAAACAGCCAGACGACGTGCGAAAGTATATCGGTCTGGTCGCGGAAAAAATTATTCTGTACGAACACCTTACCGCCATGGAAAACCTGGAGTTTTTCGGCAAGCTCTACGACCTTTCTGAAGATGAAATCCACCGCCGGGCGGATAAATGGGTGGAACGGCTCCACATGACCGAATGGATGGACGCGCAGGTCGGAACCTTCTCCACCGGCATGAAACAGCGCATCAATATCGTTCGCGCGCTCCTGACCGAACCGAAAATCCTGTTTTTGGACGAACCGACGCTCGGTCTGGACCCGCAAACCTCAAACATGATCCGCGAATTCATCCGCGAACTGAATACCCAGGGTGTCACCGTGCTGCTCACAACGCACGGCATGATTGAGGCGGAATCGCTCTGCGACTGGATCGCCATCATCGACCACGGAGATATCGTCGCCATCGATACGGTCGACGGCCTGAAAAAACTGGTTCCGGACAAAGAACACCCGACCCTGGAAGATGTCTTCCTTAATGTTACCGGCAAAGAGATCCGCGACACGGCATCAGCGCATGCCCCGACAACGCATCGCCACGGGTTCATGAAAAAAAACAATAACCGGGTACGCTAACCATATGAAAACACTCAAAAACCTTTGGCAAATAGCAAAAAAGGACCTGCTGGAATTCCGGCGCGACCGGCTGCGTCTGGTGACGTTCTTCATCATGCCTATGTTCATGATGGTCCTCACCGGATACATCTTCCCGAACCAAAACACCCTAAAGGACATCCCGATCGGCATCGCAAACCTGGATAATGGCGCAGTCAGCCAACAATTGGAAGAGGCTATCAGCGGCCTGTCCCTTTCCGGGGAAACGTCGGCGTTTGCGCTGACCACCTATGATTCTGCCGACGCAATCAAAGACGGCATTTCCAGCCAGGATATCAGTGGCGGCATTGCGATCCCGGCCGACTTCTCGGAAAAAATCGCGCGCAACGAGCAGGTGGAGGTCCAGATAATCGAAGACCAGTCCAACCCGCAGATTTCACAGATCGTCAACCAGGTGCTTTCTAACATCGTCAGCGGCATGAGCGACCAGATCAGCGTCCAGACCGTTACCGGATTGATCGGCGCAACCGCGACGCCCGATACCCAGCCGTCCCTCTCCCCTGTTGCCGTGCTTAAGCCGATACAGTCAAAGATCGTCGGCATTATCGCATCCAACCCGAACTATTTTGAATTCATCGCGCCCGGCATCATGGCCATGGTCGTCATGACCGCCGTACTCACCGGCCTGGCCGCTTCCATCTCGCGCGAAAAGGAAACCGGGACGCTCGACGGCATCCTGATCTCGCCGATCAACCGGCTGTCGATCATTCTCGGCAAGGCGGTGGCCCAGTCGGTCCGCGGCCTGATCCAGGGCGGCATTGTGCTGCTGCTCGCCTTCCTCCTGTTCGGCGTCACGATCCACGGTAGCATCCTGCTGGTCATACTCCTTTTGCTGCTCGGTGTGTTCTCGTTTGTCGGGCTCGGCATCCTGGTCTCCGCAATTGCGACCGAACAGGAAACGGCAACCCAGCTCCTGTTCATGTTCCAGTTCCCGATGTTGTTTTTATCCGGCACCTTCTTCCCGATCCTGATGATGCCGAAGTTCATGCAAACAATTGCGTATTTTATTCCGCTC
The DNA here is from genome assembly GCA_043813585.1 of Candidatus Kerfeldbacteria bacterium. Taxonomy (GTDB): domain Bacteria; phylum Patescibacteriota; class Patescibacteriia; order UBA9570; family XYC2-FULL-38-9; genus JBDRKW01. The sequence goes on from JBDRKW010000006.1 coordinate 55,982, forward strand.
ACCTATGCGATTGAAGCGCTGCGCAAAGTCATGGTGCTTGGCGCCGGCGTCCGTTCAATCCAGACCGAGATCATCGTTTTGGCAACCTTCGGCGTGGTCACGCTCATCATCGCCGTGCCCGCGTTCAAACGGGTCATAACTAGGTAGCGGAAAACTGAAAAGACCCGGAGTGTTTTTCATTGTGACATGAAATACGATGATGCTGGGGAGGAGGGATTTCCGCGTCGCTTCGCTCCTTATCCTGGGCAGCGGCAGCGTGCCACTGGCACCCTGCCGGCGCTCCCATCGTCGCATGCGCTCCTCGTTCGCTGCTGCCCGTTCTCATCCCTACTCTTTTCAACCAAAAAACGCCGGAGCCCCTGACGGGGCTACGACGTTTTTTTTGCTGGGGAGGAGGGATTCGAACCCCCGAATGCAAGGACCAGAACCTTGTGCCTTACCGCTTGGCGACTCCCCAATATGCCACAAACACTCTATACCAACCGTTGATTTTTTTCAAGCGTCACGGTCGCGCCTGCGGTTCCTAGCCGGAGTTTGACGAATCAAACGTGCTTGTTGCCAGGTCCCAGACGTTTGCCAGCTCCTCTTCCGGCGGCTGTTCAATATTGGATTTCTCCTTGCTCGCCTGGGCTGCGTATTTTGAATCAATATCAACCTGGATCGAAATCGGCCGGCCGAACACTTTCTCGAACACATCATCGATCACCTTGCGGTTGCGCAAATCATTCAGCCGGTCTTCATAAAACTTATACTCATACCCCATGGTGATCTCGCCGTCTTCATACGAAACCAGCTGCCCCACCTTGAACGTCAGGTGCAGTGCGTGGTTGGCGCGCTTCATCTCCTTTAATAACGTTGTCCACTTTTTTTGAATGTAATCCAAAGAAACCTCCCGCACCGGTGCTGATGATTCAGCAAATCCCGGCTCCTGCTCCGGAGCCGCTACCTCCCGCTGCGAAAACGATGCTGCAGGAGATGCAGGTTGCGGCGGAGCCGGCTCGATTGGATGTTGTGTGTCAGACCCGCCGGCACCTGATGAACCGGGCGCGGACGGCGCGTCATCTTCCGGAACGTCTGCCGGTGCAGCCGGGCTGCCATTTCCCGCAGCGAGCTTGATCACTGCCAGTTCAAGCGGAAGCTGCGGAATGGCCGCTGCCTTCAACTGCTCTTGTGCCTCTAAAAATGCCTCGAGCATCCTTGATATTTCGAGCGCATCCTTCTGCTGCGCCAGTGTCGTAATTTTTCCGATGTCCTCCTTGCTCAAATCAAGGTACTGCAGCGGAACCAGCGACTGCTGCACCACGTGCAGCAGCACCTTCCGTAAAAATTCAATCATGTCCTTTGTAAAATCATTCAGCATCACCCCTTCTTCCAGCAGGCGGTTGATGCGCGATATGCTGTTGGACGCCTGGCCGCGGACAATCTCTTCCCATAACCCCACCACCTCGGACATGTCAGATCGCGGCAGCACAATCTCGGCCATCTCCGCCGTAATCTGTTTTTCATCAAGCGACAGCACCTGCCCCAATAGACTTTCGGCGTCGCGCAGTGCGCCTTCCGAACGCTTGGCAACGGCATGCAGCACCTCGTCGTCAACGCGCTTGCCTTCAGCCGTCACCAGCTTCTTCAGCCGCCCGACCATGTCGTCAAACGAGATCTTCCGGAAATTAAAACGCTCACAGCGCGAAATGATGGTTGCCGGCACTTTATGGATCTCGGTCGTCGCCAAAATGAACATCGTACGCGATGGTGGCTCTTCCAGCGTCTTCAACAGCGCATTAAACGCGGATGTCGACAGCATGTGGACTTCATCAATAATAAACACCTTCCACTGCAGCACAGACGGCGCCACGCGCGCATTATCAATAATATTTTCGCGGACATTATCCACGCCAGTGTGCGACGCCGCATCAATTTCTACAATATCAAGCGCCTTGTTCTCGTGAATAGAGCGGCAGTTGATGCATACATTGCACGGCTCGCCGTCTTTCAACTGTTCACAGTTCACTGCACGCGCCAACAGCCGCGCCGTGGTTGTTTTGCCGATGCCGCGCGGGCCGGAAAAAAGGTACGCATGCGCAACCGCGCCGCTCTTCAGCTCATTTAAAAGCGTCTGGCGGACATGATCCTGCCCGACTAGGTCGAAAAAGGTCTGCGGACGGTATTTTTGGTAAAGCGATGTGGCCATTCTTTAAAAAATAGTGATCTGACGTTAAAGACCCCGTTGGTACGAGGCCTCCTGTGTTTTTCGGTTTTGAAAGTATAACGCTATTCCCCGTCCGGCGCAACCGGTGCCGGAAGCTCCATTTCATCGCCCAGCGGCAGCTCTGCTGACGCGCCCTCAAGCTCTTCGTATTCATCCAAATCCGGCTCTGCAGCGCCCTTAATGATATTCTCAACCGCCGCCCATTTGCTGTCCATATCCTCCGGAATCAGCACAATCACCGTATCCCCAGGCTCGCCTTTGAAATAGGTCACGCTTGCCGTCAACAGACGGAATGTATGCCCATTCTTGGCAATCACACGGAACGCACCGCTGTCGTTTCGCACCAGGCGGCCGAACTGCCGCTTGCGCGTGACCGGGCCGATCTGCTTATAAATAAAACTGCCGTCCGGTTTGATGGTCAGCTTCATGATATCCCCCTCTACCAGCTTGGATTTGCTCGCGTAGTTTGCCGGTACCGTATATATTTTCCCGTCCGGACCGACCATATTCTGGCCGTCGAACACGCCCTCGATTATTGATTCATCGCCGTTTGCTTCAGCGCTGCCGACCTCTGCCGCTTTCTCCCTGGCCGAACGCAATTCATCAACGGGTCCCAGCTCTGCGACATACTGTTTTAAAGCATCAAGCTGCGTTTCGATATTTTCGATCATCTTATGCAGCTGCTCAAGCACGTTGTTTTCGTCTGTCATATTGTCTTTTTATTTTCTTTTTTGCCCCCATATCATAGCGCGGGCGAGTAAATTAGTAAAGACCAAAAAACCCCTCGTTTAAGGGGCTTGTTCACAAAATGTGCGCAGCTCTTATACCGCCATCTGGTCGATCTTTTCGATAACAATATGCTCCTCGTCCATCAGCTTTTTCAGCCCTTCCGTGTCCTTATTAGTTATCAGATCCTTTTTCTGCTTTACAATATCGACAATCGCCCGGATCTTTGCCGGATTATCCATAAAATATTCAATCGCAACCTCGCGCTGGCCGTCAGGCATTAAATCCAATACACGGAAAAAAACATCCTGGTCTCTTTTACCAAGCCCTTCAAATGGATCAGTTGGGATCATCTCCTCTTCATCCCCCAGCTCCTCATCCATATCTTCCCAGGTATCGTCTAAATAGTCCCCCATAAGGTTCTTCTGTCGTTACGGTAAATTATTCACCCGACTGGCGAGATGCCAGCTTCGCCTCCCATGCTTCTCGGCCGCGGTTCGGGTCGCCTTCATCCAGGGCTGCCGAATGCGCAGAACCGAAAATGCTCGCGGTCAGCTGCCCGCGTTCACTCTCCCCCAGCTTTGAATAGTGCTTCCATGTAGTTTCCGGGTTGGAAAGCAGGAATGCCACTTCGTCCGTGGTCAGGCCGTTCGCCCGATCTACAGACGTTGTTTCTGGTGCTCGTTCTCGCATAGGATGTATTGATTCTAACGTATTTTATTAATGGAGACAATTCTTCGCTAACCTCAGTAACGTATTGGGTTTATCACACATTTTTGAATTTGTCAAGCCCTATGCGGTTCTAATACGCCAACATTAGCTAAATAAACGCATCAGGTCCTAGTGAATGCGTTGCGCCCAATTTATCAAGCTGTGCGCGTTCTTTAATATCATCTTCCACCTCTTCGCGCGGACGCCCATATTTCAGGCGCGACAGCTCCTTGAGAGTTTCTATCAGTTTCGGGTCGCCCTCGGGCGGCATGATTGTCGTCATGTTAAACGGCCTGGAAGCGGTGTTTTCAATCAATAATTTCATGTTCGCGGTATATTTTTCCACATTGATGATATCGTTCTCATCAAATACCGGTTCAAACTCCTTCACCAATACCTCAGCGTCCTCCGCACCCACGCGGAACGCGAGCATAGTGCCGGCATTGCCGAATACGGCATCCCGCACTTTTGCGTCATTATTCACGACCAGTTGGCTGACATACTGGTGGGCCATGATCATATTCAGCTTATATTTTCTGGCTTCAGATAAAATGATTGCAATCGAGTCCGTGGCAAAATTCTGGAACTCATCCATGTAGAGGTAGAAGTCCTTGCGCTGCTCTTTCGGTATATCAGCGCGCGCCATGGCCGCCATCTGGATCTTCGTGACTAGAATCAAGCCAAGCAGAGATGAGTTCACTTCGCCGATCTTGCCTTTGGACAAGTTCACCAAAAGAATCTTCTGGTTGTCCATCACCTCGCGAAGGTTGAACGCGGAATCTTTCTGGCCGATGATATTGCGCATCATGTCATTCGTCAGGAACCGTCCGATCTTGGAAATGACATACGAAAGCATATCCGCGGCCTGCTGCCCTGCCTGCGACTGCTCATATTCCTGCTCCCAGAAATTCTTCACGATCATGTTCTTCACATTCGCGACCTTCTCTTTGCGGAACGTATCGTCCGTAAACATGCGCGGAATTTCCACCAATGTCGCGCCGGCCTCCTTGTCCTCCATCAGCGCCAGCATGGCGTTGCGCATGTAGTGCTCAAACATAGGGCCGATCATCTCTTCGCCGAACAGCTTGTAGAAAATCGCCACCATCTCCTGCACCGCAAAATCCTTCTGCTCGTCATTCTCGTATTCAAGCATGTTCAAACCCATCGGCCGCGACGTATCGCCCGGATCAAAATAGATCACATCGTCCGCGCGCTCCTTTGGGATATGCTTCATTACGTCCTCTACCAGGTCGCCGTGCGGATCGATAATCGCCACGCCCTCGCCGTTTTGGATGTCCTGGATGGCGCAGTACTGCAAAAAGACGGATTTACCGGAACCGGACTTACCGATCACATACATATGGCGGCGGCGGTCATCGCGCCTGATGCGCACCTCTGTCTCCGCACCGCGGTATTCAATTTTACCGAGGATGATCCCCTCTTTCGGCATGTTCGACGGCGGCGGCGACTTGCGGGACAGGAGCCAGCGGATATTCGGTGTTTCCGTGTTTGTCAGCGGCAGGTGCCACAGCGACGCCATCTCTTTCGTGTTCAGCACATAACTGCCTTTCTCGTTGAAATGCCTGTAAATGAAATCCTCAATCAGCTCCTCGTCGCTCGACGGCTTGCTGGCAATGAATTTATTGCCGTACTGGTAGCCGGTATATTGGGTGAATGCGTTCAGTATATTGGTAAGCTTCATGGTCGCGAGCTCTTTGTTCGCAGCCGACACCACCACGCGGATATTCACGTCAAATCCGGACTTGCTGGTTTTTTCCTCCAGCATTTTCACGACCTCCTCTTCCATGGGCGACAGTTTGTATTCACGTTCCGTCTGCGGATCAATGCCCTGCCCTTCTTTGTTTTTGCCACGTGACAATCCCTTGCTGAATTCACGTATCACTTTGGAAATGGGATTGCCTGTTACTTCTGCCATCGCCTGGTCAAGCCGCTTCCCCTGCTGCATGGTTTGCGCGACTTTCACCGGCAGTCTGTGCCATTCCGGACGGGCCGAGCGCAGCACAATCTGGATGGCCGCGCCTTCTTCCTTTGTAAACTTCGACATTACGTTCGTAATCGAGTTCAGCGGATCAGATTCCATCTTGTCATAGGAGTTGATCGCAAAAATCTGGCTCTTCTCCAAACGCAGCCGGGAACCGACAATCACGCCCTGCGGTTCAAAAATATTGTAATCTTCAACCTCAATGATTTGCGCGGATTCGTACTGCGCCTGCAGCTGCTGTTCAAAATATTGCCGCATATACCGCGGGACCGCCGCATGAAACGTTACCAACCCATCACAGTCGGCAACTATCTCCAAAGAAAAATGGTCGGTACGGCCATACAGCCAGGCCTTAAATCCGCGCTGGGCTTTCACGCCGCCCATAGTCGCAAACAGTACTTCAGCAACCGAGATGCGCTCCTGCACCTGGTCGCGCGTCAGCTCCTGCTGCCCGCCGCCTTCTTCCTGGCTCTCCTTCGGAATCGTAACTTGCAGCACCACCATCTGGAACGCGCGCGGCTTGCGGAGGCTCTTCCGGATAATCGCACGCACGACAAAAAGCGCGGCAATCAAAAGTGCAACCGAGACCGCGATATACGCCCCGATCAGTACCAGTATGTTGAGTCCGGCTATGAAATCGAACATCCTCCCGTGTTATTTGATATCTATATCTACCCGCGAACGCTGCTCTTTTTTTACCCTGGCCTGGAGCTTCATGATGTCGTCGGTTTTCAGCTTCGTCTCCTGCTCCAGGAAATATTTATTCACCCGCGGGATGGTCGAAAGCCAAAGGCGGATGGCATCGAGCACTTTGCGCGCTGTTGCTTTGAACTGCGTGACCATAACCTCAATCTTTCCGGCAGCTTCCTCCCCCGCTATGCGAAACTGCTCCTGCTCCTGCGGCGTCATGCTCGCATACACTTCTGCCAGGCCCTCTGATAAAACCTCTTCAATTTCCTGGCGGGTTTTTGACTTGGCCTGCGGAGCTGCGGGTACGGCCGGCGCCTGCTGCTGGCCTGCCGGTACTGCGCCCGCCGAAGGCAGCGGCGCTGCTTCCGGCACCTGCCCCTCCTGAACCTGCGGTGCCTCCTGCACTGGGCCGGTATCCGGTAACGGAACCGCTTCCGGGGCTATTGGCTGCTGTTCCGGAGCTGTCGATGCAGCTTCTTGAGGCATTCCCTGTTCCTGCGGCAACGCTACGCCAACACCAACCCCGGGCCGCAAAGGCTCCACTGGTTCAGTTGATGTTTTTTTCTGTCGTTTGAATAGCGCTGCCATGCCAGGTTGTCCTGATTCATTAACGGGATACAATATAGCATAAATTGGACAATTCGGCAACAACGCCACTTCCGTAAAAACGCGAATTTTGGTACACTTTGCAATATGAGCATGAAACAACTTCAAGACAAAAAGAAAACATTGCGATGGATTGATATCACCAAGCCAACGCAACAGGACAGGGATGCGATCAAAAACGAATTTGACCTTCTGCGGATCGACCTGTCAGACGCATTCCGGTCCACCTATCGGTCTAAAATCTCGCACCGCGAGAACTATATCTTCCTGGTGCTCATGGTGCCCATCTTCCGTTACGAAACCCAGTCAATCGACATCGAAGAGATCGACCTGTTTATAGGCAAGGACTATGTCATTTCCGTACATCAGGGCAATCTCAAGCCGTTGAAAAGCCTGATTAAAACCGCGCTCAATAACGGGAACAAGAAGGAAGAGCTGCTGGGCCGGGGCGTTGAACATTTTGCACATGAGCTGCTCAACGGGCTGCTGTCGTACACCTATCCAATGGTTGACGAAATCGACAACGTACTGGAAAAACTCAAAATAGATATTTTCGCGGATAAAAAAAGTCGGAGAATCCTGGTGAAAGATATTCTGCTGATACGCGGCAATGTGGCCGAACTGCGCAAGGCGATACGCGGCCATGTAACCGTAATCGGCCAGCTCATCAAACGCGACAACGACCCGAATGCCTTTGACTTTATTACTCAGCCCGCACTGTTTGAATCGCTGGTGGACGATGCGGAAGAGATCTGGGCCGCGCTTGAATCCAACAAAGAACTGATCGAGGCGCTGGAGGACGCAAACGAATCGCTGGTATCCCACAGCTTGAACGAAGTCATGAAAACGCTTACTGTGTTTTCCGCAATTATGCTCCCGTCTGTGGTGGTCGCGAGCATCTTCGGCATGAATGTGCGGTATGCTCCCCTACTCGGGCACGAACTCGGCTTCTGGATTCTACTGATGTTTATGGGCCTTGTAACGCTGATTATGCTTTTTGTCTTCTGGAGGAAACACTGGCTCAAGTAACCCAACACAATGCACACACTGTCACTCTTTAACACACTGACGAAGAAAAAGGAGGAATTCGAACCGATCAAGCAAGGCGGGGTCTCGCTCTATACGTGCGGACCGACCGTCTATAATTTTGCGCACATCGGGAACCTGCGCACGTTTGTGCTGTATGACCTGCTGCGGAGGACGCTGGAAGCGGACGGATACGCGGTGAATCATGTCATGAACATCACTGATGTCGGCCACCTGACCAGCGATGCGGATGAAGGCGAAGACAAAATCGAAAAGGGCGCAGCGCGCGAAGGAAAAACCGCGTGGGAGGTTGCGAGTTTTTATACGGATGCCTTCCTGGAAGACGCGCGGCAGCTCAATTTGCTGCAGCCAAGCAAGATGCCCAGGGCCACCGACCATATCCAGGAGCAGATCGACCTGATTAAGCAGCTGGAGGAAGGCGGCCATACGTATGAAACATCCGATGGCGTCTATTTTGACACCTCAACGTTTTCCGACTACGGCGCAATGGCGCGGCTGGATGTTGCCGGGCTGCAGGAAGGCGCGCGCGTCGAGAAAAATGAAGAAAAAAGAAACGTCACGGACTTTGCACTGTGGAAATTCTCGCCCAAAGACCAGAAGCGGCAGATGGAATGGGAGTCGCCGTGGGGCGTCGGGTTTCCGGGCTGGCACCTGGAGTGCTCGGCCATGGCCATGAAGTACCTGGGCGATACGATCGACATCCACGGGGGCGGCGTCGACCATGTCCAGGTACACCACACCAATGAAATCGCGCAGTCCGAGGCCGCAACCGGAAAACAGTTCGCGCGGTTCTGGGTGCACGGCGAATTTTTGCTTATTGACGAAGGCCGCATGGGCAAGTCCGAAGGCAACTTCATCACGCTTGCTGATGTTATCAAGAAGGGCTATAGCCCGCTCGCCTACCGCTACTTCCTGTTAAGCGCGCACTACCGTTCCAAATTGAATTTCACCTGGAAAGCGCTCGATGGCGCGTCGCAGGCGCTGAATAAGCTGGTCTATGCGCTCGCGCAGGCAGGTACGCCGAGCGAACCGATCCCGAACTTTACCGAACACTTCATGGACATGGTCAACGACGACCTGAACATGCCGCAGGCGCTGGCCGTCATGTGGGAGATGATGAAATCAGACAATGGACCATCAGCCAAAGCCGCAACATTGTATGCCATGGACCTGATTCTCGGATTGGGGCTGAAAGAACAGGCCGAAGAGCTGCGCGCGAAGTTAGACGAAGCCGGGAAAGAGGTGGAAGAACTTCTGGAGAAGCGAACGCAGGCGCGCTCTGATAAAAACTACGAACAAGCGGACGAAATCCGCGACCAGATACAAAAAATGGGCTTCATCGTCGAAGACACGGACGACGGCCCAATCCTGCGGCCGGCAAATTAATCCTCTTCCCTGCGGCCCAATACGATCATTGCCACGATCGGCGCGACCACCCATGCAAATACCATCCACTCGTTGGTGAAGATGGTTTGCGTGAACGGTGCAAATTTTCCGATCATCGAAGCGGGCAGATAGGTCATGGAGATCGAAATCATCAGGCCGACATGCAAAACCGAGAATATAATGGTGTGCAGGAACTTGCCGCGGCTGGCGTTATTGCCCAGCGTGCGCAGCAGCGCAGACCGCGAGATCAGGAAAAACAATATGACGAAGACGGAAATAAAGGTGGTGATCTGGAACGCGTATTGGTTATTCCAGTCAATATTCAAAATAAAATTCGGGACCGTCTCCACCACCGCCAGCGCCATGTAGATCGATATCAGAATAACGATAATACGGTCGCGGCCGAGCGAGATGCCGTAGAGCAGTGCAGCCACAAGGAAAAACAAAATCAAAAATACATCCCACGAAGGATTTGCAAAATCAAGGCCGTCAATAAAATCCTTGCCCTGTTCTTTGACGTTGGCGAGCGTTTCGCTGTTCTCTGCCTTGTCCACCTTCTCCACAGCAGAAATCTTGGCGTCCTCAACAGTTGCATCCGCTGCTTGCTGCGCGTCGGCATTTGCCGCTTCCATCCGATCCTGCGCTTTCTTCAACGCATTTTGCGTCGATGGACTGACTATGTTGTTATCGTTTGCAGCTATCAAGAAATGATCACTCATCTCCTCCGCTGACCATGTTTGGTAACTCATTATCCTCATTATACCATAAATGCGGATATAAATACAGCGGGAGTTATCCCGCTGCTATTCCCCTGCCTCGTCGAGCTGTTGCAGCTCTTTGAGCAGCTTCTTTCGCTTGGAGCTGACGCGCTTTGGTATTTCCAGATGCACTTCAACAATATGGTCGCCGCGGCCGGATGCCTGCAGGCGCGGGACGCCTTTGCCGCGCAGCCGCAACTGCGTGCCAGATGCGGTTCCGGACGGGACTTTCACGCTGAGCTCGCCATCAAGCGTTTCCACATTGATCTTTCCGCCCAGCACCAGCATGGAATATGGTACGTATTTTCGCGCAAGGATATCATAATCGCGCCGGTTCCACCCTTTGTGTTCCTCCACGTGCACGGTGACGAACAGGTCGCCAAACGGAGCGCCAAAATCACCAGCTTCACCCTGGCCGGTGACACGGATGGTCTGGCCGTTATCAATGCCCGCCGGAATATCCACCTCAATGGTGCTTTCTTTCCGCTGTACGCCCCTGCCGTTGCATTTTGAGCATGCCTGCTTCGCTTTCTTTCCGCGACCGTCGCAGTTGGTACATGGAGACTGGGTGCGTATCGCGCCCAGGAAGCTCTTCTGCACATTTTGGACTACTCCGGTGCCGTTGCAGGTCTTACATTCGTCAATAGGCGTGCCCGGTTCGGCGGTATTGCCTTTGCAATGTTCGCAAACATCGTTACGCAGGAGTTCAACGTCTTTCTGCGTCCCGAATGCCGCATCCTTGAAATCCAGCGTAATATCCATATGGATATCCTGGCCGCGCGCCTGTTTTTGGCGGCGCCGTCCGCCGCCGAACATCTCCCCGAATATATCGCCCAGGTCAAATTCCACGCCGCCGGCCTGTCCGCCAAATCCGCCCTGTCCTGCAGCCTGCTGCCAGCTGAATCCGCCAAACCCCGCGCCGCCCGGTCCGCTTGCACCGCCAAAGTCAGCACTGCCGAACTGGTCGTAGTTCTTCCGCTTCTGCGGATTCGAAAGCACCTGATACGCTTCGTTGACTTCCTTAAACTTGGCTTCGTCACCGCCCTGCTTGTCCGGGTGATATTGGTGCGCCAGTTTCCGGTATGCCTTTTTTATTTCCTCCTCAGGCGCGTCTTTCGAAACACCGAGCAGCTCGTAGTAATCCTTGGCCATTATTTATCGTCGTCTTTTTTGTCGTCTTCTTTCTTCTCTTCAAAGTCAGCATCTACAACATCTTCTTTTTTATCGCCATCTTTGCCGTCCTCGCCTTTACCTTCCTTCTTGGCGTTTTCAGCGACCTGCTTTTCCTGTTCCTTCTTGTACAGAATCTCGCCGATCTTTTGCGCGGCAGTTGAGAGCTCTTCGCTCGCCTTCTTGATTGCGTCCACATCTTCGCCTTCAAGCGTCTTCTTCACCGCTTCCATCTTTTCTTCGATATTTTTCTTCTCGTCTGCGCTCACTTCGTCGCCGGCCTCTTTCAACGCCTTGTCAGTGGTATAGACAAGCGTCTCCGCGAGGTTGCGCGTTTCTACAAGCTCCTTCTTTTTGCGGTCGTCGTCCGCATGCTCCTCGGCTTCCTTGGTCATCTTGGCAATCTCCTCGTCAGACAAGCCGGAAGAGGCCTCAATCCGGATGGACTGCACCTTGCCTGTTGCCTTGTCGGTCGCCTTCACGTTCAGGATGCCGTTGGCGTCCACGTCAAAGGAGACTTCAACCTGCGGAATGCCGCGCGGTGACGGCGGAATGCCGGAAAGGATAAACCGTCCGAGCGATTTGTTGTCCGAAACCATTTCGCGTTCGCCCTGCACCACATGCACTTCAACCGATGTCTGGTTGTCGGCAGCAGTCGAGAAAATCTGCGATTTGGATGTAGGAATGGTCGTATTTTTTTCGATCAGCTTGGTTGCGACGCCGCCGAGCGTCTCGATGCCTAAAGACAGCGGGATCACATCCAGCAGCAGCACGTCCTTCACCTCACCCTGCATCACGCCGGCCTGCACGGCCGCGCCCAGTGCCACCACCTCGTCCGGATTGACCGTGGCGTTCGGCTTCTTGCCGAAGAAATCTTCCACCTTCTTCTGGATCATCGGCATGCGCGTCTGGCCGCCGACCAGAATGACTTCGTTAATATCTCCCTTGTTCAAACCGGCATCCTTCAATGACTGCTCCACCGGCCCGAACGTGCGCTCCACCAAATCGCCCACCAGCTCTTCCAGTTTGGCGCGCGAAATCTTCATCACCAGGTGCTTGGCGCCGGAATTCGGGTCGTTGGCGATGAACGGCTCGTTGATCTCCGTCTCCATGGAGGTCGACAGTTCGATCTTGGCCTTTTCTGCCGCGCTCTTCAGCCGCTGCAGCGCCAGGTTGTCCTGCGAAATATCCATTCCCTCCTGCTTCTTATACTCATCAATGATCCATTCAATCAAAATCTGGTCAAAATCGTCGCCGCCCAGGTGCGTATCGCCGGTAGTGGACTTCACCTCCACCGTATCCTCGCCCACCTCCAGCACGGACACGTCAAACGTGCCTCCGCCGAGGTCGTACACGATTACTTTTTCATCCTTCTTTTTGTCAAAACCGTACGCGAGCGCTGCCGCGGTCGGTTCGTTGATAATGCGCTTTACGTTCAGCCCCGCAATCTTGCCCGCATCCTTGGTGGCCTGGCGCTGCGAGTCGTCGAAATAGGCCGGCACGGTGATGATCACCTCGTCGATCTTCTCGCCCAGCTTCTCTTCTGCGTCTGACTTCATCTTCTGAAGCAGTTTTGCGGAAATCTCCTGCGGCGTGTAGTCCTTGGCGCCCATGGTTACTTTAACGCGATCGCCGTCCTGCACGATCTTGTACGGCATGAGCTTGACGTCCTTTTGCACCTCGTCGTCATCCCATCGGCGACCGATCAGCCGTTTCACCGAAAAAACGGTGTTCTCCGGGTTGGTGACCGCCTGACGCTTGGCCGACTGGCCAACAAGCGGTTCGTCGTTCTTGGCGATTGCCACGATCGACGGCGTGGTGCGGTTGCCTTCCGCGTTTTCAATCACTTTCGGCTGGCCGCCTTCCATCACGGCCATGCACGAGTTGGTTGTTCCGAGGTCGATTCCCAGTATCTTTCCCATAGGTATGTACGTTATGATTTATTATTTGAATTATTTATATACTTTTACTTTTGCCGGCTGGATCACTTTGCCTTTGAGCCGGAACCCGGTGGCGACTTCTTCCGCGACGGTTCCCGATTCGCTTTCTTTTTCTTTATCTGGCGCAACTTCTTCCACCGCTTCATGGATTTGTGGATCGAACGGTTCACCGACCGTCGGAATCGTCTCCAGGCCGTGCTCTTCCAATATCTTCATGAAGTTGCTCTGGATATGCTCCATGCCTTTCAGCCAGTCGCTGTTGCGCTGTTCTTCCGGTACCGCCCTGAACGCAAACTTGAAATGGTCCACCATCGGCAGCAGCTCCATAAGGAACTCCTCTGTGGCGTATTTCATATTGTCCGAGATCCTTTTCTGCGTTTCCTTCTGGAGGTTCTGGTAATCGGCCAGCGCCCGCTGCCATCCGGCCAAATGCTCATCGCATTTTGTTTCGAGCTCTCGCAAGAGCTTATCCGGGCTGTCGTCTGCTTTCTTCTGCGGCTGCTTTGGGTGCTTCTGTTGCCCTTTCTTTTTATCGCTCATCTTCCTCTGCAATTAATGATTCCATATACTCTAATATTGCCAAATTTGTATCATAGTCCATGCGCATCGGGCCGAGGATACCCATCATGCCCACGGCATCTTCGTTCAGCAGATATTTCGACGCCAGGAACGCGCAATTGGCGGAAAACGGATTGTCGTGGCCGATCATGACGCTGATGTCGTCGCTCATGATGTCGTCGAGCATCCCGCGCATCTTGTCCATGTCTTCAAACAGCTCGTTCATAGCCATGACCATCTCCATCTCTGCAAATTCCGGCTTGCGGAACAGATGTGAAATGCCGGTGTAAAAATAGTTGTGCGGGCCGATCGAAACAATCACCGCTTCGTTCGTCATGTCTGCGACCGTCTTCGCCATGCGCTTCATGCGGTCAGCAACATCGAGCGTCTGCCGGTCTGCGGCAGAATCCAGCGTCTCGCGCTGCCGCCGGTTCAGCTCCTTCTGGTGCATGAAATTCTCAATATAGAACTGGTAGCCCTGTTCCGTCGGGACGCGCCCGGCAGAGGTATGCGGCTGCATTATGTAGCCCTCGTCCTCCAGTGCCGTCATGTCATTGCGGATCGTGGCAGACGAACAATCAAAAGCATGCTCCTCGGCAAGCGCTTTCGAGCCCACCGGTTTCGCTGTTTTGATGTACTCCTGGATGATGGCCTGCAACAGAGCCAGCTGCCGTTGTTTCTTGTCCATATGGCGTAAATTAGCACTCTCACGTGAAGAGTGCTAAACCATTATAAACGACCATACTCCCCTGTCAAGTAATACAAAAACCCCTCTCTGAAGGGGTTTCGTTCGTGGTTGGCCGGGTATCGCGTTACACCACCATCGGTGCGACCAGCGCTATGACGAGAAGAGCTGAGACCGCGATGAAGAGCGATGAAACCCGGACCATTAACCGTTCGGTTTTTTGGTCAGCGTTCATATTTTTTTTCTATTTTTATTTTACGTTGTAATTGTAGCAAAAAAATGACCTCCTGTCAAGAGGCCACTTTGCTAAGCTTGCGCCAATTACTGCTCCGGCCAAATTTGTTTGCCGTTTTCGTCCTTTACAACGACTGCATTCGTCGGGCAGGACTTGGCCGCTTCGAGGATTTCTTCATCAGAATCGCCATTCTGTTTCTTTACAACCGCAAGGCCTTCATCATCCAATTCGAACGTGTCATCGGCGATCACTGCGCAGCTTCCGGCACTCACGCACGCATCGCGAATGACTTCGACAGTATATCCCATAGTATTATGTTAATGCTTTTACTTTTTTGATTATTGCCGGAAGGATGTCGAGCACTGTATCGATCTCCTGCTCTGTGGTGGTGCGCCCGAGCGTGAGCCGCAGAGATTGCCGCGCCTCTGTTTTGGACCGTCCGATTGCGAGCAGTACATGAGACGGTTCAACCGAACCAGCCGAACAGGCGGAGCCAAGCGATACCTGAATGCCTTCCTGGTCACAATACATCAGAAGCGCCTCTCCATCAACTCCCGGCAAAAAGATATTCGCGTTTTTTGGAAGACGCCGGTCGCGGTCGCCGTTCAGCTCCGCGCCGTCTGCAGCAGCCAGAATTCCGTCGATTAGTTTGTCGCGCAGCGCCGTCATTTGCTTGCTGTCTTGTTTGCGCCGCGCCTGCGCCAGCTCCAGCGCCTTTGCAAACCCCACGATGCCCGCAACATTCTCCGTTCCAGGCCGGAGTGCCTGTTCCTGGTGGCCGCCGTACATGATCGGCTTGAGCTTCACGCCCTGCTTCACATACAGCGCGCCCGTGCCTTTCGGCCCGTAAATC
Source organism: Candidatus Kerfeldbacteria bacterium (assembly GCA_043813585.1). Classification (GTDB taxonomy): domain Bacteria; phylum Patescibacteriota; class Patescibacteriia; order UBA9570; family XYC2-FULL-38-9; genus JBDRKW01. The sequence continues at coordinate 71,555 of JBDRKW010000006.1, forward strand.
TTGCTGCCGTTTATCGTCAACAAATCTACTCCCAGCTTTTTTACGTCAATGTGCAACGCATCCGGCGCCTGGCACGCGTCCGTATGGAACAGCGCCTTGTCGCTCTTCTCCCTTACCGCCTGGACCGCTTCAGCCACAGGTTGAATGGTGCCGATCTCATTGTTCGCCATCATCACGCTGACGAGGACAGTCGAATCATCAACCGCCTGCTTCAGTACATCAACATCCAGGATGCCATTATTTTCAACGGCAACCACTTCCACGGTAAACCCCTCCTCGCGCAGCATCTCGCAGGTATGCAGCACGGCAGAATGTTCAATATTCGTGGTGACCACCTTACCAGCGCCGAACTCCCGCGCCGCTCCTAAAATTGCCAGGTTATCGCTCTCCGTTCCGCCCGCAGTGAAAATCACTTCCTGCAGCGAACAATTCAACACGCCGGCCACTATTGAACGCGCATTGTCAATCGCCTTGCGCGCTTCATGGCCCAGTGCATACTGCGCAGACGGATTTCCGTACTCGTTTTTCAAAAAAGGCTCCATCGCCGCAAACACCTCCGGGTCCATCGGGGTGGTAGCAGAATGATCGAGGTAGATAAACTGTTTCATTGCGTGCTTTAGTAAAAAAAGTGAAGCGGAGCGACAGAAAGCCATTGCTACTTGAGTTTAGCCTTCTTGCCGTTCTTGCCTTTCTTCCGGCGGTTCTTGGTACTTGTCTGCGTGCGCGCCTTGCACGCCTTGCGAGCACTCTTAGTGTGCTCTCCTTTGCCTCCGCAGTACGGACAATCCCTGTCCACACCTGCCACGGCCCGGTTAAACTGGCCCAATACTCCTCCCCTTCCGCTTCATAGCGTTGCAACGCCTGTACGGGTGAGCTGGCCGTACAAAGCGATAAAGTAGACAACCCCAAGAGTCTACAAAACGCGGTCGCTCTTGTCAAAAAAAGAAGCGGATCACTGCAAAAGTGTCCGCTGCTCTTGTTCGCCGGGCTGCGCCTGCACTTCATCGCACAAGGCGTACCGGCGCAGAATAAGCGCATTCTGCCGCTCTGACACCGCAACCTCCACCGCGCCGTACGAGCCAGTTGCGGCAAAGCGGTAAACGCCATCCCCGGCCTCCAGTGCCTTCGCCCACTTGAACGTAGTGCGCCAGACCGGGCTTGAAGGGTCGGTCTCCCAGGGTGCGTCTGCCGAAGAGCGGCAGAACCGGACCCGGAAGATCACCCGCAGCTGGTTCTTATGCGGCTCGACGACTTTCACGCGGCCGCCGAACTGGTGGCCGGTTTCAAGCTCGGTAACAACCAGATCACCAGCGATAACCCCAAAAGGAATCGCAGTCAGCATCTTTGCCTTGCCGGACAAATCGGGCTTCTTGACTCCGCGGCCTTTTTGCATGGCATCCCCCTCCAATGGATGAATGGCGATTGTGCTAGGCGATGTTCAGGGTATGGGAGCATACCTGCTTTGTCAATAACAAAAACTCCCGTTGCCGGGAGTTAATTACTTGCTTGATTCAACAGGAGCTAGTAAACGTTCAGTCGCGTTGAGCTGACAAAACCAAACTGCTCATTGAAGTCTTTAATGTTATGGACACTTACTGCGCGCAATCCGAATGTTTCAGCATTCACGTCGTACATCTCCTGCAGGAAGGCCTGCTGGTCGCCGATATTGGCCCAGCGCGCCGACGTAAGATAGACCCACACGGTGTCCAGCGCCTCATCAATTTCATATTCCCCAATCTGGCCAGTTTCTATCAGGTTATCGAAATACACGCGGCCGTCAGCATATTCTGCCGGTTCCTGTGCTTGTTCTTCCTCTTCCTTCTTTTTCTCGTCTTCTTTCTTTCTGGCTTCTTCTTCTCTAATCCGCTGCTCTTCCGCCAACCGCTCAAGCTCCGCCTGGCGTTCCTGTTCAGCCAACTCTTCTGCTGACAGTTCGCGATACAGTGTCATGCGCAAAACCGCCGTTCCGTGCACGCCGAACGATGCAAAAAAATGGTTGTTGACCGCCAAAATATCGATGGGGTTCGTACCTTCCGTCAATTCATAATCGTAGACAAACTCTCCGTTGTCGACCGGAACCTCAAGGTTGTTGATGTAGATCAATGATTTGGCCGGGCTGACCTTCCCCTTAAACGTCACAAAACGGTCCTGCGCCACAATACCGTCAGCCGGTTCGGTAATCGTGACCGTCGGCGCCCGGTTGATGACAAAGTGGAACACGCCCAGAGCAAGCACCAACAGCACAATGGCCGTCAATTCTGTCTGGTCGATGCTATCCCGCCATGTCCGTTTCCAGACAAACCAGATCATCAAAATTGGGATGACGATATACCAAAAATAGAGACCCAGAAAAAGTAGCGGGATTATCCACACCAGTTTCCACAAATCCTTTTTCTCGAATTTTTTTTTGCCGAAAATCGCCTCGCCTTTCTTAAGCTCCGTATCTGTTTTTACCCCCTCTTCCACTGTGTCTTCCTCCTTCTCCTCTGTAACATACAAAACGTGCTCTTCAATGGTGTTTGTGAACTCCAAACCGCAATGCCTGCAAACGTTTGCATTGTCGTTATTCGAATATTCACACTGTGGACATGTGATCATAAGATGATTATTTCCTCTTTATTGTACTAATAAAACAGTTGATTTGCAACTATGAAAACGCCTCCCGGGAAGGGATGTATTTTACTTTGGCACCCGCACGGGGTGAGTTCCGATCATTTCTCGAATTTTGCGCCGCACTGGCTGCAGAAATTCTTGCGGGTCTCCAAATCGCGCCCGCAGCTTGGGCAGTGATAAAAGTTATCGATCACCTCAAGGGCAATACTGGTAAACCGTTCAATCCCGGCCATTGCCTGAGGAGCGCCACGATGAATACTACGTTCGGGAAATCCGATGTCCTTCTCACCGCTTCTCTTTGATATTTCATTGCTTTCTCTCCAGTTCATAAGCGCTCTGGATGGATCACCGCCCGTATAATAAATAATCTTTGAAGACCGCTGCTCTGGGTGCTGACTAAAATATTCTTCCCAATATTCTTTTGAAAATATTGTATCTTCTGCTCTCACATAGTACATATCTTCGTAGGATAAGATCTTCTGGATTTCGAAAGCTCTATACGGTTCTGGCTCCGTCACCATACCTGTATCAATATTGTGCCGCACAGCTTTAAGTCCAGATAAATAATTATTGTTAAGAAGAATATCTTGAATTCGAGGATCTTGTATACCAAACATCTCTATAATTTTGTTTCGAAATTCATCAAGGAATTCGTTATGTTCAACACTTCCAGATTTTTCATACAGACGCTCGTCAGCATCGAATTGCTCTATAAATGAATGGAGAGAATCTGATTGCAGAAAACTATCTATTGCCTTGATATTGTCTATCTGAACTCTAGGTCGCCTTTTTTCGTCCAGTTCATATTGCGAACCATTTCGAGGATCCACCCGTGCGTCTTCAGGGATAAACACCAATGCGGCATTTAGATCTAATCCTTCCTGCTCATTGGCCCATACCCACTGATCGTTTCGTTTTGGTATCGTCGCTTCAGTTAGTTGACCGTTAAAATAATATTGCGAAGCGATAAATGCGGAAGGATATGCAATGAATATTTCATTCTTGGTCTCCGCGCCATAATAATCATCCGACACAGCTTCGGTTGCAAAATGAACGGCCATCGAATCGGAATAATGTCCCGGCATCAACGGATGAGCCTGTATTGCATCATCATTCATATCCCTAAGGATTTCGAGCGCTTGAGTGCGAGAAAGATAAGGCAGCTTAAGAAAATTTGCGATTGCAGCAGACTTTTGTTTTTCAACAAGGTGTACACCAAGCGGCGGACGCAACCGACCATCGTCCAGTATATTTTTAAAACCGTCATGAAACTCTCCTACACCTTTGGTATGGAATGCAAGACTTGAATGATCACGAATTCCCTGCCGTGTCACATGAGTCACCATCTCTCCCGGAAAACGCTTTAGGAGGAGTGCATATTCATCGACTGACAAAGAAGCAAGGTGTTCCTCTGAAAAATTTGTAACAATATCTTCTTGAGTAAAAGGACTGTTGGCCCATTTTTCTGCCTCTTCCTTATAAAAATTGTCTAGAAGTACTTGCTCATCCCGGAAGTGCCTAGGAAGGTTAGCGCTTATCTCTTCAGCTATCGCAGCTGCCTTTACCGAGTCACTTTTTTGGATCTCTTGAAGTTGCATCCATTCTTTCTCACCTAATTTAAAGTCAGCCTCGAGGGAACGATATTCCAAACAGTTCGATATTTCTTCAACCATGCCGTCATCCATATCTTCCAGCTGTTCATTCAGCTGGCCAAGCCGTTCCAGTAATTCTTGCATGTATTTTTCCCGCTCGCTCATTTCCTGCTTCAACTCAGCATGCTTTGGCTGCAATTCAGCATCATTTTTTTCTTGCTCTAAACGAGCCGCACGCTGTTCCGCGCGCTTTGCTCGAATTTCCTTCGCAAGCTTCTGCCGTTCTTCAGGCGAGCGCTCCTTAGAAAATTTCCGTAAAAATTGTGGCCGTCTTATCATAAAAAAACCGTTTACTAGATTTATACTAGCAATAAAGGCCGAGAAATAGCAACACTTCACAAAAAAAGCGCGCTCCCAGATGGGAGAGCGCTTTCTGTAGCACCCGCACGGGGAATCGAACCCCGATTACCAGGATGAGAACCTGGCGTCCTGACCGTTAGACGATGCGGGCATAGTTCAACCGGATCATATGACCCGGTTGAAAATAATAACAGGTTTCAAATTTATTTCAAGTCCTTGCCGATCTCGATCACCTGCTCGACCATCCGCTTGGAATAGCCGTATTCATTGTCATACCAGGCAACCACTTTTAACAGATTGCCGGCAACGACATTGGTCATCTGTAAATCTACTACGCACGACAGCGGGTTGCCGATAATATCAGTGGAAACCAGCGGATCATTGGTCACGCCCAGGATACCTTTGAGGTCTTCTGATTCTGACGCTTTTGTCAGAGCTTCATTAATCTCTTCGATTGTCGCATCCTTTTTCAGAACCGCGGTAATATCGCTCAGCGAACCGACAGGAACCGGAACGCGTATGGAGATGCCGTCGAACTTGCCCTGGATCGAAGGTATTGTCAGGCCGGTCGCTTTTGCCGCACCTGTGGTTGTGGGGATAATGTTAATGCCTGCGCTTCGCGCCCGCCTCGGATCCTTGTGCGAACCATCCACCAGGTTCTGGTCTGCAGTGTACGCATGCACGGTGGTCATCATCGCTTTCTCGATGCCGAATGTCTCTTCCAAAATCTTCATGATCGGAGCGATGCAGTTCGTGGTGCAGGATGCGTTCGAAATGACTTTTTCTTTGTTCGCGTCGAGATCCTTGTGGTTAACACCCATCACATACGTGCCCACCGGATCGTCGCCTTTTGCCGGCGCTGAAATAATCACGGTCTTTGCGCCTGCCTGGAGATGCATGGATGCCTGCTCCTTGGTGCGGAACACGCCGGTGCATTCCAGCACCACATCGATATCAAGATCCTTCCATGGAAGCTTTGACGGGTCGAGCTCTGTAATCTTCTTGATCTTCACGCCGTCAACGACCATATTGTCGCCATCGACCGTGATTTCGCCGGGAAACGAATGGTACACGGAATCGTACTTCAGCTTGAAAGCGGCATCTTCTACCGTGCCCGGATCGTTAATTGCGACGATATCCAGATCATCCAGGTGCTCACTGAACGCGACGCGGAACACGGACGACCCGATCCTCCCAAAACCATTGATGGCTACTCGTGTTTTTTTTGCCATATACTCGGGTTACTTATTTATATGAATGAAAATATCCCTAACGATAACGCAGTAACAATTGTGGCTGCAATTATAACACCGATAAAAATCAGCGGCAACGCCTTTTTAAACGGAATTCCGAAGAGCCACGCGGCCAGCGATCCGGTCCACGCGCCGGTCACGGGCAGCGGAATGGCGACAAATAAGATAAGCGCCAGGTCGCCCCAGCGCGCATGCTTCTTATAAAACTTCCGCCGCGTGCGCTCAAACAGCCAGCTGAAGAATTTCTCCATAAGAGCCGAGTGTTTGCGCAGGAAATCCGACACCGGTTCGATGAACAGCAAAATGAAAAACACGGGGATCATGTTGCCCACAACCGCCAGGAGCGCAACCGTCCACCACGCCATGTCGTAGCCGCCGATGCCGGCCGGGATCGCGCCGCGCAGTTCAAAAATCGGCAGCATGGCGATCACAATCACCGCCAGTTGTTCTGGGATATTTTGAAATATTTCTACGGGGTCAATTCCAAGCATAGTGGTCAAATGTCCAGGTGAGTAATTTTTTCATCTCTGCAAAGCGTGATGAATCGGATTCGGTATTGAGCACGACGGCAATGACATAGCGGTCCGTGCCCGGCACCTTTGCCTTCACCACCAGGCAATACCCCGCTTCAATTAAATACCCGGTCTTGCCGACCACAACATCAACCGTGTCGTCAAACAATAACGCGTTCGTTGCTGTTGCAACCACCTGCAGGCCGCCGAGCGTGGAATAGGCATACTCCGGCATGGCCGACGCTTCGGCAATCGTCGGCTTCGAAAACGCCTCAAGCGCGAGCAGTGCGACATCATGCACGGTCGCGCGGTTGGTCGTGTACAGCCCGGTCTGGTCGCGGAACGTCGTGTTCTGCATGCCGATCGCCTTCGCCTTGCGGTTCATCTTCTTAACAAACTCCTCGTCCGTGAGGCCGGTGGTATGCGCGAGCGCCAGCGCCGCATCATTATAGGAAGCGACCAGCATGGTACGCAGCAGGTCCTGTGCCGTCACCTGCGAACCGTACGGCAGCTGCAGCTCTTTGCCCAGCGTGACATCCTCTTCCGGGGCAAACGTATGGACATGTTCAAACCCGTCTTCCGGCTTGTTCGAAAGCCATACGAGCGCGGTCATCAGTTTGGTAATGGAAGCAATGGATGCAACATCGTCCGGATTTTTCTGCCACAATATGTTCTTCGACCCCTGGTCAAGCACAATCGCCGCGCCGGCATTGATCACCGGTCCGCGCGTATAGTCCTTGGGCACGGGCGGCTTCTCCTGATCCGGAACCTTCTTCTCCAACCGCCACTGGAATTCTTCTTTCTTGGCAGCGTTGTTTGCTTCCGCCTGTTCGGCCTGTTCTGCTTGCTCTGCCAGCTTCGCCTGTTCCGCGGCGCCCTCTTCAATCCGTTCAATAATCGTCGGTACAATATAAACATCCTGCTGCAGCGCATCCGGCAACGGAATGCCCAGCAGGTAAGAAATAATCGTTAAACTGAGGATAAAATGGTTAAACATGGTTACAGGATGTCCTGGCGCGTTATTTCGATGATTTCGCCCGGTTTCATGGTGCCAATCTTCACCTTCCCGATACGGACGCGTTTTAACATTGTAACAGAATTCCCGACCGCTTCAACCATCCGGCGGATCTGCCGCTTCCACCCCTGTTTCAGCACAATTCGGAATTTTTTCCTGCCCAGCCGCTCGACTTCCGCCTTGCCCGTGTTCCCTTCCTGAAGGGAAATGCCTTTAGCGAGCTGTTTCAATTTTTCATCGTGAATGACGTCCTGCAGTTCAACATAATATTCCTTTTCATGTTCAAACGACGGATGCGTCAGCTCCTGGATGAGCGAACCGTCATCAGTCAGGATCAGCAGCCCTTCCGACAATCGGTCCAGGCGGCCGGCGGGCTTCAACCCCTGATACTGTTTTGGCAGCGCATCATGAAGCGTTGCAACCGCATGCGGATCGCTCAGGGTTGTCGTTACTCCGACCGGCTTGTACCACGCAACTGTGGTCGTCTTGCCGGGCAGCGACACTGCTGTACCGTCAACTTCAACAACATCACTATCTTTCACATCAACGGAAAAATCACGAACCGTGCTGCCGTTGACCGTCACCCGGCCGGCAGCAATAAGGTCATCGGCTTTCCGCCGTGACGCAACGCCGCAATGCGCGATGTACCGGTTAATGCGCATACTTAATAGTCGGTGCGCTCTTCCCGGTTATCGTCAACAGCCTCTTCATCGTCCGCGCTTTCCTCCATCATCTCGCCGCGCTCCGTTCCAACCGACGGGTCGGAAAAAAAGTCATCTTTGTCTGCGCGCGACTCCAGCAGCTCCTGCAGGTTCGTATTCTTGTTCAGCTCATCATAGTCCGGCAAATCAGCTGCCTTGTTCAGCCCAAGGAAGCGAAGGAAATCCAGCGTCACGCGGTACAGCGGCGAACCGGATTCGGTTTCGCCAACCTCTTCCACCATTCCGCGGATTAGCAAGTTGCGCAGGATCAGGCTGCAGTTCACGCCGCGGATCAGTTCAATTTCGGATTTCGACACCGGGCCGCGGTACGCGATAATCGTCAGCGTCTCCAAAGACGGCCGCGTCAGCTCGCCCGCTTCCTCTGCCGCGATATACCCATTGATAAACTCCGCGTTCTTCTTGGACGTGGCCAGTTGTACGTTGCCGCCCTCAAGCACAACAACAACCCCGCCGCCACGCTCATCATATTCCGCCTGCAGCTGCCTGAGCGCTTCTTCAACTTCGTTCACAGGCGCGGCGCACGTTGCCGCGATTTTTTTGAGCGTCAGCGGCTTTGATTCCAGGAACAAAAGGGATTCTATTTTTGATTGGAGGTTGTTCATACTATTGTGATTTTTCGATAATAATTTCGTCAAGCGCGTGCTTCTGCGTCACGCAGATGGACTGCTTCTTCACCAGCTCCAGCAGCGCCAAAAATGTGACCACCACTTCGCTGCGGTCGTTGCTGTCTGCCAGCAAGTCATGGAAGTGCAAGCGCATCTTTTTCTCGAGCATATCCTGTATCTCGCAAAACCGCTCGCGCACCGTCTTCACCTGCTGCAACGCGGCTTTCGGTATCTTCACGACCGGTTCAAGGCTCTTCAGGACGTCCGTAAAATAATCATGCAGCATCTTGTCGTTCACCCCTTCCGGTTCGCGGAACACAACCTGCCGGCTGCGCGCCGCCTTTTTCACATAAAGCAGCTGCTTCTGTTCCAGCATCTCTTCTACCACCTTCATAGCTTCCACGTACTTCTTGTACATCTTCAGTTGGGTCTCCAGCTCGTGCGGGTCTTCCTCTTCGTCCAGCTGCAGATACGGCAATAACGCGTATGACTTAATCAGCAGCAGCTTGGTGGCGATCACCAAAAAATCGGCCATCTCTTCCGGCCGGCACTCTTCAACCGACTGCAGGTATTCCAAAAACTGTTCCGTCACGTCTGCAATGGAAATGGTCGTAATCTCAAGCTCCTTCTCCTCTATTAACTGGAGAAGAAGGTCGAGCGGCCCGGAAAAATGTTCAATCTCAATGCACTTGTTCATTTCTTTTTTCGTTTTGTTCGCGTCTTCTTTAGCGGGAGCTCCTGCTGTTTCCCGTAGAGCTTCTGCGCTTCTGCGCGCCCGAACGGCGTCAGCTCAAGCGACTCGACGAACCACCGGTGCTTGGTGCGGTGGCCGAAACCGATCATCAGCTCCTTATCGATCAGCCGCAGCATGCTCTTGGTGATGATTTTCGTCTGGATGACGGCAGACGGCGCTTTTTTATCCGACTTATAATAGCGCAGGAAGGCACCGCGGTCTACCCTCCCCCGCGTGTCGAGGGCGGTCTTCAAAATATACTGCTGCAGGTCGGATAACCGCACTCTAGTTCTTCTTTTTGATCGATAGTCCGAGTTCATCCAGCTGCTCCTGCGCAACCTCGCTCGGCGAACCCATCATCGGGTCGCGCGCATCATTCGTCATGGGGAACGCAATCACTTCGCGGATGGCTTCCTCGCCCGCCAGCAACCGAATGAACCGGTCCAGTCCCGGCGCAATCCCGCCGTGAGGCGGAACGCCGTACTCAAACGCTTCCAGCAGGTGCGCAAACTGTTGCTTCTGTTCCTCCGTAAACCCGATCAGGTCAAAAATCTTCTCCTGGATCTTGGCATCATGGATGCGAATGCTTCCGCCGCCGATCTCCACGCCGTTCAACACCAGGTCATGCTGGTACGACCGCACGCTGCCGGGGTCGGAATCCAGTTTTTCGATATCTTCCTCCTTGGGCATGGTAAACATGTGGTGCGATGGCGCCCATGTGCCGCCTGCGCCCGCTCCGTGGAACTCCTCGCCTTCTTCCGCCTTTGCCTGCTCGGTAAACAGCGGAAAGTCCACCACCCACGCAAACCCCAGTTCGTTTTTGTCGTCCTTGTTCATTCGGATATCAAACTTGTCGGCGCCAAACTCCTTCATGGCCTGGTCATAGGTATAGCGCGGCCACGGCGTCTGCGTGATCGTTTTTTCCGGGAACAGCGTTGTCACCAGCTTGGTGAACATCTCCTCCACCAGGTTCAGGATATCTTCCTGCGTCATAAACGACATCTCCATGTCCAGCTGGTAGAATTCGCCCGGCGAACGGTCGGAACGCGCATTCTCGTCGCGAAAGCACGGCGCGATCTGGAAGTACCGCTCCAGTCCGGCGACCATCAGCATCTGCTTATACTGCTGCGGGCTCTGCGGCAATGCGAAAAACTTGCCCTGATGCAGCCGCGAAGGAACCAGGTAGTCCCGCGCTCCTTCGGGCGTGGACTTGGACAGGATCGGCGTCTGCACCTCGGTAAAATTATTAGCCGTGAGTTCATTGCGGATAAAATGCATCACCTTATGCCGCAGCTCAAGGTTCTTCTTCATACGCTCGGTGCGCAGGTCCAGGTACCGGTACTTGATGCGCAGCTCCTCTTCTACGCCGATGGTATCTTTCTCCACCTCAAACGGCGGGGTCTTCGCTTCATTCAATATCTCCAGCTCCAGCGCTTCGATCTCCACCGTGCCGGTCGGCAAATCTTTATTCACCTGTTTCCCCTGCCGCTCGTTCACCTGCCCTTTGATATGCACCACGAATTCCGGCCGCAGCTTTTTGGCCTCTTCCAGCGCTTCTGTATGATTGGGCAAAAAAACCACCTGCGCCATCGCCGATTTATCGCGCAAATCGATAAAAATCAGCTTGCCCATGTCGCGGCGCACATGCACCCAGCCATACAAATCCACTTCCTCCCCAACCTTGTTCACGATGTCTAAAATCCAAGTTCTTTCCATATATGAATGTTAGGTTTTCTCCGCTTAGAATAGCATATTTTGGTTAAAAAAAGGAGCCCAGCATCGCCTACTCCTATCGACGAGTGATGGGCAGTTTTTGCTGCGGGTGGAGCGTCACCACCTCGGGCGGAGCCGGGTAGAACACCGCCAGCCTGCACTCGAACGACGCCTTGTAGCAGAGCGGCATGTAGTGCAGGTTGGGCGGAATCCAGAGGATCCAGCCCTCCTCGTACCGCTCGTCGCCGAACTGCAGCACCCCGTCCACCACCAGGATGATCGCGCCTTCCGGGAACCGTGCCTTGTGGCCTATGGGGTGCTCCAGCATGTACGGCACCTGGACAAGTCCGCCCATAGAGCCATCCCTGCCTGTGTGCACCGGCCTGATCGTGGTGCCGTCTGCAAGCACGCGCGTCTTGGTTCGCAGCGTGCGCCAATGGGCGACATCGCCGAGCGTCCGGGCCGTTGAGGGTTTAACCCGAAGCGTCCTGATTTTTTCGCGCAAAACGTCCTCCCGTGAAATTGTTGAGATGCGTAGCCGTAGGATACCTGAGCCCTATAATATGTCAAAAAGATAAACAAAAATGCCCCCATCTTAACGGGGGGCATTTTCAGATGTTTGTAACGTTGTGCTTATGCACGGTGTACATTGACCGCCTGAGGACCTTTGTCCCCTTCAGTCACATCAAAGGTGACGTCATCGCCCTCTTGGAGGTCGTTGAAGTCAGCTTCCTGCAGCTCTGTAGCGTGGAAAAACAGGTCCTTCTCTTCGCCTTCGCGCGAGATGAAACCGTATCCCTTGTCCATGAGCCGTGCAATTTTGCCTTGTGCCATTTGTGTAGGTAACTCTTTCTTAATTAGCCCGCATTATGCACTAAAAGTGATTCGACTACGTCCTTTGTTAGTGCACACACGAACCAGACGATCATACACCACTATGCATAAAATGTCAAGCAAAAAAAGCACTGCGCCTTTATAGGGCAAGCTATACGGTCAACTTCCCTTATATCAATATACCCTTAAAAACTTCGCTTTTCGCTTGATCTTCCACTTGAACTCTTTTTTGCCAACATTAGTAATAAAACGGTGTTTATTCGGCTTCACATTCAATTTTAGAACCTTCTTCTTTTTTGCAAAAAAAAGCTTTTTCGTCTTCCTCCAATTCAACTTGTCTCCGAGCGTTAAACGATATGTCTTGATCTTAAGCCTCTTACCGAGCAAGCTCGCAACAACAACCTCCTGCCTCCCGTCTTCGTAGTAATCATAAATCTTTGCACGAACCTTATCCTGCTTGCGCTTGAAAATCTTTCGGTGCTTGATTCTAGTTCCATTTTTACATATCGAAAGATATTTCCCATTCACCGTAACAGCATATTCGTATTCCTCGTCTGCATCCTCCGGTTCCGGATCTGGATCATCCGGTTCAGGTTGCGGGTCGGGATCTGGTTCCGGCTCCGGTTCCGGCTCCGGATCAGGTTCTTCAACCGGACAATTCCCGTCATTAATCGGATAGCTCCCATGCTTCCATACCTCCGGCCCGACATCTTCGGCTATATAGATTGTGGTGGACGTGTTTGGGCAGGCCGGCTGAAGAGCGACTCCTTCCTGGTCATTGCCCGGAAGATCATACGATGCAATTGCTGTCCCATCCGCCTCGGTTTCAACTAAAATGTTTGAACTGTCAAAAATGGAATAGAGCGTCTGCGTCTCTTCCTGATAATCCAGTCCGGAAATATCTGTTGTTCCTGTTAACGGAGCAAAATTCCCCATATACAAAACCGTACCGCTTTCTGAAAAATCAACGTCAAATATATACACCTTGCCGTCTGCCTGCAGGCCGGCGTAAAACACTCCGCCTGAAGAACTGTCGGCATATGCATGATCACCGTTCGGAACAAAGGTCAGAGCTTCAAGGCCTGCGTTATCAGCCCCGGTCATCCAGGCAGTCAAATCCCACGATCTACCGGAATACGACCACGGCCAGGATGAAATGTCCACTTCATAAATCGAATCAGGATGCTCGACTCCTATGTATATATAGTCACTGGAATCATCCGCAACCGCAACTCCTTCAAAGTCACCGCCTGGGCTCCATGTATGGATAATCGTCCCGTCACTGGTCATCTCTGTAATATCACCGTCGTCGCCCACGATAAACAGATGCTCAAGTGTTTTATGCCACACCGCTCCGCTTGGTTCATACCCTACTGACAAATTACTCCCGATCTCCGCGCCTGCATCACCCGGCCAGTCAGCGCCAAGCGCCCGGTTCGGCAATAAAAAAGCCCCGGCAAGCAGCAAAGGGGTAAAAATGTAAGCGGAAATTCTATTCATATGATATCCCTAATGGATAGTGAAAAATATCACACGAGACGGCAATTGTCAACGCCTTGCCATTCGGTCGGCAGGGCTCGAACCTGCGACCTCCTGGTTACACAATGCGCATTGAAAAGAGTCGTATTTAATGCTACGATTGCAGCTGAATAGTTATTATCTGCATGATTTATGGTGAATGTCAGGAAGGAAGGCGTATTGTTAAAACCCACAAAACACCGGTTCGAGAACCAGGGGGTATTGAACCCATCGTGCGTCCAGGACGGTAATACCGTCCACATGTTCTACCGGGCAGTCCGGAAAGGGAATTATTCGAGTATCGGGTATGCGCGCCTGGACGGCCCAATGAATGTAGTGGAACGCGCAACAAAGCCTGTCTTGGAACCCAAAACAAAAGACGAGGTGCACGGGGTGGAAGATCCGCGCGTCGTCTTTTTTGAAGGAACCTATTACATGACCTATACCGCATATGACGGGCAAAACGCCCTTATCGGTTTGGCCACCAGCAAAGATATGAAAACATGGAAACGTTTCGGCATTATCTCCCCGAACATCAAGTACCATGATGCGGAAAAATTTTTTAAAAGTGCAAAGCTCAAAGAAGCATATTACCTGTTCGAAGCCTTCATGGAGCACCGTTCCGGCCCGGATGTAAAAATATGGGATAAAGACGCATTTATTCTCCCGGAGCGTATCAACGGAAAAATTGCAATGATCCACCGCATCCTGCCTGATATACAGATAATCTATTTTGACGATTTTAAACAGTTAAAAACCAAAGCATTCTGGGAAAAATATCTTGCGGAAATGAATAAGCATATCGTGATGGAAAACAAGTACTGGTATGAAACGCGCAACATCGGCGGCGGCGGCCCGTTTATAAAGACAGACAAAGGATGGCTGACCATTTTTCATTCCGTGAAGTCGCGCAACATCGGCAGATCATACGCGGCAAGCGCAGCGCTTCTCGACCTCAAGGATCCGCAAAAAGTCATTGCCCGCACCAAAGACCCCCTCTTCATTCCCGAAAAAAAATGGGAGGTTAAAGGGGATGTCGACAACGTCGTGTTCCCCACGGGAACTGCCGTCTTCGGCGACCGGTTATACATTTATTACGGGGCGGCAGACACGCGCATCGCCGTGGCATCGGTGCGGCTGCAGGACCTAATTGATGATCTCCTAACCAATTGGCGGCATGTCTGACGGCACGCAACAACCTGAGCCGAAGCGCAGCCCGGAATCATGGGTTGTTTTTATCTCTTCGTATCCTCCGAGGGAATGCGGAATTGCAACCTACACGAAACACCTGTCACAAGAAATCGCAAAACAGATGCCCAAGCCGATGCAGGCTAAAATTATCGCCATCAACCCGTCAAAAACGAAATCGTATGATTACTCCCGAAATGTTATCCGCGAAGTTGCCGAGGGCGACCGCGAGGGATTCAAAGAAACGGCAGAATGGCTGAACCGGCAGACCCGCGTGAAACTCGTAGTTATTTCGCATGAGTTCGGCCTCTTTGGCGGGAAAACGGGCGATGCGCTGCTCCCGTTCCTTGAGACAATAAAAAAACCGGTTATGACAATTTTCCATACTGTTTTGCCCCGGTCGCACAAGCAGTACGGCGAACCCACGGAACGCGTCATAGAGCATTCGGACCAGATCATCGTCATGAATAAGACAGCGATGAAACTGATGAGCAAAGAATATAACGTGCTGGCAAAAAAGATAGCGCTCATCCCCCATGGAATCCCCACCATCCCCGCGTATTCCAAGGATGAAGCAAGAAAGAAAATCGGCCTGGGCGACCGGCTGGTCCTGTCCAGCTTCGGGCTGCTGGGTCCGTGCAAAGGCTACGATGTGGTACTTTCCGGCCTTCCGCAAGTTGTCCGCGAGTTCCCGAATGTCATCTACCTTATTCTCGGACAGACACATCCGAAAATTTTGCAGAAGCAGGGCGAAGTGTACCGCCATAAGCTTGAACGCCTCGTACGCAAACTGAAGCTGGAAAATAATGTAAGATTTTACAACCACTATCTTAGCCAGGAAGACGTGGTGAAGTACCTGAAAGCGACGAACATCTACGTTTGCGCATCGCAGGATCCCAATCAGATGGTCAGCGGAACGCTGTCCTACGCACTCGGTTCGGGAACGGCAACTGTCTCCACGCCTTTTATGCACGCCAGGGAGCTGGCTGAGGATAACGTGATTATGCTGGCAAATTTTGTTGACCCTAGCTCGTTTGCAAAAGCGATCCTTGCCCTTTTAAAGGACCCGTCAAAGCGGCAGGAATACGAGGAACGCGCGTTTACGACGACGCGAAAAATGACGTGGCCAAACGTTGCGCACGCGTACTATAAAAGAATGCTGCCGTACCTGGGAGAACTAGCAGACAAGCAAGCTTCACAACTGCCGGCCTTGCGAAGCGTTTCACTCAAACACCTGATGCGCCTGACTGACGATTTCGGAGTCATTCAATTCGCGCAGCGGTCGGTTCCCGATATCGAATCAGGATATTGCGTGGACGATGTTTCGCGCGCGCTGGTGGCGCTGACAACGTATTGGGTCATCTACCGCAAGCCCGCCATACTGCTGACGATCAGGAAGTACCTGGATTTCATCCGTTACGTACAGGGTAAAGACGGCCGTTTTTTCAACTATGTAGACAAGAATAAGATTATTAACACGGAAGACTGGAGCAGAGATGCACACGCCCGGACGGTATGGGCGCTCGGCTACCTCATGGCAGCCCCGGGGATACCAAAAACATTAAAAGTCCGCGCGGAAACGCTGTTTGCAGCAAGCCTGCCGATAGCGAAACATATGGACAGCCTGCGTTCAATGAGTTTTTCCACCATCGGCCTCTATTTCTTCTTTCAATACTCACATTCGCCTGCTGCAAAAAAACAACTCACTGCGTATGCCGAAGCGCTAGTAAAACAGTTCGATGCGCACGCCCATGGCGACTGGCAGTGGTTTGAAGACCGGCTCACCTATTCCAACAGCAAGCTGCCGGAAACGCTGTTCTACGCGTTTACGGTCACCAGGAACAAACGTTACCTCGAGGTGGCGGAAACAGCGCTTGATTTCCTGATACGAACCACATTTGTTAACGAGGTGTTCCACCCCATCGGACAGGACGGATGGTACGAACGGAACGGCAAACGCGCCCATTTTGACCAGCAGCCGGTCGATACTGCTTCAATGGTGCGGACACTGATGGTCGCATACCGGGTTACCGACCGCCTTGAATACCTCGAAAAAGCGCACGTCGCATACAGCTGGTTCCTGGGCAACAACGCGCTGCACCTGTTGCTGTATAATGAAACAACGGGCGGCTGCCATGACGGACTGGGCAAAGAAGCCGTGAATCAAAACCAAGGGGCAGAGTCCACCATTGTTCATCTCATGGCGCGCCTGTGTATTGATACCCGGGCGAAGCTGCTATAATTTGTCCTGAATTTCTTTGAATAATTCGCCAAGCTTTTGCTGGGTTCGGCGTTCCAGCTGTTTTTGTTTGGGCGCCTGCCAGTTGATGACGGCGGTTTTCCATGCGTCAGGCGAGAGCGCCTGCCCATGCTCGCCGTAAAAAACATTGAGATACCTGTCCGGCACGGCTAATCCGTTCTCCCGGCAAATAAGAAGGTGGGGTATTTCATGAAGCATCTTCCTGCCGGATGCCATATACGCCAGCGTCGTATGGTGGCCGTCAAATAGAACGATCTTCCCGCCATGCACCCTGACAAGCTTGATGTTTGGAAGCCCGTCAGGCTCCAGGATGTCCTGTCCAGTGCCGATCTTTCGCATCATCTCCCTGATGCGCGGAAGCGACTGCATGCCTCCGACGTTATGCAATGGGATAATGTCGTTAAGTTCAATATCAATTTCTGCTGAATCAGTATTCAAACGCGTGTGCCGCCCGCTTCTTATGCAATCAACAGCGTCGTACAATGAGTTGCTGTCATCTGCCGGAAGGGTAAAGCAAAACACCTCTCCGTCCGACAACTCTTTCATCTGAATCAGAGCGTTAAAATCCATGCGCTAGAGATCCTGATTATCACGCGTGGCAATCTCCGCGCACTCGTATTCGGAAACGCCCGGTCCGGAGCCTGAATACTCGCAATTCCGTCCGCAGCTGTAATCCCATTCCTCATCTTCCCATCCGCCTTTGTCCACTTGCTCCAGCGCCCATTCCTGGCAATCTTCAAGCGTTTCAAAGTCGAACGTGGCGTTTTCCGTTTCAGTTCCATGGGTAACGGTGCCTTTCCACGGCCGTTTTCCGCTGCAATTCCCGATATAGGCAATAAACGCAATGATAATGATAATACCGATAATCGTGCCGATAACCTTCTCCCACTCGATCTTTTTCTTCTCCTTTTTTTCGGGTTCTATAGGTATTGCGGTTAATAAGCATTATTATATCCCAGCCATAACAACTCGTACATAGAATATGGCTCGGGCGGCAGGGCTCGAACCTGCGACCTCCTGGTTAACAGCCAGGCGCTCTACCAACTGAGCTACACCCGAATATAAAAGACCGGCGTTTCCGCCGGCCTCGCTTATGTTGATTCGTCTGAAACTTAGATCAACGCAAACGGCGCCAGCGGATGCTGGGTATTGGTATTGCCGTTATTGTTGGTTGTTCGTTTCATAATGCGAATAGGTTACGCCAATTTTGGCGTTTTGTCAAGACTACTCCTTGCTCGACTCTGTCAGGTACATCGAAATCTGGTTAGAGTAGGTGCCGCACTTACCGCCCAAATACTGGCATACGCGGACGAAATACGTTCCTGTACCATCATGCGCATACACCTTGCCGGAGGTTGCATACGGATCGCTGTAATACCCGTATGTATCACCGTCGCGCAGCGGATATTCCGGGCCGGAGGTGCGTGACCACACCAGCTTGAACCCCTTTGAAGAATAACCGTCAACGCTCCAATTCACCTTGCCGTCGCCGGCATCTGAAAGCGCAATCGAATTCACGATAGATTCAGGCTCTTCCAGGTACACCTTCACCTGGTTGGAGTAGGTGCCGCAGCGGCCTTTGTCAGAAAGGTATTCGCAGACGCGGACATAATAATTGCCCGTACCGTCTTTCGGGTACACATCGCCGTCGCGCGCGTCAGATTTCATGTACGTCGCATAGTCGCCCGATTCGGTCGGATACTGCGGCCATTCATTCTTGGACCAGACTAACTTTTGCCCGCCGGGCGTTGCGCCGTCAACGCTCCAGATAAAATGCATATCCCCGACATGCGACAGGCTGATTGACTTTGCCTCTCCCTCGAACTTGGTCTTGATCTTGCGATTTCTGAATGGGCCTGAAACCGCTTTGCCGTCCTTCGCCTTCACACGGAACCTATACCTCTTATTCGACTTCAGTTGCTTGATTGTCACGCGGTTCGTCCACGTCCGTTTCTTCGTTATCAGCTGGCCATTGTTCGGATTAACAACGCGCGTGACATACCGGTCCGCGCCTGAAACAGCTTTAAAGGCTAATTTAATCTTATGAGCGCCACGATAACGAATCTTGACCCATTCTACCTGGCCGAGCCCTGTAGTTTCGTTTGACCGGTCCGTTGTTTCAGCTGCGCTCGCCTGAACGGCAAACAGCATGCCAACAACCAGCATCGGAACGATGAAAAGTTTTTTCATACGCGTATCAATTACAAATAAATTATGTTTGTCTTATCTTACACGAAAAATCGCCCGTGTCAAAGCGGACGATCCTCAATTGAACACCTTTAGTCTACGGGGTCAACCGGTTTATCATACGCGGAAACGGGATCGTCTCGCGAATATGATGGATGCCCGCCATCCAGCGCGTGAGGCGTTCGATACCGAACCCAAAACCGCTGTGCGGCACGCTGCCGTATTTCCGCAAATCCAGGTACCAGTCAAAAACGTCAATCGGCAGACGGGCCTCTTCCATGCGCGCTTTCAATGTATCGTAATCGTCCTCACGCTGGGAACCGCCGATGATCTCGCCAAATCCGCGCGGCGCAAGCATATCCGCGTTCAACACAAGTTCCGGGTTTTCCGGGTGCTGTTTCATGTAAAACGGCTTAATCTTCCCGGGCCAGTTCTTCACGATGACAGGAACAGCCGAATCCCTGGTAAGCAACTCCTCGTCATCCGCGCCAAGGTCATCACCGTACGCAATATCCGAACCGAGTTTCTGCAACGCAGGGATCACCTCATTATACGTCATATGGATAAATGGCGCGTCAACAACCGCCTGCAACTCCGCCGGATCGCGTTCCAGTATTGTAAGCTCCTGCAAGCCGTGTTCCAGCACGTACCGCATCATGTGCTTAACCGACTCTTCCTGGATGCGCAGGCTCTCCTCGTGCTCCACATACGCCATTTCCGGATTCAGCGACCAAAACTCGGTAAGGTGCTTCCTTGTCTTCGACTTTTCCGCGCGGAAGTTCGGCCCCAGGTCATACACCTTGCCGAACGACATGCACAGCGCCTCCAGGTACAGCTGGCCGTTCTGCGTCAGGTACGCTTTCGTGTCAAAATATTCAACCTCAAATAAATCCGTCGTGCCTTCGCATGAAGTCGGAGTGAAAATCGGCGTGTCAACCTGAATGAAACCGTTCGAATCGTAATACCCCTGCAGGCCGGCCTTCACCAGACGTCGCAGACGCAACACAGCCCACTGTTTCGGGACACGCAGCCACAAATGCCGGTGGTTCAGCAAGAAGTCCGGCCCGTGTTCTTTCTTGCCGATCGGATACTCCTCCGCAACCTGAATAATCTTCAGGTTCTGCACCTGCAATTCATACTCGTCCTTTTTCGGATGCTTGGAAACCGTGCCGGTGATCTCTACGGACGATTCAATCGTCACCGTGCCGGCCGCCTCCCACACCGCTTCCGGAACCTCCGGCTTGGAAACGATGGCCTGGGCAAAGCCGGAACCGTCGCGCACCTGCAAAAAAGCAATCTTTCCGGAAGATCGGAGGTTATAAACCCATCCGCGAATTGCCACCTCCCGGCCGACACAGTCTGAAAATTGTGATATTGGGGTAGTCATATTATTTGCCCTCCCCTTCCTTTTTTTCCATCATTGCTACTGCCTTGTCCATGGCAATATTCTGGTTCTTCACCTCTTCATAGCGCAGTACGGCAAGATGCTCTTCCACCTGGTCGAGCAAACGCGCACGCGCTTCCGGAGTGAGGAATGTAAATTGCAGCTCACGCAACGCTTTAATAGTCGGATCCATTTTTGTATCTGCAAGCACGGATTTACCGAACGCATACTCGAGCACTTCATTCGCGCGCTTCTCGTCATACCCGGCATCGACCAGCCGGCAAAACCGCACCATCTCGTCCATTAGCGGATCAATCTCATCGAATCGTTCAGCAATGATCTTGCCCGGCAGCACGTATTCCTTGTATTCCGCTTCAACCGAATCAAGATCCGTATCCTCGCCTGCCTGCACATCTTCGCGGATCTGCGTCAGAAAATCACTCACGATAAAATCAACCATTTCGATACTCACTGTTTCCGCCGCCTCAAAATAGTCGAACAATGCTGACTTCACCATTGGCCGCCGCAGCGACTCCGGCGGCTCGGACAGCAGCGCAAACAGCTGCGTGCGGTCAGAGATCTGCCGCTCCAGGTCATTATACTCAAGAATAGACTGCGCCAAATCCTCGATCTTCTTGATCGTGGCCTGTTTCGCCACAAGTTCCGTTAGTTTTGCCTCGAACTGTTCTATCTCCTCCTGGAGCTGTTTTTTCTTCTCAAATATTTGTTCTTGCGTAATCATCATAATGTTTCTTGCACTCGTAGATGCCGTTTTCGCGACACGATAAATGCGTATTTAATAATTTCAATAATAACCATGACGCCAATCGAAACGGCGATAACAACTCCCCAGTCCTCCCAGCCAAGCGGTACGGTTCGAAGAACTTTCTGCAAAAATGGTACATAAAACGCCATTATCGTAAGTCCAAGGGATAACACTACAGATAGGTGCAACCAAACATTATTAAACGTAGAACGGTGGAATATTGAATGACGAAGGCTGCGGACAGAATAGACGTATAACAATGAATCAAGCGTCAATGTGGCAAACACGACTGATCGCGCATGGTCAACATCACCGGATGAGTGCCAATACAGCCAAAAAATTGCAAGGCAACTTAAGCCGGTCACAATACTAATAATGGCTACCAGCAGCTTCATCTCAAAATTCATAACCGGTTCTTTGAGCGAACGCGGCTGTTCTTTCATTACCGCCTTATCCCGAGGATCAATGGTCAGTGCAACATCCGGCAAACCATCGGCAACCAGGTTTATCCATAGAATCTGAGCGGCAACCAACGGCAGTGGAATGCCGATAAATAGTGCCAGGCTGATAAGAATAACTTCAGAAAACGAATCAGAGACCAGGTACATCACGACTTTCCGGATATTATCGAAAATACCCCGGCCTTCCTCAACCGCAGCAATAATCGTCTTGTAGTTGTCATCAAGAATCACGATATCAGAAACTTCCTTTGCCACGTCTGTGCCAGATCCCAGTGCGATTCCTATGTCAGCCGCTTTCAACGCCGGAGAATCGTTCACACCGTCGCCAGTCATAGCAACAACCTTGTCCTTCTGACGCCATGCTTCAATAATATTCAGCTTGTCTTCCGGCGATACGCGTGCATACACAGAGATCTCCTCTACACGTGCATTCAGCTGTGCCTGCGTCATCTGGTGCAGCTCCTCGCCTTCCAGAATATTTTTTTCACCAGACGGCAAACCTATCTCGCGGGCTATCGCCTGTGCTGTGAGCTTATGGTCGCCGGTGATAAGCACTGTGCGAATACCGGCTTCTTTTGTCTTCTCGAATGTTTCTTTGATGCTCGGCCGCAACGGATCTTTAATGCCTGCAAACCCGACAAACGTCACATCAGTACAGCAGTCCACTCCCTTGAGGTTATCCATGTCTGCCGGTACATCCTGGTACGCAAATGCCAGGATACGCAGACCCTGGCTGGAAAATTCGTTAAAATATTTTTCAAATTTCTTCCTGTTTGATGCCGAAAAATTTTCCGCATGCGCACCGATATGCAGCTTGGACGACATATCTAATATAATTTCTGGTGCGCCCTTCATATAAATCCTGCGGCACTTCTTCTTTGGCTGCTCATGCAGCGTCGCCATATACTTGATCTTCGAACTGAACGGAATCGAATCCAATCGCGGTTCATGTTCCAAAAGCTTCGCCACATCCAGATCAAGGTTCATGCCGGCCTGCAGCATCGCACGATCAGTAAAATTACCTGTTATCACTACGTCCTCAAGCTCTGAACCGGAATGCAGGATATGCCCATCGTTGCAGAGCATACCGATATTCAATACAAACAACAATTCCTTCAGGCCTTTTTCATCCGTCCGCTCCTGAACATTAAAGTCCTTGAAGTGGTAGTCATGCGTAACAAGGGCAACCACCTGCATCTTGCCTTCGGTGATCGTACCGGTCTTGTCCGTACAAATCACACTGGTTGAACCAAGCGTTTCAGCCGCCTGTAAATTCCGGACCAGCGACCCGCGTTTTAGTATGCGCTGCATGCCGATTGCCAAAATGATAGTTACACCAACTACTAAACCTTCCGGAATTGCAGAGACGGCAACGGCAACTGCCGTCGTAAAAATCTCAACAAACCTCATGCCTTTGACTAAACCAATAACCAGTACAAGCGCACTGACAACGATAATAACAATGCCGATATTGCGACTAAAACGGTCCAGCTTTTTCTGTAGAGGCGTTTTATCATCTTTTGTTGTTTTTAACAGCTCTGCAATGCGGCCAATCTCTGTTTGCGCACCCGTGTGAACCACGAGCGCCTTTGCTGAACCTTTTGTAGCTGTCGTCCCCAAAAACACCATGTTTGTCCGGTCGCCAACTCCGGCACTGGCATCAACCGGGTCTTGCTGTTTCTCAATTGCAACCGACTCGCCGGTTAACGGCGCTTCATTCACCTCAAAATCATTAATTTCAATCAGGCGCGCATCCGCCGGTATCTTATCGCCGGCATTTATAAGGATAATATCCCCCGGAACCAAATCCTCCAGCTTAACAGCAACTTCCTGGCCATCGCGCAACACCTTGGCGTCAATCGTAATCACCTTATGCAGCGCTTCTAGTGCCCGCTCTGCTTTCATCTCCTGGATAAACCCGACAATCACATTAATGATAATCGCAGATAAAATAACAATCACGTCAGTATACTCGTGCAGTGCATAACTGATAATCGTCGCAATAAAAAGTATAACGGTGAGAAAATCCCTGAACTGCGTCGCAAAAATAAAAAGCCAGGTGCGCCGCTTGCCTTCAGGAAGCTTATTAGGCCCATACTGATCTAATCGCTTTTGTACTTCAGCTCCGGTAAGCCCGGTTGCTGATGACTGCGCAGCGATAAGCGCATTATCGACGGATAATGTATGAAACTCCTTTTTTTCACTCATATATTCATTTATTCAAGATGAACCGTACCATTTTCAATACAAAAAATCAACGGTCAATCCGTTGATAATCCTACTGTGCGTTGCGGCCGTTCTAACTCGGCGGGGATAGCTTATCTGCCAGTTTTGCCAGCACGATAACGATGGCGACGAACAGGACGATGGCGAAGAAAAACACCCCTACGCCAACAAGCAACGCCTTTTGCAGTGCGCCGGCCTTTTCACCGGTCGCAATCTCCTCCAGATCGTCTTTTGTCTCTTTTATTTTCTTTAGCTCTTCGCGAACTGTCGACATAACTGGTCATTATTCTACACGAATTACGGCCATTTGAAAAGCCCCATAATAGGGGCATTTCTGCTGTGTGGGGCGTATAGGATTTGAACCTATGACCATCTGCTTAAAAGGCAGTTGCTCTACCAAGCTGAGCTAACGCCCCAAAAATGCCTGAGGGATTATATCACCCGCTCACGAAATAATCAAGGGCAAAGTTTATGCGGCTTCCTGCTCTTTTCTAATCCTAGCTAAAAACTCCTTCTTCGTTTCCTCATACGGATCCCACTCGTCTTTTAACCGTTTCATGCGCTCATTCCGTAGCTTCATCTGCCTATCCTCTTCAGCTTCATCCTTCAGACGAGCTTCTTTCAATGTTGGATCAGCCTCTTCTGCGGCCAATCGTTCCAGATGTTCTTTCGTCGTCGATTCCTTATAAGGATCCCAGTCCTTGAGTTGTTCAGCCCGCTTGATTCGTTCTTGTTCCTGTCTCTGAGCCGATGCTTCTCTCTGTTGAGCTTCAAATACTTGATATTTCAAATCATCAATCTGTTTTTCCAAATCACTCTGAACCGCATCCCGTTCGTCCCGCCGTTTGCTCATCATAAACTTGTCCGTGCCCTGCTTTTCCGCCTCGTCATAGAGCAATTGTTCCTCGGTCAAAGAACGCGCAGTTCGTTTCAACGCCTCATACGCCGTATGCAACGCTGTCCTCGAACCAAAGCCCTCGGCTTCCATTGGACGGGAAGATAATTCTTGGAAATGATCCATATCTACGCCCGCCTCTTCCAGCTGGCCTTGGACAAATTTATCTTCAGCTGTCGGCTCTGACGTTTCTGGTCCTACATATTGTGCGGCTAACTCAGCTGTTTCCGGATCTACCACTCCCTCCTGGTTCACATCAATATTATTCGCCTGCGCTACCTCATAGATTTTAAGTGCAAGCTCTCCGCACAACTGCTCGATATACCGCTGCTTGGAAATATCGCCCTCCTTAAAACCTAGGTGGTCTTCGGTCATCTTACGGATAGTGTCATACAACCGCTCCAGCGAATCCCGCGGGCCAAACGGCTCTTCTGGCAGCTGTTCAATAATTTTCCTGTATGCTTCCATGTCTGCTTTTGCTGTTAATAGCTCCTTGCTCACACGCTGCTCTAACGCGGCTTCCTCGGGTTTAGGGTAGTAATGTTCATTCCGTGCTTTTTTATATGCTGCATCTACCCGCTCCTCTTCTGCCAACTTTTTTGATAGCTTCTCCAGCCGTCTCTTTTTTAACGCAGCATCGTATTCTCCGGGATATGCCTCATGCTCTCTACCTAATACCTCTTTCTTCTGATATCTTCTAGCTGCCTCATCCTGCCGCTTTGCATATTCACGTTGCCGATCCAACCCCTCTGCAAAAGACTCCATCGCTTTTTCCCACCGTGCATCCTCTGAAGCTTTTCGAGCGCGCTCCTCCCGGTCCTTCTCAATGGCCTGCTCCAACGGCAATCCCGGATACTTGTCTGCGTATCTCCTTCGAACGGCTGCCCGCGCTTCCCGATCCAACTTTGCTTGCCGTTCCTCTTCTCTCCGTTCCAGCCATCTCTCATGATCTTCCTTTGACTGCCTGCGTTTTTCAGCATCACGCCTTCCCCGCTCGATATTCTCATCCGTAAACGCCTGCCCCTGCCGCTCTAGCTTCGCAGCTTCATACTGCTTATTCCACTCATGACCCTCTGCCCACAATCGGGTTTTTCGTTGCTCCGGTGTTTCATAATACGGCTCCTCCTCGTACGCCTCATGGGGCGCTAGTTCCCTTCTACGAGATTCAGAAAACGGATCATCATCAGAAAGATGTTCGTCTATATCATCCGGCATGTCGCCTCCCAGCTCTTGAACTCGTTTTGCAACATCCTTGTTCTCCGAAAAAACATCCTGCACACGGCCCACGAGACCATGCAAACCTGTGCGCTTTTTCTCTACAGGACTCCCCTCTTGTTCCTCCCCTTCAGCAGCCTGTTCGCGTCGTCGTCTTCGTTCGTCATCCTCAGCCATATGCATCAGTTAACGATTCTTAATATCCTCTAAAAGTTGTTCAACCTTCTTTTTATCCTCGTGCCTAGCGGCTTTTTTCCGCCGTTCTTGGAGATCCTTCAACTGTCCCAATAAACGCTCCCGAATGCCTATTTCAAAATCAAGCACCTGCTGAACCTCCTTAACGTGTTCATCAAGCTCCTGTTCAGACATTTCATCAATTGGTTTGTCAAATATGTTGTCTGATTGCATTGAAACAAGAAATAATTCTTTATAGAATGAATATGCCAAAAAAAAGGACTAAAGTCAACAGTAGTGGGAAATATCGGGACAAGATGTGGTTACTTCCTTTGGCAAAATCATTACTTTCAGGTACAATACTCCCTCTATGGCAGACAATATCGAACAACTACCGCCACAAAATACCGAGGCTGAGGAGGCGGTATTAGGCTCCCTACTCATTGATCCGGAGTCTATTATTCGTATTGCCGACACCTTGGCCGGTGATGATTTTTATGTTGATAAGCACCGGCTCGTCTATGAGGGTATGACACAGTTGTACAGCAAGCGAGAGCCGATCGACGTGCTGTCGTTATCAAATATGCTGCAGGAACAAGGGACGCTTGCCAATCTCGGCGGACGCACATTTTTAGCCGCCCTCACCAACGCCGTTCCTACCGCCAGCAATATTGAACACTATGCCAAGATCGTCCGGCAAAAAGCAACCCTGCGACGGCTGATTAAATCCGGCCACGAAATCATTAAACTCGGCGGCGAAGAAGTAGACGACGTCGAAAAACTGCTCGACCAGGCGGAACAGGCATTATTCGGCGTTTCGCAAAAATATTTAAAACAGAATTTTGTCCCACTGCACAGCGTATTGAGCGACGCATTCGACCGTCTGGATGAAATTCACCGCACGGAAGGCGCGATGCGCGGCGTCCCGACAGGTTTTGATGCGCTCGATAATATTTTGGGGGGCCTGCAAAAATCCGACCTGGTTATCCTGGCCGCCCGCCCATCAATGGGCAAAACCGGCCTGGCGCTCGACATTGCGCGTCATGTGGCAGTCCAGGGAAAAACCCCTGTCGGCCTGGTCAGCCTTGAAATGAGCAAAGACCAGCTCGGCGACCGCCTGCTCTGCGCGGAAGCGAGCGTAGATTTATGGAAAATGCGCACCGGCAAGCTGCAAAACGACGAGGACTTTGCAAGCATCGGACGCGCAATGGGCGCGCTGGCCGAAGCTCCACTGTTCATCGACGACTCGGCCAACGCCAATATCATGGAGATCCGCACAAAAGCCCGCCGGTTACAGATGGAGCACGGCATCGGCCTGCTTGTTATCGACTACCTCCAGCTGATGGAAGGCCGGAACACCAGGCACGACGATAACCGCGTTCAGGAAGTCGCGGAAATCTCCCGCGGCCTCAAATCCATTGCACGCGAACTCAACATACCGGTCCTCGCGCTCTCCCAGCTCTCCCGCGCGGTTGAATCGCTCTCTCCCCCGATCCCGAAACTATCCCACCTTCGCGAATCCGGTTCCATCGAACAGGATGCCGACGTTGTCATGTTCATCTACCGGGAAGAGTATTATAAGCGCGATACCGAACGCAAAAACATCACTGATGTCATTATCGCCAAACACCGTAACGGCCCCACCGGCCAGATCGAACTCTTCTTCGACATTGAAAAAGCGTCATTTAAGAACCTGGAAACGCGGTTTGCAGGCGATTCCGAACCTACTCCGGAAGAGGTCTTCTAGCCTTGCGCCGCACCCGGTTTTACGATACAATCAGCACGCATTATTAACAATCTAACGCTTCATTATGTTCCAAAAACTCAAGCAATACAAAGACCTTCGCGACACGGCAAAAAAGGCGCAGAGCACCCTATCCGAAGAAACAGTGCACGCGGATGCAGCCGGCGGAAAAATCGGCATTGTCATGGACGGCAACCAGAAGATCCTTTCGATCGACATCGACGATTCGCTGCTTAATCCTGAAAACAAGAAAACCATCGAAAGCGGCATAAAAAGCGCAATCGAGGAAGCAATGAAAAAGCTGCAGCGCATCATGCTCCAGAAGATGAAAGCCGGCGAACTCGAAATGCCAGACATGTCCAAGCTGTCATAGTGCATGAAGGCCATCCCGCCATCAATCCAGCGGCTCGTCCGCGAATTCAACAAGCTCCCCGGCATCGGCAGCAAGACGAGCGAACGTTTTGTATTCCATCTGCTGCGCCGGCCGAAAGAGGATATTGAATTGCTGGCCGCGAGCCTAAACACGATCAAAGAATCTATTCGGCTCTGCCGCGACTGTTTTACCTATACGGAAGACGAAATTTGTTCGGTTTGCAGCGACACGGGACGCGACCGCAGCATTGTCTGCGTTGTGGCCGAACCAAAAGACGTGATCTCAGTGGAGAAAACCGGCGAGCATAACGGCATCTACTTTGTGCTCGGCGGCCTGATCGACGCAGCCGGAGGGGTCGCGCCGGAACATCTCCGCATCAGCGACCTGATCGAGTGTATCGACCAAAACGGTATCACTGAAATCATCATCGCCACCAACCCGACAATGGAAGGTGAAACCACCGCCCTGTTCATCGCCGAACAGCTCAAAGACAAGCCGGTAACCGTATCAAAAATCGCGCGCGGCCTGCCGGTCGGCGCAGACATAGAATTTGCCGACGAAGTCACGCTCGGCGACGCGTTGGCCGGACGCAGAAATATCAAGGAATAACGCTGCAGCGAAGATACGAAAAAAGCGCCCGACGGCGCTTCTTTTGATTCTGTCGAATTACTTCGCAGCGATCTTTTCGATCTGCACTTCAGTAAACGGCTGCCGGTGCCCGTACGTGCGGCTGTAGCGCGTCTTGGCCTTGAACTTCTTGACATCGACCTTTCTCGCCCTTCCCTGCTTGAGGACCTTGGCTGTCACCTTTGCGCCTTTCACTGTCGGCGTGCCTATGGTTGCGGTTTTGCCGTCTTCCTTGCCAACGAACAGAACATCATCAAACGCAATGCTCTTGCCTTCCTCGGCATCGTTCATTTTTTCTACGCGGATCGTGTCGCCTTCACTCACTTTATACTGCTTTCCGCCTGTTTTTATTACTGCAATCATGAATCTTTTTTAATAGTCGCGATCAATAGTATAGTGCTGCGGGCAAAACCTGTCAAGGTAAGTCGCCGTCCACAATAAGGGAGCAATACCCGGTCGTATATCCGGGGTTGGAATGCTGGATATCGGAGGAATTCCCCGTAAATACTGTATCCCAATTGCAGGTATGTTCAGGGCAGACAATCTCGCTCATCAGGATAACCGACTGCTCCGAATCAATATGGTCCGCTTCATACGAATGGAGCACGTCATAATCAAAGTTCGTAATTGCGGCGATTGTTTCCAGGTCGTTTTGCATCGCAACAGTGCGCGATTCGTAATGCGACAGGTCCACTGATGCGACAACTGCCACTTCTCCGGATAATCGCTTTCGCAATTCAGCCGCAGTTGCGAGCAACGGGTCGTTACCTGCATCAGCGCGGATCGCAATCGGAACGACTGTGGCGTCAGGGAATATACGCGCGATAAAGGGCAGATGAATGGTTAGGGAATGTTCATTCTGGAGGGTCCCGTCGTCGCGCGCGGTCACGCGGTCGCGGATCAGCCCGTTAATGAACTGCTCATCCGGACGCACCCCTTCAAAAGGAGCACACTGCACCGCGCTTAACTCCCCGGGGCCGGCATCCTCGTGGTCCGGGCCGATCAGCACGATCATGCTCGGGTCCGCGCGCCGGTCCAGCTCCAGCCAAAATTCTTCGATCTTTTCCGGGATAAGATCATGGTGCGGAACGATGCCGCCGATTATCCGCAGATTGGAAGCATCCGAATCTTCAGTCGTCCGGCCGCTATAAAACAGAAGCCCCGCTCCACCAAGGAGCAGGGCAAGCGCTATATACGCAACCTGTTTCGCAGCCATTACTATTCAATCGTTATGGTTTCTTCATTTCCAATCGTCCGCACGCTAAGCGCGTTCATCGACTGCAGCACTGGCGCTTCCGCAGTGAAGACGCCTTTGTTCACGACGCGCACATAATAGCTGAAGGTCGTATTGCCATCCCACGCGCGGAACGACACCCGCTGCCCGTCCACCAGGTACGGGTACCGGTAAATGTCATCGTCAAACTGGTACCAGCCATATTTATCCCATGGGTTTGTAACGACGCGCATTCCTGAAGGGACGAAGTCCGTCACCTGGTACTCGCCGTCCGGCAGGCTTTCCGGTATCAATACACTCACAATCACGCGAACCAAATCGCCGTCAGTGAGCGTGTTGCTTTCAAAGGCACGGCTGACTGTCATCTCGTCGTTCAGGTTCAGCTCCTCTTCCGTTGCCGCGCGGGTATAGGTGGTGATTGCCGTCGCCGAACCGTCAATAGAATTAATCGCAAAGCTGCCGGTCGTTTCCGGAGTGAGGATCACCCGCTCCGTCATCCCGTAGGAGAGTTCCGCAATATACGGGTCGCCCGCCACCTCGTACGAAACCGTCACCGGCGTCTGCGGCAGCACAGACATGCGCGCGTCCATAAAATTCAGCTCCGGAATGACGAGCTCTACCTCACTGGTCCAGTTGTCTTCAACATAGTTGAATAGCCGGTCTGCGCGCTCATCCTGTATTATTGCCGCGATGATCGCAGCAACCAGCGTATTCTCAAGAACCAGGTCCTGGTTATCGCCGATGTTCAGGTAGAAATAATTATCAATTTCCTCGCCATAAGCAGTCATCAGCGCATCAAACACCACTTCAGCGTCGCTGAAACTCCCAATCTCTGCAAGCGCGAGTGAAAGGTACAACCGGTCGACATCCGTAATCTGATCCGATGCCAGCATCTGATCGATCTCGAACAACACCGGTTCGCCGACAGCAGCCAGGCCGTATAACGCAAACGAATGCCGCAGCGTGGTTTCAGTTTCATCACCAAGGATGCTGTCAAAGTATTGCGTCAACCGGATTGCATCAAACTGGTCGCCGAGCCTGCTCGCCGCTATGTGCGCGCTGAGCAGCAGATCGTCATCGCTGTACGGAAACAGTGAAACCCCGCCGACATCCTGCGTCTGATAGAGTTCATTGCTGAATGATTCATTGCCCACTGACCGGCCAAAATACTCGCTCATCATCTCAGCAGCTATGACGCGCCCTGCGCGCCGGTCCAACCGGTCGCCAAAACGGTACAAATGCCCCTGCAGCCGCGGATAAAACTGGCCAATGTGGTTATCGGTAAACAGGACCTCAAAACTGCGGTCAGTATCAACAGTCGGCGTCCATCCCGCGCTAGCCTGCTCCACCGTAGAAAACGGCACGGCAACATATGAAGGCAGAACAGTGAACGTGCGAATAATCGTATCGGTATAGCCGGCGCCTTCCGCTTTAATCTTTAATGCATGGTCGCCTGCAGTCAGATTATTGAGCGGCACTTCAACGACGCCTGATCCGTTTGTTTCCACATCCTTCTCAGACATCCCAAGCGTATCCGACGAGACGGTAACGGTGACAGGGTCACCGCCGCCAAGCTGCGTGCCGAATGCGCGGATCTTCACTATCGGCTGGTCAGACTGCAAAAAGGTGTCGCTCATCACGGCAGTGACAAAGAACGGCTGCGTCACCGTCAGCTTGTCCGTCTCGCTGGCCGCGTATAGTCCTTCATCAACCGCATGGGTGGTAATGCGCCACGACGTGATATTGTCCGGCAGTTTGAACTCCACAACCGCGCTGCCGTTCTCGTCAGTCACAACCGATTCAAACAGCGCCTTATCCGGAAAATTTGAACGATCATCCCCCCCGCCGCCGCCTTCAGCACCAAATTCGGAAATGGGATACCGATGCGACGAGTATGACGCATAAATGCCGGCTACCGAATCCCTGTACAGTTGGATGATGAAATTAGCCGAATAATTCGCTACAAAATCTTCGCCAGTTCCATTACTATCATACGAATAAATCGCTTCATCAATCAGGTTAACGTTAACTGCTGTTTCTGATGCCGACCCGTCAGGACGATTGACCTGGACGAACAGGGTCACATCGTCGCCCGGTTCATAGGTGTCCTTGTCCTGCGTCACATCTATGGTCAGTTTCCGGTCGTCTTCATTAAACGAAGCAGACGTACCGGAAGCAAACCACCCGATATTGGATTCGCTGGTCCAGTACGACCGGCCGTCGTACCATACGCCCTGCAATATGACATTTGGGATGTCCTCTTCTTCATACGTAAATGAGTAATGGGACGTATCAGTCGCTTTCGCTTCCTGGATGCCGTCGCGGGCCTGAAGGAACAGAAACCCGGTGCCGTCCGCAGCCGGAATCGCGGCATTGTCGCGGAGCATGGTCACGGCAACCGGATCGCCCAATGAAAAATCCATCTGCTGCGTGCTGTACATGCCCTGGGAATCGGAATTGTCGAACGACAGGTGGAAAAAATTGTTATTCCATCCGTAGTCATACGCATACGACGACACATACGCTTGCGTGTCGGTCGTCCTCCCCTGGTTGTCCGTCGCGCGCGCCGTTACAGTGTAATACGACGTGCCGTCCATCTCAAATGAATAGGCAAAGGCACCCTGGTCATCGGTCACGACATGGTCCGAGGCAATCGTCTCTGTTTTATGGTTATACTGGTACTCCGGCACAACCTTCTTTTCAAAATAATCATAGTGGGTGCCGGTCTGCTTCTTTTCATACCAATGCCGCTCTACCTGGACCGTCACCGCGTAGCCGGGCACAACAGGACCGTAGGGATTCTCCCAGAACGAAACTTCGCCGTTGTTGAACGCAAACAGATCCAGTTCATAAAGCGTACCACTGACGCTTGCTGTTGTTGCTTCCGCCTCCGCATTCAATTGTATCAGTTGACCGGAATCAAACACCTGTACCCGCGCATCCGCATGGATCTCCGATTCTTCGGCAAAGGTCGGGTAAACGGAAATCCAATCCATATACTCTTCCGAGTAGGTCTTCGTAAAGGAAGTATGACCATTCTCATCTGTGGTAAGCGTGCCGCCGCTTGTCGGATCGGTCAGCTCAAGGCCTGCCACCGGGGTTCCGTCAAAGAACGCGGCAGTCACGTCATGCGTCAGCGCGTCGCCTTTGATCACTCCGATATTCTGCGGATTGATGTCTATTCCATACGTTGGTTTGACATAGCTCAGCACATCCACCGACTTTCTGAACAGCACGACATCGTCGATTGCAACCTGAAGCTGGTAATACCCCGGAGTTACGCCGCCAAGGTCAAACGACCCCTGAAATGTTCCATGCAGACCCAACTCCACATTCTGGCTAAAAACAGGGTCATCTTGCCATCCCTGCGTTAATTGGACGGTTGCCTGACTGACCGTATCTCCGCCCCGCGGAGAGACTAAGCCCCAATAATTCAATATATCATCCGGTTTATAGAACGGCTGGTCAGGATAGATATAGGACCAATACGGGAGCGAGCGGACGCCTTCATTGTAGAATCCCTGCGCATTGCCTTCGAGCGGGACATATAGCGTGCTCCCGTTTGAAGTAATTTCCAAGAAATGAGCGCCAAGCTGCGCCAAATCCAAGAGCGATTCAGGCGTGTCTGTCTGCAGGACGCCGTCTTCTCCCGTGGTGCCGAGCACCGTACCGTCCGAAAGCGCGACTTGTGCGCCGGAAAGCGGCTGGTCTGTTGAGGCATCATGCGCCCATACCACAGTTGTCGATTCTGATACCGTTGAATAAGCGTTGATATCCGTCACATTCAACAGCGCCTGCAGCGTGGTATCATTCTGGCCTGCGACTTCAAACAGGTAGAACCCGGCCGGCAGCGTTTCAGGCGCTTCAATGGAATACTGCCAGTAATTCTCAATGTCCTTCAGCGGCACCTCGGCTGTGGAGCGCAGTGAAAGGGTATTGGTGTCCACATGCCACTTGCTGCGGTCGTAGACAGTCCATGACGGACGGTCGAAATACGATTCCAAAGCAGCGCGGTAATCGTCCTCGGTATTAAACTCATAAACAGTGATTGCTGCGTTTTCAACTTTGTCCATGTTGTAGCCGGAAACCAACAGCGTCGCCTTGTGCTCGGTTGACGTCTCGATAGTCGCCTGGTGCAGGTCGCTGATGCCCGGCGTGTCTGATGGACGGCCTTCGCCCTCTTTTGACGCGGTCTCAAACTGGAACAGGACATTCTCTCCAAGCGTTTCGCCGGTTGCCGGCAGGCTCACATCAGCGCCGATCGTTACCGTATAGAGCGTCTCTTTTTCCAGCGGCTGGTCTGGGATAAATGCAACGGTCTTCCGGTGCGTCTCAAAGCGGCCGCTCACATTCGGTTCGATCGTAAAATTTTCTTGTGCATTACCGAATCCGACATGGCTGAATGTCACCTCAATGCCGGTATCAATCGGAACGGTCACCGCCTCATCCCGCGGCAGCGTCGACACAACCTGGAATTCTTCCTGCACCTGGTAGGCCCATGAAAAATTCCGGCGCGTCACCGTACCATCCTCGCCTTCCACCGCAACAGCGAGCTCCGCATTGACCACTGTGCCCGGTTCAAGCGGTTCTTTTGGTTTGATCGTATACACATCATCACCAGTCGCTTCTACGGCATAAGCAACGTTTGGTGAGAAGCTCAAAGATTCTTTGATTTTATCTGCCGATGTTTCAATAGTCGCTGTCAGTTGAAACCCGCTGTCCGGTGCAACGCCTGAATCATCTTCTGTCAACGCAGTCAACTCAAACGCTCCATCCAGGTCTTGCATGGCAAGAGGCTCATCAATAATAAGAGGCCCCGTATCGCCAAGCCCGCCGTCGC
Source organism: Candidatus Kerfeldbacteria bacterium (assembly GCA_043813585.1). Lineage (GTDB taxonomy): Bacteria > Patescibacteriota > Patescibacteriia > UBA9570 > XYC2-FULL-38-9 > JBDRKW01. The sequence continues at coordinate 106,599 of JBDRKW010000006.1, forward strand.
GAATCTGGAATTGCTGATACGCAAAAATACCCACTGAAATAACAACAATTGCCAGTACGCCGATCCCGACCGGTGCAAGTGCCGGAAGCCGGAACCATGAAACCTTGCCTGACCGCGGCTCCTTTGCGGTCGCTGTTTTTTTCGTCGCCATAGATGCTTCGTTAAAGGCCGTCTCGCGCAGCTCCGAAAATAAACGATCCTTGAACTGCTGTGACGGTTTATTAGACGGATAGGAAGAAGCTGAAAGCAGCTTCTCTACCCCTCTATACGAAGCCTCCTTGTCCGGATTACGTTTTTTGCTTGAATTAGCCATATTATGATTGTTTTTTTTCTATGGAGACCTTCATTTTTTTAAGCGCCCGATGCGAGATTACGCCGATATTATTCGGCGTCATCCCCATGACCTCTGCAATTTCTTCATGGGAAAAGCCTTCAATATATTTCAGCTGAACGACCTTTTGTTGTTTTTCCGGCAGTTCATTAATGCACGCTTGCATAAACTCGCGCTCATCGCTGTTGAGAACGATTTCCTCCGGCGTTCGCGTTTGGCTGGCAAGGTCCTGGATGGAATCTATGTCTACGACAGCCGGCTTGTTCGGATTACGCGTTACGCGATAATGGTCGATAATTGTATTATTCGCGATCCGATAGAGCCATGTACGAAACGAGGCCTTTGATGAATCAAACGCCTCAAGGTTCGTGAATACCTTCCTGAATATTTCAGATACTAAATCTTCACTTGTTTCCGGATGGCCAATCCGCTTCATTACAAAACCGTAGATCTGGTCTATGTACGCGTTATACAGTTGTGCAAACGCCATTTCATCGCTGCACGCCCGTTCAGCCAACGCATTATGATCCTCCTTGTCAGCTATTGATATCATACGAAAAATACCCCTCTATTTTACACGTAAACGGCAATTTCCTCAATGTTAGCGTTATTTTGCTGCTGCCGGCGTGAAGACAATGCGATCGCCCGCTTTTATGTCATACACCGCAGCCTCGCCAGCATTGATTTCCAGTACTTTGTCAACCGGAACTTTGGGCTGGTACCGCGTCAGTTCGGACATGGACTTCCCCGGTTCGGGCAGGACATCCGCAGTGACTTCCATAACAGCATCACCGCTAATCCATATGAAATCCAACGGGATATGCGTATCATACATCCAAAACTGATGGTAGGCGGAATTTCCAAACACGAAGAGCATGCCGTGCCTCATGGCAAGCGATGTACGCCCTGACAAGCCTTTGTTGCGCGCAGCAGCTGTATCGGCGACTTCAATGTCGAACGAGGTCCCGTTAATGATCAGTTCGTTAAACTGGATTTTTGATTCGGACATCGTGAAATACCAGATCGGTACGGCTATAACTGCGCCGATAACGATGATTGCCAGTACTCCGGTTAGAACACGTAACTTCATTGTTGTTTTTTTCTTTTGGACAATACAACGATAGACGAAGCCAGAATAATCATTGTTACCACAATCAATGCCAGCACCATGACTTTTGCCGTTGATTGTAAAAACAGTGAACTAATGCCGAAGATAAGCGTAAACGCGTAAAGCATCAGGACCGTTTCGCGGTGGCTTAAGCCGATATCGATAAGACGAAGGTGCAGGTGCTTGCGGTCCGCTTCAAACGGCGATCGTCGTTCCAGGAAAAGGCGGCGGATGATCACCCAGATGACATCCATGATCGGGATGCCGAGAATAATAATAGCAGTGGCAATCTTACCGCCGGAAATAATGGCAAGCACACCAAGGATAAACCCGGCAAACAGCGACCCTGATTCGCCCAGAAATATCTTGGCCGGATGCCAGTTCAGGAACAGGAACCCAAGAAACGCCGCGCCTGCGAGCGCTGCAAGATATGCCGTCTCCGGCTGATACACCATCTTCGTCATGGAAAGCACGGCAATAATACCCGAACCAATCACGGCTACTCCTGAAACAAGACCGTCCAGTCCGTCCAGGAATTTTGTCGTATACATCGTGCCCATAAGCCAGACAATGGTGAATGCATCAGCGAGCAGCGTAAGCTTGTACGGCAGGCCGTTAACAGTAAACAGTTCAAACGAATATTGATCGAGCTGAATAATACCCCCGATTGGATTGGTAATATAATCAATTCCGATGCCGGACACGATGACGATCAGAGCAGAAATGACCGGAAAGACAACCTGTACTTTTGGCGACAAATCAAATTTATCATCAAGTACACCGCCAACCAGCAAGACTAGCGCACCGGAAATCACGCCAAATAAATGCTTTGGCAGCATATACCCCCCGACCAATGACGGCCACGCAATAAAAATACCGACAATAAACGCGGTGATTACTGCAGCGCCCCCGATCAGCGGCGTCGGCCGCTTGTGGACCTTGCGCGGATCCTTCGGCACATCAATAAAACCGAACTTGAGCGCCAGCTTGCGCGCCGCAACTGAAAAAAGCATCGACAACAGCATGGTTGCGGTAATAATGATGAGCGTTGTCGTGCTCATAAGGTACTGTTCGTTGGTTAGTCGGCCCGTTCGTCCAGAAAATTCTGCAGAAGAATTTGCGCTGCCACCTGGTCGCGCTGCTCTTTCTTCACGCCGCGCAGCAGTTTGGTGGCCATTTCCGTGGTCAGTCGTTCATCGGTCGTTTGCACCGGGACTGTAATATGGTTGCGTAACTTTTCAATAAAGCGATCTACCTCCTCGGTCATCTCCGTACGCTCACCATCCATGTTCAGCGGCATGCCGACAACAACGGTCTCGACGCTGTCCTGGCCGACGATTTCACTTATGCGTTCTACCACCTGGTCCTGCCGATCGGCCTCAATCGTCTCCTTTAAAACTGCAACCTTTCCGTTCTCATCTGAGATGGAAAGGCCGGTTCGTTTTGTTCCGTAGTCTACTCCTAAAAATTTCATGGTTACGATGCGTGAGTGGTTACGATTTCCGGTTGAGCGTCTGTAATAACAATTGTATCCTCAAAATGCGCAGACAGTGTACCATCTGCAGTCCGGACCGTCCACCCGTCGTCCTCGATGATAACCTCTGACCCGCCGATATTCACCATCGGCTCGACTGCAATCACCATTCCGGCTTTCAACGGTGCGCCCGAACCGCGCTTTCCGAAATTCGGGATGGACGGCTCTTCATGAACCGCATGTCCGACCCCGTGGCCGACTAGCGCACGGACAACAGAATACCCTTTGGCTTCAGCAAATTGCTGGATTGCCGCGCCGATATCGCCTGTCGTTTTGCCAGGAACCATTTCCTTCAGCGCGACACGCAGCGACTCCTTCGTCGTTTCAAGCAGCGCCATGGCTTCCGGCGAAACTTCACCCACCGGCACGGTGCGCGCCATATCCGTATACAGCCCTTTGTATTTCAACCCGCAATCAACAGACAAAAGATCGCCGTTTTCCAGTATGCGATCGCCCGGGATTGCATGCACCACCTGGTCGTTTACCGAGAGGCAGACCGCTCTGGGATACCCCCTATAATTTAAAAACGACGGTTCCCCGCCGGATTTCTTCACTGATGCGCAAAAAACCGCATCAAGCTCATTCGTGGTAATACCGGGCCGGACAGCAGCCAACAACGCTTCAACACCGCGCGCTAAAAGCTCTCCGCCCGCGCGCAACTGCGCTATCTCATCGGCAGTCTTAATCAATGCCATATTAAAACAAGCACCCCTGGACGCGCGTCCAGACCTCATCGATTGAACCAAGGCCGTCTACGCGGCACAGGATGCCCCGCTTCTCATATCGTTCAAACAGCGGCTCTGTATTCTGGTGATAAATTCCCAACCGCTTCTTTATGGATTCTGCTTGGTCGTCTTTCCGCTGGATCAGTTCTTTGCCGCAGGAATCGCAAACGCCTTCCTGCTTTGGCGGCTTGTATGCTGAATGGTAAGTAATATTGCAGTCGATGCAAACGCGCCGTTCGGAAATTCGCCGCACAGATTCCTCATCCGGTATATCAATGGCCACAACATGCGTCAGCGACGTATACGAATCAAGCGCTTCGGCCTGGGCGCCATTGCGCGGATACCCGTCTAAAATAAACCCGTTCATGCAGTCCTCTTTTTCCAGCCGCTCTTTCATCAGTTCGTTTGTGATCTCGTCCGGTACGAGTTTCCCTTTTATGACGATCGATTCAACTTTCTTGCCCAAATCTGTGCCGCTTTTTATGGCATTGCGGAAGATATTGCCCGGAGAGATTTGCGGTATGCCCAAGACACCGCTGATCTTCTCGCCTTGCGTGCCTTTGCCGGAACCTTGCGGTCCAAACAGGCAGATTTTTTTGGCTTGTCCTTCGTCAATTGTCATACGCTAGAACTTATCGTAATCTCTTAACAGAAGCTGGGCTTCTATCTGTTTAACGGTTTCAATGGCAACCGACACGACAATCAGCAAACTGGTGCCGCCGATGGCAAGATTTTGGAGCGATCCGGACGAAAACGCCTGCAGAATGAGCGGCAACACGGCAATGGTGCCAAGAAACAGCGCCCCGGTGAGCAAAATTCGGTTCGAGGTTTGCTTCAGGTAGCCGGACGTGTCCTTGCCGGGACGAACGCCGGGGATAAAACTGCCGCCGCGCTGCAAATTTTCCGCAATACGATCCGGGTGGAACACAACAGAAGTATAAAAATACGCAAATATAAATACCAGTAAAAAGTAAACGATTCCGTAGATCAGCTGGTTGTTGAATGAATCAATAATAAACTGCATCGGTCCGTTCAGCCAGGCAATATTCATCTGCAAGGCATACTGCGCAACAAGCGGCGGGCCAATAACGAGCGAAATCGCGAAGATAATTGGGATAACGCCGGCCTGGTTCACGCGGATCGGCAAAAAACTCTTCTGCCCTTCTGATGCATGGTGCCGCGCGTGGGAGATTGGTATATTGCGCTGCCCTTCCGTAATAAACACAACGCCGATAATCGTCACAAACGCGATCCCCAAAAAGCCGAGCAATGAAGGGATTTGCGATGAATCAAACGTGACGAAAATCTGCTGCAGACCGGACGGGAGGCCGGCGACAATGCCGGCAAAGATAATAAGCGAAACGCCGTTGCCGATATTCTTTTCTGTAATCAATTCACCGAGCCACATCAGGAAGACAGAACCGGCAGTGACAACTGCAACAGCGACGACCCAGTCCCACGTCGTCATGCCTGCAGACAAAATCTGCTGTCCGGATGCATTCTGCAATAATGTAATGGTGGCATACCCCTGCGCTGCTGCGAGCGGAACAGCGAGCATGCGCGTCCAGTTGTTGATCTTCGCCTGTCCGGACGCACCTTCCTTCTGCATCTCTTCGAGTTTCGGGATAATCATCTGAAGCAGCTGGAAGATAATGGATGCGGTGATGTACGGACCGACGCCAAGCATCACGATGGAAAAATTCTCCAGCGCGCCGCCTGAAAAAATATTCAACAGTCCGAGAACCTGGTTCTGTGAAAAGAGATTCTCCAGCGCGAGCGTATCGACACCCGGAATCGGGATATGCGCGGCAAACCGGAAAATCAGCATTATGAGCGCCACAAAAATGATCTTTTTGCGGAGATCTTTCGCGTTCCAGATTTGCTTTATTTTATTGAACATACCCTCTCCTCTCTAGGATAAACTATTTTGCTTCTTTCGTCTTTATGTTCTTCACGCTGCCTTCTTTTTTCGGCCGTTTCTGTATGGAGACAGGTTCAAATGTGCCCCCGGCTTTCGTAATGGCCTCTTTTGCCGTTTTTGACGCAGCATGCACCTTTACGGTCAGTTTCTTCGTCAACGTTCCGGTTCCCAGTATCTTCACCGGCTGGTACAAAGAACGCATTAAACCCTTTTCGACTAACTCTTTTGCCGTAACCGTGTCGCCGCTTTCAAACGCCTTTTCCAGATCAGAACAATTGACCGCCTTATTTGCCGGACGTCCGGATTTAAAACCGCGCACCTTTGGCGTTGCCAGCATGCTCTGCTTCAGTCCCTTCAATTTCAAACCGCCCTTTCCGCCGGAACGGGAACGCTGGCCTTTCATTCCGCGGCCGGAATAGTTGCCTTTTGAAGCGTTGCCGCGTCCGATGCGTTTCTTTTTTTTGCCTTTGGATTGTGGCAGTGTATCTAATCTCAGCATATTATTCTTTTATCTTTTTGATATCCTCTGCTGTGCGAAGCGAACTCAGCGCATTCATGACGGACGTAACATTGTTCACTTTATTGCTCGAACCTTTGATCTTTGCAACAATATTTTTCACGCCGGCCATCTCCATAACAATACGAACCGGACCGCCCGCGATAATTCCCGTACCGGCTTTTGCCGGTTTGAGCATAACGCGGGAAGCTTTGAACTTTATTTCTACTTTATGCGGAATAGTGCCTTCCACGACCGGAACCGTCATCAGGTGCTTCTTGGCGTAGTCAGTTGCTTTCTGAACCGCCAACTGTACGTCTGCGCCTTTTTTCACGCCCATGCCGATGCGGCCTTTCTTATCGCCAACCAATACACACGCGCGGAAACGCATGCGCTTTCCGCCGGCCATCACGCGCGTAACGCGCGCCAGGTCGATAATCTTTGAATCAAACTCATCCTGCGGTTTATTGTCCCTTCGACGGCCGCGTCCTTTGCCGCGTCCTTTTCGCGGATCACCAAAAGACTTACGGTCTCCCCTGTTCGAACCTCCGCCTCGTCCACCTTTGTTGCGGTTGCTGATTGCCGGTTTGGCTACTTCCTGCTTCGGAGCCTCTTCAGTCTTTGGAACTTCCGGCTTCGGAGCCGTATCTTCCTTGGCCACGGGCTCCTTTTTCGTTTTATCTGTTGTGTCTTCTGGCATATCCGTTTAATTAGAATTTCAACCCGGCTTCGCGCGCGCCTTCTGCAAGCGCTTTTACGCGGCCATGATACTTAAACGCTCCGCGGTCGAAAATGACCGCTTCAATTCCCTTGCTCTTTGCTGCTTCTGCAATGCGCTTGCCGACCTCTGTAGCAACCTCAATCTTTGTGCCTTTCAGTTCGCGGTCATCGGCAAATGCAAGCGTTTGAGATGTATCGTCATTAATAAGCTGTGCAGCAATGCGGCGCAACGACCGATTGACGCAAAGACGCGGCCGTTCTGCAGTCCCTGACATCCGTGCCCGCGTTCGATGAGCGCGCCGGCCTTTCTGATTCAATTTTTGTCGATCTTTATTCATATCTGTAATGTGTTATCTTATGCGCCCTCTGCACCAGCAGCCTGCTTCCCGGCTTTTCGGATAATCTGTTCGTCAACATACTTAATGCCGCTTCCTTTATACGGCTCTGGTTTGCGGACTTTTTTGATATTCGCCGCAACCTTCCCTACCAACTGTTTATTAATACCGGCAACCGTTAAGACGTTGTCTTCAACGCTGGCTTCCAGGCCGTCCGGCAGCTGCATATCCACAGTATGGGAAAACCCGGCCTTAATCGTGAGCTTTTTTCCGGATACCTGCCAGCCGTAGCCAACGCCTGTAATTTCCAGTTTCTTTTCGTATCCTTCTGTAACGCCGATAATCATATTGCTAATCAGTGATGCGAACGTCCCCCACATTGCCCGCTCTTCCTTCAGGTTTTCGTTCTTTACTGTAACGGTAATGACATTGTCAGCAATATTCACATGTATAAACGGATGCAGCGTTTCGGTTAATTCGCCTTTCGGACCTTTAACCATAACCGAACCGTCCTTCACCTCAACAGTGACGTTCTCCGGGATCTCAATTGGTTTCTTGCCTATTCTGGACATACGCTTAGAATACTTCGCAAATTACCTCTCCGCCGAGCTTCTCGCCACGCGCCTTATTATTCGTCATTAATCCCTGCGACGTTGAAATAATCGCAATACCGAGGTTATCGAATACATACGGAAGCTTTTTCGCACCGACATAGACGCGGCGTCCCGGTTTGCTGACGCGGCGTATCGTCTGGATAGCCGGCTCGTTCACAGCATACTTCAGTACAACCTTAATCTGCGGCCTGCCGATGCCATCTTCCTTTTCTGCTGATACGATATATCCTTCCTCTGCGAGAATATCTGCCAGCTGGTGCTTCATCTTAGAATACGGAATAAGGACCTCGCTCTTGTGAGCGTCCTGCGAGTTGCGTATTCGCGTAAGCATGTCTGAAATTGGGTCTGTCATATGTTCACTTACCAGCTTGATTTTTTAACACCGGGTATTTCGCCTTTTGCCGCCAATTCCCTGAAACAGATGCGGCACAGGTCAAACTTCCTCATATACCCATGGCGCCGTCCGCATTTCCAGCAACGGCGAACAATCCGCGTGGAAAACTTCGGGTTAACCAGTGATCTCTTCGATTTGATGATTTGTGATGTCTTCGCCATAGGTTCTTATGCTTGTTGTATCTTTTCAAATGGGAAACCAAGCTGCTCCAGCAGCGCTTTCCCCTGCTCATTGCTCGTTGCAGTCGTTACAATATTGACTTCCAGGCCGACCAGCTTCTCGACTTCGTCAGATGAAATTTCCGGGAATACGATATGCTCCTGGAAGCCGATGGAATAATTGCCTTTCCCGTCAAACCCTTTCGGCGACAAACCGCGGAAGTCGCGGACGCGCGGAAGGGCAACGTTAATGAGCTTATCGATAAATGCGTACATCCGTTCTCCGCGGAGCGTAACTTTCGCTCCCACAACCATACCCTGGCGAACTTTAAAGTTCGAGATGGACTTTTTGGCGCGGGTCTTCACCGGCTTCTGGCCTGTAATGCGCTCCACGACGCTGACCGCTTCGTCGACATACGCCGCATCCTGAATCGACTTGCCAAGACCGACGTTCAACACAACCTTTTCCATGCGCGGAACGGACATCTGGCTCTTCAGCTGAAACTGTTCCTTCAGCTTTGGAGTAATTTCTTTCCTGTATTTTTCTTCAAGTCGATTCATAGTTTTTAGCTAAAGCTTTCATTACATTTCTTACACGCACGGCTCTTCTGCTCCTTGCCGTCTTCGCCTTTCGTTATTGCATATCCAATGCGTGTCGGCTTGTTGCATTTTGGACAGACCAATGCGACATTTGCTGCGGGAATCGGGCCGAAAAATTCGATGCGCTGTCCTTTTTCGTCTTTCTTTCCGGACTTCAGATGTTTCACCAGCTGATTGACGCCGTCAACAACAACCTTATTCATAGATGGCAGCACCTGTGAAACCGTTCCGGTTTTTCCGGAGTCCTTGCCCTTCAACACCTTAACAGTGTCGCCGGATTTGATCCTGATTTTTGACTGTTGCGTTGTCATAATTACAATACTTCAGGTGCTAATGATGCAATCTTATTATATCCGCGCTGCTTCACCTCGCGGGCAATCGGACCGAAAATGCGGGTGCCCTTCGGGATGCCGTCTTTCTCGATCAACACGCAGGCGTTCTCGTCAAAACGGATATAGATGCCGTTCTTCCGGCGCATCTCTTTGCGCTGGCGGACAATGACCGCTTCGTGCACTTCACCTTTCTTTACCATGCCGTGCGGCTGTGCCTGTTTCACTGTAATCTTGATGATGTCGCCGATCCGCGCATACCGTGGACGGTTGCCCCCGAGTACCTTAATACACTGGACCACCTGTGCTCCGCTATTGTCTGCTACTTTCAATCTTGTTCCTTGCTGAATCATATCTTCGTAATCAATTTATGCTTCTTGCGTTGGATACACGACGCGCCACCGCTTCTTTTTGCTATACGGGCGGCACTCGATAAAGTCAACCGTATCGCCTTCCTTGAACTGGTTTTTCTCGTCATGCACATGGAACTTCTGGGTCCGCTTATACAATTTGCTATACAACTTGTGCCGAAGCGTCCGTCCTACCTCCACCACGATGGTTTTGTCGGGTTTATCTGAAACGACTGTGCCGGTGAAGCGGCGTCGCATGACTTGTGTGGATTGTTCGTTCTTTTCTGCCATAGGTGTTTATGATTTCTTCGGTTGGTTCAATAAGGTGCTGATGCGGCTGATATCTTTGCGCACCGTGCGGATCTTGCGGACATTTTTCAACTGCATGTTCGCTGCCTGGAACCGGAGATCGCGTAGCTCATTCTTCAAGTCAGAACGCATCTGCTTCAATTCTTCTTCTGTTTTCTTTTTCAGGTCGTGTATTTCCATATCCGTATGCTTAGTCTTTTGCAATAAAGCGGGTCCGTACCGGCAGCTTGTGTGCCGCAAGGCGCAACGCTTCGCGCGCGCCCTCTTCTGAAACGCCAGAAATTTCAAACAGAATCGTGCCCGGATTGATAACAGCAACATAATGATCCACTGCGCCTTTGCCGCCGCCCATGCGGATTTCACCGCCTTTGAGGGTCACCGGACGCTGCGTGAATATGCGGATCCAAATCTTGCCGCCGCGCTGGACAAACCTCGTCATTGCACGGCGCGCTGCTTCCAGCTGACGAGCGGTAATCCATGATGCATCCAATGACTTCAATGCATATTCGCCAAAAGCAATATCTGTCTTACGCGAAGCCACCCGATCGTTGCGGACCGGCTTATTATGCCATTTTCGGTGCTTAACTTTCTTGGGGATCATCATATGTTTCTATCTTCTACTTCTCGGCGATTATTTTCTTAGCCGGCGCCTTCTTTGCTTCAGGTTTCTTCGCTTCAGGTTTCTTTGCTTCAGGTTTTTCGGCTTGTGCTTTCGGTTCCACTGCGCCTGACTCTTCCTTAATATCCTGCTTCTTTCTTAAAATAGTTTTCTTGCCGCCGGTCTGAATGCGCTTTTTGCGCGGTTTGCGCGCCGGTCGGCGCTTTGGACGCTTCTGCTGTTCATCTTCCATATCGCCAAACACTTCGCCCTTATACACCCACACCTTGATGCCGATTACGCCGTACACCGTGCGGGCAATCCCGCGGCTGTAGTCAATGTCTGCACGGAGCGTATGGAGCGGCAGCTGGCCGTTAACAATCGTTTCTGTACGTGCGATCTCAGCGCCGTTCAAACGGCCTGCCACAGAGATGCGGCAACCCTTGGCGTTTGCACGGATCACCTGCTCCATCGCGCGTTTGATTGCGCGGCGGAACGGTACGCGTGCTTCAAGCTGGTCGCGAATCATCTGTACAATCAACTCTGCATTCAAATCCGGATCGCGAACTTCCTGGATATTTACCGTAACTCTCATCTTTTCGCTGCCGAAAAATTTACGCTTGATCTCTTTCTTCGTCTCTTCGATTAATGACCCGCCGCGTCCGATAACAACGCCAGGCTTTGAGGTATAGACTGTAATAATAGTCTCTGCGACAGACCGTTCAATTTCGATACGGGCAATGCCACCATCGCGGAAACGCGTCCGAAGCAGTTTGCGGATCTCAACATCGTTCTTGAAATTCTTGATATAGTCCTTTCTTGTCGCAAACCAACGAGACGGCCCCGTATACGTGGTCGTTTGTCTGAATGATCGTGGATTAACCTTTTGGCCCATAATTCTTCAACAGTTGATTATTACTTCGTTGCCGGTTTGGCTGCTTTCTTCGTCACAGTCTTTTTCTTGGCAACCGGCGCTTTTTTTGCTGCCGCTTTCTTCGTTTCAGTTCCTTCCTTCTCATCCAATACAACCGTCAACTGGCTTGTACGCTTCCGGATCATGGCAGCGCGGCCGAATGCACGCGCGCGGTACCGTTTAATGGTAAATCCCTCGTCTGCAGTAATGGATGCAATATACAAATTCTCCTTTTGGAGTTTGTTGTTATGTTCAGCGTTCGCGGCAGCGGAACGGATCAACTTCAGCACAGATTCGGCGCCTTTTTTGTTCATGAACTGCAGCACACGCTCTGCCTCAGCAACAGAAAGACCCCGTACCTGGTCAACAACCAGCCGGATTTTCCGGGGTGAGATTCTAATATGTTTTGCTGATGCCTGTACTTTCATAATTATTTTTCTTCAGTTGCCGATTCTTGCGCTTTTGCGACGTCTGCCTTTGCAGCCTCTGCTTCGGCTATTGCCTCTTCTTTCGCCATTCTGCCGCCATGGCCGCGGAATGTACGCGTATGGGCAAACTCACCGAGCTTATGCCCGATCATGTTTTCGACAACAAGCACATCAATAAAATTCTTGCCGTTATGAACCTGGAACGTCATGCCGACCATGTCAGGCGTGATCGTCGAAGAACGCGCCCATGTCTTGATTGGCTTCTTGTCGTTTCCATCCTTCGCCTTCTGCACCTTCTTCATCAGCTTCGGATCGAGGTATGGTCCTTTTTTAAGACTTCTTCCCATAGTTCATTTATTTCTTACGTTTCTTACGACGGCTTACAATATATTTATTCGATGTCTTATTTGATTTGCGTGTTTTCACGCCAAGAGCCGGCTTGCCCTGAGGAGTTTTTGGATGCTTCATGCCGATCGGCTGGCTTCCTTCGCCGCCCCCGTGCGGATGATCTACCGGATTCATAGCTTTACCGCGGACCGTCGGACGGAAACCGCGATGACGCATGCGTCCTGCCTTGCCCCAGCGGATATTGCCCCAATCGGCGTTTGAAACCTGGCCGACAGACGCGCGGCATTGCGCGGCAAACTTGCGAATCTCGCCGGATGACATTTTCAGCTGCACCATTCCCGCGTCCTGGGACATCACAGAAGCGCTCGAACCCGCAGAACGGATGATCGAACCGCCCTGTCCCGGAACCAGTTCAACATTATGCACCAGCGTACCGACCGGAATCTTGCCCAGCGGCATCCGGTTTCCCGGTTTCATATCTACCATTTTATCTGTAGAAATAATTTCCTGGCCTACTTTCATGCCCGCTGCTCCAAGAATATATGCCCGATCGCCGTCCTTGTATTCAATCAATACAACGCGTGCGGAACGGTTCGGATCATACTCAATCGCTACAATCGTTGCCGGGTCATTCAGGCGGCCCATGACGAAATCAATCTTGCGGTAACGGCGCTTAGCCCCGCCTCCGCGGTGTCGAACGGTAATCTTGCCCTGGTTATTGCGTCCGGCCTGTTTCTTGATTGACGAAGTCAGCTTCTTATCCGGCGACCGCTTTGTAATATCGGAAAAGCTGTCTCCTGAGGAGATCCTGCGGCCTGCTGATGTCGGTTTGTGCTGTTTGACTGCCATACTTATGTTCCTTCGTAAACATTAATAGCTTCACCTTTTGGCAGGCGGACAATCGCCTTCTTCCAGCTCTTCCGCTGCCCTTCCCGGTTGTTCATCCGAACCACTTTGCCTCCGACATTCATCATGCGGACATGCATCGGCTCTACGCCGTACACCCGCTTTACCTCTTTCCTCACTTCCGCTTTGTTCGTTTCAGGAGCTACTTCAAATACATAGGTGCCGGTCATGGTCGCTTTCTCGGTAATCAGAGGACGCATCAGCACTTTGCTTGACGGTACTGCCAGCTTTGGGCCGGCAGACTCGGCTTTCTTCCGTGTCGGAAGAATGCCCTTTCCCTTCTTTTCAGACTTGTCAGCTTTCTTTTCTGGCTTCTCTACTTTCTTCGGCGCCTTTTTCACGTCATCAACAACACCGCCGCGCTGCTTTTCAGTAAGTTCTTCTTTTTGCTTTTTGAATCGGTCGAGAATTCCCATATGCTTACTTTAACGCGGATGTTACTGTTTCAACGCCGTCTTTATCAATAAGAACATAGTTATACTTCAACACGTCGCCGACGCTCAACGAATCGGCCAGCACGGTATTGGCGTTTGGCAGATTGTTCGCCGCACGCGTCAATTTCGCATTCTTCTTGCCGGATGCAATCAATACTGATTTGCCTTTTGACGGAAGCGCGCTTAATACTGTTGCCAGCTGTTTTGTCTTACCTTCCAGCTGCTCTATAGAATCAATAACTATAAACATATTTCCTGAAACCTTATCGGACAATACCATTGAAAGCGCTTTCCGCTTTTCTTTCTTGTTCACCTTCTTGGTCATGTTGCGATCATTGGTCGGACCGAATGTGACGCCGCCTCCGCGCCAAATTGGTGAGCGGCTCGAACCGTGACGTGCGCGTCCGGTGCCCTTCTGGCGCCATGGCTTGCGTCCGCCGCCCCTTTTCTCGGCGCGCTGTTTCGTATGTGCATACGGAATATGCGCATTCGCCTGCTGTGCGCTTACCACGAACTGCACCAATTCCGGATTGACTTCAACGCCAAACACGGCATCGTCGAGTTCGATCTCGCCGCTTGCCTTGCCGTCCAGGTTGTAGAGTTTCACCTTTGCCATAGTGGTTTATGCCGATTTTGCTGATTTGATAGTAACGATAGAACCGTTTGCACCCGGAACCGCGCCTTTCACCTTTACGGTGTTGGTTTTCGCATCCGCCGAAATAATCTCCAGGTTCTTAACCGTAACGTTCTTATTGCCCATCTGGCCGCCCATACGCATTCCTTTAATAACATGCTGCGGCTGCTGTGCGCCAATCGAACCAGGCATGCGATTCTGGTCTTTATGGCCATGCGTTGCCGGTGAACCATGGAACCCGTGGCGCTTGACGACGCCTGCAAATCCACAGCCGATGCTGACTCCGCTGACGTCAACCATATCGCCTGCTTCAAACGTGTCGGCCGTGATTTTCTGACCCCGTTCATAGGTCTCTTCACTGCCGTCCGTCCGGAATTCGTTCAATACTGCAAACGTACCAAGGCCTTTTGTGTGGCCTTTCACTGACTTGCTGACATTCTTTTCTTTGCGCTCCCCAAACCCGACCTGTACGGCCGAATAACCGTCAAAAGCATCTGTTTTTACCTGCGTTACAATAACCGGGCCGGCCTGAAGAATAGTTACCGGCGTAACCATGCCGTCTTCGCCATACTCCTGGCTCATTTCAATTTTCTTTGCAATCAGGAATTTCATAGTTTGATTATTGTTGACAGGCCGATAAAAAAGCCGTCATTTACGCGCACCACACCGGTGTGATTTTCGTAGATCACGGCTCTTACTCATTGAACTCGTAATTGTGTGTAACGCTTTTTTATCCTTGTGTGCTTCTCTCTGATGGGCGGCTGATATCCCGTATGGGATCATTTTCGTCCGATGCAGAGGAAACGTATTAACTTCTTGTCAAAATGTGCAGAAATGATCTTAAATCATTTTCATTTCGATATCAACCCCTGACGGCAAGGACAGGTTTGACAGCTCGTCAATCGTCTTTGGCGTTGGATTGATGATATCGACCAGCCGCTTGTGCACGCGCATTTCATATTGGTCGCGCGCATCCTTGTGCACAAACGTGGATTTCAGCACCGTGAACTTCGACTTTTCAGTCGGCAGCGGCACCGGTCCGACAACTGTTGACCCCGATCGCGTCGCCGTGTCAATGATGGTCTTGGTCGACTTATCGATGATCTTGCTGTCGTATGCCCGGATCTTCACGCGCAATTTCGTGGCAACCTCCGTGTCCGGACGCATATTCTTTTCGGTTTTTTTCTTTGTGGTCGGCATTGATGTATAAAGAGCAAGAATTCACCCGCCCCTTCTTGCAAGAAGGAAGAGAGGGCGGGCATTCAAATTCTTATGCGATTATCTTAGTTACAACTCCTGAAGCAACCGTCTTTCCGCCCTCACGGACAGCAAAGCGCTGCTTCTCTTCCAGAGCAACCGGCTTGCCGAGTTTCACCTTGAAACTGACGGTATCGCCAGGCATGACCATCTCTGTGCCTTCAGGCAATTCAACTTCTCCGGTCACGTCCGTGGTGCGGATATAGAACTGCGGCTTGTAACCCTTGGTAAACGGTGTTGCACGGCCGCCTTCATCCTTTGACAGGACATAGACCTCTGCATCAAATTCCGTGTGCGGAGTAACCGATCCCGGTTTCGCAAGCACCTGACCGCGCTCAACCTCTTCCTTCTTGGTGCCGCGCAGCAAAATTCCGGCGTTATCGCCAGCCATACCTTCGTCCAACTGCTTGTTGAACATCTCAATGCCTGTTACGACCGATTTCTGCGTTTCACCCAGACCCACGATCTCAACATCTTCATTAACACCCACTTTTCCGCGTTCAATACGGCCGGTCACCACTGTGCCGCGGCCTTCAATTGAGAAGATATCTTCAATCGGCATCAGGAAATCCTGGTCAACGTCACGTACCGGTTGCGGAATGTATTCGTCCAGGGTTTTTAGCAGTTCGATGATCGGCTTTGCGGCCTCTTCGTCAGTCGGATTCTCCAGTGCTTTCAGTGCAGAACCGCGGATAATAGGCGTTTCATCGCCCGGGTATTCATATTTGTTCAACAGGTCGCGGATTTCAACTTCAACCAGCGTCAAAAGCTCTTCGTCTTCAACCTGGTCAACTTTATTCAGGAAAACCACAACTGAAGGGACGCCGACCTGGCGAGCGAGCAGGATATGCTCTTTTGTCTGGGGCATTGGGCCGTCTGTTGCAGAAACAACAAGAATAGCGCCATCCATCTGAGCAGCGCCTGTGATCATGTTCTTCACATAATCTGCGTGGCCCGGGCAGTCAACGTGAGCATAATGACGTTTGTCCGTCTCGTACTCAACGTGTGATGTATTAATAGTGATACCGCGCTCCTTTTCTTCCGGAGCGTTGTCGATGTCCTCAAACTTCTTGTCCTGTGCGGTTTTACCCTGTGCACCGGAAACAGCGAGGATCGCAGCCGTCAACGTGGTTTTACCGTGGTCAACGTG
This sequence comes from Candidatus Kerfeldbacteria bacterium, assembly GCA_043813585.1. GTDB lineage: Bacteria > Patescibacteriota > Patescibacteriia > UBA9570 > XYC2-FULL-38-9 > JBDRKW01. The sequence continues at coordinate 123,191 of JBDRKW010000006.1, forward strand.
ACCAATGGTGCCGACATTGACGTGCGGTTTTGATCGATCGAACTTGTCAGCCATAAGTTTCTATAACTTTGTTTAGATAAAAATTCTTAATAAATAGACGATTCCGCAAAATGTATTGCGAAACGCGAAGTTAAAGATAGTGTGTTTACTATAGTCTGTCAAGTATTGGGCCCTGAACAGACCGCGTGTAAAACAGAGACGATTATACTTGAAACTGTTTGCTATGGCAAGAATTGTGCCTGTTCATGGTTTGGGGATAAACATAGTATAACTATTTCGCTAAAATTAGCCATAATTAATATTCATCTTCACCAATAAACCAATCAAGATTCCTAATATGACTCGCCAACATATCCGTATTCCCATGTTGTAGCAAGCCAATATATGATTGTAATACTGCAGGCAATGGGCACTGAAAAAAACGACGAAACATGCGTTGCTTTGTCCTTGTGCGCAATACCTTATGGTCCGAAAAATGCACCCAGCCCAGGAAGTCTATGCCTGAAGCTAATGAATGGATGTGCACTTTTTTTGAATGAAGCGACAAGCTTAGTTGACGATCCAGGAACAAACGTATTTGCGGAATCTGATGCACCAGCCATTCACGGTCATCAGACATCACAACAAAATCATCGGCATAGCGTATATAGGACTTCGCTTTCAGCTGATGCTTTGCGAACTGGTCGAACTCATTCATATAGACATTCACAAACAGCTGCGAAGTCAGATTGCCAAGCGGTAGGCCAACCCTGAGAGATGAAAGATAAAAACTGGAAATAACACCCTCAAGAAGCCGCATAATATCCTCGTCAGGGATGTATTGCCGTAAAATCCCTATAAGAATGCCATGGTCGATAGATGCAAAAAACTTCCGAATATCACACTGCAGTACCCAGCAGGTTCGGGTGTTATTCCTGCTGGCTTTATATGCCATGGAACGAAACCGATCATTCGCTGCATGTGTTCCTTTGTTATTCCTGCATGAAAAAGAATCCGCAATAAATGTGCGGTCAAAAAAAGGATACAACTTGCGGTATATTGCGTGGTGCAATAATCGATCACGGACGTCAGCCTTGTGGATGTGCCGGGGTTTCGGATCTGTGATATGGAAGCTATAATACCTGCCATGCCTGTAACTAAAGGATGCCAGCTCGTCATGCAGCTGAAGTATATTTGCCATCAGGTGACGTGAAAACAACTGCACATCCGGCTTTCCGCGTTTTCCGCGCACAAATTCTTTCCAGGCGGCTAACAAATTTTCCACCGAAATAATTTCTTCGTAACTATGGCTGAATTGAATTCTCATAACCAATCAGGACAATACCCCCCCCCAACAGCGTGGGGGCGATGATATTCCAATTCTTGTTACGATGCGGAGTGCATACGCTGCATGGCACGAATCGCTGAAGCACTTGCCGAAGGTATCGCGGTATTCGCTGGGAAAGAAAGTCGACATATTGTTCACGGATACGATTGAAATAATACTTTACGCTGCGTATGCCAGGCGCGCTGACAAACTGGCGATTCTCCAAAAAGCCTGCGTAAAACTTGATGCCCTGCAATTCTTCCTCCAACTCGCATGGGAACTGAACGTACTTGATAATAGGAAATATGGAGCTATTTCTACACCGCTAGCAGAAGTAGGAAAAATGCTCGGTGGCTGGAAAAAACAGTTTACGAAAGATGCCCCCAATAAACCGGGAGCACCTCGTGCATGAAGAGTGTTGCGGGGGACGCGAACCAGGAAGCGCCAGTTGTCGTTCCAGTCGTTCTCGAACCAGTTGAGGTTGAGGTTGCGCTCGTTGGCGTTCTCGTTCAGGTACGGCACGTTGCGGTTGCCGTTGGCATTGTCCAGGGTACCATCCACACCACCACCCGTTGACTGCTCTCCGGGCTGTATCGAATTTGGGATATTTTAATCCTCCAGTACCCTGCACCAACAATCTTCATATTTAGAGTTTGCCGGCAGCACACTGGCCATTGCCGTGGCGTTGGCCACTCCGACCGGATCGGCAAACCCGGAATTCAACCGGCTGCAGCCGTAACCGCAGCCTGTCTCGTTTACTATCCATGTATTATTGTATCAAAATAATTGAATAAAAAAAGGGGCTTCACCAGAGAACCGGTCTCTAGGAAGCCATTTTGTCATCGCGCGAGGGACCAAGGGTCCAAGACCTAAAAGGACTAAGGATCCAAGAGTCCAAGCGCTAGTTTTTGCGGGGGACGCGAACCAGGAAGCGCCAGAAGTCGTACCAGTCGTCCTCGAACCAGTAGAGGTAGAGGTCGCGCTCGCGGGCGCTCTCGTACAGGCACGGCACGTTGCGGTGGCCGTGGGCATCCGACCAGGGCACGCACAGAATGGCGACAGGGAAGTCACGCTGCACGTCCGGGTAGTCCCGGGCGAACACGAGTCCATCGCCGAAGCTCGGACGCTGGTACCCGCTCTCCTTCACGGCTGCCAGCACGTCCCCGGTGGACATGTAGCGGCCGAAGTGCACGACCGCCAAATCGTACTCTCCCTCTGCCGGGTCGTCCGGGGAGTTCTGCAGCGGAAACCGATCCTCGGTGATGTCCGAGTTGGTCCGGTCGAACTTCCCCGCCTTCAGTGCCTCGATCCAGCGCCAGCTAAGGCTCCAGGTCACCGGGAACGAGTCGCTCACCGTAAGCTTGACCGGCTTCAACTCGACCTTCGAGGCGCTGTCCGGCCGGCCCGCCTCCACGACCAGGTCAGCGAACCGACCGATCAGGGGACGGCCCTCCGGCGTTGCCAGGCGGTAGATCTCCTCGTCCATACCGCCGCGCTCCTTCACCGCGTTGACCAACTCGGTCCACACAGTGGTCAGAAGACCAGCTCCGGACACAATCGGGGACACATCTTTCCTCTTCGCCATGACTTACTCCTTTCGTTATGCATTCCCCTCACCCTGCAACCACGCGAGGGCCTCAGGAACGCGGTTCGTCACAGCCCGCAATATACAAACCACGCTAACATAGCGCATTTACAGCCTGCGGACTGCAACGAAAAACTATCTGGCTATACATTAACCAGACAGTGGAAACTACACAATTTTGGCAAAAATGTCAAGGTACAAAAAAGCCCGGGATCAACCGGGCTTTCCACTATCTGTACTTCTATTTACTCTTCGTCTTCGTCGTCCGCTACAACGCCGCCGCGATCCTCAACGATCTTATTTGATACGTTCTTCGGCACCTGGCTGTATTTCTCGAATTCCATTGAGAAACTCGCCCGTCCCTGCGTGATAGAACGTAATTGCGTTGCGTAGCCGAACATTTCGGACAGCGGAACGGTCGCTTCAACAACCTTCATATTGCCGCGATCGGTCATTTCGCCGATCTGTCCGCGCTTTGAGTTCAGGTCGCCCATCACATCGCCCATGAAATCTTCAGGCGTCACCACCTCAACACTCATGACCGGCTCGAGCAGCACAGGTCCCGCTCTGCGTGCGGCGGTTTTGAACGCCTTGGAACCGGCTATTTTGAACGCCGCTTCAGACGAGTCAACGTCATGGTACGAACCGTCAATCAGACGAACCTTGATATCCAGCAGAGGATATCCGGCAACAATGCCGCGGTCCATGGCTTCCCTTACGCCTTTCTCAATAGGCGCAATAAATTCGCGCGGAATGGATCCGCCTTTAGTCTGATCCACAAACTCGAAGTGTTTCTTCTCTTCCTCATCTTCCGGCTGTACATACGGCTCGACAATAAGCACGCAATGGCCGTACTGTCCGCGGCCGCCGGTCTGCTTGACGTACTTCTCTTCGCCTTCAGCTTCCTTAGTAATAGTTTCCTTGTACGCCACCTGCGGCTGGCCGATATTCGCCTCGACATTGAACTCGCGCTTCATGCGGTCGATGATGATGTCCAGATGCAGCTCGCCCATGCCGGACAATACCGTCTGGTTCGTCTCTTCATCGGATTTGACGCGCAGGGTAGGATCCTCTTCCACCAGGCGCTGGATCGCAATGCCCATCTTTTCCTGGTCTGCCTTGGTTTTCGGCTCAACCGCAATGGAAATGACCGGTTCCGGGAAGGTAATCTGTTCCAGAACAATTGGATGCTCCGGATCGCACAGCGTGCTGCCGGTAATGGTTTCTTTCAGGCCGACTGCAGCGGCAATGTCTCCGGCGCAGATCTCTTCAATTTCTTCGCGGGAATTTGCATGCATGCGGACCAGGCGCGAAATGCGTTCCTTGTTGCCAGTGGTCATGTTCAGCACGTACGAACCTGATTTTAGCACGCCCGAATAGACGCGGATAAAAATAAGCTTTCCGACATACGGGTCAGTCGCCACTTTAAAGGCCAACGCTGCCAGCGGCTGATCATCATCAGTGGTGCGCTCGATTTCTTTCTCCAGGTCGTCTGCGTCATGCCCGATGGTCGGAGGAAGGTCAAGCGGCGACGGCAGGTAGGCCGTCACTGCATCCAGCATGTACTGGACGCCTTTATTTTTTAGAGCCGAACCGCACAGCACCGGAACGATATCGTTCGCGATTGTTGCCACACGCAGCACCCTTATGATATCTGCTTCGCTGATCTCCTTGCCTTCGAGGTAATCATTCATCAGTGCTTCGTCATTTTCAACCACTGCCTCAACCAGTTCCGCGCGATATTTCTCAACTTTGTCTTTCATGTCCTCGGGCACGTCGACTTCCTCAAAATCAGTTCCCATTTCATCCTTATAAATGACCGCTTTGCGACGGATGATGTCGATGATGCCCTGGAAGGTGTCAGCCGCGCCAATCGGCAGCTGAATCGGGAACGCACGCTTGGTCAGGCGGTTATGGATTGAATCCATGTCCTTGTAGAAGTCCGCGCCAGTGCGGTCCATCTTATTGATGAACGCCAGCCGCGGTACGCTGTACTTGTCTGCCTGGTGCCATACGGTCTCGGACTGCGGTTCAACGCCGGCAACGCCGTCAAATATCACAACGCCGCCGTCCAGAACGCGGAGCGAGCGCTCCACCTCTACCGTGAAGTCAACGTGGCCCGGGGTATCGATGATATTGATCTTGGTGTCTTTCCAGAACGCCGTTGTCGCGGCAGCAGTAATCGTAATGCCGCGCTCCTGTTCCTGTTCCATCCAGTCCATGGTGGCTTCGCCCTCATGCACTTCGCCGATCTTATGCGTGCGGCCGGTATAAAACAGGACGCGCTCGGTGACCGTCGTCTTTCCCGCGTCAATATGGGCGATAATGCCGATATTGCGAGTTTTTTCCAATGGATAGTGTACTTTTTCTTCTTCTGACATATCGTTATCTCTGTTTCATTATAGGTTATGCAAAGTGAGCAAATGCGCGGTTGGATTCTGCCATGCGCTGGACATCTTCCTTCCTCTTCATCGCGTCTCCTTCGCCGTTCGCCGCATCCATAATTTCGAGAGCGAGTTTTTCCCGCATTGGCTTGCCCTTGCGCTTGCTTGCCGCCTCAATAATCCAACGGCTGGCCAGCGTGAACCGGCGTTCCGGCCGGACCTCGATAGGCACCTGGTAGTTTGCACCGCCAATACGGCGAGCGCGCACTTCAAGTGACGGTGTGATGTTCTGCATCGCCTTCAGCCATGCATCATACCCAGGCTCGCCTGTCTTTTTTTCGACAAGATCAAACGCGCCGTAGACAATTTTGGTCGCCTTGGTTTTCTTGCCGCCTTTCATGATGTAATTGATGAACTTTGCTACCTGTGTTGAATTGTAACGTTCATCTGGTTTTATATCTCTCTTTGGAGCTTGTTTGCCTCTCATATGTATCTGTTATTAATCGCCTTTCGGTTTCTTCACCCCATAGATCGAACGGGACTGTTTGCGTCCGTCAACGCCCTGCGTATCATACACGCCGCGCACGACGCGGTAGCGAACGCCCGGCAGATCCGGCACGCGGCCACCTTTGATCATGACGATGCTGTGTTCCTGCAAGTTGTGGCCCTCGCCCGGGATATAGGCGGTGACTTCCATTCCATTTGAAAGACGGACACGCGCAATCTTCCGAAGCGCCGAGTTCGGCTTGGTCGGAGTGGTCGTGGTTACTTTGATGCACACACCGCGCTTGAAAGCAGAGCCTTTCGGCAGCTTTGTGCGGCGGCGCTTGAGTGCGTTCATTGTGGTTTGGAGCGCAGGGGTTTTGGACTTCTTTTTGGACTGTTTCCGACCTTTGCGCACCAATTGATTCGTTGTAGGCATGGTTTAGATTATTTTGTAATTCAATACTGTTTCGCCACGCTTGGTCGCGGTGTTTTTTCTCGTTCGAGGAGAGATTCTCTCTCGAATAAAACACGCGCTCCCGTCGGGCGAAACAACCTCCGTATTTAGTTGAAGTTCTAAACTATGACCTTCTCAGTTCTATTGAACGTCATAACTTGGAATCTTCCATCTTTCATTGTCAGCGTACATTTCAGCCATGAAATGCAGACGCTTGGAACCGAAACGATTGTACGATATGCGGTGCGCCCTGTCAAGCAGCGCCGGTTCTTGCGGCAAATCGCAGTGCGCGGTACAATAGCAGTGCAAATAAATACCTATGGGTTTAGAAATCCTTCCAAATTTTCTCTTTCTGGCAAAAGCAATCGTTATCGCTGTTGGTGTCATAACGCTGTTTGTTATCATCGCAGCGATGATAGAGTTCTACATCCACCGCGGCAAAAAGGATAAAGAAGAGGAGATGAAAGGCCATGTAATAAACGGCCTCATCGCTGTCGTCATTGCGCTGATTGTCTACCTGCTGCTTTCAGGCATAGGTCCGGCGTTCAACGCGCTGTTCAGATAACGCACCAATCGAAAAACCGCCAACCGGGCGGCTTTTTTTAATTCCCTTCTTTTATGTATTGAAAAACCCCAGCAATGCGCCGATAACCGCATCTGCCGTATCAGCGGAGATAAACGACACTCCGGCCATGAACAGACCGAATGCGAGCTGGATCAAAAACCCGATGGCCGAACCGCCGAAAAAGATCAGCAGCATCAGAATCCAGATGCCGTACCGTTCCAGAACCATCACAATATCCGGACGCTTTGGTGCTAAAAACGTATACAGGATTTTAGAGCCGTCCAGTGGAGGAATTGGAATGAGGTTGAACACCGCCAGCAGGATATTGATATAGATCAGCAGGGTGAAAAACAGCACCATGAAATTGGTCGGCTCAAGCGGCATGAAGCTGTTAATGACGACCAGAACTACGCTGATAACTGCGGCCACAATGATATTTGAAATCGGGCCGGCGAGCGCGACCAATGCCGGGCCGAAGCGCTTGTACTTCAAATTATACGGATTGAACGGCGTCGGCTTTGCCCATCCGAATCCAATCAATACCAGCAGCGCAAATCCGATCCAGTCGATATGGGCCAGCGGATTCAATGTGAGCCTGCCCTCCCCTTCCGCAGTCGGGTCGCCCTGCAGTTTTGCAGACAAACCGTGCGAAAATTCATGAATCGTTAACGCAACAACAATTGCGAGCACCCAAATGAGAAACGCAGCCGGGTTGTCGAATAATTTAAATAACAGCATATTGACATTATAACAGCCTTCATTTATACTCCGAAGGCTTGTGTCATTATTACTGAAAAACACGACATATGTCAAAAGTCTGCGACGTCTGCAGCCGCGGATATCTGAAGGGCAACTCCCGCTCTCACTCCAATATTGCCACAATTAAGCGCCAGCAGCTGAATTTACAGAGCGCAACCATCAACGGCAAGAAAGTGAAAGCGTGCACCCGATGCATCCGCAACGCAGCTCAAGGTAAAATCTAGAAGCACCCTGGCAGGAAGACACCGCAGGGTGTTTTTGGTATACTTTTAACAATGGCTGCTAAAAAGAACAAAAAAATCAACCCCTTCCTGCGCATTCTGCTAATGACAAATGCGCTGATTGTTTTTGCCGGCGCTACCCTGGGCCCGATCCTGGCGCTGTATATTGAAGACCTGGGCGGCGACCTGCTTGCGGCCAGCGGCGCGGCCAGCCTCTACGCGATTGTGGCCGGCATGACGGTTTTTTTCATCAGCAAGTGGGAGGACAGAATCAAGCATCAGGAACGCCTTGTGGTTGTCGGCTATATCATTATTGCCCTTTCGTTTTTCAGCTACCTGCTGATCAAAACACCAGTACACCTTTTTATAGTGCAGATCTTCATCGGACTCGGGGAAGCTATCTATATTCCCGCATATGACGCGCTCTATTCGCGGAATCTCGACGACCATAAAGAGGCATCCGAATGGGGCGCATGGGAAGCGATGGCCTACATCGTCTCTGCTGCCGGAGCGCTTATCGGAGGCGTGATCGTAACAGTATATGGATTTGATCCGCTGTTCGTTATTATGGGCCTGCTGACGCTTGTCAGTGCATTCGGTATGCAATACATGTATAAGAAAAACTCGGCATCATAGCCGAGCCTTTCATAATCATTTTGATGCCGGTTACACTTTGAACCGGTTATTTACAACTGACCAGTCAATCGCATTAAAGAACGCTTCGATATAATCAGCGCGCTTCATTCCATAATCCATCACAAAGGCGTGCTCAAAGACATCCATAACAAGAAGAGGCGTACAGCCGGAAAGGTGGCCAACATCATGTTCGTTCACCCAGGTATTAAAGAGCCGCTTTGAAGACAAATCAAGGTACAAAACAGTCCAACCGATGCCACGCATACTACCAGTCGCAATAAAGTCTTCTTTCCATGAATGTTCCTTTACGCCAAAGTCAGCATCCATCTGCCTGATCAGCTCAGGACACTCTTCTTTACAACTGCTCTCCTCCTTGGTCATATTTTCAAAATAGAGCTCGTGAAGACGCATGCCGTTGAACTCCCAGCCAAACCGGCGCTTCAGTTCGTCCCATTCAGGTGAAACCAGGTTCTTGTCCGCCAACTGTTCAATGAGCTTGTTGGTGTTTTTTACGTAGCCTTCATATAAACCAAAGTGCGTTGTCAGCAGCTCTTCGCTGAATCCGTCCAACCCGATTAATTGAGAGAAATCTTTTGCTTCGTATGCCATAGTAATATTTATTGTTTAGTAAAATTATAGTAACACTTTTTACAGCCAAGCCCAACTGCTACTGAAATGCACTGAATATCGCTTCATTCCCTGACAGCATTGAATCAATTTCGCGCAATGCAACGCGCCGCGCGATCCATGGCGGGACAAATCCTCGCTTGTAGGCGACGACTCCTGCCCGTTTCAATACTCCGGTTTTCCTTTTCCGTTCATCCGCTTCCTTCATCCGCTGAAAATTTTTCTCGGCGATTTCAACGCCGATGCTATATGGACTGCGCCGCGTGCGCTTGGAAATGTTCACAATTTCCTTCAGTTGTTTTCCAAGAAAATTCCGTAAAACCTGGTCGATCGTCCCGTCTGACAATCCGGCAAATTCCATCATATTGCCGAGCACGCCTCCGCAGTTAGTAACAAAGTCCGGTAGATACATATGATCATTGTCATGCAAATACATCTCTGCCGCTTCTGTAACAGGATTATTCGCACCAGAACATATTGCTAAAGCTTTGATCGCTTGCATATTATTTTCGTTTATCTGTCCGCTTCGGCCACAGGGACACAAAATATCTACCGGTAATTCAAGTAACTGTTCTTTTGGTAATTGCTCCGCCTTTTCATACTGTAAAATCCACGCGTCTTCCGGCTGGCTGTCCGGCACCGTACTGTGTTCAGTAATGAAACGATCCCGAATCATTAATACATCATCAATATCAAGTCCGTGTTCATCATAAATCGCTCCATCAACAGTCGAAACGGCAACAACGCGCACGCCTGCTTTATGCAGGCTCTTTGCAAGGGCGCTTCCGACGGCGCCAAACCCTTCAACCGCAACGACTGCGCCGTGCATTGTCTTACCAATCAGTTCGAATGCAACTTCAACAGTGATGTAAACGGCCACGCTTGTCAGCTCGCCGGAACGCGGGCTGCCGGTTGACCGTTTATACACCGGCTTGCCTATGTGTTCATACATTCCCTTCATAAGTTGTGTGCTTGTGCCCATGTCGGGCCCCGGGATATAATCCTCGCTGATAATGCGCTCGCGCAACAGCTCGCCGAACCGGTTCAGAAACAGCGTTTTGGTTTCATCCGTTGCGTCCTTTTCGACAATAATGCCGCTCTTTGCTCCGCCACGGGGCACCCCCATAAACCCCTGTTTCAATGTCATCGCCCGCGCCAGATCCCGTACTTCCCGCTCGGTCACGCCGGGAAGCATTCGAATCCCCCCGCATGAACGGCCGCGGACAGTCGAATCAACAACAAACCATCCGTTCAGACCGATCGCATCGTCTTTAAGTTCGATGACTTCTTCAGGCACATTCATACATGATCCTTATGTATCGATGATTTCACAACACAATACTTTCCGCTCGCCTCGCGGGGAATGGAATCCACCTCCTGAACGGATATGGCCATACCGGTGCCGAGCACTTTCTGAAGCTCTTCCCGTATGGTTGATTTCACAACCGGCGCGTAGCTGGTGTTCGGCTCGATAAACACCGTAATATGGTCAGCATCATCCTGTACCACCTGATATTGGGCAATATGCTCGAAGCAACAATCCTGCAGCACGTTCGTGAGCGTATACGGCGCAATATGCCGGTCGCCCGCCTTCACATAATCAACGCAACGGCCTAGAACGACGTCCATAAGCGGAAACGGGTTGCCGCACCCGCATTCGTCCGCACGCAGCACGCCGCGGTCGCCGATGTCATAGCGGATCAGCGGCATGGCCCGGTTCTTCAGCGAGGTCACGATAATGTCGCCTTCCTCCCCAGGAGCAACCGGTTTTCCATTGTTCAACATTTCAACATAAAACAGGTCCGAATTTATATGATATCCGTTCTTGCACGGACACTGGACTGCAATCTCCTTAAACTCCGTAGATCCGTACACGTCATACGCACGGCAGCCAAATGTACGTTCCAGCTCCTCCTGCCGGCGCGGCTGGATCAATTCCGAACTGGTGAATATCAAACGCGGACGGAACCAGTCAACGCCGTGCTCTTTGACGTGCGCTGCCAATTCATACATATACGACGGGCTCCCGTACAGTACATCCGGTTTAACTCGTCGGTAAAAATCCAGATGCTCGCTGAGCGGCTGGTCGATGCTCAACATATGGCGGCGGATCACGTTCCGCGCAAGCCACGAATTTTTCTCCCGCACCTCTTCGGTCGGCCGGTCATCTACGGTGACGACAACATCCCCGAACCGCATGCCGCACCATAGTTTGGAACGAATTTTAGCGGCATATTTCAACAGCAGCCAGTCCGAAGTATTAAAATATGTTGAAACGGGCTGGCCTGTGGAACCGCTTGACGTTGACATCTTCAACTGCTCCTTTACGAATGGACGCGCGACCATAGCATCGCCCGCCTTCTGAACATCGCTCTTTTTCGTAACCGGAATGTGCTGCAGGTCTGCAAGCGTATCTACTGTGAGTCCTTCGCTCTTCTTTCCCTGTAACCCGGATTGATAAAACGGCACCGAGGCAAACGCATGGCTTATTGACGATTGCAACGACCACCATTGCAGTTGACGCAGCTCCTCCGGTGACTTGTGCTGGTTCCGCCACAACGCGACTAATTCTTGAACTATCATATGAGCGGGATACGGGGATCGAACCCGTGCCTCAAGCTTGGGAAGCTTACGTACTACCACTATACTAATCCCGCGCGACGCTGAACGTCAGCGCACGAATAGCGTACTGGATTTGCCAAATTATTTCAACCGCTTTTCAACGCGTTCGCGAAAACGGGTCACGTCAATTGAATCGCCGAGCACGCGGTTGTGTTTCCACATATTGAAAGCCCAGTGGAGAAGCGCATACAGGACAGCTGCCAGGAACAATGCGAACAATCCGTACACCAATAAATCTACATATGAAAAAGTAAATAGGTCGCCGACCGCAAGCAGTTCACCGGACGGCGAAGTGAGGTTCATCCGCCCGCCTGTGATGGTTCCCAGCACGATAACCTCGGCAATTACCCCGATAATAAAAATCATCTGCAGGGTATTCAGCTCCCGCCGCTCGTTGTCGCTGTAAAACAGCTGCAGCAGGTTAATGGTGCCTCTCGCGTAATCGCTGGTCATTGCCCACAGGTGCTCCAGGTACGTTTGCGTGGCTTTGAGCGATGCCAGCTCCTCAAACATGTAAAACGCGTAGTCCTTCACTTTTTTCCGCTCGCCAAGGAATTCGCCAAGCAAATCAAGCGGAGCCCCCATCTGTTTCAGCCGCGCGGAAAAATAGCTGATCTGCCGCTCCAGATCCAGCAGGCTGTCGCGCATCACCGGCAGGTCCTTGCTGCGCACCGACGTCTTTTCGCGGATCGCTTCAATGTCTTCCCAGATAATGCGGTGCAAATGCAGCATCTTCTGCGCCTGGAACTTGTACGCGTTCAAAAACATCAAAAACGGAATCACTTTCACCTCGCGCGCGATCTTCTTCCGCTCAAACACTACCAGGTGCCGGCCGCTCCAATAGCGACCGACTGACCAGGAATGCCGCTCAACAATGTCATCGTCAAACTGACGGAATAATTTCTTCACCTCCGGTTCCGTGGCGCCGGAAACAGTAATGACGAACGGATAAAACTCTTCAATTTTCTGGAATGTGCGCGGTATGGGCGCGCCTCTGCTGTACAACTTTGACCAATACTTCAGCACCGTGTTCTTGAAGTAATCAGAGAGCTCTTCTGCGTCCTTTTTAGGGCTGGTGATTTTTTTTATTGCCAGGACGATTCCCTCTTCCGATTGCGCAATGGTCACATCCTTCTTCGTCTCAACGACCACGGCATCAATCGCGCCAGATTCATACCGGACGGACGTCACGCCGAGCGGCGCGATCCACTTCTTGAGCTGCTTTTCCGAAAATAGTGCTGATTTATTCTCAGCAGCCGCATTATAAAACTCGCGCAGGTGGATCAGGGTGCGCGGAAGCCAGGTGCCGATATAGATTGAACTGTATTTCATCCTCCGTATAATTATGCCTGCAGTATACAAAAAAAGAGCCGAGCCGTAAACACAAAAGACCCGGCATATACCGGGCCTTTTCGTGATACCTCTGGCCCACCTCATCCTAGCTTCCATACTTACAGTTGGGCTTCGCCGTGGTGATTCGGCCATTGCTACGCTACCCTGGCAACGCAGTCGAAACCGCGTCGCATCAGTAATGCAGTAGCACATATGTACCGCAATGGGTCGCCTCTGAACCGGAGTTCTGGAGTACAGACCCAAGCAAGAAACTATTTGGTGAAGCAGGATATGGTGGGCAGAGCGCCCTATTGAAAGGACACCTTCATTATACAATCGTGAATGCATACCGCGCAAGGGGTCATACACAGATTTTTCACAGCTTGTTTTTTCACCCGAAGGTTAGCGGTGAATATGCCATTTTTCCGAAAAAAAGAGAGGACCGGCAGGTGTCTGCACGAATCCTCTTCCTTTGACTTCTCTTTACAGCCGGGGGGCCACCGGGTGATCCACGACGTGGATCTGGCGGCGGATGGCGTTGATGTACTCATCGCCTCCCATCACCCAGCCGACCAGCGGGCCGATGTAGTAATCGACGAGCTGGAGCGAGTGCAGCGCCTTCAGGATCTGCGCGCGCACGACCTGGCCCCGGCAGACTGCGTCGGCCATGGACTTCTTGTACTTGCCGATGTTGAAGTCACCGTTGAGCTGCTGGCGGCGGCGGTCGAATTCTGCTTCCGCGAGCTGCAGGCGCCGCTGAAGCGCGAACGCGTAGTCGGGGGGCCTCTCGTCGGCGCCAAACACGCACTTGAACCCGCCGGTCGTGAGCCGCTTCTGGATCAATCGCAAGTACTGATCCTGCTCAAACGCGTCGTAGTGGCGCATCCAGTCGAGCAGGTCATCCAGCCACTCGTCGATGCGGGGATCGGTACGGTCCCTGGACTTGGCGTTGTTCACCTTTACCAGGAACGACTCTACCTCGCGGAGCCGGGACGGCAACACGAGCTTGTCCAGGTTGCCGGACATGTAGAGGTTCCGGACCACCAGCGACCGTTCGCGGCTGCCCTTCGGCAGAGCGTCGATGTACTCCCAGAACAGCCCCTTGCACGCGGCATCGAGCGTGGCCTGCGCGTCGCCGAGCAGCTCGTTCTTGCGCACGTTGACGCCGGGGATCGCGGCCTGCGCCAGGTAGTAGCTGTTCACCCAGCGCTCGTGCAGGAATCCGGCAGCCTGGAGCAGCCGAAGCGTCTCGAGATCGCGGTCGGCCTTGTCGTTCTCCGCGCACGCCATGAGCAGCTGCTCGAGCTTGGTCTTGATGCTCTCCTCGTCCTCCCCGTGGAGGATCTGGTGGAGCTCCGTGCCGGTTGCAATTTCGCGCTTGAACGCCACCTGCATCTCGACCGGCAATACCAGTTCCTGGTCGCCGAACGCGAGGAGCGCGTTCATGATCTGCTGCTGCCGTCCGTACGTGGTCTCGGCCACCGGAAAATCGATGCCAGCACTCCACATCCGCCGGATGAAGTCCTTCGCGAGCGCCTCGTAGTGGCACTCGTCCGGGTTGACGAACGTGGTCAGGTGCAGGATCTGCACCAGGAAGCAGACGGCCTTGGGGATCACCGCGTACTCGCCGCGGAACATCACGTCGAACGCCCGGTAGATGTCGCGGTAAGTCCGAACCTGGCCTCCGCCGACCGAGCTGCTCTTACCGTTTTCCAGGACGATGTGCCTGCCGTCACGGCTGAGAAACAGCGTCTCCTTGACCCAGAAGTCGCCGTCCTCGGCCGGGTGGTGCACCCAGTACGGCAGCTCGCGCTTGCGGACGTCGAGCTGCTTCATGCACGAATCCGGGGCGATCGCCTCGTTGTAGAGCCGCGCCACGGTCTCGTAATCGGCCAGGAAGATGTCAAGCAGGCGGTTGCGCGCCTCCGGCTCGAAATCCGAGTTGGCGTGGAACATGCCCACCGTGTCGCAGAGCCGGGTGTCCTCCGCCGGCTTGTGCATCACGTGCTGGAGCAGCCACATCAGGTAATCCTGGAACGTCAGCTCCTGGCTGCCGAGGATTTTCTCGCGAATCTCACTCATGATGAACTTGACCCGCATGACCGCTTCGGTGCGCTTGTCGCCCTGCGGCAGGTACTGCACGTTCTCCATCAGCGTGTCGTGGAGGTGTGTGAAGTAGATGCCCTGCGGACCGAAGACCTCCGGCCAGTGCGCCAACTTGGCGTTGTAGCCGGAGGCACGCGAGTAAGCGCTGTCCGGCTTGACCACGATACCCCAGCGCCTGCGCGCTCCGATGACTTCACGCGCTTCGCGATCCATCTTCTTGGGGAAGTAAGGCTTGGTCTCCCGCGGCTCCAGCTGGCCCATCTCGAGGAACGCCAGGCCGGAGAGCGTCAACGCCCACCACTGCTCGGTGGTATTGTTCACGAACCGCCGGTCCTGCGTACGGGCGAACAGGTTGCCGTTCATCGCCTTCACGTCTTCCGTGGCCGGGACTCCGAACAGAATCTCGGTGGTATGCAGCCACGTCTCCGCTCCGGGAAGCAGGTAATGGAATCCCTCTGCGTGCGTCGCAAGCTCCTGATTTCCTCCAAACATACGCATAGCGCATCTCCTCATCCGCATAGCCACGCCGCGTGGCCAAGATTATGCGCCCCTTGCAGGGAACGCGTTTTCATTCTTTCGGTAACTCAGTTGTCAAAGGTCGTCTCGCAAACAAGCATTTTTACTCATCCGAAAGACGTGCAACAGGTCAACAGCCGCGACTGCCGTTACGACCTGTCTCACCTCCCTCGGAAATCTGCGATCTATTCGGTCATCGCAGGGATTGCTGCATCGAGCAGCGGTTTCATTCGTTCTATATCTGCAACGCGTGCGGTATACACCCCGGCGTGGTAACCACGGACCGGCGTATACAACGCTGTCGCCATTGTTTGTCCCATTTTTTGCACTCCCAGAGGCTCCATCTCAATCGGCCCTGTATCGATGACCACTTTCTTGAACAGCGATTGATCAAGCGCTTCAAACCTTTTCCGCATCGGGTAGTGCATCACATACCGTCCTGCCTGGTAGAGTACTGACGGCCCCTGACCGAGGCCATATGGCGTATCAGTCCGGCTCAGCTCCTGGTGCACCGGAAAAACATCGAGGATCACTGTGTATGTCGGCTGCACCCGATCCACCACGCCGCGGAGCCCCTCAAAGTTCGCCTCTTCATGCGTATGGAATGCGACCGCTGCTTTGTCAAGCACGGACGGATTCGCGCGAATATATTCCAACAGCTGATAAACGCCCAGCCGGTTATCGAGCGCGCTTGCAAACACCGCGTTGTCCGTCATCCGGAATTCTTTCTGGAAGGTTCCGATATCGCCGACCCGCACGCCCATCTTCTCAATCTCTTCTGCAGAATCCGCGCCGACATCGAGAATCACATCCGCGAAGGTCGGCACATCGCTGTCGAGCATCGGCACGGTGGCAAACCCCTGCGCCATAACTTTTTCGCCGGAAACAGTCTTAATCACCACCGACGTCTCATTGAGCATATGCGGCTTCACCCAGCCAAGGTTGATCACGCCAAGCGTGCCGTCTTCGTTTACGCTCCGAACCATAAACCCAACTTCATCGCAATGAGCAGCGAGCAACAACGCCGGCTGATCCAACTTGCCGCACAGTACATCGCCGTACTTCGTTTCTTCATGCTTCACGCCCATGGAATCCAGTTCGGACTTCACGACCCCCATTACCTCCTCTTCGTCTCCCATCACGCCAAAGGCGCTGGTGAGTTTCTGCAATAATTTGTTGTTGAGTGACATAGTGATGAATGAATAAATTGATAATTGCATTTGAAAAACCCTTCCGCATGGGAAGGGCCCGTTAATTCGAGAGTATTGATCGAATTATTCTACATGAACCTTCCCATAATGATGCTTCTTCCAGAAATAAATAACGAAGAAGCAGCTAATCGCAAACCAGCCAATAAGCAGGCTTCCAACTCCGTGATTTGCAATTTGTGCGAAGGTTTCTGACATGTTCGATAATAATTGTGTGAAATCATAGTGTTTTATTGGATATGTGTCAAACCTCGTGTGTATAACCGAAACCAATAATAGAAAGAATAACTAATCTTAGCACTTTCAACTTCACAAACTATACGAGTACTGAACCGCTTCGCACAATAATTTTTTCTGTTCCCTTTGGATATACGAATGAAATTTCCGGTCGTCGCACTACAAGGTCTAAGTGAATTAATGCGCGTTCTCCGTCGTAGCTCGAGCCGATCGCAATGTGAGCTGTTCCGCTCGCCTTTTCGTCTTCAAGAATATCCCCCACGATACGTGCGTTTG
The DNA here is from genome assembly GCA_043813585.1 of Candidatus Kerfeldbacteria bacterium. Classification (GTDB taxonomy): domain Bacteria; phylum Patescibacteriota; class Patescibacteriia; order UBA9570; family XYC2-FULL-38-9; genus JBDRKW01. The sequence goes on from JBDRKW010000006.1 coordinate 140,511, forward strand.
GATTCACGCCAATCGCAAACTCACCGACCAATCGCGCGTATTTATAATATTGCTTTGCCACTGAAGCGCTCACCCGCCCATCCATGCGAGTAGCTTGCCGGCGTGCGCGCTGAACCATGTCGGAACAGTTCTTCGCCTCGGCACACGATTGCTCAATTCGTTGAACATACCCATCTCGAATGTCGATTGCAAATGGCTTGCTTGGACGCAATGTGGTATTGGAATCTACGTGAAAAAATGAACCGTCTACGACAAACCGTCCGTTTGTCCCGGCTGCTGTCGGCGAAATGAGGACCTCTCCCATTGGAAGGTTCCCTCCGCTTCCGGGAATGTGCTGCTTCCCATTATAGTCAGCCTTTGGTTTCCTTTTTTTGTCAGCAAGACTCACCGTCAAGTCCGTACCTGCTGCTGAACGAATCCGCACCGCATCCGCCTTGGTCATTTCACGAACAAGGGCAGTACCAACACGTCGCATTTCTGCATAGTCAACTGATAGCATGCGAATAAAGCGAGGTATGGAATCCACATAAAACCAATAGACCCTGGATTTCTTCTGTGCCTTGATAGCGTAATAGATAAAATCCAACCGCTTCCCATCTACCATATACCCCTTCTCTTCTCCAACACGGTCGCGGCCCATGCGGGAAACATCAGTCAAGATAACGACGTCGGGAGCTGACGCAATTGCCGAACGGACCGTTTCCTCCATATACTCGTTCTCCTTGCGGGCTGTCTGCTCAATAAGAGATGAGCGGGCAGTGAGCGAGAGGCCTGCCTGATAAAAAGCCTGACTGACGATACGAGAATTCGATTGATCAGAGCCAATAACAAGAACCGACTCGCTTGGTTTGAGCTTAATGATACTATTGAAAATGCCTAAAACAGCATGTTGTAACGTTGTTCTTTGTTGTCGCATGGCACCATTATGCGCGCGGCATCACGATTTCGTCAATAAATCGTGAAATGAGACTTGATGCAATTGGCGTTTCGCCTATTGCGTCCTGCCGCTCCTTCAACTCTTCTTCACTGTCGAAGTAGCTTGCATACCGGAACGCATACATCATGCTCATACGCTGTTCTTCCTGCCCGAGCTCCGCATGAAACTGCACTGCATACATCGGCTTGCCTTTTATCCGGAATGCATGGTATTTCACGTTGTCGGAATATGCCAGCGGTATGGCATCCGGCGGAAGCTCAACAATATCATCCGTTCGCCCGGCGTTGGCTTTGAACTGAACCGGCATCTCCTGAAAAAGCGGGTCATTTTTCGCTTCGGGATACAGGTGGATATCGATGGTTTCCAGCTCCTTGCGATCGGGCGCATACTCCACGCGCCCGCCAAGCGCCTGCGCGATAAGATGGGACCCAAAGCAGGAACCATACGTCGGGATATCATGGTCATAACAGTACCGGACGACATTCAAAATGGCATCCAGGTTTTTCGGCTCTCCGGCCGATACCCTGTTTATATTGGATCCGCCCAGGATCACGGCGTCATATCCGTCGCAAATCTGTGTTGCCACCGGCATGGTCATGGCGTCATACGGCGCAAGCTGATTTATGCCCAGTTTGCCATATTTCTGAAAACACCGGGCTTCATGCTTCCCGGAAATATCAATGCGGAACTGCAATAATAAAATCTCGAGCGTATTGCGATCCATGCTGTCGCCGTTTATGATTCTGATTCCGGATTCGCCTGCGGGAAGGGATCTTTGCCGTCTGCTCTCCGGCCGGTTCCCTGGCACATCGGACAGCTTCCTGCCGATCCGCGTTTACTCTTCCTGCTCATGACATACCCGCACTTCGAACACATCTTTTTTCCTTCCGGCACGTCTATGCGCATATCACGAGCAGAAAAAACGTTCGCTGCATCCGGTATTCCCATGCCCCGTCCTCGCCGTCCCATCGCTATTCCCGTTCGTCTTCAGAATACACCCACTCCGCGTCCATCTTGTTGTATTCGAACAGCTCTTCCTCTTTGAAAAAACGCTTTACCTCAAGCTCCGCATTCTCGACAGAATCAGACGCATGTACGATATTGGCCTGCATGCTCATTGAAAAATCGCCGCGAATCGTGCCGCCGTCGGCTGCGCGCCCTTTTGTCTCGCCTGTTATCAAACGGACCGCTTCAACCGCTTCCAGGCCCTCCAGCACCATCAGCACCACCGGCGCTGCCTGCATAAAGCCCTTCAAGCCGGCAAAAAACGGCTTGTCCTTGTGATGCGCGTAATGCTCGTCTATCTTCAGGTCGCTGATCTGCTCCATCTTCAGGCCCACAATCTTCAGGCCTTTGCGTTCAAACCGGGTAATAATCTCGCCAAGCAGGTTTCGCTGCAGGCAATCCGGCTTCATGATAATGAGTGTTCGTTCCATACTGTGTGTACTATTAATTTGTGACAAATCCATTCTATTCATATCAAAAAATGCCCCGAAGGGCAAATGTTGATGAATTGCAGTTTATTTCTTTGCAGCGTCAAGCACTTCCTTCACCTTATCCACGACCTCCTGCGGAGTATGGTTCGCTTTGATGAAATAGTCGGTAGCGCCAAGCTCGCGGCCTTTTCGGATATCCTCTTCCTGACCGAGGTTGGTCAGCAGAATCACAGGAATGTCTTTCGTTTTTTCGTTCTTTTTCAGCTTCTTCAGCGCAACAAAACCGTCCATTTTCGGCATAATAATGTCCAATAAAATAATCTGGGGCGCTGCTTCCTCCGCCACTTTAATTCCCTCTAAACCGTTGTACGCCGAATGGATATCATATCCTTCCTTGGTGAATTTCTGCGTATACATTGTGTGGAGCATCTCGTCGTCTTCAACGAGCAGTACCTTGGATTTTGCCATAGTGGTAAAACGTTCTTTATTACGAAACTTCTATCAGTACGTATTATAGCATAATGTTTGCAGGATGTCTACAATCCTACACTGCAAGTGATACGGATGCCGGTTCGACAGCCTGTTCAAGCGCCCGCGCTGCCGCGAGAATTTTACTTTCTCCGAATTGCGGCCCGATAAACTGAACACCCACTGGTAGGTCTTGCACGAATCCGGAAGGCACGGAAATGGTAGGCACGCCTGCCAATGAAGCCGGACCGGTGAAAATATCCGATAAATACATTGCAATGGGGTCTTTCGATTTCTCGCCAAGTTTAAACGGAAGGGTCGGCGCTGTCGGCGCTAGTAGTACATCAACCTTTGTATATGCCTCATCAAAGTCTTCCCGAATAAGAGTGCGGACCTGCTGCGCTTTTTTATAGTACGCATCAAAATACCCCGATGATAAACAGAATGTCCCAATCATAATTCGGCGCTTTGCTTCCGGGCCAAACCCCTGTTCGCGCGTTTTCAGGAAAACCTCTTCCAGCGTTTTCGCGTCAGGCGATGGCTTGCCGTACTGGATGCCGTCATACCGCGCCAGATTCGAGCTCGCCTCTGACGGGCATAAAATATAATACGCCGGAACCGCATAGCGCGTATGCGGCAGCGACACCTCCTCGATAGTCGCGCCAATCTCCGCCAGCAACTCAACAGTACGTTCAAAAGATTCTTTTACCTCCGGATCAAAACCGTCCATCTCTATAAACTCTTTTGGAATTCCGACGCGCATCTTCGAAATATCATCGCTCATGCGGCTCAGGTAGTCATCAATCGGTTCGCTGGGCGTGGTAGCGTCCAATGCATCTTCCCCCGCAATTTGTTCCAGCACGACCGCGGCATCTTCAACAGACCGGGCAAATATACCAACGGTATCGAGAGACGAAGCCAGAGCAACAACTCCATACCGCGAGATGCGGCCATAGGTCGGCTTCAACCCGACAACATTGCAAAACGACGCAGGTTGTCGCGTAGAACCGCATGTATCCGTGCCTAACGCAAACGGCGCCTGCCCCGCCGCTACTGCCACTGCTGATCCGCCGGACGAACCGCCGGGAACGCGTTCCAGATCATACGGATTTTTCGTAGGACCGTATGCGGAATATTCTGTCGATGCGCCCATGGCAAATTCATCCATATTGGTCTTGCCGAGCAACACGCCATCACGAAGACGATTGATCACCGTTGCAGAATACGGCGGAACGTATTCATTCAATATATGAGAACCGGCTGTCGTGCGCACGCCTTTGGTGCAAAACAGATCCTTTGCCGCATACGGGATGCCGGTTAGTCGCGATTGATTGCCGTTATCAATCTCTGCCTGCGCATGCTTGGCATGCTCGCGCACATGTTCCGTATCAACGGTAATAAAGCTGTTCAGCGTGTCATTTGTTTCGAGAATGCGATTCAAATAATGCTCTGCCAGATCGATTGCCGACAGCTCTTTGGAATCCAGTTTCTCACGCAGTTGTAGTATTGAAAGGTCGTCCATAAATTTCATTAATGGCTTGGGCTGTCATCTGTAAACACCGCATGAACGCGGAGCTGTCCTTCATCATCGACATCCGGCATGGTCGGCAGCATGTCTTCGCGCGCATAATCATAGTTCGCTTCATCGCTCCGCAGCACATTTTCCAGCCCGGTGACCTGGCTGGTTTGCAGAACACCATCCGTCTTGAGCTCATTTAACTGCTCAACAAAATCCAGGATCTCTGACAGGTCCTTCTTGAGCGTTTTTTTATCTTCACTTGTCAGCTCGATCTTCGCCAGCATCGACAAATGATCGAGCATCTTGTTATCTATTTTCATACAACCTATACCATGCCAAGAAATTGCTTCTCGGTCAATACGTGTACCCCCGTTTTATTGGCTTTTTCCACTTTTGACCCCGGATTCTCGCCCACAACCAGATAATCCAGCGATTTTGTGACTGTTGACGCTACCGCACCGCCATTCTCGCGTACGATCTTTTTCGCGTCATCGCGCGTCATCGACGCAAGGGTCCCTGTAAACACAAAGGACTTCCCTGATAATACAGAGGATGTGCTCTTCATTTTCGGTCGTTCGATAGAAAGTTGTTCCTGCAGCTTATCCAGCAATACTCTGTTCTGTTCATCATTAAAATAATCATAAAGCGCCTCGGCCGCTGCAGGTCCGACATCATGAACAGCTTCCAGCTGCTCTTTACTCGCTTTGCGCAGCGCGTCCATGGAACTGAAGGTCTCCGCCAGCATGACCGCGGTCTGTTCGCCGACATGCCTGATGCCAAGCGCATAGACAAAGCGATGCAAAGGAACCGTACGTGCCGCGTCGATTGCCTCTATCAAATTCTGTGCAGCAAGTTCCGCGAAACCCTCCAGCGGTTCAACATCTTCAACCTTCAGGTTAAAAATATCGGACGCGTCCTTAATAAGGTCTGCCTCCCACAGCTGCGTAAGAATATTCGGACCAAATCCGTCGATGTTCAATCCTTGCTTAGAGATAAAATGTCCCAGCCCTCGCACCTGCATTGCATAGCAATTCTTATTCGAGCAATAGTGCGCGACTTCACCCTCTTTTTTAGTGACCGGTGATTCGCACACCGGGCATTTTTTCGGCATTGTGAATTCCTTCTCCTTGCCAGTACGGAGTTTTGGCAGCACCTCAACAATATCCGGAATAATATCACCCGCCTTTTCAATAATAACCGTATCCCCGATCTTTACCCCGAGCCGCTTAATCTCATCCAGATTATGCAGCGTCGCACGTTTGACGGTCGTGCCGGCAACCTGCACCGGCCGCAGATGCGCCACCGGCGTTAATGCTCCAGTGCGCCCAACCTGCACTTGAATGTCCTCTACAATAGTTGTCGCCTGTTCAGCCGGGAACTTCAACGCGATTGATGCGCGCGGCGCCTTGCCGACCACGCCAAACCGCTTAAAAAGTGCATTCGAATTCACGACAACGACTACGCCGTCAATCTGGTATTCCAACTCATCACGCTGCTTACCAACTTTTTCATAAAACGACATGACGTCATCCAGCGTGTTGCACTTCACCGCTTCCGCATCTGTTTTAAAGCCGAGTTTGTTCAACAGCTCATGCGCCTCTGCGTGCGTTTGCTGGCCCAGGTCGGTCGGCAATGAATACGCCAAAAAACGCAAATCCCGCGCTGCCGCCAGTTTGGGGTCAAGCTGCCGGATCGAACCGGCCGCTGTATTGCGCGGGTTCATAAACGGTTCCTCGCCGGCTTTCACCCGCTCTTTGTTGATGCTCTCAAAATCCTTTTTGGAAATATACACCTCGCCGCGCACCTCGATCCGTTTCGACTTCTTTGCCTCCGGGATATCGCGCAGCTTCAGGGGGATGCTTTCTATGGTCCGGATATTATGCGTCACGTCTTCGCCGACCGTGCCGTTGCCGCGCGTCGCGCCGACGGACAGCACGCCGTCCTCGTATACCAGCGAAACAGCCAGCCCGTCAATCTTGGTTTCGGCAAAGTACGACAGCTCCGCATCCGGATCCAGGCGGTCCAAACGCTCCACCCACGCATCCATGTCCTCGCGGCTGAATGCGTCATTCAGCGACAGCATCCGCTGCTCGTGCTTCACCTTCCTGAACTTATCGAGCGGCTCGCCCGACACACGCTGCGTCGGCGAGTCCGGCGTTACCAAATCGGGATGCTCCTGCTCCAGGTCAAACAGCTCCTTTTTCAGCGAATCGAGCGCCGCGTCCGATATTTCCTGCGTATCCAAAACATGGTATAAATAGCGGTGATGCTCTATTTCCTTGCGTAATGTAACTATCCGGCGCTTCGCCTCGGATTTCGTCATATGAAAACACTTATTATCATCTCCGGTTTTATCCTCCTCATTGTAGTGGGATTATACTGGTTTGTGAATAGCGCAATCGATGAATTCGATATTTTTACCAAACCCCTCCCTGAAGTGGAAGGAAACACGGAATACTGGAGCTTTGGCGTAATTGGCGACACCGAAGGGTTGAGCCTAGTGACGCAGACCATCATCAATGCCATGGCAGAGCAGGATCTGGAATTCGCAGTGCACCTGGGTGATATTGCCGGCAGCCCGGACAGCGCACAGATCAAAAACGTCATGCGCGCGTTCGACAAACTGCCGTATCCAGTTCACTATATTCCCGGCAACAACGACCTGTCGTTTGAAGAATCCACCCAGGAAAAAACAACAGATCTCTTTACCTCGATCGTCTATTGGGATACTTACCGCTCATTAGATGAAAAGAATGCACACATTGTTCTGCTGGACAATTCATACCGGCGCTACGGATTTTACGATGAAGAGCTGGAGTGGTTGCGCGAAGACCTCGACAACAACACACAGGAGCACACTTTCCTGTTCTACCACCGTCCGATCGACCTGCCGGGCGAAGAATGGTTCGGCGACGATGAAACGACGTACTCGCGGGGACAAAATAAAAAGTTCATCGAACTCATCAGCAACTACGAAATTAACCGCATCTTCAACGGCCACCTGCATACGACGCTTTCCTACGCAATCAACAATATTCCCGTTACTATCAGCGGCGGCGGCGGAGGCAAGCCGCAAAAACTGTTCGGCGGCGAAAAAGCGGCCGTCTACCATTTCTACATAGTACACGTCCCGGTCGACGGATCGCGCCCGGCGATTGAAATTGTTGAATTCCGCTAACCTATTTATTGACCTGTTCAACTGAGAACAAAACGTAGTCGACCAATCCGGATGCGCTCGGTATCCATTTTGTTTTGGCCGAAATCGAACGCTGGGAAAAATTGCCTTCGCCCACTGATACAATCGCCACCCGGGACGGCACATCAACAATCGTTCCGCCTCCTCCCTGGCCGTCATCCGCATTGTAAAACACTGTATTCACGCCCAGGAGCGTGCAGTCCAGCGCTTTCACGCGCATGATATAATTCGTGTTCGCGGCCGGCCAGTTCGAGGTCGCCTGGCAATCATACCCCGCGGGCGCTGCCTCGACCCCGCAGGTAAAGACCTGCTTATAAACGGAGTCGTCTTCAATGCCAAAGGTAGCGCTGTCAAACTCATAAAACGTTACTTCCATCCGCGAACTCCCACCGCACAACGGATGAAGCCACCTGAACTGAACCGATTCTGCCTGCAAAAACGAAAACGGATTATCCGGATTGAATAACTCCACCTGGGTGCCGTACTTGTTAAAGACAACCAGGTTGATCTTGGACGTCACTGATGTTGTCCCTGCCGGGTCAATGTAGTATGTCCCCCCGGAATTTGCGAGCACCTTCGGTGATGCCGGCGGTGCAAACGCTTCAATCGCGGCCAGCGCATTTGCAAGCTGGTCGTCGTCTTTCCGGCGTTCGCCCAATATATCCATGCTGCGCTCCCAGCCGCTTTCGCCCGCATAGAACGAAACAAGCGAATCGTCAAAAATGCGCGCAAGATTGATTTCGCGGTACACAAGCGCAGCTATCACAAACCCGATCATAAACATAACGCCGAGCATAATAACTGAAAACAGCAGCAGCGACCCTTCCCGATTCTTAAGCATGGCTTGTTTTTTACCGCACATATATTCGAGTTACGAATCCGGTCTGAATATGCGGCGTCTCTGCCAGCGTCTCTTCCGTACGCATCTTCATGAATATCTGAATCGTCGGTACTACATCTACCGATGGTATCAAAACGCCAGGTTCAAGATATGGGGGATCGTCCGGAAAAATAAGGAACGAACCGTAATCGAATCTGATACTGCCGTCATTCACCTGGTCCCAATTAGGATGGAGGCTGGGATCAACTAATTTCGGACAATCTGCATCATATTTCGCGTCATCGCACATGAATAAATCAATCTCGCCAAAGCCGTGGTCATAAAACCGAAACACGGTCAAAGCGTCCTCCATATTGCGAAGCGCAAGATACTCCGGCTCGTCCTTTGGAGCGCCTGCATAGTACCCATAGTCGACGTACCCGTGCCGCGTCCGTTCCGCGATCAGCGCCAGCGTATTGCGGGCGTTTCCCTCCAGGTACAGGATATCGCGCGTCTCCTGCTGCACCTCGAAAAAAATAAGCAGCAGCTGTACCGCAATAACAACCACAATGCCAATCACCGCGGTGGAGACCAGCACCTCAATCAGGGTGAAGCCGGTTTGCCGATTAGTATTTCCAGTCATAGATATGTTCTTCCAGTGTATAGGACAGCCTCTCCCCTTTACCCGGATACCGTACCTCCACGATCACATCAATGCCAGCCTGGGAATAGGCGCCGAGCCCCGCGCATGTTCCGGCCGTGATCACCTGCTCATCTGTTTCATCGGCATTTGCCCGGCAAATCGGGTTCAGCATAATCAGACGCTGATATTCTGTTTTTTCAACCATCAGTGCTGACGGATCAAACGTGGGGCTTATTGTCTGAAAATAGTAATTATACTGTTTATTAAACCATATCGCGGAACAATCATATTGCGAACCTCCCGCGCCGTTACAGAGCTGATCAAACGCATCGACATCAAACAATACTGCAGGATAAGGGCGAATTGCCAGCGCCCCGGTTGCGACGCCTGAATAATCGTACACGCCCAAGCTCTCCTCGAACAACCCCTCATTCCATACAATAACCTCATTTGAATCAATTCTCAGCCAATTCGTATCGCGATGCCCCCGGACCATCTCCATGCCTTCGCGCGCAAGATTAGCTGCGACGAATTCATTGCTCATGATCTGGCCGCTGACAAACGACGTGGTGCTCAACGTCATAATCGATATCACCCCGAACAAAATCACGCCGATCGCGAGAACGGTTTCCAGCAATGAAAAGCCGCGTTGTGGGTTGCGCCGCATATTAATATTCAAGCTGGCCGGTCTGGCCGTTGATCTTCATTGTTATTTCGTCTCCGCTCTGCGTATGGGACAGTACAACTCCCATATCAGCGCCGAGCGTTGCATTAGAGTAAAAATTTCCGCCGGGTAGCTGCACGAAAAAATCGCAGGATGCAACGCCGGGAAAACAATTGCCAATGATTACGTTACTGATGAGCTCTTCGACTTCGATATCATGGTGTTGAATGAGTGTATCAATGCCGGCGTCAAACTTGTTGTTGCCGTCGAACTCCGCATAAATATCATAAGCAGATGTCGTTTTCAAAAACACGATGCCATAGCCGCGCGGTACGGTGCCGGTGACGCTGTCAATCTTTCCGGACTGCGCCCATGACGTAACGGTTCGGATATCGGCCGAAATCGTTGACACGGCCAAGTCAAGCTCCGCGTCCGCCTGCGGCGATGCAAAACGCGTAATAACAAGCGTCGACAATATACCAACTATCCCAATAACGATAAGCAGTTCGATTAGAGTAAAACCTCTGTGTCGCTTCATACGAGTAATCCTAAATACCAATCAATCATGGTGTCGCCGTACAGCAGGGATACGAATGTCGCAACGCTTAAAAACGTACCAAACGCAATGCGCGTTTTCATCCCGGCTTGTTTTCGCAGTAGCATCGCCGATGCAATCAGCGCTCCTCCGACATAGGCCAAAAACAGCGCCAGGATTGTCGCCTGCCATCCCAGCAATAATCCCATGAGTATTCCCAAGCGAATATCACCATCGCCAATCCATTTTCCATTGGAGACAATGTACTGAAACCAAAAGAAAAAACCGGCAATCACGGCACCTGTCACCATATTCAGGATAGTCATTCCGTTTACCAAACCAAACAAAAAGGCCAGTACGATTGCCGGCAGTATCACGACATCCGGCAGCTGATGGTGCTTATAATCATACAAGAAAAGAAATACGAGAATGGCACCGGTTATTATGGCCGTCGCCATCTGCACGCTCCAGCCGAACTCGAACGCCGACAACGCAAATACGCCGGCGGTCACCAACTCTACCAATGGGTACTGCAAAGAGATCCTCTTTCCGCAAAAGCGACAGCGGCCCCGCAGCACCATGTATGAAAACAGGGGTATTAAATCACGCGCAAGCAGCGTCTTGCTGCAGTGCGGGCAAATGCTGCGCTCAGCCTCTCCCTCGCCGGTGAGAAATAAACTACGCCCGGTTGCCAGGCGGTATTCCGCAGCGTTCATGAAACTGCCGATCGAAAGCCCAAAAACAAAGCTAAAAATAATCAATAGGTAATCTACAAGCATAATTGTATTATACCGTCCCTGGCCGTGTCACACAATACAAAAAAAGGCCCGTATCGGGCCTTTTTTCAAGTAGTGTACGTATTTTACAGAGTTGAATCGCCTGATAGGCAGTACACCGGATCATTACACTGCAAATTAGCGTCAACTGTCCGGGCATCATTAGAGTTGAGCCGAACCCAACCGACGCCGCCAACGCTTCCGTCAACATCCTGGTTCAGTGACGAATGGTTGCTGTTTTCGAGTATTACGCCAATGTAGTATTGGTCGTTGTTCGTTCCATTTAGGAGGTAATCATAATACGTGCCGGTGTCATGGTCCGGATCGACAGGGATTGCACTCATGTATGCAGAAACATCGCTGCCAAGAGTCGTCCATGTCTTGCCTACCGGAATCAGCGGATAGTCCGCATTCGCGTTCCAGTACAGCTCAAGTGCCGTCTGGATCGCCTTTGCGTCTGCAACACGCTTGGTGTCGCGCGCGCGCTGCTGCGCTGAGGTCAATGATACGATTGCCAATGTTGCCAGCAAACCGATGATGGCAACAACGATAAGCAATTCGATCAGGGTAAACCCTTTTTGAATTTTCATCGCGTTGTTTTCTTAACGTTTATCTTATTAATTAAAGTCAGAATATATTGTACCATATTTTAAGCAAAGGTGCAAAAAGCTTTTCAACACTAGATATTTTCGGTCACCTGGTAAATTGGCAATAATATGCCTGCAATCAGAATAAGCGCGCCGGCTCCAAGCACAAGCATAATTATCGGTTCAACAATGCTTACCAACGCCCCGGTAAGGGATTCAACCTCACTGGTGTAGAAATCGGAAATCTTAGCCAAAATCTGGTCCATCTTGCCGGTTTCCTCCCCGACACTGACCATTTGCGACAACATCAGCGGTATGTACTTACTCTGTTCAAGCGACTTCGACAGCGGCTGTCCACCTTCCACGTCTTTCACAGCTTTCTGCATGATTGACTTATACATGTCATTGCCGACAACATCGCCCACAATCGTGATTGCCTGGTTCACCGGCACGCCTGAAGCCAGAAGGTTTCCGAGGCTCCGCGATAAGCGCGCCAGGTAAATCTTGCGGAAAATAGTTCCGATAATCGGGATATGAAGCTTTGCGCGCCCAATAAACGTCTTGCCTGCCGGATTATTTATTGCAAAGAGGTATCCGCCGGCCAGGCCGCCGATAACAATAATAATCAGCCACCAGTACGAGGTAATTGCGTGGCTTACCCATACCAGGATGCGCGTCACAAGCGGCAATTCGGTGCCGCTCTGCGCAACCACGTCCAATAAATTCGGGATAACGAAAATCATCATGAAGATGAACACACCGCCGAGAGCGGCAACGATAAACACCGGGTAAATCATGGAGCTGATGATCTTCGACCGCAATTGGTAGTCTTTCTCCTTCTGGTCGGCCAGGTATTCCAGCACCTCGTCCAGTCGGCCGGTGGTCTCCCCCGCGCGGATCATATACACGAAAAAATCATCAAACACTTTCTCGTGCTTATGCATGGCCGCTGACAAACGTGCGCCGCTGTCTACGTCGTCGGCAACAGCCGAAATGACATCCTGGAACTTCTTGTTCTCAACCTGCTGGATAAGAATGCGCAGCGCCCGCACAATCGGCACGGTGGCGGAAATCAACACGGACAGCTGGCGGGCAAACAGCACGACATCTTTGGCCTTCACGCCTGTGAGGGAGATGCTGGCAATGCTAAAGCCGCCGCCTTTCTTGTGCGATTCGAGTAAAATGAGATTTTTCCCGCGGATAACCTCCTGGAGAACCGCTTCGGACGGCGCCTCCAATACGCCTTCGACAAGGTTCCCCTGGGGATCGCGCGCCTTATAATTGAATTCGGGCATAAACGACGTTGTTACATGAACTGTTCGGGATTGTTAGAAAACCGGGCCGCCTCTTGTTTGCGAATGAGCCCCTGCTGGACTGCCTGCATCAGCGCATCATCGAGCGGCAGCACGCCGTCCTGCCCCCGCGACGTTTGCATAAAATTTTCCAGCGATGCAATGTCGCCTTTCTGGATCACGCTACGCACCGCATCGTTCGGAACAAGCACCTCTGCAATCATCACTTTATCGCCGGTAAGAGAAGTAATCACCCGCTGGTTAATGATGCCGGCCAGGCTTGACGCGAGCTCTGCGCGCGCATGGCTCTGGTACGCCGGATCAAAGCTGTTAATAATCAGGTTAAGCGCCGCCACCATGGAATTCGCGTTCAATATGCCGAATACCGTCTTTCCGGTATTGGCCACCTGGAGCGCTTTGCTCATCGCTTCCGGTTCTGACAAGTCAGTGACCATGACTATATCAACGTCTTCCGCCAGCACAAAATCCAGGCCTTCGGCCACGGAACGAACGTCCTTGCCTACCTCGCGCTGGTCGATTACGCACTGGTTATCGTTGAATAAAATCTCAACCGGATCTTCAATCGTCACAATATGCTTTTGCGCAGACTGGTTGAGATACTCGACAAAGCCGGCCACAGTGGTTCCCTGGCGGGCGCCGTACGGGCCGATAACCAGCACCAGGCCCATCGGCACATTTACCAGCTGCTGTGCAGCCTGCGGCAGTCCCAGCTCCTGCAGTGTCGGAATTAAATCCGGAATCAGCGTCAGCGACGCAGACAGGTGGTTCTGCTGGTAAAACACCGAGATGCGGAACCGCTTCCCGTTCTCAAACGTCTTGGTTACGATAATCTCCTTCTGTTCATACAGCCGCTCGCGGTCCTCGTCATCCAGCCACTCCAGAATGACGCGCTCCATAAAATCAGGAGTCAGCACAGACTGCTCCGGCATCGGCATCAGCTTTCCGCCCACGCGCATCATCGGCGGGTTGCCGACAGAAAGATGGACGTCCGTCGCCTTATAAGTATCGATCTCCGAAAGCATCTTTCGGATGGCAAGTTGGTCTGCTGTTTCCATAGTTGCGCTTATTCTTCAGTAACGGTCCAGACCTCTTCAATCGTCGTCTGGCCACGCAAGGCCTTGATAAGACCGTCCTGTTTCAGCGTATAAAAACCCTGTCTTTTTAACTCTTCCTCCACGATGTGATACTGGTTGATCTGCCCTTCGGCAATAATCTCCTTAAACCGGTCGGTAATCTCAATAATCTCGGAAATTGATACGCGGCCGCGGTAGCCGGTATTATCGCACCGCTCGCATCCTTTGCCGCGCGAAACCTTCAGCGGCAGTGTTGAAGTGATATCCTTCGGCAGCGACTGCTTCGGGATGCTCTGAAGTTCAACCAACACGGAGCTCTCCATCTCAACCGGCAGCGTCAAATCTTCCTTGCAGTCATCGCAAATTTTGCGGACAAGGCGCTGTGCCGCAATAAGGTTCAGAGAAGAGGATATTAAAAACGGTTCAATTCCCATGTCCACAAGGCGCGGAATCGCGCCAAGGGCGTTATTGGTATGCAGCGTGGAAAGCAGCATGTGACCGGTCAGCGCTGCATGGACCGCAAGCTCGGCTGTTTCGGCGTCACGAACCTCACCGACCATAATGATATCCGGATCCTGGCGCAGAATGGAGCGCAGTCCGTTTGAAAATGACAGCCCGATCTCCGGCCGCACCTGCGACTGGGAGATGCCCTGAATGTGGTACTCGACCGGATCTTCAAGCGTGATGATGTTGCGCGATTCTATGTTCAGCATCTGCAGCATGGCATAGAGCGTCGTCGACTTACCGGAACCGGTCGGCCCCGTGATCAGCAGCATGCCGTGAGGAATTTTCATGTGCTCCGTTATCACTTCCAGGTTGCGGTCTGAATACCCGAGCTCTTCCGGCGACTGCACCCCCGACTCCGTGTCCAAAATACGCAGCACGACCTTTTCCCTGCCGATCAGCGGCAGCGTTGAAACGCGAAAATCGATATCGCGCTTGTCAAACGACATTCGGAACCGGCCGTCCTGCGGCAGGCGCGTTTCATCCAGCTTCAGGTTCGACAGCACCTTGATGCGGGCAACAACTGAATCATGGACGTTCTTAGGCACCTGCAGCGACGTATGCAGCACGCCGTCCACGCGGTAGCGCACCCGTGTCTCATCATCCATCGGCTCGATATGTACGTCGGATGCATTTCCCTCCACTGCATACCGCAGAATAACAGAGACAATTTTCGACACAGGCGCTGACTTCACCGCCGAATCGGCTGCCTCTTCTTCCAGTTGCTCTTCCATCGGCTTTTCCGCATCTCCTGCAAGAGCATCATTCAGCTCAATAGACATGCCAGCATACTGCCGGAGCACGGAATTCACGCTTGATTCGGAGGTGATGAAATACTTCAGTTTAATGTTGTCCCGGCGCGCGATAAAATCAAGCGCCTCAATCGCTTTGTAATTCAACGGATCCGCCATTGCAACCGAAACCGAGTCCCCGTCACGCGAAAAAGGAACTACCTGGTAATTCTCGGCAATATCCTGGGTGAAAACATTCAGCACCTCTACCGGCATGTCCTTATCAATTAAAAAGACATACGGTATGCCAAGCACCTCCGCCTCGGTTTTTGCCAGCTCCTCTTCATCAACGATCGCCTCGGTAATAAGGACGTCATACATATGCAGCGCATCCTCCCGCGACTTTTCTGCAAGGGTATTTATTTGCTCATCCGTTAGGGCCTCTTTTTCCCGGAGCTTTTCTATGACTGCTGTTTTATCCTCGTCTTTCATTCAGTTGCGGTTACCGTTTCGTCTTCCTGGTCAAATGGCGTGAATGGGAGGCTGTTGCCTGCCGTCGGCATCTGGAAATCATCACTTGAACTGTTCCCGGACGCATCCACGCTCACCACGGTGTAATAATACGTTTTATTCGGGTCAACCGCGTCAAAATATTCCTGCGGAGCTTTTTTCTTGATGGCTGCCAGCTCCTCTCCGCGGTTGCCGTACGATGTTGAACGGTACAAACGTACAAGGTCTACGTCTTCCTCGCCGGAAAGCTCCCATGTCAGCAGCAAGCCGGTCTTCTGCGATTCCAGTACCGGGGTTATACCAACGTTTCGCGGCGGTGAAGGAGGAATTTCATCTGTCGGCGTAATAAGCACGGAAGGCGAGTCTGCAGAAGCATAGGTCTTGCCGCCGACCTCGTTCACGGAAACGACGGAATATTCGTAGCGAACCCTGTTTTGCACCGTGTCATCGATATATTCGAGGCCGGAAAAGCCTTCGGCAATCAGCTTGCGGTCCTTCACGGTCGATCCGTCGATTGTGGCGCGGTAGATATTTACCATCTGAACAAATTCCGGGCGCGTCCAGAATAATGCGACTTCGTCGCCAACGCGCGTATTCAGCACAGTCAAATCGCTCACCGGCGGCGGCGTCTTCGGATCCGCCAGCGTGGCTTCTACCTGCTCTGCCGATACCGCCTGAGGATACAGTTCCAGCTCGAGAAACGCCTCCCCGGTCAAAACATCAGACCGAAACGATATGATCGCGGGCATCTCCTGCGCATACGCCGGCCGGTTAAACAGCCCGAATGCGGAATGGTCATCGCGGCTGGTGTAAACCGCAAGCCCTCCAACCACGGCAACAAGCATGATAAAAATGACTTCCCTGATAAATAGGCTGGGCGATTCGATCTTTTGTTGTTTGCTCCGCTGTTTCATAATCATTGAACTCCGGTTTGTTCTACCGTCGTACCAGGGTGAAGGAAATACGTCTGAAGCTGCAATGCATAGCTGGCGGATCCCGGTGAAAACGTCAGGTTCTGCAGATCCAGGATCGGGACAAATGACTCCAGCGTATCCAGAAACAGCTTCAATTCCTCATAGGTCCCCTCACCGCTCTCAATATTCAGCGTAATGGTGGCCGTACGAACATCCTTGCTTGTAAACTTCGACGCCTCACCCGCAATCGTTCCGGCATCTGTTATAGTCGCTTCCGCTACCGGCTCCGGCTTCACAACGTCTATGCTTAAAATCGCCAGGCCGGCCTGCTCTGCCAGCGCGCTCATCCGGTTAATCACCGAAGCGGGCTCAAGTCCAACCGGCAACAGATGATCCATCTGCTGCAGCCGTTCTTCCGACAACTTGGAATATTCTGTTTCCATTGTCTGCAGCTGCAACAAGTAGTTCTCGCGCTCCTGCAGCCGCGCACTCGTATCCTCATAACCTATCAGTCCGGCTTCCTCAATTTTCGTCAATTCCTTGTCGAGTAACACAAACCATCCAACCACCAGAATCAGCACCGCCTCAAGCGCAACAAACCATAAATAATATTTCGAGATAAACTCGACCACGGCGCCGGCTATTTTTTTCAGGTTAATCTGCATTGCCATATGATCGCGGGTGTGAAAAAAGTGACGGGTCAAACTGGATGCTCAGCGAAAACGTTACGTATACCTTCTCTTTTGTTTCGGGTGCCTGTTCTGTTGCTGTCTCTTCCGGCGTTGTTTCCGCAGACTGCTCTATATTGGATGCAAGAAACTGCGACGCAGATGAAGAAAATACGCTCGTTACATACGGAGAATTCCGCAGCGTATTCAGCTGTGACTCAATCTGCGAATAATCAGTGGCAATAGCTTTAAAGGTAAACAGCCCCGTGGTTGCAGAACCGGTCATAGACTGGTAATACACTGTCGGCAGCGTAAGGCCTTCCACCAACTGGAGAAACGGCGTCCAGTACACGTGCTGCCGAAGCACTTCATCAACGTTATTCAGCTGCTCGCTCAACTCCTTGGCGTCTGCCTGGAGGGTTCGATACTGCGCGATCTGCAACTCCACCTGCTGAATCTGATCTTCCGTCACGGCAATGTTCGTGTTCAGCCGCTGTTGGTACCACTTCATGCCGCCATACACGGCGAATAAAAATACCAGAAAGATGACACCCGCACCGATCAGCTCCCGGTAGCGGTTGCGGACGATAAACTCCTCGCGGATCTCTTCCGGAATAAGATTCACGCCCAAAAAGCCGCCTTTTTGGACGATCTCTTCTTTCTTCTTTCCTTTTTTCTTGCCGTTCTTCTTGTTCTTCTTGCCGTTCTTTTTCGGCTCAGCAAGAACTTCGGGGACATGCACCTTTGGCATGTCTTTACCCTGCGCTCCACGCGGATCCTTTAAATCGGGAGCTTCATCAGGCGTGACCGGCGGCGCAATGTGCTCGCCAAAATCACGGGGCTGCGTCGCTGCAGCCAATAAGTCAGTGGCCGCCTTCTCTTTTTGATGAATCGGCGCCGTATGCTCTTTTGGCTGGGGTTGCGGAGTAGGCGCAGGCACTGGCTTCTGTTTTGGAACCGGCAGCGGTTTCGGCCTCTTCTTTTTTTTATGCTTTGGCGGTTCAGGCGTCTTTTCGGCTTGCTCTGTATCTGTAATAGTGCTCATCGCTTTCTTCGCCGCCCGCACTGCGTCGCGCGCTGCGTCATCTGCGTCTCTGGCAGCCCGTTGCGCATCCCTGGCCGCCTTCATTGTTTCGCGCTTGCGGCGCCATGCGGAAAACGATGAACCTCTCTTCGGGCGGGACTGGGGCTGCGATTCCGGCAGTTTAGGTTCCGGCTTTTCTGTTGCCGGCTTATCGGATTCCGGCTGGGAATACTCAATATCGAACGACTCCGGCCGTTCTTTTTCCTCCTTCTCTGGTACGAAACTGATTCCCTTCATTTAGGAATGTTATCCGATTTCACGCATTGCTAGGCCGACCGCGACCGACATGCGCGGACCGATGCTTTGTAATACCGGTTTCATCTCCATTGGGTACATCACGCGCGCCCACGGATCGCCGATAAAAACCTTCACGCCAAGAACATTGCTTAAGTATTGCGTAATGTTTGGCAGCCAGGCAGATCCGCCGGCCAGCACGATCTTCTCAACGCTGCCGCTGCCCTGGCTCTGGTAGAGGTTCAGAACATATTTCACTTCATTTACCACGGACGAAACCATGAACTCAATCCGTTTTGGAATCTGGTTGCCCGTGCCGGCCTGTTCCACCAAGCCGAAGTCGCGCTTGAACTGTTCAGCGCGGTCGGCGTCTATATTCAGGCTGTTTGCAATCGCTTTGGTGATGGTGTGGCCGCCGATATCAATGCTGCGGTTAATCAGCGGCACCGAATCAACAACAATGCTGATCGTGGTCGCCACCGCGCCCATGTCAATCAGCATTATCGGGGACTTATCATTTCCTATGAGCGCACGTTCCAGAGCAAAACTCTCCGTTTCAAGGCTCACCAGGTTCAACTTGGCCGCTTTGAAAATTTCCAGGTACCGTGATACCAGGTCTTTTGGCGCTGCTGTGAGCAGTATTTTCAAAAATTTCTTAGACTTGCCTTCAATTTTTGCCTGGCTTGGCTGGCCGGCAGCCTGCTGGCCAGGGCCCTGTTGTCCCGGCTCCTGCCCGGCGTTTGCCGCAAATGCAGTTTCAATGTCAGCATCCTCCAAAATCTTCCAATCCAGGATCATCTCCTCAATCGGCATAGGCACGAACTTTTTCGCTTCCCAATTCACTGCAGAAACCAGCTCTTTTTTCGGCATTTCAGGCAGGTGGATTATGGAAGTAAAAACAGTGTAGCTCGGAAGCGCTGCAACAGCGTTCGTGGACGTTGTCCTGGAATCCTTCTGTATTTTTTCGAGCGCTGCGATGATATTATCCTTGGCCTCCTTGCTTGCCGACGTCAGGATTTCATTCGATTGTTCCAGGTAGCCGTACGTCAACAGCTTTGGCCGGCCTTTAAAATTCTCTAGCTCCACGAGCTTTACTGCGGAATTGCCAATATCTATTCCCAAGTAACTCTCGTTTGATCCAAATAGTGCCATATGCAAAACATTAATAAAATCAAAGGGAAAAATCCCGTAGATGTAGTAAATTATAACATCTTTTAGACGCTTGTGCAACGAGTTCTACACAGGCCTTAATGCGCTAATCAACGATCGGAAGCGTTGACGCGTAGTCCTTAAGGCCCGGCGGCGTATTCGCAATTATCCGGCCGTCATAATATATTAATTCGGAAGGTTCATCCGTGCCCGGCAGCCCTTCATAGGTTCGCTGGAAGTCAAACGTGCGCCCCATGAGCAGCCCGTACGCAACCAGCTGCGACGCGCTGGTTGGGAGTGTGGTAATCGTGCCGTCGCTGACACCGTCTCCGATAAAATCATCACCGACCACGAAAAAGGATCCGACGATGTTCGAAACATTCTCGCCGATCGTCAGGTCGCCGCGGATAATCCATGCAACAGAAGCCAGGTTTTTCAAATCAAGAAGCGTCGTGTTGTTATAAAAAAGATTGGCATTAATCGTCAGGTCGCCGTTCACTACTATGGTAATAGCGCCGTCAAAATTACTGCCGCTCGATGGCAGTGCCGTGCCATTTAAAAATGTAATGGCATCTGATATTGTATTTGACTGGCCCGGTCCGGATCCATCGTCAACAAACACAACCGCGCCGTCAACAAACACCTGGGCAGGCATGCCGGCAAGCGACGGGACAACCATGACCTCGTCTCCCCAAATATTTTTTGTACCGTCAATCTGGGTGGTTAATTTGTCAAAATCAATGCGGCCAAGTTCGCTGCGATATTCACTGTCCGCATCCGGCAATGTCAGCACCGGCGAATTTTCATCTATGAAATTGCCTTCGCCCAAGAGCTCGCTGCTGAAATTCACAACCGATCCGGTGCCGGCGCTGCCCGTAATCAGGTAGGTGGCGTTGAATTGCGGCGGCGATAGGACGCCGGCCGGATTACTGATGCCGCCGGCCACATAAACATCTCCCCGTTCAGTGGCGACGAATCCTCCCTTTGGTCCGGTCGGTGAACCGCCGCCGCTTCCGGAAAAATCTATCCAGCCCAGGCCGACGCTGTTCGAATACGATGCGTCCGGAAGCGTGCCTCCGCCGGACCATGCCCAGCCTTCAAAACTGCCGTTGCGGTATAGCACGCCATACTCATCGCCGTCTGCCGTGTTATTGCCCTGGAGCAGGATCCAGCCCCAGTCATTGTCCATACTCGTTGTCCCCAGAGCGCGGTCCCCTTCCAGGCCGATCGATATAATGCGCGCCCAGCCCGACACCTCCTCTTTATTTTCGATATCCAATTGCGCCGGATAACACGGTTCTGCCGGGTAAAAGTTCGCCGGCCCCAAAGCCACGCATGCCGGGTCGGCATATAACGGATTGGTCAGCGGTTTCGGATCAAAATTCACCCAGCCTAGGCTGTACGGCGTGCCTGACGTTGTAATGTCATTACCAAACCAGCCCCATCCGCTGATATCGCCTGTATCAGCATCAACGGTGACGTTCGGGTATTTGCTGTCAACCGTGTCGCAAAAACCGACGGCGCTATCGCAGTTCAAATGGAAAAAGCCTTCCGCAGAAGTTATCTGAAGCCCTTCTGTTGCGCCCGCCTGATCAGTCGGCGCTCCGATCCACCCCCATGCTTCCATGATGCCGGTCGTCAACTTTACCGGTACCGCAAACACCTGCTCATGCCATAACAAAATAACCGCACCGGCCAAAACAGTTGCAAGAACCAAGGAAACTGATAGTGTACGCACACGCGTCATGGCTCTATCATACGAGAAAACGGCCATGCTGGAAAGGTTTTGCCTTTACCCGTATAATCGACCTATGCCTGAAACGGAAAAAACAACCTATGCGTTTATCCTGGGTTCGCACCCGGATCTTTCGCTTGCAGAGCTGAACGCCGTGCTGCCGTTGCCGGACGGAGCTCCGCTCACGCGCTCCGGAACCGTTGCGTTCTATAAAACGGCAGATCCGCTGGACGCCGACGCCCTCATGGAAACGCTCGGCGGCTGCATCAAGATTGTCGAAATGGCAGGCGTGTTTGATGAAGAAAAGCTTCTCGACTGGCTGATGAACCAAGTAGATCGTTCGACCAAATTCAATTATGGATTTTCTCTTTACCCGGCCGACAGAGGGATCAAAACGAAGAAACACTGGAAGACGCTGCACAAACTCGGCCTCCAGCTGAAGAAGTCATTCAAGGAGCAGGAGATCTCGGTACGCTTTGTGGAATCGCGCGAGGTCATATTATCGTCCGTGATCGTCCGAAAAGAACGGCTGCTGAAGAACGGCGTTGATATTGTGTTGCTCAAAGACAACGATGGCATGCGGTTTGGCAAAACCCTGGCCACCCAGCCATTTGGCGAGTTCTCCCGGCGCGACTACGGCCGTCCGGAACGCGACGCGCGCTCCGGCATGCTGCCGCCCAAAGTCGCGCGCATGATGGTGAATATCGCGCAGCCGAAAAAAGACTCGGTGGTGCTCGATCCGTTCTGCGGTTCCGGAACAATCCCGCAGGAAGCACTGCTGCTCGGGTATGCAAACGTCATCGGCAACGACATCAGCGAGAAAGCGGTTGAAGACACGCGAAAGAACCTGGAGTGGATGAAACTTCCGGAAATACCGTTGCACGTCTCGCCGGCTGAAGAGCTGGTGATGAAAAGCGTGCTGGATCCGTATTCGGTGGACCGCATCGTGTTTGAGGGTTACCTCGGTCCTCCATCGCCAAAGGAAGAACATATTTTGAAAATCAAAAAAGAACTGGCGGCATTGTATACAAATGCATTCCCGGTACTGTTCGACCTACTCAAGGAAGATGGGCGCGTTGTTGCGGCGCTGCCGTTCTGGAGATTCAGGGAGGACCACCATCTGGATATTCCCGCGATTATTAAAAGAGCCGGCTTTGTTATGGATGCCGGCCCATGGTTCTACCGTCGGCCGCAGTCAACCGTCGGCCGCGAAATTGTCCGCTTAAAAAAAGCGTAGATACTAACTGAAATGGAACAGCATCACGTCGCCGTCCTCCACGACGTATTCTTTGCCTTCCATCCGCACTTTCCCTTTTTCACGCGCACCGGCCCAGCCGCCGCCTGTGACAAAATCATCATACGAAACGACCTCGGCGCGGATAAACCCTTCTTCAAAGTCAGTATGGATCTTGCCGGCTGCCTGCGGCGCCGTGCTTCCCTTCGTGACAGTCCACGCGCGCACCTCTTTTTCGCCGGCTGTTAAAAAAGTAATAAGGTTGAGCGTCTCGTACCCGCGCTTGATCAGCTGTTCCAGGCCAGTCTTGTCCATGCCCATCTCTTTCATTAACTCCTTTGCGTCGTCTTCCGTAAGCTGCGCCAGCTCCGATTCGATCTTGGCAGAGATGGCAACCGGGTCCTTTTTCTTGAGCTCTTCAGGAAGGGCATCAGCTATGGCGCCTTCATCAACGTTTGCGATGAACAAAAACGGCTTCATGGTCAGTAGTTGGTACTTTTCCACGATCTCCCGCTCGTCTTCTTCCAGGGCGACGGTGTTTGCAAACTCGCCTGCGTCGAGCACGGGTTTTATCTTGTTTAAAATTTCCAATTCTTCAACCGCTTCCTTGTCCTGGCCACGCGCCTTCTTTTCCATGGTTGCATGCAGTTTTTCAACTAGTTGGAGATCCGCCATGATCAATTCAAGATGAATAGTTTCCATGTCGTCTTTCGGGTCGGCCTTGCCGGCGACGTGCACGACGTCCGGATCATTAAACGCCCGAACAACTTCGGCAATGGCATCCACTTCGCGGATATGCTGGAGGAACTTATTGCCCAGGCCTTCGCCTTTATGGGCGCCTGCCACCAACCCTGCGATATCAACAAACTCAATCATAGTAGGCACGATCTTTTCTGTTTTTACTAGAGGAGCCAAAACGGCGAGCCGTTCGTCCGGTACGGGCACGCAACCGACGTTCGGGTCAATCGTGCAAAACGGAAAATTCTCCGCAGCCACCTGGTTGCGGGTGAGCGCCTGGAAGAGCGTAGATTTTCCGACGTTGGGCAGGCCAACAATTCCTATCTGTAATGACATAAAAATCGGGTTATGAACCCGATCAGCATAGAGGAATATTCATTTTGTTGCAATACGTCTGGCTTTACCGCCCGTTTCCCATTTCTCTGAAGCGAATGCTCGTTTCGCATCAGAGAGACGGGGCCGGGCCACTGCAGATCGTGTAGATTGCAGGGCCCGGCTTGAACTTCGTTCGTCCGTCGGTGCGCCGTGGTAGCGTGGCGCCGTTGCCACCGGCTTGCAGACCGGCGTTAAGCTCGGTTGTGCGCTAGCCGTTGAGGCCGCGCACGAACTGATCGGTGTCGACCGTGTCGCCGTCGGAGACCATCATCGGGGCGTAGGCGCCCATGACGGGGGTCTTGACGAACTGCATGCGGATGCTGTCGACCAGGTCTGCCAACGCGTCGCGGACGTGGTCCACGGCCTTCTCGACCAGCGGGGTACCCGCAGGTGCGAAGCGGCCGATGACGGCGATGGCGAGGATGGACAGGACGACGAAGTTCGGGTTGGAGAGGCTCATAATGGCCCCCTTTCGTAATCAGTCGTGTGCGCAGTCTCCCGGAGGACAAGCTCCCGCGGGAAACATTGCAACTTGTGTAGAACGACTGCTCGGTAGCGGTAGGGATGCATTTTGCTTTCAGCAAAAAACGCAGTTCCCTCCCTTCACAGAGCAGCTGTCCTCAAGTGCTTAATTATTTCTCTCTCACTCTTATATACTCTCTCCTGCTCTTATTGCACAAATCTGTACAAAAGAACGAAACAGCATAGCGCACTTTTGCTGTTTTGTCAAGAGTAAAAGACGGGATATTCGCTAATTTTAGCGAAACGATATATATGTTGGTTACCCTAGCAAAATGAAAAACAGCGATGAATTCAGCTCATGAACACCATTGACAAAAGCCTTTTTTCATGATATCCTACTTGGTCTTTTACTCGAGGAGAGAGTTTCGAGGGAGGACAGCACCTTTGGAAGGAGAAACGTCATGAACACGGTTTCCAAGACCATCCGTATCTGCACCAGCTTCGCGCTAGTGATCCTCGGCTACATCCTGCTTCACAACATTTACGCCCACATCGATGCGATCATCGGCTGCATCTCGGCGTACGACGTGGAGCCGAGCTACACGCACGAATGGATCACTCGCGCGCTGATCTGGCACGTCAAGGAGTACGTCTTCGTGAATGGAGTGACCTGCTACCTGTTGATCGGCACGCTGATCATCAGGATGAACGCACGACGACTCTCTACTGAACTCTTCCGTCTTGGGGAGGAATATAGGGAGGCATAGAGGTGCTAGGGGGACGAACCGCAAGCGCGATTCAGGGTGGAGACGACACGTCACCGCCCACCCCCCAGTTCCTGTGACTGCAACTCGATTGTAGCCAGAGGAATGAAGCTCCCCGGGCTCACGCCCGGGGTATCTTTATACCCATACAAACTTCGTTTGTCCTTTGTCCTCTTTACCTTGCTGCTCTATATATTTTTCGATAGTATTTCTGTTGACTCCGACGGTAGAGACAAAATAGCCATCTGACCATATTCCCATCTTGTCGTTCTCGTACATATGGCTAAGGAAAGGAAACTGCGTTCTCATGGCCTTTGCACTATTGCTTTTAAGAGTACGTACGATATCAGAAACAGCGTATTTTGGAGGAATGACTAGAAGGAGATGGATATGGTCTTCATCCGTATTCATTTCAATAAGTTCAATATCAGGTTGTGTGTTGAGTATATTTTTTATAGTGGCCATGAGATACGCTCCCATGCCTTGTTTGAGTATCTTTCTTCTATATTTGGTGACAAAGACAAGATGGTATTGTGTATAGTAAATACTGTGCGCTTGTTTGCGGTATGCGATTGGTTCACTCATACTGTGAACATACCACGCTGCGGTAAAGAGGCCAAAGGCACAGCAAGGAACCCCGGGCTCACGCCCGGGGTATTGACTCCGTACACAAAAAGAATCCCGCACTAAACGGGATTCTTTTTATATATACTCTATTTCAGGATAACCTCATGATCCGGGCACCACGCCGGATCGACAATGCATAAAAACTTCAAATCAATATCTCCGGTGTTCTCGATAAATTGCGTCGCGTTCGGCGGAATGGAGATCACACACCCGGGACCAACCAGTTCAGTCTCATCGCCTATTGTCATCTTCCCCTCGCCTTCCAAAATATAATAGACCTCCGACACGCTCAACGTGTGCGGTGCAGAAACGTCGCCCGGCTTCACGACCGCGTGCGCCAAGCTATATCTAAAATCCTCATCTGACTTATCCGCATGAAGAAGCTCACGCAAAATCGTATTGTCCCCGGCAATAAATTCTTCGCACTCGTCCAGCTTTCGAATAAACATAATTCTACTTATCGCCGGTAAATCCTTCAATTCGCCGCATCGCAAGCCAGGTATTCTGCAACAGCGACACAACTGTCATCGGCCCAACGCCTCCCGGCACCGGGGTAATAAATCCTGCTTTGTCAGCAACCTCTTCCAGGGCCACGTCTCCGACAACCTGTCCTTTGTGACGGCTGATCCCGGCATCAATCACCATCGCGCCCTCTGCAATCATATCCGCGGTAATCAAATTCGGAACGCCCGTGGCAGTTATCAGAATATCCGCTTGCTGCGTATGCGCTGCCAGATCTTCAGTGAGCTTGTGGCATATCGTTACAGTCGCGCCTTTGTTCAGAAACAACGCGGCTGTCGGTTTGCCCACGATATTGCTCGCACCTACCATCACCACATGTTTGCCACGAATATCCACGCGCGTTGATCGCACTAGCGTCCAGATTCCTTTTGTGGTTGCCGGCACAAAAAATGGCTCGCCCATATATAACCGCCCAATGTTATCCGGATGAAACCCATCCACGTCTTTCCACGGCGCCACCGCCTCCATAATCGTATTCGCATCAATATGGTCCGGCACAGGCATCTGCACCAGGATCCCGTGGATCTTCTTGTCCTTATTGAGTTTCTCTATAATCTTCAACACCTTATCCTGTTTGATGTCCTCCGGCAGCTCCACTGTCTCTAAATACATGCCCACCTCTTCGGACGCCTGCGACTTGAACTTCACGTAAATCTTCGAAGCCGGATCATGCCCAACCAAAACCACGGCTAATCCCGGCCGCACATCCGACTGTGCGATTTTATGCTTTAAATCAGCGCGAATCTGCGCCGCCATCCCCTTGCCGTTGAGGATCTTCGTTACATGTGATTGTTCTTTGTTTTCCATTGCTATACTCTACCGCATTCTTGACTTTTTACAAATTCACAGATATAGTCTACTGTTCATTCATGAGTATTTAATACCTTCTATGGGAGAACCACAACCCGCCCGGCAGCAGCCGGCAGAAAGCTACGATCGAGAAACAAAACCGGGCAAACGTAAAATACCGCCTGCCAGGCTTGAAGTTATTGAAGGTGGAGATGAAAGTCAACTGCTTGATGAGGCGGCGGCCGGATCAAGTGAAGCGTTCAACCAGTTATGGAAAATGTATGATGATGAACTCACTGGATTTCTCTATAACAAAATCCCTTCATACGTTGCCAACCGCCGGGAAAAAGCCGAAGAAATCAAACAAGAGGTGGCCGTAAAAGCATGGAACAATATTCATACGTTTAAGAAAGAAGCAACATTCAAAACATGGATATACCAAATCGCAAAAAATAAATTGATCGATGAATTTAGACGAAAAAAACGCAGAGTCAAAACACGTTCTATCGACGAAGAGTATGACGACGGGGGAAAGAAAATTGATCCCGAGGCCACAGGCCTGTCAGCTGATCCGGAACTGGCCAGCATGATGGCCGAACAGGCAGATGTCGTGCGCGAAGCAATCAAAGAGCTTCCGTCCGAGCAAGCTGAAGCAATACGCCTGTTCCATCTTCAAGACAAATCATATTCAGAAATCGCAGAGATCCAGGGCATTAGTGAAGGAACTGTCATGAGCCGTCTGTTCTATGCAAGAAAATCACTTAAAGAAAAGCTTAGCGAAATGGGTCAAGAATTGCGCAGCGCTTAACCGTACAGCGGAAATGCTTTTGTAAGCTCGGACACCAATGTCCGGGCTTTTTGTTTCACGTTATCGTCTTCTGGATTCTTGAGTAACTCGATAATCATATCTCCGATTTGAGTCATCTGATTTTCCTTCATGCCACGCGTGGTCAACGCCGGAGTACCGAACCTGATACCAGATGGATCAGTTGGCGGCCGCTCGTCATCAGGAATGACATTTTTATTCACTGTGATGCCGACCTCGTCCAATAATTCTTCCGCCTGCTTGCCAGTGAGACCCAATGATGTCACGTCAGTGAGCACAATATGATTTTCTGTACCGCCAAAGACAATCTTGAGCCCTCCGTTCAACAAAGATTCAAATAATGCAGCAGCATTCTTCACAATCTGTTGGGCGTAGTCTTTAAACTCCGGCTGTGCTGCCTCTTTAAGTGCAACAGCCAACGCTGCAATCACATTCTCATGCGGACCGCCCTGTAAACCCGGGAACACCGCCTTGTCGATCTGCTTTGCGAACTTCTCTTTACAAAGAATCATCGCACCGCGCGGTCCACGGAGTGATTTATGCGTGGTAGTTGTCACCACATCCATTATCGGCACCGGATTCTTCATCACACCGCCGGCAACAAGCCCCGCAATATGCGCCATGTCCATCATACTCACCGCTCCAACCTCTTCTGCGATCTCCTGGAGCTTTTCATAATCCAAATCACGAGAGTATGACGAGTATCCGGCCAATAAAATCTTTGGCTTCACCTCCTGCGCCTGCTTGCGAATCGCTTCATAATCAAATGCACCGGTTTCCGGATCGCAGGTGTAGTGTTCAAAGTTATAAATACTTGCGGAAAATGTTACGGGGTGTCCGTGCGTCAGATGGCCGCCATACGAAAGCGCCATTCCTAGCACTGTGTCTCCAGGTTTGAGTAATGCCGCATACACAGCCAGGTTTGCTGGCGAACCAGACAACGGCTGCACGTTAACATGCTCCGCTGCAAACAATTCCTTCGCCCGGTCGATTGCCATCTGCTCTAACGCATCAATAAATTCATTACCCCCGTAGTACCGCTTGCCTGGGTACCCTTCAGCGTACTTGTTCGTTGCAACCGATCCGATAGCTTCCATCACCGCTTCAGATGCGAAGTTCTCCGATGCAATCATCTCTAATGTGTTCTGTTGCCGGTTTAATTCATTCGATAATGTCTCTGCAACTTCCGGATCGTTCTTTTTGATATTTGAGTAGTCAATCATGCTGTCCATACTATACCACGCAGCCCCTTTTGCCTAGAACCATTGACAAATACACCCTTTTCAGCCTATAATACTTCGATTACCCGGGGGGAATTCCATGAAGGATTCTTCTCGTTTTGGTAATTGTACATACCACACCACAGCGCAAGCTGGTTTTAGGGGAGGCTACAGATGGCAAGCGGATATTGGAAGACAGACCCACACGCCGTCATGCAGAGCGAGTGGCTGCAGCACGGCACCTGGTCCTTCAGCGACAAGGTGCGCCGGTACGCTCAGTGGATTCGTCCACAGGTCGGCCCGATGATCGGCATCTTCGGCTCGGCACGCGACCCGGAGAAGGCGCCGAACCTGCACGCCAGGTACGCCAATCGCGCGACGGAGATCGGTCGGCTGCTCGGAGAGCGCGGCGCGTCGCTGATCAGCGGCCACTGCCCCGGCCTGCCGGAGCTGACCGAGAACGGGTTCAAGGCGGCGCGCATTAGCGACCGCAAGCAGCCCGTCATCGGAGTGCGCATCGTCATCACCAAGGACGGCGTGATCTTCGAGGAGACGGACCGGACCAAGGTGGATGTCTACATCGAGTGTGATGATTTCGGTCCCAGGATCGAGATAATGGAAGCGCTCGCCGATGGCGCCATCTTCTGCCCCGGCGGCATCGGGACGCGCCTCGAATTGCAGCTGTTCATCCAGAAACAGCAGCTCGGCAGCTACCTGGGCCGGAAGATCCCGTTGGTTCTGGTCGGCACCTCGCACTGGGCCAAGATCCTCGACGACTTCTCCGCCCAGCAAGAGGACGAGACAATCGGCTCCCACGAATTCTGGGTGACGGTCACCGACCACCCGGAGGAGGCAGTCGAACTGGTCCTCGGCGAGAACGGCAACAGGGACCGCGCCGAGCGAATCCTGGTCGAGACCAGCGGCGACCTGAGCATATAAAAAAGGGACGGACGACCCTACAATATCGTCCATCTTTTTTTACTCAAACCTCGCCGGTTCTAAATATCCTTTACCATATACTCGCCTTCCAGGCGGTACCCGCATTTATTCCTAAAATATTCGCGCACGCCGACGCCCGCAATGACCGCGATTTTTGTATACCCCGCGTGCCGCGCGATCTCTTCCGCATCTTCCATCAACTGCTGGCCCATGCCGACATGCTGCACCGAATGTTCGCCCGAATCAATCTTCGCCATCCGCCCGTAGGTGTGCACCTCGCGGATAAGCGCTGCATCCTGCAATTCGGGAATCCAGTGCTTTCCAATATTCTGCAAACGGAGCCGCGCAAACGCATACATAATCTCCTTATCCGGTGACTCATAGCTCAAAAAAACTTCGCGCCCGCCGGACGCGTCATACCCGCGCCGGACCAGCTCCAAATCCTCCAGCGCAACCGACACGTCGCCGGGTTCCCGGCACCGGATGCACCGGCACTGCACGCCCTGGCGCTTCATCATCTGCCGCAGATTCGTTTTCCGGTTCCCCGCGTAAATCGAACTGCTCGGGATGTCCCGCACCAGCCGTTCAATGCGCACCCACTCCGGTACGAGCTTTTTAATTTCCACCAATAAATACTCCAGTGAC
Organism: Candidatus Kerfeldbacteria bacterium; assembly: GCA_043813585.1. GTDB lineage: Bacteria > Patescibacteriota > Patescibacteriia > UBA9570 > XYC2-FULL-38-9 > JBDRKW01. The sequence continues at coordinate 171,148 of JBDRKW010000006.1, forward strand.
TCCTGCGCATACGGCGTATACGAACCATCTTTCCACCACTGATACAATACGGAGTTTCCAGTAACAACAGTCGGATAGATCTTAATATGGTCCGGCTGGAAATCCGGCGTGCAAAACGCGTCAACAATCGTCTTCAGGTCCTTCTCAATGGTCGCGCCCGGCAGCCCCTGCATATAATGGTGCGAAACCTTCATGCCCGCTTCCTTCAGCAGCCGCGTCGCCCGAACCGCATCTTCATTCGTCTGCTCGCGGCGCACCAGCTGCAATACTTCCTCGTCAGTCGTCTGCACCCCAAGCTGCACCCGCGTGCACCCAAGCACACGCATCCGCCGTACCTCTTCTTCATCAATTAAATCCGGACGGGTTTCAAGCGTCAGCCCGATCACGCGGTGCTGCGCAGTTTCATTCAGCATCTTCGCTTCCTCGATATCCCGCGCCACGCAACTATTAAACGCATCATAACACCGCTTGATAAACCAGGTCTGGTATTCATGCGGATACGCAGACCACGACCCGCCCAAAACAATCAGCTCACATTTATCCGTCACATGGCCGTTTGCGTCCAACGCCTTCAGCCGCGCCTCCACCTGGCTAAACGGATCAAACTGATGGCGCAACGCCCGCGCCGCACCCGGTTCGTTGGACAGGTACGATTTCGGCATTCCCTGCTCGGACGGGCAGTACACGCACTTGCCAGGGCAAGAATACGGCTCGGTCAGTACGGTAATCACCGCAACGCCGGACAAATTCCGCACGATCCGCTTGGAAAACAGCGTCCATATCGCGCCATCCTTCTCCAGCTCCCCCGCGTTTATCATTTCGCGGTATTTTGCTAGTATTGAAGAGTTGGGAGCCATGCTGGTTCCGTATTCCTTGGCCACCACCGCTTTTACAGCCTTAAGCTGCTGCGGCGACGCAACGCCGCGCTTGATGGCCAACTCAATAATTTTTTTTAACGCATCAGACATATGGATGGTAAAACCGCAGAACGCTTGATGAGCCAGATAGAGGCTGATTACGACACGATATCAGACCACTTTGCGCAAACCCGGCTCAACCAGTGGTACGAGGTCGATTTCCTCATCGACCAATATGTAAAGCCGGAAGAGCTGGTGCTGGACCTTGGCTGCGGTAATGGGAGGGTAGCTGATCTGGTCAATCAAATCAAGGCAAAATATGTCGGGCTCGACGTGTCGGACAAGCTCATCGCGATTGCACGTGAACAGCGGCCGGGCAATGACTTCCGCGTCGGCAACATGCTGCGCACCGGGTTCGAAGACCAAACCTTCGACCACGTGCTGATGATCGCGAGCCTCCACCATATTCCGTCCGACGAACTTCGGCAGCAGGCACTGGAAGAAGCCAAGCGCATTACCAAGCGGCACGGATTCATCATAATGACCAACTGGAACCTGCGGCAGATGCGCTTTGCAGTGCGCCGATGGAAGTTCAACCTGCAAACGGCGCTGCGGATGAACGAGCTGGACTGGAACGACATGTTCATCCCGTGGTACGACCAAAAACAGCATCTCCTTGCATCGCGGTATTACCATGCATTTACGCCGGGCGAGCTGAAACGCCTGGCAAAGAAGACCGGTCTAACTGTTATTGACCAATACTACGAAACAAACGGCATGCATGTGGCGCGCCGAAACGGCCAGAACATCGTCACGGTTCTTTCCCCGGAAAGTTGAATTGAAAACGGAAAACTTGTATAATACATTAGGTTAAATAATAAAATCTAAATACAAAACATGGAGGTCAAAAAACAAATGTACGGCATAACCCTTCCAATTGCAGGGGTTATTATTTTGGCAAGCGCATTTTTCGCGCCAGCCGTCCTGGCTCAGCCGGAACTAACGGCTACTGACGAAGACACAACCGTCACAGCAACAGAAGACGAGGTTAAAATAGATAAGGAGGAGAACAAGAAAGACTACAAAGTCACTAAAAATACTGACTGGAAGGTCAACGGTTCCACTGAAGAGACTGACTTTACCGTCGCCGGCCTGCACCTGATGGCTGGAATGAGCCCGCTTGTCGCAGACGATTCCGGGTCGGACGTATTTGCTTTTGGACAAACCGTTACAGTGGTAGACGCGGTCATGGGAGATCTCTTTTCAGCAGCAAATGCAGTAACGATCGAAGGTCCTGTCGCAGGATCAGCACGAATTGCCGGTAACTACATAGAAATTGATGACAACGTCGGGCGAAACGTCGTCGCTCTCGGCAACAGTATACGTCTTACGGAAAATGGAATGGTCGGAGGCCACATGAATGCAGCTGGTGCGACCATACAGATCGATGGCGAAGTAATGGGAAAACTCGCAATATCCGGAGACACAGTATTCCTAAATGGAACATTCAACGATGAAATTTCTATTGAAGCAAACAGCGTAGTCATCGGTGACAACGCCGTATTTATGGGAGAAGCGGAGGTTAAGGGACCAAACGCACCGCAAATCAGTAAAGTTGCAGAAGGCGGCGACATGGTCACCTATACCTATCAAGAATTTGATCAAAGCGAGAAAGGTACATATACAAAAAAATACGACAGCGCTTTCTTCAATCCCGGAGCACGCATGGGAAGATGGCTCATGTCCTTCCTGTTCTTCGGAATCATCGGACTTCTTTCAATCCTCGTCGCACCAAAATGGATGACGAAAGTCACAGACGTCATGACAGAGCACGCCGGCATGAGCTGGATGAAAGGCGCACTGCTGTTCTTCGTCGCCCCAATTGTTGGAGTGATCCTAATGATGACTCTCATCGGCATTCCACTCTCACTGATGTTGATGTTCGCGTATTGGCTGCTGCTGCTATTCGGCCGAATTGTTGCTGGTTATATGCTGGGCCGCCTGATCCTTTCACGCGACAAGGTCGAAGATGAACGATCATACATGTTGCTGTCATTTGTTATCGGTTTCGCAATTCTGTCGATCCTGTACTATATCCCTGTTATCGGCGGACTGATTGGTTTACTGGCTGCTATCTGGGGTGTTGGTGCTATTACTCACTACTGCTGCATGAAGCTCGCTGAAAAAAAAGCAAAGAAAGCCAAAGCAAATAAAAAAGGGGGAACGGCTAAAAAGAAAAAGTAACCCTTTAATGCATGAACCTGGACGCAATCTTCAAAGCGTATGACATCCGCGGAGTCGTACCCGATGACCTAAACGAAGATCTCGTCACCAAACTTGGAAAAGCATTTGCAACGTTTGTCGAAGCTGACACTGTCATGGTTGGCCACGACATGCGAAACACGTCTCTGCCGCTTGCAGAGGCGTTTGCATCTGGGGTGATGAGCACCGGGAAAAATGTCACTTTTTTGGGGCTAATCCCGACTGACGCAAGTTACTATGCCGCCGGCAAGTATGAGTTGCCGTGTGTGATGTTTACCGCGTCGCACAACCCGGCGCAGTGGAACGGGCTGAAGCTCACCAACGCGGGCGCGGTTCCCATCGGCTTGGAATCCGGCCTGCAGGACATCCGTGATATTCTCGAAAAAGAATTATGGAAAGAAAGCAGCACGCCCGGCACACGAAGCGACAAAAACGTCATTGACGAATATATCGCGCATGCGCTCTCGCTCGTGGACGTATCCAAGATCAAGCCGTTTAAAGTGGCAATTGACGCGGGCAACGGCATGGGCGGATATGTTGCGCCAAAGCTGTTTGAACACCTGCCATGCGAAGTCATCCCGCTCTATTTCGAGCTGGACGGCACCATGCCCAACCATGAACCAAACCCGATTAAATCGGAAAATGTCGCAGACCTGATCGAGGCGGTTAAAAAGGAAGGTGCAGACATCGGTCTGGCGTTTGACGGAGATGCAGACCGTGTCTTCTTCATTGATGAAAAAGGCAGCCGCGTAAGCGCATCGTTTGTCGGCGCGATGGTCGCCAAAAACATGCTGAAAAAAAACCCCGGCGCGACCATTATTTATAACGCGGTGTCGAGCAAGATCGTGCCGGAAACAATTGAAAAAAACGGCGGCACGGCGGTGATAGAACGCGTTGGCCATTCGTTCATCAAAAAAACTATGGCCGAAACCGGTGCGGTATTTGCGACCGAGCACTCGGGCCACTACTACTTCAAGGACAACTACCGCGCGGACAGCGGGCTTATCACGTCACTCATTGTATTGGAGATGCTGTCCGAAACAGACAAGCCGTTTTCCGAACTATTGGCAGAATTCCAAAAATATTTCGCCATTGAAGAAACGAATTCAGAGGTGGATGACAAGGACGCGGCCATTGCGCGGGTGAAGGAAAAATATGCTGACGCGAAAATAACCGAGCTTGACGGTGTCACGTTCGAATACGACGACTATTGGTTCAACGTGCGGCCGTCAAATACCGAACCGGTGCTGCGGCTGAACCTGGAAGCGAACACGCCAGAATTGCGCGACGAAAAAGCGGCAGAGGTACTACAAATCATTAGAGGTTAAAAAAAATACGGGGAAGCGTTTCCCGTATTTTTTTGTTCCCGTTAATTCAGTTCGCCCACCGTCGGCCGCAGGTCATCCACGCCGTTGTCTGTTAATCGCTTCTTATTCTTGTCGCGCAGGCGCAGGGAATAGATCTCGAAATCCACTTCTCCTTTCTTTTTGAATGAGTAAAAGATTTTTTTGCCGTTCGGGGAATAGTACGGCGTGCGCGCTTTCGCGTTGGAGGTCAGCTGTTTCTTTGACGATCCGTCCTTCTTCATGGTGTACAGGTGGTACTGCTTCTTGTACCGCTTGATAAACGCGATCCTCTTTCCATTCGGAGAAAAACGCGGCTCGAGGCAGCCCTTTGTGCACTTGGTCAGCTTCTTCATGCGCGTGCCGTCTGTCTTGACCGTATAAATGTTATGGATGCCGTTCAAGTTCACGCCTTCAAACACAAGACGGTTGCCGCCGGGCGCGTAGGATGGGTTGTATGCGTGCTTCAGTTTCGGATTGTCAATCAGCACAAGACTCGTATTTTTGCCATTCGTCCCTACAAGATAAATCTTGCCAATAAATTCATTCAGTTCATATGATTCGCGCGTAAATGCCATTTCAGTGGAACCCGGCGCCCAGGATACCATGTGGTCAGCGCCAAGCCCTGCGTCATTAAGGTAGGTCTTGCCAGTTCCATTAGCGTTCATGATGAGTAGTTCATAGATCCCGGCAGGCGATGCCATCGCGATCTTGTTGCCCGCAGGCGCGATAGCGATCCCTTCAGGCGCATTCAGGCTGCTGCCGCCCGGTTTGAATTCCTTTAAATCCTGGCCTTTGAGGCCCATCTCATACACCGGATACAGGGTGGTTGCCAGCGTTTCTTTTTCCTGGGCAAAGTAGACCTTTGCCGCTGCGTTTGTCGCATCTGCGCGGACAAGCAGGAATACTGCCGCGCACACTCCGATGCCAATCGCGAACGTTCGCTTCATAGTTTAGTACGTTATGCTTAATCAGTCAGAGAAATATAATCCCATAACCGCGTCCCGCCGTTGCAGATGTACAGCCGGTTATTGCTGGTGTCGATGTACAGCCGGCCGCGCTCGTCATCGTCATCGCAGTCTGCTGCAGTTGGCGCTCCGCCGCCGTTCCGCTCAAACTGGGCGTACTGGTCGCTGCCGACATGCAGCGCACTTTGCGGGTTCGGCGTGTTGATGCCGACGTTATTCCCGGAAATCGTCATGCCGGCGCCGTTGTTGTTGAGAATTTTCAGGTCATTGCCGGTATCAAGCGTCAGTGTCGCGTAGCTGACGCCGGCGTGCTTGAAATTCAGGATGCTGTCGTATCCGCTGCCGGAATTGATGACAATACCCGCTTCCCGGTTGCCCTGCACCTTCACATACACATTGTCCGTAGTCGCGCCGCCGTGCTTCACGTCCAGCAGGTAGCCCGAATCCGGGTCGTCCGTGCCGATGCCGACGTTGCCGCGGTACCCGTTGACATACAGCATGTTGCCGTTCAGAACGATGTCTCCGCTGTAGGTCGCATCAGAAATGGCAGTTAAACCTATGTCGTCACCCGGCTGCGTGGTATAAATCTGGAAAAAACTGTCTTTCGCCCACAGATACCCGCTATCGATGGTGACGTCTCCGTCAAAATTGGTGGTTCCGTTCACATCAAAATTTTCGTTCACTGTAAGGTCGCCGCGCGCAATGACATCTGCCGAACCGCCGGCCGTTCCCAGATTAATCGTCCCGTCAGCGTCAAAATCGCCGTTCACGGTCAAATCCCCGGTCATGGTCCCGGTGGAAAGCTTTGCCGGGGAAAGCGAGGCGATCCACGCCGGATTCGCGTACGAACCGGTGGTATACACGCCGTTCGTTACCGTACCCGCGTTTCCGGTGACATTCCCCGTGACATTTCCGGTTACGTTGCCCGTCAGGTCGCCCTCGAACGTACCGGCTATCGTACCGCCGTTCGAAATATTATTCCCGCCCAGGTTGATAGACCCGGTCATGGTTCCGCCAAGCAACGGAAGGTATTTAGCTACTGTAATCGAATCCGGCACCTGCGCGTTCGAAACCGAACCGAGTATTTCCGAAAAATCCACGCCGTTTTTCGTCACGTTCAGTTCTGCTGCGGTCGCGGTCAGGTCGTTGATGTCTGCAACCTTCAACGCAGAAACATCAACGCCGTCAACCGTCTTCCCGTCTGCCACGATAATGTCGCCCTCTGCGCGCAGGTCCTTGTTCACGCGGAGCTTATCATCCACGATCACTGCCTTGTTGGCACCGCCTTTGGTCTTGGCCGGATTGACGATCTTCCCCTTTACTTTCAACTGTTCCATTTTCATGATGCCATTGACGACAAACATGTCGCCGGGCGCCCCACCCAGCAGTGACGTCACGTCATGCGCAGCCGCATACACGGCAGTGGAGCTTAAAATAAAAGCTACCACGCCAGTTGCGACCGCCGATACTTTTAGTGTTTTTTTCATATGTATTGCTTATTTACCGATTCTATTTTACCAAATTCCGGTATCAAAGTAAAAAAAAGCCCAGCCGGATGTTCCTCCATTCCAGATGGGTCAGTCGATGATGACGGGCGGTGTCTCGTCCGGGTCTCCGGTCCAGCGCTGCAGGTCTTCGTCAGAGAACGACGGCGCGCGTGCCGTCAAAAACCGCCAGCCGGAATCCCATGTGGTGGCTGCCCTGCCGACCGTAAGCATGCGCTTCTTCCCGTCCTGGGTAAGGTTCACTGCGTGCCTCCGGTTGCCGCCCAGCTTGGCGAAGATCGTGATCGGCCGGTCATGCGTCAGGTCATGGAGCGACAGGCCAAACGAGATCAGCTCTTCCAGGTCGGCCATGCGGAGCTTCCGGTCGGAAATCTCCGCCTGGATCTCGCCCGAGGTCGCAGGCCGGTCCAGCTGAACAATTACGAGCTCGCGCACGACGCGGCCATCGCCGTCGCCGTGGGACTCCAGGCGGCTCGTGTTGAGTTTGGGATCGACATAGACGAACTGCCCGCGTGCAATCAGCTCTCTGGGCGTCAGGTTGTAGTTGACAACCAGCGTGTAGTCATCATCATCCCAGGTCTCCTGGCTGTCCGTGTCGCGCTCCGTGAGCACGATCTCCGGCTGCGAAGGCGCGATGACTACATCATGGCGCACACGCTTCTTCGGGCGCCACCGCGGAACCTCTGGCGGCACGTCCGGTCCTGCCTCCACCTTCTGATCGAGCGACACCTCCATCTCCGTCTCGTGGAGTTGCCACTTATCGCGGTTGCGGATGATCATGCGTGCAAGCTTGCGCATGAGCCGCTCGTTATGGACAAACGCGAAATAATCCTCGTCTGTCCCGCCCACTCGGGCGAACTCGTCCACGAACGCGTACCCCGCGCCGATAAACTCCTTCACGTGCAGCCCGACGGCCAAAGCGCCGCGGTTGAAGAAGGGGTCCGTGATCCGGCGATGGGACAGGATGACCTGGTTGATCACCAGGCCGAGCGCCTCGCTGCCGGTCCCGAGAATGCTCCGATGCAGTACCCGCACCGAGTGGCCGAGCTTCGCGTCGTCGATCTTCTCGATCGCGCGCAACACCTCTGTTGCGATGTAAAGGAACTCTTTCGGGTTGGATGACACAACTCACCTCCGCTCATCATCCCGAGTTTCACCTATCATATCGTCATCCGGAGGCAGGGTCAACGTAAAAAAATCCGGCGAACGCAGCGATGCTGTGTTGCCGGTCAATTCACATCCTCTGCGCACTCCGCCGGAGAGCGCGCCAGAACCTGCACGCCGTTCTCGATCTCACGGGCGATGTTCCAGTACTTGATGGTCCACTCGCGCCCGTCGTCATCCGGAACGAAGAACGGCACGTACGCGTCGCCGTGCGACCCTTCCCACCGCTCGCAGGGAACCAGCACCTCGCCGGTTGCGTGCGTGCGGTAGCGCCGCATGAAGAACAACGCGTCTCCCAGCGTCGGACGCGCAAGCCCCTGACGCCGCAGGGCGGCGAGCATCGCCTCGAAGTTCAGGCTGCGGTCGAACTCCACCAGCGCCATCTGGTACGGCGCATCACCGCGGCAGGTGTTGCCGACGTTCAGCGGGAACTGCTGCTCCGACACCATGGAGCCGGGTTCCATCCGCACGCCCGCCTCGTGCAGCGCGGCAGCGAACGTCTTCTGCTCCGAAGGCCGGAACAGGTCCGGAAACACGGTGGAACGCAACCGCGTGGCCGGAGCAAGCACCTTCAGCCGCGGCTTGCGGGGCCTGGACTTCTGCCTGCCGCATGCTCCGCCTTCGGCAAACGGACTTTGCGGCCCGGCATTACCGTGCTCCATCTCGTCGGCGAAGTTCACCACCGTGGTGGCGATCCGCTCGATCAGCCGGTAGTCGAAGAACATGCGCAGAATGTCTTCCTCCGTGCCGCCGGCAGAACGAATCTCACTCAGCAGCACTTTGGACGCCGTCATCATGGTACGGACGGCGAAACCAATCTCGGCATCGCTCATCCTGTCCAATGTTCTGAACAGATCCCCGTACATCGCATACCGGCGCGGCCGTACGACCGACATCATCATCTTCTCCGCGATCAGCGCCCTAATGGCTACCCCGATGTCCTCGTCCCTGAAGGACTTGAACTGGTCGATCACGGAGCTCAACAGCGAAAGAATCCCGCGATACACTGCAGTCATGTTCAAATCCTCCCGGAATTCGAGTTTTCAAGTGCGCATACCATAATAAAACAACGGCCTCCTGTCAACGCTGCATGTTCGATTTTGCCTGCGGCTATGGTACACTTCAAAACATGAACAAGGAGCTTCAAACCGCCATGAAGGCTGCTGATGCAGCGTCGCGCATCGCGTTGAAGTATTGGCGCAAAAAGAACCATGTACGCACGAAAACCAACTGGCGCGATCCGGTCACGATCGCTGATGTAAAAGCGGATAGAGCAATTCGCAAAATGATCAAGAACAAATTCCCTGACCACGGCATCGTTTCAGAAGAGCTGGATGATGTAGAAGCAACAAAACAATCAGAATACGTATGGGTCATTGACCCCATTGATGGCACGATGAATTACGCCATGGGCCTGCCGACCTTCAGCATTGCAATTGGCTTGTTGAAGAACAGCAAGCCCGTACTCGGTGTGATCGACCACCCTGCGCTTAGCGAACGCTACTGGGCAGAAGCAGGAAATAATACGCTGATGAAACGCGGCAATAAAAAACCGGTTCGCTGCACTGTTTCAAAAACAACATCACTGAAAGAAAGCAAATTCTCGTTCGGCTTCAGCTACACTGATGCCTCCCGCAAACGCTTCCTTAAATCATTTCCAGGCCTTGTAATGAAGACCGCAGCCTCGCGTATCCACTACTGCGCCGCCTACGACTGCACAAATGTCGCCCGCGGCGGGCTCGACTTCTACATCAGCATCAACCTGCAACTCTGGGACTTTGTTGCTGCCTGGCCGATCGTCGAAGGATCCGGCGGTGAAATCGTAAACCTCGAAGGTAAACCGATTACCATCGAAGACCGCAGCATTGTCGCGACAAATAAAAAAGTCACACACTCCGTCTTGAAAATGCTGAAGTAACGGCGGCATACGAAAAAGATGACAGCCGGCTTGCATTCTGGTACCCTAAATCAGGATAATTTATTCAAATTCCATTTCATATGACCGTAAAACGACCGCTGGTATTAGCCATTCTCGACGGCTGGGGCATTGGGGAGGATGACGCGCACAACGCCATCTATCTTGCTGACACTCCGAATATCGACAAACTGCTTGCAACCTACCCCAACGGGCCGATCGGCGCTGCCGGAGAACACGTAGGGCTGGAGCCGGGCCACCAGGGTTCAAGCGAAATGGGCCACCTGATTATCGGGGCCGGACGCAATGTCGTTCTGCCGCAGATGCAGGTGCAGCAGGCGCTTGATACGGGGTCAATTTTCAAAAATGAAGCCTACCTTAAGGCGATTCGTCACGCGAAAGAAAGAGGTTCGCGGCTGCATCTGTTTGGTTTGTTATCCAACGCGGGCGTGCATTCGTACGATACGCTCTGCCATGCGCTTCTTGAAATGGCCGCCAAAGAAGGGCTCACCAAAGAACAGGTCTATATCCATATTTTTTCCGACGGACGGGATTCTTCGCCCACTTCCCTGCCCACATACGTAAACCGGCTCGAAGAAAAAATGAAAGAAACCGGCGTAGGCATTATCGCCTCCGTGCAGGGCCGCTGGTGGGTGATGGACCGCGATCACAACTGGGACCGGATCAATGTCGCATACGACCTGCTCACCCAGGGAAAGGCAAAGCGCGAAGCCAAAAACATCTACGCCGCCATCGAACTGGCGCGGCGCGAAAACGAAACCGACGAACAGTTAAAGCCGACAATCATCGACAAAAACGGCATATTCAAAGACAACGATGCGGTGATCAACTTCAACTACCGCGTTGACCGCGAAATCGAAATCACGCAGGCGCTGGTGGAGCCGGACTTTGATGAATTCCACCGCGAAGTCCACCCGGGCATCTTCTACATTGCCACCATGCCCTACTACGACGGCATGCCGAGCCTGACCGCGTTCGATCGCGAAGAGCTAAAAATGCGGAATATCCTCGGCGAGGTGCTGGCGCGCGAAGGCCTCATGCAGTACCGCGTAACCGAAACGGAAAAATGGGCCTACCTCACGAAAATCTTCAACGCCATGCAGGAAGGCCCGTTTGAAGGCGAAGAACGCCACCTGATCCCTTCCGACAAGGTCAACACCTTTGATGAAAAACCGGAGATGCAGGCCGTGCCTATTGCGGAGAACATTGTAGTGCAGCTGCAGGAGAAAAAATACGACGTTATCTTCACGAATATCTGCAACGCGGACATGGTCGGCCATACAGGCAACCAGGAAGCCGCCATTCGCGCCTGCCAGGCCATTGACCGCGCCATCGGGCTCATCCGAGAGGAGTTAAAAAAACAAAACGGCATCCTGCTCATCACCGCCGACCACGGCGACGCGGAAGTCATGTGGGATCCGGAACACGACATGCCGCATACCCAGCATACGGACAGCTTCGTGCCGTTCATCTATATTGATGACGAGAATAAAAACGTGCGCATCCGCGAAACCGGCGCTCTCAAGGACATTGCGCCGACCATTCTGGACCTGCTTAACATAGATATCCCCGGCGAGATGGAAGGCAAATCATTACTCGTACCGAAAAAATAGCCGAGCCATGAACACTAAGGCAGTCATCTTCGACCTCGACGGCGTCGTCATCCACTCGGAACAGATCTGGTACGATGCGATGATCGAATTTTACCGGGAACACGGGAAGGAATATTCTTCAGGCATCCGCGAAATGCTCATGGGAACGAGCCAGCAGTTTTCCGGCCAGTTCATCAAGGACGACCTCGGCCTTGGCAGCGATTGGCCGCCCGAAAAAGTGATCACCACCATCATCGACCGCGTGAAAGTCGGGTACCAGAACAACCTGCGGCTGGTGGACGGCTATATGGATCTGATGAAGCAGATTATGGAAACCGATGTACGGCGCGGGCTGGCGTCCGGCGCCCGTCCCGACCTGATAGAACACGCAATCACGGAATTCAAGCTGTACGACCATTTTGAATCCACCATGTCCGGCGACATGGTGAAACATCCAAAACCGGCACCGGATGTCTATTTGGAAGTGGCCAAGCGTTTAAATGTTGAACCGGAGCGGTGCGTCGGCATCGAGGACTCGCCCAAAGGCGTGCAGTCGGTGAAAGCTGCCGGCATGCGCTGCGTGGCCATTCCGGATAAATTCCTGAAAGACCATGACGCATTTGCGGGCGCAGACGTGATACGCGAAGACCTCACCCTGGTGACCCTTCACGATTTAGGCATACAATAATGACAATACGCAGCGAACAACCATTTATCTTCAAAGAGTATAACTTCGACCACGGCACGAATACGGCCACGTTTACCTATTCATACGGCAACGAACTGACGTTCACAGAAACTCTGGAGTTCCCTGCCGAAACGGTCGCACTGGATAATAACCCCGAGGTGTTCAAACGGCTGCTGTTCTGCCTCCACCTGATCCTCGGCATCAGCTACTGGAAAGCGTACTGCCCGAAAAAGATCGAAGTGGAATCCGGCATGCTTACGCGCGAACAGGCCGATTTCTGGAATACCGTGTACACCAAAGGCCTGGGCGAATTTTTCTACAAGAACGAAATCGATTTCCGCGGCCTGGTACAGTTTCCAGCGACCGCAACCGTGGCGCTGGATCCGCATGCGGCCAGCGTCGATGACACGTCCCTGGTTCCGCTCGGCGGCGGAAAAGACTCGCTGCTCACCATCACGCTGCTGAAGCAACTGGAAAAGCCGTTTTCCACTTTTGCCCTGGGCAGCCATGAAATCATTGAACAGCAGGCCGAACGCATCGGTGAAGAGCATTTCATCGTCAAACGCACAATTGACCCGAAACTGCTTGCGCTGAATAAGCAAGACGCCTACAACGGCCACGTGCCAGTATCCGCCATCTACGCGTTTACCGCACTGGCAACGGCAGCGCTCACCGGAAACCGGTATGTCATCGTTTCCAACGAACACAGTTCGAACGAAGGCAACGTGCAGTACCTCGGCGAAACCATCAACCACCAGTGGAGCAAAAGCTACGAGTTCGAACAGCTGCTGCGCGGGTATGTGACAACGTACATCACGCCGGACATTGAATACTTCAGCCTACTGCGGCCGCTCCATGAAATACAGATCGCGAAACTGTTCAGTGAATACGCGGCAGAATGGCTCCCCCGCTTTACCAGCTGCAACAGGAATTTCCGGCTGGAAGAGCGCGCCGAGTCGCTCTGGTGCTGCCAATGCCCCAAGTGCGCGTTCGTGTTCCTGATGCTCGCGCCGTTCATGCCCAAGCAGGACCTGATCAAAGCGTTCGGCAACAACCCGCTGGATGACGAATCGCTCATCCCGGTCTACGAAGAGCTGCTGGGCGTTAAAGACCACAAGCCATTTGACTGCGTCGGTACGCCTGAAGAGGTCCGTGTGGCGTTCAGCATGCTTGGCGATGTCGAGAATTTCGACAATGACGCGGTTATGACGCATGTCCGGACGCTGTCGAGCGTCAGCCTGGATGACGTGGAAGACGTGCGGAAGGCCGTTTTCTCCGTCTCTGACGAACATGCCCTCCCTGACGAATTCTTAACCACATTCGATGCCATCGAACTATCTCAACAATAAAAACATTCTCATCCTTGGGGGGGGCCGCGAAGGCATTTCTGCCGCGTACTACCTCAACCAGCTCTATCCGTCTGCGACGTTAAGCGTTGCCGACAGGCAAGTGCTGGACATCGCCCTGCCAAACGGCACGCAGCCGCTCTACGGCCCGAACTATCCCGCCTCACTCGAGCAGTGGGACCTTGTGATTGTATCACCCGGCATCCCGCCGAATGACCCGCTCCTGGCAACCGCCCGCGCGGTTACGACCTCCACCAACATTTTCATGGACGACTGCGCCGGCATGGTGATCGGCGTAACCGGCTCCAAAGGCAAAAGCACGACTGCATCGATTATCCATAACATCCTCACCACTGCGGGGAAACACGCGTACCTGGTGGGCAATATCGGCTACCCGGCGCTTGCGGAACTGTCGCGACATAATGACAAAGAAGATATTTTCGTATTTGAAATGTCGAGCTATCAGTTGAGCCGCATCAACAAAGGGCCGGAGATCGCGGTTATCACCAACCTGTTTCCCGAACATCTCGACTATCACGGCGACGTGCAGCAGTACTACGCGGACAAAATGAACATCACCATGAAGCAGAAGCCGGAACAGGTGGTAATCGCCAACCAGGCGTACGGCGAACTGCTTCAGCGCGTCCAGCAGTCTCAGGCAACCAAGATATTTTACCCGGACATGCAGGGGCCGCACACGCAGGATTCCACCGTCATGCTCGGCAACCTGGAGCTGGTGCACCGCAGCGAAATCCAGCTAAAGGGAGACCACAACGTGGAAAACATCATGGCCGCCGTGGCCGTCACTTCCTATATGGACATTGCCATGAATGCGATCAAGCAGGGCATCGTTACGTTCACTCCACTGCCGCACCGGCTGGCGCTCGTTGGCACCGTCAACGGCGTAACGTTTTATAACGATTCCCTCGCCACCACGCCGGAAGCGACCATCGCCGCGATCAACGCATTGGAAAATGTCGGCACAATCATCCTCGGCGGACTTAACCGCGGGTATGATTTTAGTCAGCTGGCGTTATTAATCACGCAGAAACAGATCCCGAATATCGCCTTTTTCCCGGACTCGGGCGCGCAGATTGAAGAACAGCTGCTCAAACTGAAATACGAACCCAATCGGATCCACACGCAGTCCATGAAAGAAGCGGTTGCGTTCGCGTTCAAGAATTCACCGAAAGGATCGATCTGCCTGCTCTCCTGCGCCAGCCCCAGCTACTCCGTGTTCCGCAACTACGAAGACCGCGGCAACCAGTTTGAACAGGCGGTTATCGAACTGCAGACACAATAGTCTTTCCGGAATAAAAAAATCGGCTCGAAGACGACTTTTTTTTATTCAGTATCCTAGGCCGATAGTGTCGTACACGTCGGCTAATGTTTGTGATGCCACTTCCTGCGCGCGCTCGCGGCCGTCATCCAAGATGCGCTCCAATTCGCCCTCGTCCTTGAGCAACGAATTCACTTCCTGCTGCAGCGGTTCGAGCCACGCGATCACCGCGTCCGCCATGCCGGCCTTGAAATCCGCATAACCCTTGCCGTTGTATTCCTTTTCCAGGCCAGCAACCGATGTTCCGGTGACAGCGCTGTAAATGGTGAGCAAATTCGTCAGCGCCGGCTTGTTCTTGCCCGCCTTTACCTCGCTACCCGTGTCCGTGACCGCCTTCATGATCTTCTTGCGAACGACATCCATGTCGTCAAACAATGAAATATAATTATTAGCGCTCGCCGCGCTCTTCGACATCTTGTTTGCCGGATCATCCAGCCCCATGATGCGCGCACCCGCTTTCGGCATAAACGGCTCCGGCACGGTAAACACCTCGCGATCATAATGGTTGTTGAACCGCTCGGCAATATTGCGCGTCAACTCCACGTGCTGTTTCTGGTCCTCACCCACCGGCACGGCATCTGCCTTGTACAACAGGATGTCCGCCGCCATCAGCACCGGGTAGGTATACAGCCCGACGCCGACGCCTTCCTTTTTCTGCTTGCCGACCTTGTCCTTAAACTGCGTCATGCGTTCCAGTTCGCCCATCTGCGTAAAGGTGGAAAGCACCCATGCCAGCTCCGCATGCGCCGGCACGGTTGACTGCACAAAAATGGCCGACTGCTTCGGATCAACGCCGCACGCCAGGTAGACGGCCGCAGTCTTTCGGATATTCGCGCGCAGCTCTTCCGGGTCCTGCCGCGCTGTAATCGCGTGCAGGTCCACGATGCAGAAGTAGCTATCATACTTTTTTTGCATCTCCACCCACTGGCGGATTGCCCCCAGGTAATTTCCTATGTGGAGTTCGCCCGAAGGCTGAATCCCCGATAAAATGCGCTGTTTCATTGCCCGATTGTACCATAAATCAAAAAGAGCCGCCACACGGACGGCTCTTCAGTAAATCTGGAATTAGACCTCCACCACCACCGGAAGGATCATCGGGCGGCGCTGCGTCTTCTCGAACAGGAACTGCCCGAGCTGGTCGCGCAGGCGGTCCTTGATATACATCGGGTTCGGCACGTCTCCCTTTTCTTTAGGAGTCACAATGTCGTGCACCTTCTTCTTCGCGTCTTCCACAAGGGACTTGCTGCCCTTCATGTAGATAAAGCCGCGTGAAATCACGTCCGGCTTGCCAATCAGCTCTCCGGTCTGGCCGTCCACCGTCACAATGACGATAAACATGCCGTCCTCGGAAAGCATCTGCCTATCGCGCAGCACGATGTCAGAGACATCGCCCACGCCCAGGCCGTCAACAAACACGTAATTTGTTGAAAGCATTTCATCGGTCAGCATCCCTTCGCCTCCGGCAAATTCCATTACCTGGCCGTTGGACACGACAAAAATATTTTCGTCTTTCATGCCAACCTCACGCGCAACTTTCGCATTATCGCGCAGGAAATGATGGTTGCCCTCAATCGGGACGTAATACTTCGGCTGCACCATGCGGATCATGAGCTTCAGGTCTTCCTGCTGCGCGTGTCCACCGGCATGCACGTCCATCATCTGGTAGTGCACCACGTTGGCGCCCTGCCGCGCAAGCCGGTCTTTGAGGTTCTGTACCGTCCGTTCGTTGCCGGGAATCACCGATGACGAAAATACCACCGTATCGTTCTCCGAAATATTGAAGAACCGGTGCTCGCCCATCGCGATGCGCATAAGCGACGCATTCTCTTCGCCCTGCGCTCCGGTGCACACGATCAGCACTTTATGCGGAGGCAGCTTCACCGCCTCTTCAGCCGTAATAATCGTTTTACTCTGTACATCCAGGTAGCCGAGCTGTTTTGCGATGTCGACGTTCGTCTTCATGGAAAATCCTTCCAGCACGACAAATCGCTCAAGCTCCTCTGCAGCCCACAGCAGCTGCTGCACGCGGTTGAGGTTGGACGCAAACGTACCGACAATAATGCGGCCGTCCACGTCAGACATCATATCCTGCATCGTCTTGCCGATGTAGCTTTCAGAGAGCTGCTGCCCCGGCTTTGACGCGTTTGTCGAATCAGTCAGCATCGCCATGACGCCTTCCTGCCCAATCCGCGTCAGTTTGGCGAAATCCGTCACCTGGTCGCCGATCGGCGACAGGTCGATCTTGAAGTCGCCTGTATGCAGTATGGTGCCTTCCGGCGTATGCACGACGATCGCCAGCGAATCCGGCACGCTGTGGTTCACGCGGATGAATTCCACGGTGAAATCGCCAAGCTGCAGTTTGCCGTCGATGTCCACTTCGCGCAGGTCCAGTTTCGGCTTATCGCGGTAGTCGTCCTGCCGCTTGGCAATGATGCCCAGCGTCAGCCGCGCCGAAAAGATCGGCGGGTTGTGCAGCATCGGCGCAATGTGCGGGATGCCGCCGATATGGTCGTAGTGCGCGTGGGTAATGATAATCCCGCGCACGTTCTTCTCTTTCCCCTTCAGGTAGGACATGTCGTTGATGATGTAGTCAATGCCCGGCATCTCCTCCTCGGGAAACTGCAGTCCGCAGTCAATCAGAATAATATCGTTGCCGTATTCCAGCATCGTCATATTCCGTCCGACCTCTTCTGCGCCGCCCATCACGGCCACGCGTAATTTATTCGAGGTCTTGTTTCGCGGCCCTTTCTGCGACTTCTGCGGCTGCTTGCCGTCAGGTGCGTTCGGGGCCTTCTTCCACTTCTTTGAAAGATCACGCTGCTTGCGCTTGCCGCCGCGATGCGTTCTCTTTGTACCCGAAGTATTCTGTTTTTTCGATTCTGTCATATTCACACAAAAAATTATTAATTAGGTAGTGTGGCAGTGAATCACCGTTCACTGCTTTGATCGAGTGTGCCGAAGGAGAGATTTGAACTCTCACGAGCTTGCGCCCACAGCGACCTGAACGCTGCGTGTCTACCGTTTCACCACTTCGGCCTGTATGCCGGTTGCCCGGCGCGCCGGGTTATTTCCAGCGGCGCTTGGTCTTGACGTACCAGCGCGTGGCGCGAGCAAACCGGTCTGACGGTACGGAGATGTACTGCACCGGATTCACGCCCTGAATCTTGTCATGGATCGAATAAGAATAATGGGGATTATACAGGAAAACCGCCTGTGCATCATCTATAATGTTTTCCTGGAACTGCTCGTACTGCGTCTTGCGCTCTTCCTCATCGTCAGTCGTGCGCGCCTCTTCCAGCAGGTCATCCACCTCCGTGTCGCGGAAAATCGACAGCGCGAACCCAGGATGGTCCTGCTGCGAGGAATGCCAGAACGGATACGGATCCGGGTCATTGCCCACGATCTCGCCGAACAGCAGCGCTTCATAGCTGCGCGTCTTGATCACTTTGTTCTGGATGTCTTCCGGGCTGTAGAAATCGACGTTCACCTTAAAGCCTGCCTCTTCCAGGCTTTCCTGCAGAATCGACAGGGTCGTGCGGTATTCCGGAAGGTCAACGGTCGAAATCGTAAACTCCAGGATAACGCCGTCCTTCTCGCGCGGCATCATCTCCAGTGAATTGTCCTCTTCTGCATCAGCATTCTCATTGGTTGCCGGCGCTTCTTCTGCTTGCGGCTGTTCTTCTGCCGGAACCTCGCCGTTTGCGATCGCTTCACGCTTTTCCAGTACTTCTTTATTATGCTTTTTGGCTTTATCCGTCCATTCCCAGCCGGCATCCAGCAGCGTTCCCTTGGCCGCCTGCACGTTAAAGTCGCGCTTGCGGACATCGGCGTTGTACCCGAGGTACCCGGGCAGGATCGGCGCATAAATCGGCTCGCCCTGTCCGTACAGCGCTTCTTTGATGATGCGGTCGCGGTCGATCGAATACGCAATGGCATACCGGACTTCATCTTCGTGCAGGATATCGCTTTCCTTCTGGTTGAAAAACAACGCGGTATATTGCGGAATGCGCAGCGTGTATGTATTGACGCTGCTGTTTTTCTTCTCAATCGCCGCTGTTTCGCTGGCAGGATAGAACGCAAGCCCTTCAACCTTCTTGGTCTTCAGCGCTTCAACCGCAGACATCGGGTCCGAGTAAAAGATAAAGGTAATTTCATCCAGATACGGAAGGTCGCCGTAATAATCGTCATTGCGCACAACATGGAAATCCTTGATGTTGCCGGTCTTCTCCTTGGTGAGTGACGCAAACTTGTATGGGCCGGTTCCGACCGGCTTGATGTTCAACTCGGTAAATGCAATGTTCTGCGCCGGGACGTTAAACCACAGATGCTGCGGCATAATGCCGAATGTCAACGAGGATAAAAACGGCGCGAACGGCTCGGGCAGGGTCAGTGATACGGTATAGTCGTCCACTTTTTTCGCTTCCACGCCTTTCAGCACGGACTGCAGCGGGCTCCGGTACAGCGGATCCTGAATCGCGGCAACCGTGAACAGCACGTCGTCCGCATCCAATGTTTCGCCGTCATGCCATTTGACGTTGTGGCGCAGGAAAAAGGTATAGGTGAGGTTATCGTCGGAAACAACGTAATTCGTAATTAAGTCCATCTCCAGTTTCTGCTCGTCTGTCGTGCGGAACAGGCCGGAATACACCAGCGACGAAAGGTCGGAATCAACATCAGAATAGGCCGACAATAACGGATTGATGTATTGCGGAGTCCCAACGAGCCCTTCGGTGTAGGAACCACCGTAATCCGGGCCGATCTCTGTTGCGGAGAAATACCACCGCACTCCCAAAACGGGCAATCCAACAAGAACCAGTGCCAGCGCCGCCCAAAACAAGATGCGTTCGCGCTTCTCCATTAACCGAGTCGCGTAACGGAAATGCGCCCAGGTCGGGAACTTCCGGTCCGGGGCGGATTTAAAGACCAGCTGCTCGGGCTGTTGCGGAGGCTCTACCTCAACAGCAGCGTCCGCTGCCGCGTCTTGTTGCTTCTTGCGCGTAATAAAACCAATGGGGTTTTTCATTCAGTTCAGTAAATCCACTTACAGGAACATGCGGAGAGCCGCAAGCCCCAGGAATAGTGCGGATAAAATTATAGAAATCGTAAAAAGTCCTTTTTCAGCGCCGCGGCGCGTGCTGGCGATCGTCTCGCCGCCGCCAAATGCGGAACCGAGCCCACCACCCTTCTGCTGCAGCAATATAGCCGCAATGAGCAGGATGCCGATGATTATCTGTGCTATATCGAAAATTGAATCCATAGGTAATTCAGAAATAGATCAAGAATACACTACCATACGGGTTATAATATGTCAATGCCTCCTATTTCTTCATCCCGCGGAACAGATACCCTTCCATTCTCTCTACTGATAACCCATCTTCATGTTTATCAAACAATATATCAGTAAGAATGATTCGAAGTCGTACGTCCGAATCCTCACCCTCCAACGTCAGGTCTGATGAAGGAACTTTCCCGCTGTCTAAACCATTCTCGCTTATCAATGACTCCAGCAATGCATTCAAATCAAGGACAAACACCTCATCATCATACTCCTCTAACGTAAGAGTATTCTCCTTTGGATCAAATCGTACTACATGCGGATAAGCCACCCCAAACGCATCCTTCAGCCCTCCGGAGTCGGGCCTAACCCATTTAAACGTACTCATGGTCGTATATCCGTCCAACACATACGGATTCGGGTTTTGAATCTCATAGTGATGCCAAGTATTTTCCTCCGCATCATCATAGACAGTATCATAGTAGAGGTTTGTATCACTGTCGGAAAAACCAAGCTGCTTTAACACATGTTGCACATCAGAATCACGAGTGATCTGATTATCAAACCATGGAACAAGCTTACTGTAATCATGATACTGCGATAGATACCGCACGATCGACCGCACTTGCGTTTTATCTTTATCAGACAACACGATATCGTCTGAAACAATCACCTTCCCGTCCACAAGCACTTCGTTATTCACCAGAATCTCTTCCAGCCGATTCAACTGGCTGCGTTCGGACAAACCGCGCGCGCCCCACGGCCCAAACGACACCACAAGAAGGAATAACCCAAGTGAGTAAAACAGCACCTTCGGATTCTGCATCTTGCTAAAGATGTAATACAGCGCGATAACTATCAACCAAACGCCAAACGCCACAACAAAATATCGCCGTTCGGTCACGCCATAGTCAGCAATACGTTTTTGTACGGCCCAAAACAGCATGCCGGTCATCGGCAGGATCGCCAGGTAAATCACGCGCGTCGCTTTCTTCACCCATTTCGTTCCGGCAAACCCGGCAGGGAACAGCGCCAGGCCGGCAAGCACGCCAACGCTGGAAAATCCGATGATCATATACGCAAGCACTCCTTCCGGCCACTCACCGGAGATAAGAATATCACCAGAATAGATATACAAAATCACCATATAGACGGCGAACAACGTTAACAGAATATATTGGCCGAACATTTTTACGCTTGCGGAGTCCTTTCGTTCTTCCAGCTCCTCCTTGCCGCGCGGGATGCCTGCAAGGATATAGTGTGAAACCAGGATGCCGACAAAGAAAATCCACAAACGGAACAGGAAGTCTTCGGGATTCCAGCTCCAATTGAACAATGAACCTGCTGCCATAAGCGCAATAAGCAGTCCAAGGTACATTGCGCCAAAATAGATGCCCGCAGAAACAATGCGCAGACCAACAATCTCGATAAACCGCCAAAAATGATCATGGTTCTTTTTCCCGACAAACGGCGCAACAAAAAATGCGCAGAGCACTGCGCTGATGAGTGTAAGAAATAGGATAGCGGTCCCACCGTTCAAGTCACCCAGAAGCATGAAGTACAGTCCGCTGGTCAGAATAAGCGCGATCGCCTGCACTGACACTGAAGTGGTGTAATCTTTGCCGCGTCCCTCCATATAGAGCGTTGCGGAAAGCATCAGCGGCACCGCAATGGCGCCTACGAGCAGCATTTTAAAAAGTATCTCTTCGGTTGTATTGGAATAGCCGTTATCCACCAGTAGCATCCCAATAACGGTCATGACGACAAGCAAGATGGAAACAAACGGAAACCGCGCGACGGCTCGTTTAACGCCTTTGCCGATCTCGGCGATAGAAGGAAACTTCATACTAATATATTTACTAATTTAGTGGGTATATACACCCTAGCAATACACCATAAAAAGAGCAAAAAAAGAAGCCCGTTGTTTTCCGTCCCGGGCATCAGGACGTTGCGCCTGAAGTTAGGCGCGATTAGAAGTCGAGCACGACGTAGAGGCGGCCCACAATGTCGCGGCCTGTACAGGCAGCGGAAGAACCGTCGTTGCTGCAGCGGACCTGCATCGCGCCGACCAAGGTGAAGTGGTCGCCGAACGGCACGATGACGTGCGGTCCGGCGCCGATCGACCCACCGCTGCCGTGCCAGGCCTTGCCTGCCTCGAACTCCATGCCGATTTTCATCAACACCTGTTTGCCGCGGCGCACCGGGACGTCTACTTCCTGAAAGGTGTAGGCCACCTGCGTCGTCGCCATCCCTTCGCCCCAGAAGTGGAGCCACGGGATCGCGGTTAGCGAGTACCGCAGGTCAAACACCGGCGCGAACGGCGTGTCCGAGTCGGGGGAAGCGAGGCCGCCGCCCATGAACTCGATCCAACCATCGGCACCTGCGAACCTGGGACCAATGAACGCGACCGCTTCGGGAGCCCCATCCAGCAGGTTCGGCTCCACGAACCAGAACGCGACACCGGGGTCAACCGCACGACTGATGCCGGTGTCTTCCGCGGCGTGGTGCATCTTGGTGCCGTGCACCACCAAACGCGCCTCAGGGCTAAAACCGAATTCCTGCGCATGCGCCTTGAGCCCCATGGAGAAGATCAATGCGAGGGTCAACACCGCCAGTGTCGGGAAGTACCGCTGGATGTAGTTGTCGTCGCGGTCCTTCATGCTGTAAACGGTTGAGATCATCGCAATGACAATCGCTGCGAGCGTGAAAAAGTGGATGATGAACATTTTCGTTCCTCCTCTATTTTTCGATGTTCACATTCCCTGCCTGCGAAATCATATTGAAATCGCATTGACAAAGAACCGCGCATCATATACCATATTTAGTGAGTGGCAAATACCACCACAGAGGAGATACTGCCGCTTTTGGCTAATATCAGCCCATTCCCCTACCCATATGTATATCGAACTGTTCCAAAACCTCGGCCTGTCAAAAAACGAAGCGCAAATATATGAGGAACTCCTGAAACAAGGCGAAGCTTCAGTTTCCACAATTTCGAGTAAAACCAACATTAATCGCCGCAATATTTACGACGTACTCAATCGCATGATGGAAAAGGGTCTGGCAATCGCTGTTTTGCAGAAGGGTGAAACGCAGTTCAAACCGGTCGATCCGGGCAAGCTCATGGAAATACTCAAAGAAAAGGAAAGCATATTGCAGAAATCCATGCCTGACCTTGAAACGCTGTACAGGGCAACTCCGAAAGAGAATGAAGTGTATATCTACCGCGGTCCTGAAGGGTGGAAGAATTACATGCGCGATATGCTGCGGATCGGCGAGCCGGCGTATTTCATCTCCGCAAAAGGGGGCTGGCTGGATCAACGCGTGAAGGATTACTTCCCCACGTTTATGAAAGAAGCGCAACGCAAAAAAATGAAATTCTATCATCTTTTTGACGCGCGCGTGCCTGAAGAATGCCCGGAAATCCTGAAATATGTCACGAATAACTATAAATTCCTGCCAAAGGAATATTCAACACCGAGCGCAATCGATATTTTTGGTGATCATGTGAATGTTCTGGCCGATGTACAACTGGGCGGCCAGGAAGAAGATTTCTCTTTTACCGTGATTGTAAACCAAACAATCGCTGGTTCATTTAAGGTGTGGTTCAAGTACATGTGGGATTTTTGCCCAGACGTTAAGGGTAGCAAGCCAGGAAAACTGGCAATATAAATAGGTCCATTGTTTTAGTCCCGAGCGTCAGGAACGGGATTTAAAAAAACTTGCAGAATCCCAAACGAATGCTACTCTCAACATGCGTTAATAACACATATTTCATATGAACAAACCGCAAGAAGAAACAGCCAGCTGGAACTACGCCGAACTTTGGGACAAATTTCCACCGCCGGCACGGCCATCAAAAGAAGAACTCGAATACCTGGAAAAGGAACTCCGTCCATTAGTTGCGGCAAATCCAGATATAAAGCTGCTCATTCTGGGTTCGACCATCGAATACCGTTCACTCTGCAAAAAACTTGGAATCAAGCCGTATGTTGTTGACTTCAAAAAAGAACATTTCGACACACTGTCCGAATACGCTGACGAAAAATTCGAAGACGAACATTTTATCGAAGCCGACTGGCTACATCTGGAAGGAGAAGACACATACGACATCATCATCGGCCACCGGCCATACAATGTGATCAGGCATGGTGAAATCGAACAGCTCTTCCGGGTTATGCATAAGGTTCTGAAACCTGGCGGCGTCTTTTACTGCAAGGGAAATATGATCAACCCGGACGCTCCGGACCGTCTTGAACAGATACGCGAACAATGGACGATGGAAGAAAACCGCGAATACCCATTATTCAGCTATATTGAAGTTGAACTCTACACGCACACCGCTGGAGAAAACGGTTACGTGGATTATCCAAAGGCACGAAAAATAATTAACGATTGGTTCGAGCAAGAGAAAATATCCCAGGAAGATTATGACCTTGCGAAACTGCTTGTTTCAATGGATGCAGAAGCTCAATTCAGAAATGCAACAAAAGACGAAATCGATTCTGGAATAGAAGCGGCAGGTTTTTCATCATCTGAACAACTTGTTCTTGATAAAGAGATCTGCGAGAACATGCCGATTATCAAACTGACGAAATAATATGAAAAGGCGCATCACAACCGAATTTTCTTCACCCAAACAATGGGAGGATGAAAAAGCCAAATACAAAAAAGGAGAACCGGTAGAAATGTATGCGCGTTACAGCTACCCGGAATTGCAAAAACGCGAAGAGGAATTTGCGGAAATGATCGGGGTACCGGATACCGCTCTGTTTAACTCTGGAATGGCCGCTATTCATACAACAATCGAAGCTGAACAACTGCGGCCAGGCGATATCGTCATGTGCGCAAAAGAAGTGTACGGCATGACAAAAGAGGTAGTCGAAGCGTTAGCGGCAAAAGGAATAACAATCCACTACTTTGATTCTGCAGATACTGAAGAATTTAAAAAAATGTCTGCTCAGTATCGACCGCGGCTTGTCGTTCTGGAAAGCATTGCAAACTCAAAAAACATGGAGGTCGCAAATATTGATGCACTGGCTGAAACCTGTGACAAACTAAATGAAAGCTACCAAAACGATTACACTGGGGAGGCAATCCTTTCGCGCTTCATAGAAAAAAAGGAACGATACGAAAACGTCTCTAATGAAACAAAGGGAATGCTTCAAGATGTAATTGAAGAATTCAAACGTGGGAATAACCCATTTGTATTCCGCAGCGCTATCCGCGCTCTCGAACAGGAGACGGGCCGACCGCGCCGCGAAACAATCCAAGATCTTTCAAAAATGGTGAAACACGTATTGAAACAAAGCAGAGAAAAAGTATCTCTTATAATCGACAACACACTCGCTTCCCCTGCCCTCTTCAATCCGCTATCGGAAACAGCAGGCCACGAAGTTGAAACGGTGGTTGTGGAAAGCGGTACAAAACATTTTCAGGCCGGGAAAGATAAAATTACGAGCGGTATCGCCTATTCAGATGATGAAGAGAAGATCAAAACGATAAAAAACGTACGTGCAATGATCGGCACCTACCTGCAGCCTGTTGCAGAAAAGGAAATCCCCAAAGATATTACAGAACAAATGCCGGAAATAATGGCCCGGCATGCAAAAAACGCAGTTGCTCTGGCTCAGCAGCTGGATAACACAGGAAAAATAGAAGTGTCCCATCCAAATCTACCGAAACACGAACAAAACGAACTCATTGAGACTATCGCACCTGACGGAGCGGTAAGCCTCTTCTATATCAGAGTACCGGATGCACAAGCATTTATAAAAACGATAAAAGCAGCAGGCGGTGATTCTGTCGGAATCGGTTCTAGTTTTGGTCACGACAAAACATGGCTCTCCGATTTTGAACTCGAACCGGGGTCTGTGCGCATCGCAGTTGGCAGCGAGTCGGAAGAAGACTTCAAAAAAACGCTTCAGATATTCGAACAGGTCCTACAGGCAATGTAGGGGAAAAAGAATGTTGCATGTTCGGCTGTGTAATGTGTTACAATTGGTCGACTATGCCAAAGAAAAAAGCCACAAAAAAGGCGAAACCAAAAAAATCTACCCCCAAAAAAAACACTGGACGTGTATCTAAGGGTGATTTGATATTGAAGGAGCTGAACGAAATGCAGCGCGAGGCAGCCGAGGCCACAGAAGGCCCGGTGTTGGTGCTTGCCGGAGCCGGTTCGGGCAAAACGCGCACCCTGATCCACCGCACCGCCTACCTTATTGCAGAAAAAGGGGTGAAACCATGGACTATCCTCGCCGTTACCTTCACTAACAAAGCAGCGCAGAACATGAAGGAACGTATGTCCGCATTACTTGGCGACATGAAGCATACTCCCGTCATGGGCACGTTCCATTCCATCTGTGCCCGCCTGCTCCGCAAAGAGATCCCCGCGCTCGGTTTTGAACGCAATTTCGTGATCTACGGTGATGACGACCAGAAAGGCCTGGTCAAGAAAATCATGAAAGAGATGGGATACGACACCAAGCAGATCCCCGCCAACTCTGTCCACTGGAAAATCAGCAGCGCGAAAAACCTGCTTATCGGCCCGGAAGAGTTTGAACAACTCGTGGATGACCCTATCAGCGAAGTCGCGGCAAAGGTGTATCCCAAATACCAGGAAGAGCTGCACAAGGCCAACGCGCTGGATTTTGACGATTTAATAATGAAGACGGTCGAATTGTTCCAGCAATTCCCTGAAATCCTCGCCAAATACCAAAAGATGTGGAAGTACATTTTGGTGGACGAGTACCAGGACACGAACAAGGCGCAATACACGCTCGTCTCGCTGTTGGCAGACGACAACAAGAACATCTGTGTTGTGGGCGACGACTTTCAATCCATTTACAGCTGGCGCATGGCGGACATCCGAAACATCCTCGACTTTGAAAAGGACTACCCGGATGCGACCGTCGTCCTGCTCGAGCAGAACTACCGCTCCACCCAGACCATCCTGGACGCATCGAACGCAGTGATCGCCAAAAACAAGAACCAGAAAAAGAAAGTGCTCTGGACGGAAAATGACCTCGGCGAAAAAATAATCGTTAATGAAGTGGAGGACCAGGAAGCCGAAGGCCGGTTCATCGTGGAACAAATCATCAACATCGAAACCGGCGACGGGAAGGTAGCAGGCAGCAGCACGCCGGAACTGAAATACGAAAACGACGAATACGCGCAGCCCGACCCGGCCGACCAAGAAAACATGCAGCCGATCCAGGAGGGTGAAAGCATCCTGGAACGCGTGATGCGCTCCAAGATGTTCGAACAGAACCGCGAGGCGCAGGATTTACAGCAGAAAGTGGATGCCAACAAGAAAGCAATCGACTTCTCGCGCTATGTGGTGCTCTACCGCACGAACGCGCAGTCCCGCGCAATTGAAGAAGCATTCCTCAAATACAACATCCCGTACAAAATCATCGGCGGCATCCGGTTTTACGAACGCATGGAGATCAAAGACGCCATCGCCTACCTTCGCGTCATGTTCAACCCGGCCGACTGGGTGGCGCTCGAACGCATCTCCAACACGCCGGCACGCGGCATCGGCGACCGCACCTGGATAAAAATCGAACAATTCGCCGCACAACGCGGATTCAACATAGTAGAAGCGGCAGGACAGGCCATTCCCGACATCCAAAACGCGCGCTTGTCGGCGTTCTACCAGTTTGCAGAGATCATCAAGACCGTGCGCGACAAAATGGAAGAGCTGAACCCCACGGAGATCCTGGATATGGTCCTCAAAGAGATCGGCTACAAGGAACACCTGTTCAACACCACGGAGACAAAGGAAAAAGCAGAGGCAAAATGGGAAAATGTGCAGGAGTTGAAGAATGTCACGCAGAAATTCGCGAACTTGCGCGGGGCAGAAGGGCTGGAAGCGTTCCTGGAAGAAGTCTCGCTCGTCATGGACCAGGACAACGTGGACGAATCAGAAAACGTCGTGAAGCTCATGACCGTGCATGCGGCCAAAGGGCTGGAATTTCCGGTAGTGTTCGTGGTTGGCATGGAAGAAGGGCTGTTCCCCCACTCGCGATCGCTCATTGACCCGAAAGAAATGGAAGAAGAACGCCGGCTGTGCTACGTGGCGCTCACCCGCGCGATCGAACGGGTATACCTGGTGCTCGCCAGCCAGCGTATGCGCTGGGGAAACGTGCAGGTAAACCCGCCGTCGCGCTTTATCGACGATATTCCGGACGAATTGATGATCTGGCTGCAATAGATTGAAAAACGACATCGGAAGCTATACAGCGCCTATCAACGGCGCTTTTCTTGACTTCTCTGCCTGATGCGGTAAGAAGGGTAGGTAAACCGGGCAGGAATATGGCGGGTTTCGGGCTAATAGAGGCCCGGGGCTCAAACGATCATAGTGATCCGATTCCTGTTTGGTGCACGAGGAGAAATCATGCCTAGTGGCGAAGAGGACGCTCTGTCCAGACTTGTGACTGCTGCCGTCGACCCGTGGAAACGGACCGACAAGCACCACCTGAACCAGGGGTTGCTGGCGCTTGAAGGCAAGCACACCGACCTGCTGCCGAATGAACAGTTCAGGTGCCGGATTCCGGTGTCCGAAGGCGAGATCAAGACTGCGGTGTCCGAAGACGGCGCGGTCACAGTTGGTGGTTTGGACGATTCTGGCATGCACCAGCTGTTCGTGGCTGCGCCCGACAGCACTCGGTTCACGCCGGTGCTGAAACAGCCGGTCGGCGAGATCCGTGCGGTCTGCTTCCCAAGCGGCAGCAACCGACCGGCGTGCGTTGCCGGCGACGACTTCGACTCCTGGAGGGTCATCTGGGACGACTGGGAAGCGGTCTTCTCCGTGCCGGTCCGGACGTACCTGAACCCGTTCGCAACGCAGCAATGCTGGCTCACCTGCTGGATGGAAGACGGCCAAAAAAACGCATTCATCATGACGTACGGCATGTCCGAGATGCTGACGAAGAAACCTGATGGAACTGTCCGAATCACACACTACCCGAAAGGGGGCGCACGAGTCATCGGCGTATTCGACGGCAGTGCAGTTGTCATGCCGGACCGACGGCTGAACAAACCCATCACATACGGGGATTTCACACTCCCCAAGACGAGCGACTTCAACCGCCACCACGTCCAGGCGCATCCGGAGGGCGGCATCATCATGGTGGGCTTCGACCTCGACAGCACCACATCACCGTCCAACTTCATCGCCACCTCATTCAACAGGTCGATCAGGTACGTGGAGCAAGGAGGATTGTTCCTGGTCAACGGCGAAGTGTACAGCAACCATCTGACGGGGAATGATCCGCACAACCGGCAGAACACGGTGGTCTCGCTCGATGGCAGCTGGCAGACGAAGTCGTCAATCGCCGGAATCGCTGTACAGGGGTTCAGATACGGCGACGGTTCGCTTGCGGTCACCACGGGCCGGCTAGAGTCGCAGGTGTTGTGTCTCTTCGATCGGGACGGAAACAGTACGTTCGAGTACCGGATCGGAAGCGGGCACTTCACGCCCGACGGCCGCCTTCTCTTCCCGGGTGGATGGTACTACCCGCAGACCTTCGCCGGCATGGAAGAGTCGATGCGGCGCACTCTCACCATAATGCCCATTCGCCTCGGGCAACGCTCACTCCACCAGATGACGCTCATCAACGAAAACGAGCTTATGGGCATTCATCCGGTGGGCAACGGCCAGCTTGCGGTTCACCGCTGGCTGCCGATGGACCCGGACGTCGACCTGACGGTCGAGTAACGTCCACACCGAACTACGGTTCGGTCCTTTTTTTACGCGGGCTTGCACGGTTCCGGGAAATCGGTTATACTATTGCCCAGTGCACGACACTTCGTCTCACCCTTTTTTAAAAAATCCATAATATATTTTGAGGAGTATGGCAGCCAAAAAAAAACCTACGAAAAAAAAGCCGGCAGCGAAAAAATCCGTAAAGAAAGCAACAACGGCAAAGAAGAAACCGGCTGCAAGGAAAAAAGCTCCTACGAAAAAGAAAGCGACAAAACGCGGGTCCTCTGCCCCGAAAAAACCAACTGTCCTGAAAAGCGAAATCCTGGAAACCATCGACAGCTTTACTGACGTGGAAACGCCGCAGATGGAAACCACGCCGGAAACACCGCAGGCAACAGAAAAAGTATTTACCTTCACGCACGTTGGCGAATTCTTTCTGGCGATCGTCATGCTCTCGCTCGTTTTCCTGACCGCCCTGTACTGGATCATCAGCGTCAGCCAGCCGGCCCTGTTTTCACAGATCGACAGCCGCGGAGGCATCTGCTCCATCCAGGAGACGCTTGCGCTCAAGCAATAGGACAAACACACGCCAAACACAAACGCCCCATGACGGGGCGTTTTATAATTCTGCGTTGTTGAAAAAAGAAGCATCATCTGCGCAGCCTTCTCTTGATGTCATCCAGTTGGATGACATGAGCTGACGCCGATGATGCCGGCATCGTTGTTTTTCCCGTGGTTCCTCCCATGGCGTAGACGAGCGCATGCTCGTCCTTCTCGTCCTCCTTGTCGTCGTCGCCGTCCGGGTTCACGTCCGAAACCGCGTAGTAGGTGTCGCGGTCGATCTGGACCATGAAGGTTCCTGTCTCGTCGTAGACGAGGGTGCGGTCGGGGGTTCGCGGCGATGCGATGGTGCGGTCAGAGGTCTGCATGAGGATGCGCCGCTGGGTGCGCCACCTGTTGTAGTTGTCCAGCGCCGCCTGGAACCCGGGCGCGGAGCGCGTCGACGGGAACCTTGGGGCGTCCTCGGTCCAGTTGACGTCGGCGTAGAACGGGATCAGCGTCTCGCTGTAGAGCAGGACATCGGCGCTGCCGTTGCCGTTGTCCCTGACCTGCAGACGAAATCCCGACTTGGTGCCCAGCGTGAACTGGACGTCGTTGTCCAGTATGAACTTCCCGGCCGGGAAGCTCCTGTACGAGAACGTGATGCGAACCCATGCGTAGAGCAGCCGGATCTGGAGCAGTTCCAGCTTCTCGATCATGGGTAGTGGCCGCACCCGCCGCAAAGCAGGTGTGTTCGTTGCCCGCACTCGGGTCAACGGCTTTTTCCAGCGGTCCATTCTGACCTCCATAGCGTTCCCTGACGGAACACTTTGGTTGGGATTGTCGATGTCCGTTGCCCAAGGCGGATTATAAGAGTATATCCGCCCGCCCCCTCCCGGGGGCCACGTGCTGTGTGGGACTAGTCACCCTACAACATAAATTCGCCATTTGTCAAGCCATAACTGTTAATACCGAAAATGCAGGTCACGCCCGTATATCTGCCCATATTCCAGGCATTGACAAAACGCGTTGACTGACCTATAATAACGCGTTAAAATAAGCATGTATTAGCCAAATAAATACTTTTTATGCCAGAACCCAAAGGAATCCCAATTGGTCCCGCAAAGGCCGAAGCACGCCCAACGCCAGTACCGGTCAAACCGGGTGAAAGAGAAGTGCCTCCGATTACCCGCGAGGACCTGAAAGTTGTCCGGGGAGATGGCGGCGGGGAGATGGCGGCAGAACCGCAGGGCGATGACGCCTATGATCCCGCAAAAATGGAGCGGTATTATCCGGAAGATCTGTTGAATGTACTTGGCGCGAAGATCGAAGCGGCAACCGGCCAAAAAGTAAATCTGAAATACCAGGAATTTACCCTGCAGGAAGCGGGCGGCAAACCGGGTGAAGCAAAAGCGGTTCGCAAAAACGGGGAACAGTATGCAAGCGAACTGATGCAGGCCATGACAAAATCCGATAACAAACAGCTGGACGACTTCTACCTGTCGCGCTTTGAACCGGCGACCGACCAGGCGCTGGCGGCCAAACAGCCCCTCACTGAACAGCAGCTGGCGGCCGCAGTCGTGGCAGAAGCCGCGCGCATGGTTCATGACAACCCAAAAATACGCGAGGCGGTACTGGCAGCGCAGTTTGGTTTTACTTCCATTAATGAAATTTCAAAAGAATCACTGAATAAGAAGATAAACGATCTCTACGACGCGGAACGCGCAAAAGCCGGCGCTATGACCCCGGAGGTTGCGGCAAAGCTGCAATCCTTTATGGATTGGCAGGAACGGCTGGAAGGCATGTTGCTTGATGCGCATGAAAAAGCGGAAAAACTTCGCGGCGAGGCGGCAGAATTGGTTGAAGAGATAAAACTGCCGGAGCTGGATATTGAACCAATGGCAATGCCGGAGATTCCCAAAGCCGAATTAAAAGCGGAAGACCTGGAAGCAATAACGGAAACGCCGGCCGAAGCGCGCGGACGCATTGAACAGCTCCGCATAGCGCTGGACGCAGAGCTGGGCGCAACCCGCTTTGAAGAACGCGGCGTCTGGAGCCGTTTGAAAAATATTGCCACTGAACTGAAAGGCGCGCGCGCCAAGCAGGGCAAGCTGCGCGACCAGCTGAAACAGCTGGACCGGTTTAGCGCTGAAATGAACGATAACAACTACAAAGAATACATGGCAAAGATGGATGCGATGCAATCCATGATGGCTGAACAGTTTGAAATCAAGACGCTCCCGGAACTGCGCCCCATAGAAGCAGCAACAGAAGCGCCTGCTGCAGAACTCCCGCCGGAACAACAGCCGGCCACAGCAGAAGAAGAAAAAGAGCGCATGATGATCTCTGCGGAAATTGCGGATATTATCGGCATAGACCAGCCGGAGCAGGCGGCGGCGGAAGAGGAATTCTTCTCCACCGGAGCGCGCGAAACCAAGCCGGCGGCTGAAACAGATATGCCGATTGACGCGAAGGCAGTGGCAAACCTCCAGCAGCTGGAATACGGCGACCTTGAAATGATGCTCAAGCAGGTGGAGGGCCAGATGGGCGCTGAAAAAGGCGATGCGCTCAAAGCGCTGCAGATGCGCGAATCGGCGATTACCGAAGCAATGCGTACGCATCCGAGCAATGAAGGCGCGCTGAAGGCAGAAGCGGCTGCGGAAGAGGATGAAGACATCCCGCCGACCGAACAGGCGCTTGACCTCGGGCAGCAGCCCGTGGAGCGCGTCCCTATGACCAAGCTGAAAGCGGAATACAAAGAATTTGATACCAACGATGTGACCATTGAAGAACAGAAGATCCTGCAGGAATTTGATTTGGATACGCAATTCCTCACCGAAAAATCGATGGACGACCCGGAACGAACAACAAAGATGCTGGTTGCGATGAAAACGCGCATCAATGAAAAAGCTGCAGAAATGAAAACGGAACTAAAAGCATCCGGCGTGACCGACCAAAAAGAAATTGACGAGCAGGTCGGCGCATACACAGAACGGCTGTATGAGATGTATGACCGCATGTACGTGCTGGAACAACTGCCGAGACCGGAACGCATGAAAGACAAATAGTCGCATACGCGATACACGAAAAAACCGGCATTCCTGCCGGTTTTTTTCTACACCATCCCTTTGAGGTGGCGTTTGCGGTAAAATCCGATGGCAAAACGGTGCGCCTCATCGCGCATGCGCTGTACTAAATATAATCCTTCTGAGTTGCGTTTTAATAATACTGATTGCGATTCGCCCGGTATAAATATCTCTTCCTCGCGCTTGGCAAGGGATATTAACGGGATCTTCAGGCCGGTCGCGTCCAAAATCGCCTTCACAGCATTTAACTGCGGTTTGCCGCCGTCAACAATAATCAGGTCCGGCCGCGGCCAGGGCTGGGTGCTGCCTTTCACCTTTTTGGGCAGGTGCCGAACGCGGCGCGAAACGATCTCCTGCAGCGACGCTACGTCATTTGCGCCAACCACGCCTTTGATCTTGAACTTCCGGTATTCAACCGGCTCCGCAAGCCCATCCTTAAACACCACCATCGACCCGACCGAATACTTTCCCTGGATATTCGAGATATCATAAATTTCAATGCGGCCGAGCTTGGCAGCATCCAGCCCGATGGCCGCGGCAAGCTCCGTCAACCCCTTCTTCGCGCGCTCGTCATGCTTTTCAAACGACGCCTTCTGCCGCTTCAGCGCCTCCCCGGCATTCTCGATGCCCATCTCCAGCATTTTCTTGTGCCTGCCGCGTCGGGACTCGATGCTCAAATAGACATTCTTCGGAACCGACTCGGTCTGCGCATAATACTGGTCTGCAAACGCCCCCAGCACGTCATCGTCGCTCTGGTCGCGCGTGTGCTTCAGGAAAAACACCTCCTGGTGGATCATCTTCCCACGCCGCACCACAAACAGATTCACCGCCGCCGTCCCGTCCATGCGCGCCAGCGACAGATAATCGGCATCTTCCTGCCGCGGCGACACCACCTTCTGCTTCACCATTAACTTATCGATCGAAAGCAGCTGGTCGCGCAGCTGCGCCGCCTTTTCAAACTGCTTCAAATCAGACGCACGAACCATCTCCCGCTCTACATACGCGCGCACCGGTTCATAATCCCCGCGCAAGAACTGTTCGATCTGTTTAAACACTGCCCGGTACTCGTCCGCACTGATCACATCCGCGCACGGGCCCAAACAACGCCCCATCTGGTAATCCAGACACGGCCGCTTTGGGAACACGACCTTCCCGCGCACTTCCCGCGGCGGCGAC
The DNA here is from genome assembly GCA_043813585.1 of Candidatus Kerfeldbacteria bacterium. Classification (GTDB taxonomy): domain Bacteria; phylum Patescibacteriota; class Patescibacteriia; order UBA9570; family XYC2-FULL-38-9; genus JBDRKW01. Next base: position 205,934 of record JBDRKW010000006.1, read on the forward strand.
GTACAGATATGGAACAGCTGCTTCATCAGCCGCATGGCGCGCTTCACCGCAAACCCAGAAATGTACGGGCCAAAATACTTCCCGCTCCGCCCGCGCAGCGGAATCTTCCGCGTCGTTTCCAGCACCGGGTACTTGTCATCTGTTATATGGATATACTGGAAATTCTTGTCGTCCTTCATCACGATGTTGAACGGCGGCTTGTACTTCTTGATCAGCGTCGTCTCCAACAACAGCGCCTCCGACTCGTTATCAACCACCGTCACCGCAACATCCGCAACAGAACGAACCATCACGCGCTTGGCATCGGACAAATCGGCAGAATCGCGGAAATACGACAGCACGCGTGAACGCAAATTCGTCGCCTTACCTATATATAAGAGATGCTTGTCCACATCCAAAAACTGGTACACGCCGGGTTTTGCCGGCAGGGACCGCACCTTTTCCATCAATTTTTTGCGAACGTCAGCCATAGTCAGTTGTTACTCTAGCACACGCGCCCAGCTATTGACCACTAACGGTTTATAGTGTAAAATTGGCGCCTGATTTGCATATAACGATATTACATGTCCGATTCCATCAAAATCAAGGGTGCGCGCGTCCATAACCTCAAGAACATCGATGTCGACATCCCGCGCGACAAATTCGTCGTTATAACGGGCCTTTCCGGCTCGGGCAAGTCCTCGCTCGCATTCGACACGATCTACGCTGAAGGGCAGCGCCGCTACGTGGAATCATTAAGCTCCTACGCCCGGCAGTTCCTGGGCCTTATGGACAAGCCGGACGTGGACCAGATCGACGGCCTTTCCCCCGCCATCTCAATAGACCAAAAAACCGCATCACATAACCCGCGTTCTACCGTGGGAACCGTAACGGAGATTTACGATTATCTCCGTTTATTGTTTGCCCGAATCGGCGTGCCGCACTGCCCGTCCTGCGGCCAGGTGGTCAAGAAGCAGACGATCGACCAGATGATAAAAAAAGTCATGACCATGAAGGACGGCACCAAGATCATGGTGATCGCACCGGTTATCCGCGACAAAAAAGGCCACCACCGCCCGGTTTTTGAAGAAGCGCGCAAAGCAGGGTATGTCCGCGTGCGCGTGGACGGCCTGCTCTACTCTGTTGACGAAGCGGACGAGCTGAACCTGGACAAGCAGAAAAAGCACAACATCGAAATTATCATCGACCGGCTGGAAGTCAAAAAGAGCATCGACAAGCAGCGCCTGCACGAATCCATCGAAACCGCGCTCGACCTGTCCGACGGCCTGGTTGTCATCCATAATTCCGACGAGGAAAAGGACACGCTGCTCTCGGAAAAGCTGGCCTGCAACGACTGCGGCATCAACCTGGAAGAGATAGAACCGCGCAACTTTTCGTTCAACTCGCCGCACGGGGCATGCCCGCGCTGTACCGGCCTGGGCACCAAGCTGGAGGTGGACCCGAATTTAATTATTCCAAACAGGAAGCTGTCCATTGCAGAAGGTGCTGTCCGTCCCTGGTCGCGCACCAGTTCCAACCAGACCTGGATGATGCGCATCCTGGAAGCGGCCGCGCACTCACACGGCTTCTCCACCACCGAACCGGTAAAATCCCTGTCCCAGGACGAACTCAACATCGTTCTCTACGGCACCGGGGACGAAGAATACGACGTGAATGCCAGCGAAAACTACTCCGGCAAAGTCCAGCAGTTTATGGCCACGTACGAAGGCGTCATCCCGAACCTGGAACGCCGCTACCGCGAAACAGAGTCCGAATATATCCGCACGGAAATCGAGCGCTACATGCGCGTATTCGACTGCCCGACCTGCGAAGGAAAACGCCTGAAGCCGGCCGCGCTCGCCGTGACCGTGAATGACCACAATATCTCGCAGGTGACGTCGTTTACCATTGAACAGGCAGAACAATTCTTCAAGGAACTCAAACTCACCAAAAAGGAAGAAACCATCGCGCGCCAGATTCTCAAAGAAACCCAGGCGCGGCTCGCGTTCCTGGAAAACGTCGGCCTCACTTACCTCACGCTGGACCGCACGGCATCCACCCTGTCCGGCGGCGAAGCCCAGCGCATCCGCCTGGCCACGCAGATCGGTTCCTCGCTGGTGGGAGTGCTGTATATCCTGGACGAACCGTCCATCGGCCTGCACCAGCGCGACAACGGCCGCCTGATTGAAACGCTCAAACAGCTCCGCGACCTGAAAAACACTGTGATCGTGGTGGAGCATGATGAAGAAACCATCCTGGCGGCAGACCATGTCATCGACATCGGCCCGGGCGCAGGCAAGCACGGCGGCGAAATTGTTTCACAGGGAACGCCGGACCAAATCAAGAAAGACAAGAGGTCCCTTACGGGCAAATATTTATCGGGCAAGGACTCGATCCCGATGCCGAAAAAACGTCGCAAAGGCAACGGCAAAAAGCTCACGGTTGTGGAGGCGGAAGAATTCAACCTGCAAAAAGTGACTGTCGATATCCCGCTGGGCACATTTGTCTGCATCACCGGCGTATCCGGCTCGGGCAAGTCCACGCTCATGACGGAAATCCTCGCGACCGCGCTCAAGCAACACTTCTACAACGCCAAAGACCTGCCTGGCAAGTATAAGGAGATTAAAGGCATCGAATACATCGACAAAGTCATTGATATTGACCAGTCGCCGATCGGCCGCACCCCGCGGTCCAACCCGGCAACCTACACCGGCGTCTTCACGCATATCCGCGACCTGTATACCCAGGTGCCGGAAGCCAAGATGCGCGGATACAAAGCCGGCCGGTTCTCGTTCAACGTCAAAGGCGGCCGCTGCGAGGCGTGCCAGGGCGACGGCGTCATCAAGATCGAAATGCACTTCCTGCCGGACGTCTACGTCGAATGCGACGAATGCCACGGCCAGCGCTACAACAAGCAGGCGCTTGAGATCCACTACCGCACCAAGACCATCGCGGACGTTTTAGGCATGACCGTAAATGAAGCGTATGAATTCTTCGAAAATATCCCGAACATCCGCAAGAAGCTTGAAACACTCCGTGATGTCGGCCTCGGCTACATCCGCCTGGGGCAGAACGCAACCACCCTGTCCGGCGGCGAAGCGCAGCGCGTGAAACTCGCAACCGAACTGTCGCGGCGCGCAACAGGCAAAACATTGTATATTCTGGACGAACCGACCACCGGCCTCCACTTTGACGACGTGAAGCGGCTCCTCAACGTGCTGCAGCAGCTCGCAGACATGGGCAACACCGTCATGGTCATCGAACACAACCTGGACGTGATCAAATCCGCAGACCACATTATCGACCTCGGCCCGGAAGGCGGCGACAAAGGCGGCCTGGTAGTTGCCGAAGGCACCCCGGAAGAGGTGGCGAAGGTCAAAGAGAGCTACACCGGCCAGTACCTCAAAGAATCGCTCAAAAAATAATTACGCCACTGCGGTCCTTTCCGCTTCCTCGAACCGTCGTTTAATTTGATCGGGTATGACGGCGATCGCCAGACGATCATCAGGCTTGGCACCGCGAACCTTCCGCACCTCGTTTATCAGCGCCTGCGAAGGGTTGTCGCCCGCTTCCAATGCGGCAATGACGGTCCGCACAATATAGTCGTCCGGCAGAACGTCGCGGATGCCGTCACTGCAGCCCAAAACAATATCTTTGCGCAAATCAATCTTGCGGCTAGTCACATGCGGTTCCAACTTGCCTTCTATCCCCAGGCTCTTCGGAAGCACGCTTAAAAATACATTCCCACGGTTACCCTCCAGCTCTTTTAACGCCTCTTCGCGCGTGCACTCTTTCGAAGCCATCACATGTTTGAGGCGCAACTCCACCGCTTCTACGCCTGCAGCAGCCAGCGCTTGTAATATGCCAGGCGTCAGCACTGTGTCTTTTTTCAGCCTCCCGCCCGGCACCTCAACGCCTGCAGCTGTCAGCGCCGCATCCACCTCCTGCTGCGGATCATCATTCACCGTAAACTGTTCAATCGTCCGTTCTTCGATGTTAATAACAAATCCCGGGCTGTCGCCGATACTTGCGCTCGTCACCCGACCCTCGTTCTCCGACAGCTTTTCAAACAATGTCACGTTCATCGTGGTCTTTCCGCCCTCCCCGTTGCGCTTCACCGCTTCATTCATATCCGCCGTAACGTTGCGCAGATACTTTCCCCGCTTGTCCGGGTCACCGAATAACTTCGCAGCATTTTCCTGCGCAGCGGCGGCCGCAGCGCGCGATGCCTTCACGCCAGAACCTTCAGGTCCGCCCTTGGAAGCGCCGTCGTATATGCCTATCACAAATCCTTCGCCTTCGGGGGCTTTAATCAGCTGACCGGTATCCTCGTTGCGCGTCGGATGGTCCGGGCTCGCTTTGGTCGCATAACTGATCGTAAAACCGGGCTCGGTGCGTTCGCGCGCCTCCTGCGCCTGTTTTTTCGGCCGAAATTCAATGGAAGTTGTTGCCATACATTATACGTTTATTGCTCACGCTTGTACTATATATGATGTGGGGAAGAACGCAAAAAAACGGCCTCGTGAGCCGCTTTATGATTGATATAACACAAAGCTTACGATTGCGCCTTCCCGCGGTGCCGCACAAAACCAAACGTTCCGAGCCCCAGCCCGAACGCGACAATCATCGTCAGCAAAGAAAATTCCGGAACAGCCCCCGCTTCAGGCCCGTTCTCATCAGCACCTTGGTCATAATTTGTGCCCACAGGCATAGGACGCGTTTGCCCATCAATATCTAAGCCGCTAAACGTAGCAGGGAGCGAAGTTGTTCCCTCCTCTTCAGCCGGCGAACCTGTCAGGATGTGATATGTCCCATCTAATAAAGGATCTGCATCTTGAGAAGCCGCATCATCGCCAGAAGCTGATTGCCAATCACCGAGTGAAGTTGCCGGCGTACCATCCCAACTACCCACGTCTGCCGAACCCCCGGAGCTATAAATCAAATTATTATCAGAGTCCCATCCTGTTGCTGAAGCGAAGATATATAGACCAATACCTCCACTGGGTGGTTGAATGATGTTATTGCGAAGATAGGTGTTCTCACAACCGAATAACTCAATTTCTGAGCCTTCAGAGTCATCACCATCTGCAACAGTATTATGAACTAACTCTAATCCATCAGATAGAGATCCAGAAATTTGTGCAGCGCCCGCACCAATGTCCGTCGAATTGTTATACAAAATATTATTGTGAACCACTGTATCAACAACATACCATGTAGAGCGCCCAGAAGTACCGATTATATAAATGCCGGAATAACCATTTGAATAAATGTAGTTTCGGCGTACTTCATTGTCTGCAATCATTCCCCCTAATGCGTAGATTTCAACACCATTCGTTCCATTGCTGTAAATACTGTTATTTCGAATGATATTGCTGCTCGAATCCATAACCTGCACACCATCTTCCGTTGCATTACGTATTACGTTGTACTGAAGAATATTGCCAGATCCGCCGCTAATAACGACGTTATGCAAATCAACCCCCTGAAATATAAAATTTTCAAATGTTACGCCGGTTCTGCTGCTTAAGTTAATCCCATAATCCCCTCCTGTATTTTGGATAATCGGCGATCCTACCCAGTCGGTCCATGTAGTATTATCATGACTAAATGAATCCAATACCAACGTTTGAAGCGATGCTCCGTTTACATCGCACGTTCCTCGAACATACACTGTTTCTCCTGCCGCTACCTGACTAGCTGCATATTGAAGCGTCGAACATTCGCTTCCTACGGTACAACCACCCGAATCATTACCAGGGACATCACAATCTACATATCGGTCAGCAGCAAATGCAGCACTAGGCAAAACTACGAAAAAAGCTGCCAATAAAGCAGCAGTTATTGCAAATGTTCTAATCCGAACAGCACCACGTAGTTGTGACCGTTTTTCTGGCACCTTTTTTTGTTTTAAGAAGATAAAGGCAGAATTGCCCCTATCTAAAGATAGTATAACACAATTTCATTATTAATGCAAGCCTTCTTTCATTGACACCCCTCTGCCCTATTGATACCCTCACTTTCCAAGGGATCGCATGAAAAATGCGAGAAAGGGGGAAAAATGACCAGGGAATTCACTGTCAACATGGAGGATCAGAACTCCATCGGTCACGCATTCGTGGTAATGCTGATTCACCGCTATCTGCGGTACCCGGAACAACTCCGGGTGCAGATCCAGCGGATCGACGACAAGAATGTCGTGGTGCACATCCGCGCGCACCCGGTCGACAAGGCCATGCTGGATGAATGGAAGCGCACCAACAGCAGCCAGCTGATTGCGCTCAGCACCATGCTGGCCCTGCACGCGCACCAGAACGTACTCCCGATCTACAGCATTCGGGATCACAACAGCCCGCTGCCGGGCGACACTGCATCGCGGAAGAGTATCGCGTAACTGCCTGACGCTTCGGAGGGAAGCGATTCAGGCTCCTTTTTTTTATTTGTTGTTTTACCGCACGCAATCTATACTATGGAGCGTATGGCAACACCGGCAACAACACTCCAGGAAGCGGCATACCGCACGATCGTCTATTTCGACATGTTCGACTTTGCGCCGACGCTGTTGGAGATAGAAAAATGGATGCTCCACCACGGCCAGGGTCCGTCGTCTTTAAGCTTTCTTAAAAAAACAATCGAAAGCGACGAACGGATCAGCCACAAAGACGGATTCTACTTCCTCCGGGGGGACGAGGAACTCACCCGCGCCCGCCTGAAGCGCTACGACTATACCGACGAAAAATGGAAACACGCCCGGCCGTACATAAAACTGCTTGCCATGATGCCGCATGTGCGCGCCATCTGGCTTGCGAACGCCATGGGCTGGGGCAATGCGCGCGAAAACAGCGACATCGACCTTTTTATTGTTACAACGCCCGGCAAAATATGGTCGGCGCGGTTTTTTACCACAGCGCTGCTGAAACTCCTCCGCCAGAGACCATTCGAGACCGAGGACCGCAAGGCGATCTGCCTCTCCATGTACGCGGCGGAAAACGCGCTTAACATGGAGCCGTATAAAATCGCGGAGAACGACATACACTTTTCCTTCTGGGCCGCGCAGTTCTACCCGGTCTACGATAGCGGCAGTTATTTAATGTATAAGGACTCCAACCGCTGGCTGAACGACGTATTTGAACACCTCTACTGGACTGAACCGGCCCGGAGACGGATGGTCCGACTGCCGATCGCCATGCGCATCATCAAAGGACTGCTTTCGCTTTTTGCATTAGAGCGCCTGTTAAAAATGGTCCAGCTCGCCATCATGCCGCTCACGCTCAAAGATATGGCAAACAAGGACAACCGCGTGGTGACGAACGACCAGATACTCAAACTCCATACCAACGACAAACGCGCCGAACAGCAGCGCATATACGAACAACGAATTGCGTAAAAAAAGAGGATGGAACCGGAGTTCCATCCATGCAGTCAGAGCGTTACATCGCACTGGCCGCCGTCGTTCTGTCCCCAACAGGTGACAGCGTTGTTGATATCCACCGCGCAGGTGTAGTACCAACCGGCAGAAACCTGGAGGTATTGGCCCGGAGGTACGGCGGTCTGGCCGTAGATGTTCATACCCCAGCACTCGATGCTTCCATCGAACCGGAGGCCGCACATGTGGTACATGCCGGCGCTCACGTGGACAAACTCCCCTGCCGGAGCATTGAGTTCGCCGTAGTTGTTGGAGCCCCAACAGATGACCGTGTTGTCCTGGCGTTGTGCGCAGGTGTGCATCGCACCGGCCGTCATCTCTTTGACGTTCGAAAGGCCCCACGGAACCGACAACTGATTGAAGTTGTTCTGGCCCCAGCAGGTAACCGTGCCGTTGGTGCGCTGGGCGCAGTTATGGAACAGTCCCGCATCCAGAAAGTCGTACGTGCCGGCGGGGTCATTTGACTGACCCCAATTGTTCCTGCCCCAGCAGGTGACCGTGTTGTCGGTACGAACGCCGCACCCGTGATAGCCGCCCGAGTCGTAGTCGAGGAACTCGTCCGGGGGCGGCACATCTGCACCGTCGCCATCCGAACCCCAACAGGTCAGCGTGCCATCCAAGTCGTTCTGTGCGCATGCATGAGCGCCGCCCAGATCCACCTCCAGGTAGGACCCGGCCGGTACATCCAGCTGCCCGACGCTGTTAGCGCCCCAGCAGGTGATCTCGCCGGAGGTGTCGATCGCGCATGCGAACTCCGCGCCGGCATCCAGCCAGTACTCCTGGGTGCAGTCCGTGACTCCATCGCAGTCATTGTCGATGCCGTCCCAGCAATTCTCCGGATCAACCGGGTTGACTGCAGAGTCGGTATCGTCGCAGTCGCCGTCGCAGGTAGTCACGCCGTCGCCGTCCGCGTCGTCGAGGTTCAGGGCTGCATCACTGTCGTCGCAGTCCGCGTCGAATGCGGGGCAGTACCAGTAGCCGTCGTTGTCGCCGTCGACATCGTCCGGGGTTGCCGGATCGCAGTCGTTGTCGATGGTATCGCACAGCTGCTCGCTCGCGCCGGGGTTGACTGCGGAGTCATTGTCGTCGCAGTCATCAGCGCAAAACGCGTACCCGTCGCCGTCGGCGTCAGGGCCGTCAGAGGTGGCTGCATCGCAGTCGTTGTCGATGCCGTCGCACGGAACTTCGACCGCACCGGGGTTGACTGCGGAGTCGTTGTCGTCGCAGTCGTCAGCGCACAAGGCGTACCCGTCGTTGTCGTCGTCGGGTCCGTCGAGCGTTGCCGGGCTGCAGTCGTTGTCGATGCCGTCGCACCACGTCTCGGACACGCCGGGATTGACCGCGCCGTCTGCATCATCGCAGTCGTCGATGCAGAAGAAGTACAGGTCGCCGTCCGCATCGGTGTCATCAGGCGTTGCGTGGTTACAGTCGTTGTCCACGGAATCGCAAAAAAGCTCGACAGCGCCGGGATGCACAGAACCATCCGCGTCGTCACAATCGTTGACGCAGTAGGTAAAGCCGTCGGCATCGCCGTCAACGTCGTCCGGGGTTGCCGGGCTGCAGTCGTTGTCGACACCGTCGCACAGCACTTCAGGTTCTCCAGGATTGACCGCGCCGTCCGAATCGTCGCAATCATCGCCGCAGCTGCCGTACCCGTCGCCGTCATAGTCCGGGTCGTCCGTACTCGATGGATCGCAGTCATTGTCGATTCCGTCGCAGGTGACCTCATCGGCGCCCGGATGCACGCCATAATGCGTGTCATTGCAGTCGCCGTCGCACTGCGACCACTCGTCATGGTCGTTGTCCTGATCGTCGCGAGAAAACGAGTCGCAGTCGTTGTCCACGCCGTCGCAGGTGACCTCGTCAGCGCCCGGATTGATGCTGCCATTGCGATCGTCGCAGTCGCCGTCGCAGGTCGAGTAACCATCGCCGTCGGCATCATCAAGATTCAGCGCAGCGTTTGCGTCATTGCAATCGCCTTCGCCAACGGTCCAGCCGTCCTTGTCGTCGTCCCGAATGCTGACCCGGTACTCGGTGCATCCCATGGATGCCGCGAAAACCGTCGCTACGGCAACCAGAGTTAACCTGTTCATGAGATCCTCCACCCAGGTTGAATATCGTTACGCACATCAAATAGTCGCGTATAGTAAGAGCGACCGTTATCCTAAAAATGAATAACGGTACCCATCAACATACTGATTAAAATCCAATTTGTCAAGGCTATTCATGCATCGAAAATTGACACTTTATGCATTTAATAGTAGGAAAACAGCATCAACTTGACAATCCAATCGGGGGAGGGACGATCCATGGCCGGCAATAAACAGGCCTGCACAGTCGAAGGCTGCGATAAACATCAGGCAGCAAAGGGATTCTGCAAACTCCACTACGACCACTGGCGCAAACACGGCGATCCGCTCAAAACAGCAAAACGCGGCCGTCCGCCAATAAGCAGAAGCTGTGCTGTCCACGGATGCAAAAATCCGTATTCCGGCAAAGGGTATTGCGCCCATCACTACTGGAAATTGTGGAAATACGGCGACCCGCTGCATGAGCACGCGCCGAAGAAACCGAGAACCTGTTCCATAGAGGGGTGCGACAGGCCGTATGTCGCAAAAGGCTACTGCATTCTCCACTACTCCCGGCTGCTGCGGAACGGCGACCCGCTGTATAAAGCGCCCCCAAAACAGAGAAGGGGCTGTTCTGTGGAAGGGTGTACGCGCCTTCATAAGGCAAAGGGTTATTGCCACGCACACTACGATCGCTGGAAAAAATACGGCGACCCGCTGCATCCGGTACGGTATCGCAACCTAAATCCTCCGAAGACATGCACGGTCGAAGGATGCGACAGGCCGCATTCCTCGCGCGGGTACTGTGGCATGCACTACGCACGATTCCTGCGATTGCATGGCAATTCCCTTGATACGAAGCACGCGCACAGAGAAACCTGCGCGGTCGAAGGATGCGACAGGCCGTATTCCATACGCGGCTACTGTGACAAGCACTATAGGCGCTGGAGACAGCACGGGGATCCATTGATCCTACGGGGGAAGAAAGTCGACCGATGAACGCGCTGCGCCACGCACGCATACATCGGTTCTTTTTTTTCCTAAAACCGGTATTGCAACGCCCGCCCGCGCATGGTAAGGTCGAAAGCGTAACACACCCCCCAAAACGCAACAGAAATGCGCAAAAAGAAGTTACTGGAGGCGCTGACCAAAACCACAACATATAATAATCCGCCCATGCCGGATCAAAAACAAACACCAATCGAACGCGTCACGGAGATCCTCCTGCTGGCGGTGATTTTCGTTCTGCCGTGGCAGACGCGGTGGATCGCCATTCCCGGGGAACTGAACGGCGGCCCGTGGGAATACGGCACGGTCTCGCTCTACGGCCTCGACATCCTCATTATCCTGTTCCTGATCTTCGCAATCGGCCACGTCGCGCTCCAAAAACGCAAGCTCGACATCAACCTCTCGCACTGGCTCGCGATCTTCCTGGTTGTCGTCGCCTTCTTCTCCATCGTGTTTGCGGGCAACCAAATCAATGCGCTGTTCTGGTGCGCCAAACTTGCGGAAGGGGTTGCGCTCTTCATCTTCATTCCGCAGCTCAACATCAAACGCGCACGCATCGCGGCAGTACTCGTCATTACTGCGCTCATCCAAAGCGCGCTCGCCTTCCAGCAGTTCTTCATGCAGCAGGTCATCGGCCTCAAATGGCTCGGTATGGCGTCGCAGCTGCCGGAAACGCTCGGCGTGCAGGTAGTGCAAGTCATGCAGGACGGCACAAGCGAACGGATCCTGCGCGCGTACGGCTCCCTTCCCCACCCGAACATGCTCGCCGGCCTGCTCACGGTTGCCATTCTCACCGCGCTCGTCTACTACGCAACGCACAAGACCAACACCGCGCAAATCCTGTACGGCGCAGCATTAGTCATCCTTTCGTCCGCGCTGTTCTTCACCTTCTCGCGCCAGGCCTGGATCGCGCTCGCCGCAGCCGTCGCAATCCTTGTCGCATTCACCTTCATCAAACAGAAACAGTTCCCCGCGCGCGTCGCCATCGGCATCGCGGCCGTCATCCTTCCGTTCATCGTATTAACGGCCATGTACCCGCAACTGGTGACCGCCCGCATGCAATCCGACGCCCCGCTCGAACAGCTCTCCATGTCAGAACGCCAGCTCTACGCCGAACAAGCCACGCAAATGCTTAAAAAAGAATGGGTCACCGGCGTGGGCATGGGAAACTACACTGCGTTCCTTCACGCGCAGGACGCCAAACAGGACATCATAAAAGAAACGCACGACTACCAGCCTGTGCACAACATCTACCTACTCGCCTTCGCAGAGCTCGGCATCTTCGGTGCGCTCGGCTTCATCCTCTTCCTGCTTTCGCTCTTCATGGGCCGCGACTGGAAAAACCCGCACACGCTCGCCTGGGCCCTGCCCGTCATCGCCCTACTCACCATCGGCCTCTTCGACCACTACCTCCTCACCCTCCATTTTGGTATACTTCTATTGTGGTTAACCAGTAGTCAAACCAAATTAATATGAAAAAAATAGCGTTACTATTACTCGCTCCGCTATTGCTCATGGGAGCGCTCTGTTCCAAAACCGCCAAACCGATTGTCGGCGACCTCACGCACGAACAGCTGCTGGAAATCAGCGGCACGGAAACCAAGGACGTCGTCGGTTATAACTACAACATGCCGCTCTATCTTGAACAACCTCCGTCCGGGACCCTGGCAGCATTCATCACGCAGCCGGATCCAAACGACGCGGAAACCATCCGCATCGCATGCACGATGAACGAGGACGACATCAATTCGCTCAACAAAACAGCCACCAAAAAGGGAGCCGACTATGCCTACAAGGTAACCCTGACCTTCAACACCTTTTCCGGCGCCGCGACATTGCGCTACCAGGCCGACTGTTCGCTGAAATAGACTGCAACACGCCTGGGCCCTGCCGGTCATCGCCCTGCTCACCGTCGGCCTCTTCGACCACTACCTCTTCACTCTCCATTTTGGTATTATTCTATTATGGCTCACTGCGTGTACGCAACAGCGCTATTCAGGCAAAAAGGCCAAACAATAAACGAAACATATGATCTGCATCATCGATTGTGGAACAGTCTACCTGGACAACATCAAAAGCATGGTCCGCATGCTGGGGTATTCATGCAACGTCATTCCCCTCGATGATATCACCAAGCACGATTTCTCCACCTGTTCGGGCATCATCATCAGCGGCGGCACTATCCAGCTGACACAAATTGACGCGCCGCAGTTCATCCATCGTTTTGATTTTTTAAAGGACGTCAACGTTCCGGTGCTCGGCATCTGCCTCGGCCACCAAATCATCGGCATGCTCCACGGCTCAACAGCCAGCAAGGGAAAAATGGTCAACAAAAAAGAGGCGATCCATGTCGTGAACAACAACGTGCTGTTCTCCAATATCAAGAACAACACGGCGTTCCGGGCAAAACACGCCGAAGCGGTCACCCTGCCCGACGATTTTGTCCTGCTCGCCAAGTCGGAAAGCTGCGACAACGAAGCGATGAAGCACGCAAGCAAAGATATGTACGGCGTGCTGTTCCGCCCCGAGGTCTCCAGCGTGCCCGGCGTCCTGCTCATGATCAATTTCCTGTCGCTGTGCGCTGATAACGCTTTACAAAAACAAACATAATAGCAATCAAATGAAACCGTTCAAACGCTTTCAAGCATTCCTGAAAGAATACCGGATCATCGGCATCTCGGTGGCGTTTATCATCGGCATGGCCGGCCTGGACCTGGTGCAATCCCTGGTCAACGACATCATCCTGCCGCTCCTCCGGCCGCTCTTCTCCGCACGGTTCGAAACATGGGAAGACATCGTCTTCCAGCTCGGCTCGGCAAACATCCGCATCGGCTCGTTTTTAAGCGCCACCATCAGCCTCCTGCTCATCGTCCTCTTCCTCTACCTCATTGTTGAACGCGTCCTCCACTGGAAACCAAAAAAATAAATATACGAAATAAGGTCAACACCTTTGCACCACTTATAGCATTTCCACTGGAGTTTTCAGGTCAATGCCCAAGTGCAATCTTTCGTGGTTGTAATAGTGGATATATTCGTTAATAGACCTATTCATCCGTGACATATTTGTTCTGT
>JBDRKW010000007.1:0-5717 GCA_043813585.1 Candidatus Kerfeldbacteria bacterium
TTTTTTCCGCAGCCCGCAGTACCAGCAATGCCTTCGCGATACGGCAACAGGGGACAACCCGGCGAGCAGGTGCGGCAGTCCGCACGTCAAGGGCTATGCCGTGGATATCAGCTCCAGCGACCTGACTCAGAAACAGTATAATTACATCGCATGCGGGCATGAGGAGACATGTCCATATACGGCGGCGCCCAACGGATGGAATAAAACCGGGTATAACGTGTATGGATTTGAATTTGCCAATTATAACCCGGACAAGGCAGCCGCCCATCGCACGGAACAGCACCACATGAACCACAAGAGCCGCAGTACGTACGAACAGATCTGCCCGGGATTGGACTGCAATGCCTCTGCCGTGACAACAGCGGCAGCGTCCGGCCCGTGGGACAAAGGGGGTACGGACCATATCCTGTATATTATTCCGGGTATCACTCCGGACGCAAACGATCAACCTTACCCTGACGGAAGCGCCACTGGGGCCCAGTTTATGATGCATCAGATGGTCGGCCGCTGGACCGATATCCCTGTTGTTGTGGCCAGTAGCAGCGGTACCAGTTTTAGCACAGTCAAAAGCGATGTCCTGTCAGCGCATCCGGAATACTCGAATTACAGGGAGAGCATCATTGGTTATTCCGGAGGCGGAACAAAAGTTTCATCAGCGGTTTCGTCGCAAGTGTTTGAGCACGTCGGCCTGATCGATCCGTATGTAGGCATCACCTGGACCGGTCGCTCGAACCAGGCCATGTATTATCTGACAGGATGGCCTCACGGCACCCCGGCAGGCGGAAACGACCCCACAATACTTGTAAATGCGATTCAAAATGCCGGAGGAACGGCAGTAAATAAGACTTCCGGAGGCGTGTATCCGCGCCATTTCGATGTCGTCGACCTGTTTCTTGATGATTATCTTGAAGCCGGGGGCGGGAGCGGGGAGGTATGGACCGATATCGGCGACGGGTATATCCGCGTGCCGTAAACGACAGGCCCGGGCAGTCCGCGCGTATTGACGGACGGGCGCGTAACGTGTACGTTGCAAGGTATGACAAAATCTATTTTCATATGCACAAACTGCGACGCCCAGTTCCCGAAATGGGCCGGGCGCTGCGATGAATGCGGGAAGTGGGGCACAGTTGAGCAGTCCGCGGATCCTGGCAAGCCTGCAACAGCGGCAGCAAAACATAAAACGGATATAGCGGCGGTTGCGGCGGCCAAGCCAAAGCCGTTTTCTGATATCTCAACAGGCGATGTGGAGCGTTCCACAATCGGCATAGGCGAGTTCGACCGCGTACTGGGCGGTGGCATTGTTCCGGGTTCATTGATACTGCTCGGCGGTGACCCGGGGATTGGTAAATCTACATTAGTTGCACAGATAGCGGCTAGCATTGGGCAGCCTGTTTTATATGTTTCGGGTGAAGAATCTGCACCGCAATTGAAGATGCGGTTTGACCGGCTGGGCATTGAACAAAAAGACATTCAGTATCTCGGCGAAGAGCATGTCGAAGTCATCTGCAAAACGATTTTGGAGACAAAGCCGGCATTGGCCATCATTGATTCGATCCAGACCGTCGCGTCATCTGCGGTAGAAACCGAGCCGGGCAGCGTGAACCAGATCAAAGCATCGACAGTGCGGTTTTTGGAAGTCGCCAAAGAGAGCAATATCCCGGTGATGATCATCGGGCACGTCACCAAAGGCGGGGAGATCGGCGGGCCGAAAGCGCTGGAGCACATTGTCGACGCCGTGTTGTATTTGGAGGGGGACAAAACGACGCAATACCGCATTTTGCGTTCAGTGAAGAACCGGTTCGGCTCCACAAACGAAGTCGGTGTGTTTGAAATGCAGGAGAAGGGGCTGATGGAGGTGGAAAACCCTTCAGAAGCGTTCATCGAAGAGCGGTCGTCTTCTGCCGGCTCGTGCATTACGGCCGTGGCAGAGGGGAGCCGCATTTTCCTGATAGAAATCCAGGCGCTGGTGGCAAAGACCTCGTTCGGATTCCCGCAACGCAAATGTTCCGGTTTTGACCTGAACCGTTTGAATGTGTTACTCGCTGTATTGATGCGCCGCGCCGGAATAGCATTTGACCAGCATGATGTATATATAAATGTCGTCGGCGGCGCTTCGCTGTCGGAGCCATCCATGGATCTGGCTGTCTGTCTTGCACTTGTTTCCGCGTTAAACGATACTCCGTTGGCAAAAGATGTCGCCGCATGGGGGGAAGTCGGCCTGGGCGGCGAGCTGCGCTCTGTTTCGCGCGGGCAGGACAGGGCAAAAGAATCAAAACGCTTTGGCTTTAATACGGTTGTTTCCAATAAAGAAGCAAAGACACTGGCTGAAGCAATTGAAAAAGCCGGGCTCAAGTCATAAGCCGGCCTCAAGTAAACTATTCCAGATGAATGCGTTTGATAAACGCGTTTATTTTTTTCTGCAATAACGGATGCGTATCAATCAGTCCTTGTTCGAGCGTCATTTCAGCCGTTTTCCGCGCTTCTTCCAGCAGTTCCGGCTGTTGATACGCAATTAATGCCATATCGGAAAACCCGGACTGCAGCGTGCCAAACACCTCGCCCGCGCCGCGCATCTTCAAATCAATCTCTGCCAGCTCAAAACCGTCGTTGCTTTTTGCCAGCGCCTGCAGCCGCTCCGCGGAACGGTCAGAATCCGAGTCGCTGAACAGGAAACACCATGACTGTTTGTCAGAACGTCCTACGCGTCCGCGAAACTGGTGCAGTTGTGCAAGCCCAAACCGTTCAGCGCCTTCAATCACCATGATCGTCGCGTCAGGGATGTCGACGCCAACTTCAATGACGGAGGTAGCCACCAGTACATCGACCTGTTTGTCTTTCATGCGCTTCATGATGTCGTCTTTCTCGTCAGGTTTCATTTTTCCATGCAGCATCTCAACTTTTAGGTCAGGGAAGACCACCTCATGGAGTTTTTCATACTCGGTCGTAACAGATTTTACGCCCAGCTTATCGGACGGGTCGATCAACGGACAGATCACAAAACATTGTTCACCCTTGGCAACATGCTCGCGTACAAATGCATACGCCTTCTCCCGCTTTTGCGGAGGCACGACATGCGTTGTCACCGGCTTGCGTCCTTTTGGCATCTCATCAATAAGAGAAAGGTCCAAATCGCCATAGACAGCAAGCGCAAGTGTTCGTGGAATCGGTGTGGCCGTCATGGATAACAGATGCGGCATGGTATCTGCATTGCCGGAATTTTCTTTAAGCGCTTTGCGCTGTTTCACGCCAAAACGGTGCTGTTCATCCACAACAGCCAGCCCAAGACGCGAGAAATCGACCGAGTCCTGGATCAGCGCATGGGTTCCCACTTTAATATCCGGCTCTGCAAGCTGGCCTTGCCCGGCGCCGGCTGCGGTCTTACTGGAAGAGGTAAGCAACTCAACTGATACATTGCTGTCTGCAAAGAGTTCCTGCAGAGTAGCAAAATGCTGTTTCGCGAGAATCTCTGTTGGTGCCATGAGCGCGGCCTGCTGTTTGTTTAATACAGTATTTAACATCGCAATCGCCGCAACCACTGTTTTTCCGGACCCGACATCACCAATAAGCAGCCGGTTCATAGGAACACCAGCTTGTAAATCCTTCAAAATCTGCCATGCAGATTTCTTCTGTGCAGCAGTCAGCGTAAAGGGCAAAGAATCCACAAACGCTTTCACCTCTGTTTCGTGGAACTCCTGCGCATCTGCGTTCTGCGACTGAATATCCTTGCGCTGGAGCTGGGCGAACAACTGCGACACATATAATTCATCAAAATCCAATCGCCGCCGCGCTTCCTCAAACAGTTCAAGTGACTCAGGAAAATGGATTTGTTCGATTGCTTTTGTTAGAGGCAACACCTTCGTTTCCTCCAGTACAACTTCCGGAAGGTAGTCTGGGAGCGGCAACACCAGCTTCAACGCCTGCTTCATAAAATACCGCAGCTGTTTTTGAGTAATACCATGGGTTAAATGATATGCAGGTACGATCCGGCCGGTATGCGTCGTCTCCCGGATCCCGTCTGCTTTTTCGTACACCGGGCTCTGCAGCGCCAGGCCGTACTTACTCTCCTTGGCAACGCCGGACATAAACACCTCGTCGCCAACAGCCAAACTCGTCGCAATATGCGGCTGGTTAAACCACACGACTTTGATCGACGACGTGTCATCGCCGACCTTGGCATCTGTTATGGTCATGCGCCGCCGGAATGACCGCCGCGCCTGCAGTTTTTCGATGCGTACGCGCACGGTCACTTTCTGCCCGTCGGCAACGTCAATAACATCCGAAATCGCCGACAAATCCTCATGCTGTCGGGGGAAATACCACACCAAATCACCCAGGGTCTCCAAACCCAGTGTTTTCAGCCTTTTTTCCATGGCCGGGCCCACCCCGTGGAGCTGGGAAACCGGCCTATCCTGCTTTGCCATACATCATTATCATAGCACACGCATTCTGCTATACTAGAGGCAAGGAAAGAAGAGCGTACTATCTGCAGAAGGGTGGAAAACGCCGACATTGGCAAAAAAAGGCATAATTCGTTTAACCATATTCCAATGAAGAAGCATGCATTGTACGGGCTCCTGGCAGCACTGGCTGTTTTTGTGCTGACCGGCGCCGGCTGCGACTGGCTGGGCGGAACCGAACCGACCAACGGGCAGCAGAACGTGAACAACGCCAATGTCAACGAGGCGGTGATCACGAATTTTGACGAATGCGTAGCAGCCGGAAACCCGGTGATGGAAAGCTACCCGCGGCAGTGCGCCGTAAACGGGGAGACGTTCACGGAAGTCCTGGATATGACCGAGGCCGAAGCACGCGACATTGCGCAGGACAGCCCTTGCATGGATGAAGGCAACCTGTCCGATTCAGAAGGGGTGTTCAACGAGAACACCAACACCTGGTGGATCGACATGGATGTCAAAAAGGAGGGATGCGCACCCGCGTGCGTGGTTGATGCGGTGACAGAGACCGCGGAGATCAACTGGCGCTGCACCGGCCTGATTGAACCGGAGGCAGAGCCAGAACCGGAAGTTGAATAATTCTATCCATGAGCATGCCTATCAGACACATTACGACGGTTGCCGTCTGCGCCGCATTTCTGGTGCTGGCCGGCGGGTTTGCCGCCCGCCCGGCTGAAGCGGCTGCGGCAACGCCGGGTGCGCACAAGCGCGTGTTTTTCATCCATCATTCCACCGGCGAAATCTATTGGAATAACGGGCTGGAATCCAAGCTGCAAGCGGCCGGCTACAGCACCAATGCGCCGTGGTGGGACGGGGGAACCGATCCGCAGGATTTTTACGACCTGTTCACCGACCCGTCAAGCTGGGACACGTTCGGGAACGCGGATATCATTATGTTCAAGTCGTGTTTTCCCGCAAGCGACATCACCTCCAAAGCGATGCTGAAGCAGTACAGGGCATGGTACCGCCGGCTCTACGCGGTTTACAAGGCGCACCCGGACGTGCTGTTCGTCGCAATGTCCACGCCGCCGCTGCCCAAAGAGATGACAACGTACAAGAACGCACGCCGCGCAAAGAAGTTCGACTACTCGCTCAAGCACCGGTATATCGAGCGGTACCACGAGCAGGGAGGCGGAAACAACCTTATCGCGTTCCGGCTGCACAAGCAGCTGCGCAACCGGTTCGGCTACCTCAAGCGCAGGTATGTGGTGGACCCGTACGACGGCCACCCGGCAACCGGCTCCGGCGCGCAGGTCGGGAAAA
>JBDRKW010000008.1:0-18939 GCA_043813585.1 Candidatus Kerfeldbacteria bacterium
TTATACTGTTTCTGAGTCAGGTCGCTGGAGCTGATATCCACGGCATAGCCCTTGACGTGCGGACTGCCGCACCTGCTCGCCGGGTTGTCCCCTGTTGCCGTATCGCGAAGGCATTGCTGGTACTGCGGGCTGCGGAAAAAATGCACGACGGGAACTTTGGTCCCTTGCGCCAACTTGAAGTCCAGCGCCATGGCGTCAAAATCCGATGCTGCGCTCGGATTCATTTTTGGATAGAGCGATTTGCCGACATTTTTGAACAAACTGGTGTCTACCGACTGCAAGCCTGTGCAGGCGTCGTCGCCCGCATTTTGCATAATTTGTTGGCACGATGTAGTGTCTTCCGTGTCTGCAACGTCATAGAAGCCGAGCGTCTGCTGTTGAAGCGGCTCAAATGAGGTTAACGCCGGGTTGAGGTAGTTAAGAATAAGGAATGATCCCAGTGCGATGAGAAGCCCTGAAAAAGCGCTGATGATTCCATCCTTGCACTGGGTAATTGTTTCTGCATTCCCTCCGGCCGAAGCCCATTTAATCCCATTGAACATTATCATCACCGCGGCAATGATGCCGATAACGCCCACAATAAACTCATAAGCCAAAGCAACCCATTCAATAAGGCTGTTCTCTTTTGAGACGCTTCCTGCAATTCCAATTGGGACTTCCAATGAAATGGTTTGCGCCGACACGACCAGCGGCAGCACCATGACAGAAATAAACGCGAACGCGGCAAACGGCGCGAGTATCTTCCTCTGTTTATTCGTCAGTCGCTTCATTGTCGCTGTTCAGTTCATTTGTAATCGCATCCTTCAATTCTTCATACGTCTGCACGCCGGGCAATCTGCGGCTATTGATGTAAAATGCAGGGGCGGTTTCAAATTCGAGCATCTTGGCAGTGTAATACCCTCGCAGAACCCTTCTTTTCGTAGTTTGCATGGCTAAACACTTGTCGAATGCATCTTCATCTAACCCCATTTGGCCCGCAAAATCAAGCCACGGGCTGTCGGCAAAGCTGCTCTGGTTTGCATACAGTATGTCATGATACTGCCAGAACGCGCCCTGCTCTTCTGCGCACCGTGCAGCCATGGCTGCTGTTTCTGAATTTGGATTCACTGTCGGAACCGGGAAGTCCTTCCATACATGCCGGACATCATCAGGATATTCCTGAAGCAACCTGCTGATAACCTCCTGTATCTGTCCGCTTTCGGCGCTTTCGTAATTGCCGAATTCAATCAGCTGGACTGATGCGGCGTCATTGCCGCGTTTCGGATCCTCTTCCAGCGGCTGCGCAACGCCTCCCCGCACCTCTTCCGGGACGACCGTTATCAATGGATCCTGGAGAATGGAATCAGCTGAAATTACATTTCCTTCTTCCGCTAATCGTTCTGCTTCCTGCGATCTCCATGAATTTCCGGCAAATCCCAGGATAACAAGAAGAGCAATAACGCTTAGAACTCCGATTCCATAGACAATGCGTGCACTTACGGTCTTATCCATGCGTTCTAGATGCTAATTTTGATAATTTCGCCTGTTGTCGCGTCTGTGAAATAGAGCGTGTGCCCGTCAGCGGAGATGTTCATGGTTTCTACCGAATAGACCGAACTGCCATTTGCGTTAACCGGAACAGCGATTCGCGTCCTCGAGCCAGTGTTGGTATCGATCTTGTATATTTCGTCCGGAATACCGTCCAGCACGCCGGGCGACAGGCCGTAGCCGTATTTCTGTTCGGTTGGTACGCCGCAATAGACGGAAGATGAACCACCGAACGTGCATTTTGACGCAAAGGTGTTGATGTTCAGCTCTGTCCTGTTCTTGCCTATGTTATCGCCGTTGGAATCAACGATCCAGAGGCCCGGTTTATAATCAGAATTCTGGCTGTAGACGCTGTAGAGCATCTGTTCGCCGTCCGGCGAGTAATCGTACTGCAGGCCGCTGCCTTCGACGATCGTTCCTTTGAAGTTTTCGCCTTTCGTTCCGATAAAACCGACTTCCTGCCGCGTGCCATCAATGAATTCTGCGTTCGTCGCAATAACGTTTCCGGTCGGGGACCATTCAACCTGCACCTGGTGGGCATTCTCGCCGAGCGATTCGATTGTCCGGGCGCCGGACCCGTCCGGATTGGAAACGGCGAGTACGCGGCGTTCCGGATCGATGTGCATATATTTGAATGCAATCTCGTCCGAGCTGGGGGAGAATGAAAATTCTTCGTACTCTTTCGGAAGGGTTACCTGCTTGTTCCGGTCGAAGTCATAGTAGACGTTTGTGCCGTCCGGAAACTCCACAATAGCTTCGTTTGTCGTCGGCGCCCAGCTGACGTTGTCCACTTCCGGGAAGCTGGCCGTGCCGATCTGGGTGATGTTGCCGTTTTCATCCACGCGGTAGAACTTATCGTCATCCGGATTGTAGTACCGCATCGACCCGTCTTTCGCGATTGTCGGGTCCATCGCCTTCACGTCCGGCGTCAAGATATTGCTCGCTGTCAGTCCTCCTGCCGCGACGATATCAACGCCGGGAACGCCTATAAATACTGCTTCTTCGGGCGGTGCCACGTTTGCGTTATTCAGCAGCTCTTCCACTGTCGGCAGAGCGGCCCCTTCTCCCGGAACAACCTCTGCGGGCGGCGCTTCTTCTGCCGGCCGGCGGAAAAAAACAAACCAGATCAGGAACGCTATGCCCAGGATGGCGAGCGTGAAGATGATTGCGTAGAGTATTCGTTTTACTTGGTCAGACATATAATGATTTTGTTAAGGATGAAAGCATTCCCATTGTGTGGTGCAGTTTGGCGCATTTGTTGCAGCCGTAGTGTGGTCACAACAAACGAAACCTAAATCATTTCTACAGGTATCAACATCATCGCACGGATCCTCGTTTTCTCCTTCCCGGCAACTACCACTACCCAATATTTGATCATCGGCATGGTCCACGCAGAATAGGGTGTACGGAGGACCTGCAGAACATTCGGAGTTAAATTTGTTGCAATCATCACCGTCTACTGCCGGCCTGCATCTACTATCATTGCCGCAACGCCATCCAGCCTTGCAATTTTCATCTTGTTGCGAACATCCCAGAGCAGATGTGTCGTCTCCCGGATCACAAGTTTCATCGATTGTATGGCATACCCCGGATGCGCATTCGCTGTGATTTGCGCATGTTTCACCGTTCTCCCTGCCTTCATGTGAACGACAAATGTTGTACCCAAAACTGATTTCATATTCGCAGGTGTAAAACTCTCCTTCGCAATCAGCGTCTGTCTGGCAGAGCGAGTTCAACTCTTGATCAGTACACACGCCCGGACTAGTCGCGCTTTCGTTCTTGCAGAATGATTCCCCTTTGCAGTTATCGTCATTCACACATGGATTGCCCTCTGCCATCACGTCGACTCCGGTTGGGCGGCAGACATAATTAACTTCATTCTGCCCGATATTTTGGCACTCGCATGCTGCGCCTGATATTTGGCAATAGACGACGTCATTGCACTCAGGAGCTGTGCCACCTGGGCATGCAGTCCATTCTGAAACCCCATAATCCAGCTGGGCCTCTGCAGGGATAAAATTAATGCCGGTGGGGCAGATTTCCCCAAAATTGACCAGTTGCGGGCCCAGTAAAAATAGAAGCGAATATGACATGAGCGCGATAGCCAGGCCTGTTATTGCGCTAATAATTCCTTCTTTTGCATTAGAAATGGTCTGCGCGTTCCCGGCCGCGGCCACCCACTTCACGCCGTTGTACATGATCATGACCGCCGCGATCACACCAATGGAACTTACGGCAAACTCGTAGATCAGCGTCACATAATGGGTGAGGCTGGTAGTCTTAACCTCAATGCCTATGGGGATCTCGAGCGTAATCGCAGGCGAGATCGAACAATCCTCGTAAGCCGCGTCTGCCGGAAGTGCGGCCAGCACGAAGAACACCATGGTCATTCCAAGGGTCGCGAGCAGTAATGTTGTTTTTTTGATGGTGTTCATAATGGATTATTTCAATAGGTCGAAAATGATTCTTGCCACAGGGATATTTTTGAGTACATCGTAGAACATTGTGATTGAATCGAAGTCAAGTGTTAGAAGCGAGTAAACGCTGTAGAAGATCATGGCAATAATCAGGAACATGAGGATAAATTGCAGACAAATGAGGAACTCGAGGATCAGGATAAGAATGAATAATGCTGTCTGGAGGATATCCGGGTCTTCGAACCCGTCTATGACCGGTATGCCAAAACTTTCCAGCATGCCGAGGAACGGAATGTCCGGCAGGAGTTTATTGCCGATGAAATGCAGGTGAATGTAGACGAGCGAGGAAAAGGTAAAGTCTTCCCAGACGCTGATGAACGTATCCCACAAAAACATCCTGCTTCCCGGTATGGCTGACTTTGCCCCGCCTGCTGCCCCGCCTACCAAATCCTCTAGTCCGCCTCCTTCTTCGCCTCCTTCACCCCCGCCTATGCCAGGCAGTCCGCCTTCGCCGCCTTCTCCTTCTTCTTTTTTTTCGTCAGCGGCTTTTTTCTTTTCTTTTTCGAGTTCTGCGGCGCGGCCCGGCTCTTCTTCAGGCGCAACGCCTTCTCCGGCAGGTCTTTCCTCTTCCGCTTCCGCTTCCGGACCTTCGGCAATGCCGGCGCCCGGCATTCCACCTTCAGGAATGCGCGACACTTCCGGCACTTCGCCGACGTCCGGCGCTTCTTCTTCGGCACCAGGCATTCCACCTTCCGGTTGCATTTCTTTCGGCAGCTCGCCGAGCTCTTCCGGCATCTCGCCCGGCTCCGGCGCTTCTCCCGGTTCGCCTTCCGGCGCTTCTTCGCCCGGTTCACCTTCCGGCGCTTCTTCGCCCGGTTCGCCTTCCGGTGCTTCTTCGCCAGGTTCACCTTCCGGTGCTTCTTCGCCCGGTTCGCCTTCCGGTGCTTCTTCGCCCGGTTCGCCTGGCGCTGCCGGAGCTGCTCCGGCCGGTGCAGGTCTGCGTCCCGCGCCCGGTGCGCCTTCGCCAGCCGGGGCTTCACCTTGTTTCGCGCGCTGTAACTGTCGCGCCCGCTCGGCTTCTTTCAGGCTGTCTAAAGATTCATTAAAATCCTTTCCAAACCGTTTGCCGGCCTGCTGAATCGCATTTTGCGAACCAATATCCTTTGCAACCGTACCGGCGACCTTGAGATCATCAATTGTAATTTTTACTTTTAAAACACGGCCTGTGACATTTTGCACAGCTTCACTCAACAGGTATTGTTGTGTTGGGCCCGGTCCTGCCATATTTCAAAGAACGGTTACTGACTATCGGACTCGAATGTTTCTGTGTGGCCTGTTTCTTCGTCTATAGCAACAGCCAATAGCGTAATATCTTCCTTGTATTGCTCTCGCAGCAGCCTCGACCGGTCTTCATACTCTTCTTCTTCCATGTCATTCTTCTGTGTCTTGAGCATAGAAACGAGTGTTTCGTATTTTTTTGTAATCAATTCGACTGCATGGCGAAATTCCTGCAACATCATGTCTGTTGGTGTTTCCTCTTCCACCAACTTCGATATCTTTCCAATTTGTTCCGCAACCAAATCCTCGTGCTCTTCCAAGCGTTTCTGAAGCTCCTCCAATGGATTACCCTGTTGCGTTTCTGCCATTTTATTCCCAACTATATTTATCTACTTTCCAGTTTCCTTCCACCTGTTCAAAGGTGACCTTTGCATGCTGGGTGAACGTTTTCGGGTCATTGCCGCCCACGGTCTCGACGCGGCTTGTGCCCACGCGGACAACCGCTTTTTCGTTCTCCTTCATGCTCACCAGTTCGGTGGATATTGCCGTAGTCGTAATGCCGTAGAACTCTTCCGGCACGCCTTCCTTCTGGTTTTCGGTGATGAAATCAGCCATCTCCTTCTGCAGCCGGTCGGTCATGAACGGCTCCAGGCTGGTGATGTTTTCAAAATTGTTCCTGTTTGAAAACGAACCGAACCGCTCCGTGTAAATGCGAGCAAGCCGCAATACGGTGGCTGAGCCGTCATCAACAACAACCGGGCCGGCATTGGTATTTGTGTTCGTGTTTGTTGCCGTATTCGTGTTCTGGTTCGTGTTCGTTGCCGTATTCGTGTTTTGGTTCACCGCCGTGTTTGTATTTGTGTTCGTGTTTGTTGCTGCCGGCTGGCGCGTGACATACCAATAGACGCCTACACCGATTGCTAAAACGGCTGTTGCGGCAACGGCGATGATGAGTATTCGTAGTGTACTGGACATGCTCTCTATATATTAGTAATTTTCTATTTACGCTTCTGTTATCCCTGCTGTTGTTGCTGTTGTTGTGCTTCCTTGCGGAACTGCTTCTTGCTCGCCTCGATCTCCAGCAGTTGCTTTGGATCGGATGTTATAATCTTGTCTTCAACCGGCGACGCAACCACCTGCATGGCAACGTGCTTTTGCCCGGCGAAAAAGATGCCCTGGCCCACCGAACATTCCAACAGCAGGTATTTCTCTCCGTCGGTCAGCATGAAGGTCTTTTGGATGTTATCAATGGCCGCAGGCGACTGCTTGAGCAGAATCTGCATGGCCGAGTTGGTCACGATAGACAAGCCATATTTTGACCTGAGGAAATCATTGACGTCTTGGGTAATGGTGGTTATACCCAGGTAGTACTTGCGGCACCGCTTTACCAGCGCATAGACGAATTTTGCCGAATCCTCATGAGTCATTAAAATCCATGCCTCATCAATAGCGAGTATGCGCTTCTTCATCTCTGAACGGACAACGTTCCAGATGTAATTCACGATCATGTAGATGGCGATCGGGCGCAGCTCGTCTTCCAGGTCGCGCACGCTGAATACCACCAGCTGGTTCTTCGTTTCTACGTTGGTCGGCGTATTCAGCAGGCCGGCGAAGGTGCCTTCGGTATATTTCTTGAGCCTGATGACCATGTCTTTCGTCCCTTCAAACCCCTCCAGAATGCTGACAAAATCAGACATGATGGGAGCTTCAACAGTTGTCAGGTCAGAATCTGGCGTAATGTCCTTTTTCGCGTACGTTTCGATCAGCGCCCGGTCCAGGATGGAGTCCTCCGCCGCCGTAACCTCTCCGAGCATGATGCGGAACAGCCCTTTGATGGTGACGACTGCCGAACGGATAATGTCTGCCGGACGGTCTGCCCCGCCAACCGGCCGCGGCAGGTCGAACGGGTTGATCTTGGCAGGCGAGTTCAGCGAAATATTCACAAACGTGCCGCCAACCGAATCTGACAAATGCTTATATTCGTTTTCCGGGTCAATGACCAGGACATCCACGCCGAGCATGAGCGAACGGAGGATCTCGAGCTTAATAGTATATGATTTACCGGCACCGGATGCTGCAAACACCACTGCATTCGCGTTCTGCAGGCTGAACCTGTCGAAAACGATCAAGCTGCCGTTGTGGCGGTTGACGCCGTACATAATGCCGTCGTCCGAGGTAAGGTCTGCGGAAATAAACGGGAACGAAGACGCGCACGGCGAAGAGTTCATATTAAAATAGATCTGCAGCTCATCCATTCCAATGGGCAGCGTGGAATTAAAGCCCTGCTCCGCCTGGTAAAATACGCGTTTGGCAACCACCAGACGGCCGCCGAACAGGCTGTCCAGCTGCTCCATGCGGTCATTCAATGCCTTGTCATCATCCGCATATGCAGTGACGTATAGCGCAAATTGGAAAAACTTCTCCGTGCCCTGCGTCAGCGAATCGCGCAGCTGTTCAATATCCCGCAGCGCCGTTTCGCGGAGCGGATCGCGCGGAGCGCCCTTATCGCGGTCAGACATGACCTGCGCTTCCAGCTCGCCCACTTTGTTCTTTAACTGCTTCAGAATAACCTCCGCTTTTACCGGATAGAAAAACATGCTGACATCAATTTCCGAATTCAGCAGTATGATGGGGGCAAACCAGCCCACAGCAATGTACCGTGGATAGGTCACGACAAACAGCGTACTCGCGAGCTTGCCGCTGATGTCGACGTGCCTGGACTCTACTGCCATGGCCGACGGTGCAATCAGGTCGCGGATCGAGGTGACGCCTTTTCGGTATATCTGCGCGGCTTCTAAAATTTCCGCCTCTGTTTCAGGCCGCTCTTCCGTACCGGTCAATGTCGGCTGCTCCGCCTCGAGAGCTTCACCTGCAGCGCCAACAAGCCCGGCATCGCGCTTTTCTTCCTTGTTTCTTCCTTTGAGGTTGAGTTTCACCATATTGAAATCATGATTTTTTATGTCTGCAACGAGCGGTCCACCTGCATCTTGTCGATATCTTCGATGCGGGTCTTCTGCTTTGTCACCGGGTTATAGGCGTTGTAGTACAGCTCGATCAGCGACTGCGTATCGAGCGGCTGCGCTGCCAGTCCGGTTGAGCGAAGGCCGCCCATAACACGATCGACGCGCCGATCCAGCTCTGTCTTGTATTTCTCCAGCTTCGCCTGCGACAATTTCACTACGCGTGCGGGGGTCAGCACCTCCTGGAACCGCGTCATGAAGCTCTTTTTCTTTTTGTAGAATGGAGAGTACGGCACGATCACGTAGAACTTCTTGTCCATAATATCGGCATCCTCCACCATCTTCTGCACAAAGGAGCGGTATGCTTTGGTCTGCTTGCGGAGCAGCTCGTTATCCTGCTGGCGTGCGAGCGTATCCAGCTTGGTCAGATATTTTTCGATATCGAGTTTGCGCGACTGGATAACAATCTGGATTTCAAAGTCAAGCGAATTCAGGAATGCAACGTACCCCTGGATAATGCCTTTCTGTTCGTCTTCGGACTTCAGCGCGAAGTTGATGCTGGAAACCAAAATCACCCGCCGGAGCGCACCGTCTTTCATGAGCACCATGCCGTCGCGGATTTCGGAAAACGGCAGATGAATCTGCGTGGACGGCGCAACACCGCCTTTGCGCTTGATTTTGCGCACCGGCTTCTTCTTCTTTTCTGCTAGATCTTTGTTTTCTTTTGCCATTGTCGTATGACTTAGAACCCAAGTTGGATTTTATCTCCTTTGTCGTTTTTCTTTTTCTCCTCTTCCTCTTCGCTGTCGGCGGCGGCTCCCGGCGTCTGCCCCGGGATTGCGGAAACAGCCGTATCCGGCGCGCGCTCCTGGTCGCCCTGGTATGCTCCGCCCGTGTCCACCATAAGCGATACCTCTGCCAGGCGGGATTCCGTGACCGGCGCTCTCTCAACGGCCTCCACCTCTTTTATTTCAACTGCCTTGTATGCCAGAGCTTTCTGCCTTTCCCAGATTTTCAGCCGCGGCCGCCGCAGCGTCTGAATAAGGTTGAGCAGGAAATAATGCATTGCCTGGCCGTTCACCTTGGCAAATGACAGGATGCCGCCAACCGCAAGCGACAGTAAAATGAGCGGTACAAATATGAACGGCGATTTGAACATGGCATACCATATATAACAGAGGCCGAACGTCACGAGTATCTCGATAAACTGACGGCCAGAAATCGGGCCGATGATCTTGGACTCTACTTCGATGAATTGTGGGACGACATATTGCATGGCAGCGGCCTAGAAGCGGATTTTAGAATTCAGGTCGGCAATCGCGTCAAATTCAGCCTCTGTCAGGGTTTCCTTGCCTTCGTTCTTGCGCATGCTGATCACTTCGTTCACGCTGATGTTCTGCGCCAGGCTTTCGTTTCCGATTGTCAGGTAGAGCTGGTTCATCGGGCTCTTCTTCCATGCTTCTATGCCTTCTGCTTTTTTAGTGATGGATTCCTGTTCAAGCAGATCAAGCTTTTCAATAATTTTGCCCGATGCCTCCCGCGGCTCCCGCGAAAATCGTTGAAATTCCTCCAGCGACATGTTGCGGAGCTCGTCTGTCGGGTTCATGACTTTCGGCGCTGCGCTTGCACCTCTTGAGGGCGGCTTCTTCGCTGTAAGGTCAGAGATGCCCTGCAGCCGCGGTTCGGTCGGCGGCGGAGGCGGCGGTCCAAACGGCGTCATGTCTGCCGAGCCGACGTTTGCAAAAATGTCTTCTATCTCTTCTTCCTTATTCGGCGCTTCTTCCTTATGCATGGTGCGCTCCGCTTTTTCGCGCTGTTCAATGCGCTGCTGCGCCATTTCAAATGTCGGTTTTGCCGCGCCCGGTCCGGTTGGCGCTTTTGCCGCCCCTCTGCGCGGCGCTTTCTTCTCCTGCTCCAGCAGCTGGTCTGCCGTTGCGAGCACCTCTTCCGCTTTCTTTGCTGGCAGGTTTACGCCGCCTTCCTGCGGAGCTTTGATGAGCGCTTCTGTGGCTTCTGTTTTGTTACGGACGCCTTTGAGATAGCTTGTAAGGATGCTTAAGAAGCGGCGTTCCAGCTCGAAGTTGTCCAAGAGCAGCGCCAGTTCTGCCAAAACGCGTTCTGCGATCTCGCCTTCATCCAGCTTTCCTGATGGCGCGGCTGCTTTTGGTTTTGGCGGTAGCGGCGCTGGCATGGGTTTTGGCGCTGGTACGGTAATCGGTTTAAGCGGTTCGGGTTTTTTTTGTACCGGAGGTTCCGGAGGCGCAGGCGCCGGCTCCAGTTCAGGCAGCGGCGGCAGGGGTGCCGCTTCCATTTCCGGTTTCATTTCCGGTTCCTGCGGCTTGAGTTGCGGTGCAACCGGCTGCGGTTTTGGCTGCTGCGGTTTTTGCACAGGCGTTGGTGTTGCGGGAGGCGGTGTAGCAGCCGCACCTTCTTCCCCCTTGCCCAGGGTTTTTTCGATGCGATCTTCCAGATCCACGTAATACCGCTCAACCAATTTCGGATAACTGAGCTGCTTTCCGTCTTCTGTATAGCCCTGCGCGTAACGGATCGTCTTCAGGTCATCTTCAGGGACTTCAACGCCGGTATCAACCATCTCGCCTTTTTCAAACTGCATCCAGTGGCCGGTAACAGGGTCGGCAAGCAGCGCTTTCGTTTCCGTGCCTTCCGCGGTTTTGGAATCTTTCGCCATTTCCAGGTAAAACTTCAGCATGCCTTCAAGCTGCTTGCGCTGTTTGTCCGTGAGAGCGCGCGCGTTCGGGCTGGTGTTTAAATATTCAACCACAAAAAGCGGGCTCGATGACCGGTCTTTCAAAAAATCCCTCCAGTCGCGCAGCCAGTTCGCCACGGTCGGCTCGGTATTTTCGTCCGCCAGCGTGATGTCGTTGTCTCCAATGGTCGCCTGTGATTTTGCGATCGCCCCGCGAAAGCGGTTCTTGACGGCGTTGCGTTCGTCAAACGACGGGTAGGCCAGGAGAACGGTTTCGATGTTCGATAGCACCTCCTGCCAGTCGTACCCCAGGAAAAATTCAAAATGGTCGCTGAACAGCTGCTCCACATACGGCGGCGTCTGCCGGTTGAGCGTCGCCCAGTTCGCTTTTGCGATAATGTTCCGGAGTTGGTCATACAATTCCAGATTTTCCTGCTCTAGGTTCCGGTATTTCTGTTTTACCGCTTTTTCGAGCTTAATCGCGTCCTTGAAAAGGTCGTCATATTCGAACGTGGCATAGTACTTGTCCATCTCATCCTGCAGATCTCTGACGTTTTCCTGCTTTGTCAGGTCATCCACGACAAATCCGCTCCGGAGCTTAAGCTCCTCTGCCTGCTGCTGGTTTTTTTGTGTTTGTTCTGCCATGGTTTATGTCGTTGTTGCCGTTAATCAGTATCCAAAAGACGCGCATTGGTCCGGTAATCTGCCAGCAGTTTTACGAATTTCGGGCTAACACCGGCTTTAAGCAGCATCTGCCTGACAGGCGGCCTGGACAGCACTTTGCGGGCGTTTGCCGTCATCTTATTAAAATGCTGTTCAGTCTCGAACGAGGGCCCGAACTGCTTTAGCATGTCCACCCCTTCTCCAAGGAGCTCCTCTACGTTGCCGGCCTCGTCTTCCTTCACAAAACCGAGGCGGTTCAGCTTATAGACCGAATATATGTCGCGTTTGCTCATTTCATTGGATATGATCTTTGAACGCTGCTTGTCAGACAATAATACGAGCTTGCCGGCCTGGACTCCGTACGCGCGGGCAACACCCGGATGGCCGCTATTTTCACCGATATAGGATATGTCGCTCATGTGCCGCATGGAGTCCTGTTCCGACATGCCCAGCTTGTCCATGAGAATTGCGCGGCGGTACAGTTCCATGCCCTCATAACCCGAATTCGGCTCAAGCGGCTTGCCTGTAAACGGATCCTTGTATTTTGTCTGCCCCTTGAATTCAGCCATCCAGGGACCGAACCTCTCGTTCTCGTCACAGTTTTGCGCAATGCGCATATCACACGCTTTGACCATGGCGAGGTTGCCTGTCCGGAGCGCCCTATCGCTATAGCCGCGGAGCTCTTCCGAGTCCTTCACGTCGGCAATTTTTTTCATCTCTTCCGCCACGGCCGCATTTTCCATTATGCGGGCTTCGGTGTTGCGGCCAATGCCAAGAGAGCCGAGTTTAACCTGTAACGTCCGCAATTCCGTATCAACCGCGTTGAATTTCTTAACTGCTTCCTCCTGCTTCGCTTTGGTAGTGACGCCTTTATCAATACGCTCTTTCGCCGCTGCTGCCTGGGCCTCAAATTTTTCTTGTGCGTCTTTGTACGAACCGGCAATGCGCTCCCGCGTTTCTTTATCTTTAAGAGCGCCTGCGCCGCCAACATTCAGTTTGTTGTTTTTCAGTCCATCCTTCAATGCATCAATGGCCGGCTTTAACTTGTCTGCCTCAACAGACAGCCCTTGTGAGTTAAGTTGCTGCTGGCGGTCTTCCTTCGTTTTGATTTCTGCTTCAACAGCAGCGCGCACCTCTGGAATCGTAAGGTCGACCTCAAAATTACCCGTATCCTTTGTTGCGGCGGCGGCGGCAGCTTGTTGATCCGTACCCAGTTTTTTGGCTGCTTCGGTAGCACTCGCAATATCCCCTTCCAGCTCCGTTTTTTCCTCTTCACTCACCTTCTCCAGCTCTTCGTCTTTCGCTTTGCCTAAGGCGGCCTGGGAGTTCTTTAGTTCTGCTTCTTTTTTAAATTCCCCTTTGCCGGCCTGAACTAACGTTTCGGCAAGATCATAACCCCCCTGTCCGGACACCGCGTCCCAGTTTTGTTTGGAAGCTTGGGTTCCCAATCCCCCGGTGAAACCCGCAGCTTTTCTCGCCAGTCCAATAATACTTTTTCCAACATTCAACTTCCCCGATTTGTCACGCGACATTGCGTCGTCTTCTCTCATTCCATCTACTAAATTCTGGGCCTGTTTTGCCGCTTGAGCTTTTTTTTCAGCTGATGACTTCGTCAGGCCAGCATAAGCATTTTTTCCAACTTGAATGGGGGAAAATGCTGTTGCGCCTGCAAAACCGGCCATTTTTGCAACTGCACCGCCGATCTTTGCCCCTGTTGATGCACCTTCACCCGCGCCTATGTTGCCCCATTTTTGGCCGGCCGCCGTCATCCACTGGCCCGGTTTTTCCAATACTGACGTTCCTGCACTCCACATCGCGCCTTCAATCGCACCTGTAAACTTGCCGAACTCCGCCGCCATATCCTGGATCATCTTGAGCGATGCCATAAGCATCATGATGGCGAGCATGAAGTTCGCGAGTGCGTTTGGGGATGATGATTTAAAGCTTCCGGCTTGCGGCGGCGTGCCAAGGTCTGCGGTTGTCTTTGTAAAATCTTCGCTTGAAACATAATTGGAAACCGGGTTGCCGCCTGTGGTATCCTGCCCTGTTGTTGTGCCGACGCTCGTACCAAAGGCGAGTGACAGCGACAGCCACAGGAAAAACGTCACCAACGGGCCAACCAAACAATAACGGCCGAACATCTCCCACCACTTGGTGGAATGTTTGGCTGTCATCGGCAGGATGCGCGTTATGTACGCCAGCGGTGAAAGCACAATCAGGAACCACAGCATAATAATGCGGAATATGAGAGTGGCGGTGAATACGCACATGATGACAAACATGACCATTACCATGACAGCAGCTGCGATGTACGCCAGCAAGATGGACCCGGCATTCGATCCTTCGGAAATATCGCTTGTTTCCCCCGAATTAATATCAGATATTCCGGGCAACCCAAACGCGCCAAGAATGCCTTTGCCAAACTTTCCCGCGAACGACCCGCCGAATGTGGCCATAGCGACTGTTGCCAGGTCTGTAAATATGCCGCAAATGCTCTTACTGAAGTTAATGAGTACGGCCATGAGGACGAATTTCGGCAGGAGTTGCTTCCAGTTGTACTGTTCGATATGCAGCGTTGTTCCGATGGCGATAATGACCAGGATCAGGGAGAAAAAGATGTTGCAGACGTCGCGGACCAGCTTCCAGCCGGTTACTACTGCCGTGACATTGACATACCCGCCGCCGCCGCCCCAGAAGTCGCCGTGCGGATAGTTGATCATGACCTCCATGATATAGGCGATCAGGGTTGCTAGAATCCCAATCGGGATGATGAGCCCGTAGTACAAAATGATTCCAATTAAATACGCGATACCGGTGACGAGTGTACTGCTTGCCTGCGCCTGTTCTATGATCGGCAATCCTGCGTATTGCATGATTCCTCCCGCAAGAATCAACCCGAATAACAAAATAGCGCACCAATATGCGCTTGTTTTTAGGATGGAAACGGTTTTTCGGCGGACAATAGTTACTGTATCTTTTACAGAAACAGTTTTTTTGAAGATAGATTGTAGCCTTTTTTCCCAGTTTTTGGCCATAGACGGCATAACAAGGTATCCCTTATTTCCTGATATACTATATCATAAACTTTGAAAAAAAGCGAGGTTCGGGTGGATAAAGCCGGCAATGTTATCCACGTTGACAAGGTTTGCTTGTTTTGGCATTTTTATATGAGTGTCCAGCGCGAAGAATCCCGGGCCGGGAGGGATAGATACGGCCGCATTTGGATGATAACGGGGAGGCGGAAGTCCTACGGGTGACTGCCGAACCGGATGCCGGACGCGGTTATGGTTATGTTATCCCTCTCGGCCGGGGATTTTTTGTTTGCGCATATCAAAACGACCGGGTTTGGACACCGGCCGTTTCATTACTGCACTGAATCTGCTTATGGGTAGATGTAGATCGTGCCGTCATATGAATCATAGGACGTGCATTCTCCGTTGACGCTTCGCGTTACCGCATTTGGCAGGCCCAGGAAATGGTGGACTCCTACATCTGCGTAGCTTTCACCGCTGCAGAACTTCCAGTTGTCCTCAATCTGGATCTTCAGGTTATACACGCACGCGCCGACGTCCGAAACATAGTAGGATGATGTCGGATCGCAGGTATAGGTATGGGTATAGTAGTGCCCGTTGATGGACGCCGCTTCCCACGGATGGATCATGTAGTCCTCTATTGAGAACGCCTGGCCTTCCCTGCCTTCCCACGCGATGCGAATCGACTGCAGAGGCTCCTGTTCGTCGTCAACATGCGAATCAAACCGCAGGGTTACCGAGCTTCCGTCAACCAGCGCCAGGTCACCCGTGTCGTTGTTGTTTGCCGTGATATTGTCGATGGTCGGGCGAAAACCGCAATAGTCGGTTGCTGCACGCGTATCGCCGGCGCATTCCGGCATGGTGTTAAAGCCGTCATCAAGCGCGTCAAGCCAGCTTAGCGCATCGTCTCCAGGACTTGCGTGCGCCATACTGTAATCAGTGTTTTGGCCATCGTCGGTCTTACGATATGGAATCCAGCGGTCTGAATCATTTGGATCCCTCGGTGCGTAGTAGACATCATCGCCAATGTCGGCAAATAAGAGCCTGTAACGTTCCCATGCAACTGTTGCCGCAGCGTTGAGCTGAGCGCGATACGACGTATAGCTACTGCCTAAACCATCCTCCGAAACAAGGTTATGCTGGCAGGTTCCACTGCTTGGGCAAATAGTGTCTTCTGTACAGAGCACTGCTTCACCGTCTGTTGTTGTCGTATCACACACGCCATCAAACCCTGGCCACAAGTAGCTTCCGTCATCAAATGAAGCGTCGTGGTCACCGTCTCCGCGTACATTCTCGCACCGGCCGATACAAGCGTATGGTAGTACTGAACCAGAACCCGCATTAAGGCGAGCGTATGGAAGGTCAAAGCCTGCTGCGCCGGTGAAATCAACAAAGGCGTCTGTGAAATCACTTTGCACGCCGTCGACTTCATACGGCTCCTCGTCGCTTGACGCCCCCATTGAACCGAACATTGAGTTCGCATTTTCCATGTCATAGGAAAACCCATAGGTGCCGGATAACGGGACAATATAGTTCGAATTCTGCTGAGCGCGTTCCTGCCATGGAACTGCATTTGCGTTCTCGTCAGCGCCTTCTACTGCAAGCAAGCATGGTTCGCGCAGGAAGTAGGTCCATGTGATATCTTCCATATGATCAATGTCAAACCGGCGGAAACCATCCCAGTAGAAAAGGTAGATATTTTGCAGGTAGCCATCTTCAAAGTCGAAGTCGATGCCCATGATATTGGCGCCACAATCTTTCTGTCCGACCAAATACGCCGTTGAATCAAAGCATGTATCATTTCCACCGCCAGGCGAAGAAGCTCCACTATATCTGTTGCTGAAGTATTGACTGAAGTAAACATCATCAACTGTTGCTGTTGTTGGGAAATCGTTATCATCCCCCGTCCCCTCAAACGTACCTTCAACTCCGCCGTTGTCCCACATATCTCCGTTTTTCGGTGCAAGCGGCGTAGCAGCTGGGTCCGATCTATCATGAAATGGGCTAAGCGGAACTCCGTTATTCATTACTCTGTCGCCTTCTTTAACCTCCTGGCCACCGCCCGCTGTTGCAGAAGTGACTCCTGCGACAAATACGATATCCATATCCTCGTAATTGTCAGCGATGCTATTTTGGCCGGATAGCGTGCAAACATCGTCTTCGTCGTCGCCACACCAGAAGCCGCGCTGGTATGCATAGACCGCGTTTTCATCCGTGCCGCTGCCTTCATTTTCAAATGCAGGTGCTACCTCTCCTGACCCGTATTGCCATGCAGCCTCTGCAAGATCGGTGAGATTAGCCGGATCTTCGAACGTTGCGGTATTGAACCCTTGTGCACCGGCTCTATAGGAATTCTCGACTTCATCAGGATTGGCAGCATGGCTTACTTTCGGGTGCCCCATATCAAAGACGATGCGATCGATTTCAGAGATATGAATAAGTTTTTCTACAGGCGTCGGGACTAATTTTCGGAATTTTGCAGCTTCAATCTTCGTGCCGTCAGCGCTATTCGCATGAGGAGAGGCAGTGTCAATATCCATATCCTCAATCGTATGAACGACGGTGTAATCGCTGGATGAAATAACAGTGGATTCGTCGGGACTTGGTGCCGTATAGGTGTAGTTGTTGGCGTCTTCACCCGCAATGCAATGGCCGCTCGTACAGTCGCTGTTTGCCCAGCACATCTGACCGCCAGAGGAACATGCACCTAATTCGGCGTTACCTTTGGCAACAAGACAGTGATAGACGGGATACTTGCCCGTGTATTGGATCTTGAGCCGGTTAGATGAATCCGGTTCGCCGGAAATGATATCAACCGGCCACCAGAGGACGCATTTATTATGGTCAATCTCGTCTTTTTCGAGACAATATCCTTTCCAGCCATTATAGAAGGCGCCGTTTGGTTCCTGGTAATTGCAGAATTCGGAATCCTCTTCCGGATAGCCGCGACAGGTGCGTCCGATCAGCCATGAGGATTGGTTTGTATGCGGATTGTTCTCCATGTTCACTTCAATTGCCGGTTTCAGCGACACGTTGTCGATTATGAACGGCGTATCTCCAGAACCGTCAGTCTGTCCGAAAAACAGGTCGGATTCATCTGTTGGCTCATCTTTATGCTCAATCGTAATTGGACCAAGTGCATAACTCTCCCAATAATTAGTGAACTTAAAGTTAGAGGTAGCGTCGTCAATACTCTGAACAACCGCATCCAGTATGGTTGAATAGTCTGTAAGCGTAATGTCGAACATCTCTCCGCCTAATTTTGACGTCAGGCTGTCGTATGCTTCGTTTGACGGATAGTCACTAAAACCGCCGACTGAATAATCTACGATGCTAAATAACGTATACGCGCTCGCTGGAATCTGTGGTTCAAACTGTGCTTCATCCTCAGGTTCCCAAAGGTCAGGATCACCGGATAGTATCTGACTGTCTCCCTCTTCTGGTGGTGCGTCCGTCAATAATATGACAAATCGCTGTGCACCCGGTCGAAACGCTAGCTCCACGTCAGCTCCGCCACCGATATCTGGAAAGCGATTCTCAGCTATATATTCCAATGCATTGTAGTTATACACCCAACCACCGTCAGGGCTGTCTTTAATGGCATTCATATACGACGAGAATTCTATTGGGGAAGTGGTAAAACTAACGTCTACTCCGTCATCCGCACCATAGTCATTACCCGCATTGACGTTCAGCTCGCCTTCACCGAAATCGACCACTGCTGGTTGTCGATACCCGCCTGTAGTCACAATGGCCATTTGGGCATCGATGCTGGTATTTGCCAAATTATTTGCGAAATCGCTCGAAGCGTCAGCTATATTTTCAATGTAAGGAGCCATACTGCTGGATGCATCGACCACGAATACGATATCTGCCATGGCCGAACCGACCTCGAAGAAATCAACATCGGCCGTATTTGTTCCATGTTGAATACCAATCTGGATGAAATCAGTGTCGTCAGGCTGCGTAACGTATTTAGCGTCAAACGTCACCGTATATTCCTGATCGCTTATAATGCTATCGCCTAAACCTGTTTCAGCACCAGACTGTGTGCTATTTTGCGGTGATACATATAGGACATTATTGAGGTCCAAGGACTGTGCTGCAATCGCCTCACCTGTAGTTCCCTGCGGTGATGTACCTTCATACGAAACCGTATCATCATAATCGATAATCGACATTTGGGCACTACCGTAATTTATCCAGCTATTCCACGAATAGCCGGTAGCAGGATGAGTATTTTTACAGAAGTTCTCTTCATATATTACATCATCCGCAGTGCGCTGCGTATCACCGGCTGTCTTCAGTTCTGTCTTTACCTGCGCCTCCAGCTCGGTTGTGCGGCAATGCCGGTC
>JBDRKW010000009.1:0-28688 GCA_043813585.1 Candidatus Kerfeldbacteria bacterium
AAGGCGATCGATTGATTTCCCTTTACAAAATATTGGAAACATCCTATAATCAGTCAGGAAATCTAAAGAGCGAGAGTCTTGAATTTTCAAATAATAAGTTGCGTGCAACATATCAGGAGCTCCAACTCATAGGCGAGGAGCTTTATGCTGAAAAGAAACGCCCGCAACGTCAACAAGAACTACTCTCTCTTTTGGAAAGCCTTGAACGGGCTCGTGTTAAACGGCGTTTAAAAGAGGTTGAGCTTCAGCTCGCCCGCGCCGAACGAAATCATAATGATAAAGACCTCGAGTCCTCATCTGAGGAATTCCGTCATTTAACTGAAACCCTCAAGAACATAGGTTAATATATGCCTAAAGCGTCTCCGAAGAAGAAAAAAAAGACGACGAACAAAGCAACGAAAAAAACGACGAAGGCTTCCGCAAAAACGAAAAAGAAGGCGACAAAGAAGAAGGTCGTAGCGAATAAGACAACGAGGAAAAAGGCTGCTCCAAAGAAGAAACCGGCAGCAAAGGCAGAACCTCGTAAAAAGTATGAGAAGCAGGAGTTTCCGGCACAGCTAGGAAAACAGCTTTTTGATAAAGGCAAATCGCGCGGATTCCTTACCGAGAATGAGCTATTGTACGCGTTCAATAATCTGGAAGATTATGTGAGCGAGTTTGAAGTATGGCTTGCAGAGGTGGAAGAGCACGGGCTGGAGATTCTGTCTGCAGACGGCACCCCGACGCTTGGAATTGTCTCCGCAACAAAACAGAAAGACGAGCAGCCGGAAGCCAAGCCGCATGGAAGCGGAAGCATTCTGGACCGCGTTATGCAAAAAGAGCATGGCACACTGAAGCAGTTTGACCTGGGCGACATTGCCGGCGATTCCATCCAGATGTATCTGCGGGAAATCGGCAAAGTGGCGCTGTTGTCCGGCGAAGAGGAAGTTACCTTGGCAAAGCGCAAAGAGATGGGCGACCCGGAGGCAAAGCGCCGGCTCATTGAAGCGAACCTTCGTTTGGTTGTTTCCATAGCAAAGAAATTCACCGGCCGGTCGCTGTCATTGCTGGACCTGATTCAGGAAGGCAATGTTGGTTTGTTTCGCGCAGTTGAGAAATTCGACTACCGTAGAGGATATAAGTTTTCGACCTATGCCACATGGTGGATCCGGCAGGCGATCACTCGTTCGTTGGCTGACCAGTCGCGCACGATTCGCATTCCGGTGCATATGGTGGAAACGATCAATAAGTTTACGCAGATCGAACGCAGCCTCATTCAGATTCTGGGGCGTGAACCGCAGCCGGAAGAGATTGCTGCAGAGATGGATTTGCCAATCGACAAGGTGCTGCACATCATCAAGATTTCACAGGATACTGTTTCGCTCGAAACCTCTGTTGGAGATGACGAGTCGGAAGACTCCACGCTTGGTGACTTTATCGAGGATGTGAAGTCGGTCGGTCCGTCGCAGATTGCGGCGCTGCAGATATTGCGCGATCATGTCACAGAAGCCATCCACGAGTTACCTCCGCGCGAACAGAAGATCCTCGAGATGCGGTTCGGCCTCACAGACGGCGTATCGCATACGCTGGAAGAGGTTGGCCAGGAATTCGGCGTTACGCGTGAACGCATTCGCCAGATTGAAGCCAAAGCGCTGCAGACCATCAAGGAGCACGAGACAATGCGCAAGCTGCAGGACTACTAGGCGTTGACGCGCATTTGCTCTTTCTATATACTCCATCGGGTGCGAAAAGCGCCCGACCCTATTCCGGGGTAGCTCAGCGGTAGAGCAGTTGACTGTTAATCAATTGGTCGTGGGTTCGAATCCCACCCCCGGAGCAAAACTTAGATAGCCCTTCACGGGCTATTTTCTTTTTTCATCAGTTTTGTGTAGGGTATAGATATGGACGAACGATCGATACCAGGATTTATACCCGAAGCAAAGGCTGAAAAAGCCGAAGCCTTGGATTTTGCGGATATGGAATTATCCCAACTGGAATGGACCCAGGGCGAGCAGCGAGTCGAGGACGGAAAAGAGACAATTCCTTTTCAAACTGAAAGCGACATTGAAGTACAAGATGAGGACGAAAAGAAGACAGTACGGATGAAATGCGAAGCGGAAGTTCTTAGAAAAGAGGGGTCTAAAGAAGTAGATGAAATCCACTACCGATATGGAGTTGGAGACGGTGAGAAGGAGGCGTTTTGGGCAATGATCGCGCTGCGTGCTCATTTTGATTTAAAAGCCCCTGACATAAATACAAACCATCCAGATTATGAAGGATTAGTAGCGCAGACAAATCTCCAACGCGAGGATAAAGATGCTCCTGTGCTTCCCAAAGACTTTGGGATATCATTCTACCAGAAGATGCTTGCGCATATAGACGCTCTGTCGGAAAAACAACCGATCCTGCATCGGGTACAGATGCACCCAAAAGTTGAAAAAGCAGATCCAAAGGAATGGTGGAGGAATAAATTCGGTCCGGCAGTGGCGGATTATGAAGATGTGGACGACATCACGATGGAAAAACTGTATTCAAAACAGGAGCAGGTTTTAATAAAGGAATTCGCACAACTACGGGAAAAGACACTCGCA
Source organism: Candidatus Kerfeldbacteria bacterium (assembly GCA_043813585.1). Lineage (GTDB taxonomy): Bacteria > Patescibacteriota > Patescibacteriia > UBA9570 > XYC2-FULL-38-9 > JBDRKW01. The sequence goes on from JBDRKW010000009.1 coordinate 2,571, forward strand.
GAAGTAGAGATGGAGACTGAAGCCAGGATCGCCTCCAACCCCACGCCGACTGAGGAGGAAATCAGGGTCGGAGCGTTCAGGGAGATGATAGAGCCGCAAATACGCGACGCGCTATTTGAAATCGCCCGTAAAGGGTATTCAACAGAGTCATCAGGCTTTTGGGGTGGCCACGGGGAGATCCAATGCCTTGACGGATTGATGGAGCTTGATGAAGAAACAGCCCATGCGATACGGCAGCTAGGGATGGAGGTAGAAATTGGGCCGATAGAATCTGAGCCCGGACGGAGCGAACAATTTGCTAAAATCTCATTCAGGCCGCCAAACCCGGACATGGCGTATATGAAAAAAATGTGGGACCACCTGGCTGAAGCGCTGCCAGATCGGGGGCACCCCGCGTCTCCGTCAACAAGCGGCGGTTCTGATGATTTCCGAGAAACATACGCGCCGGGCCGAACAGATATTGAAAAAGAGGTGCTCAAAGGACGGCTGCAAAAAGAAGAGTACCACCCAGATGTCGAAGCGGAGATGCGCAGGCGGTTGGAAGAGCTCGGCGGCTAGTTCTTAACTTCGTTCATCCGTTGCATTGAAAAAAGCCGCTCTGCAGAGCTCATAGTCTGGTAGTACAAATTTGAAAGTTCGGAAAACACGTAAAGCGGGGAGCAAACAAAGATAGCCCTTCACGGGTTATTTTCTAATGGTTCTGTTTTGATGTAAGATAATACTATTAATTACATCATCCATTTCTATATGAAGAATGACAAATTTATAAAGGGAGTTGAACGGTTAATACGGCCAATGGTGGTTGGGCCGATACATTTTTTTCAGGGATTCACAGGGTTGATGCCGGTAAAGCTCCAGCGGCGTTTCATGAAAACTGCCGAAAAAAAATCACCGTATATGGGATTTGTTGTAGAGCCGTATTCACTCTTTCTCTGCTTTGAATTACAAGATATAGAAAAAGCAAAGGCACTATTGCCAAAAGGATTCAGCATGGTGAAAGCAAAGGTCCATGAAGGAGACGCGCCAAAGTATTATGGCATTATCGGCAGCTTCAACGCGCACACCAGTGGATTCTGGGGGACGCGCCAGGAGACCTACGTCATCGCAGAAGATGAGGCAACTGGTCTGATGACATGGGTCATTATTGGAATTGAATCAAATTCAATATCATTTGAACCAAAAGACGGGCTGCAAGGATCAAATGCAGACGACGCAGTGGTAACGCAAGACGCAAACGGAACCATCATCGTTGATATTGAACGTAATGATAAGTCCGGCCGGCTTGAACTTCTTTGCGAAACAAAAAAAGGGGAGTGGAAGAACCTTGATGAACGGCTCTGGCTGGAAGGCAATTTGTCTGTGACCTACGGCGGCGAACTTGCGGAAACATGCTGCAAACCGTTTTCGTTGACCTTTGATCCCGAAGAGGTTGAAAAAGGGCTGGTACTGCCAATGGAGGATTTGGATATCCGCACAGGAACGCTGATTCCCGATTTCTTTAAACAGCGGCCGTCGCAGGTTGTGACGTTTCCGTATTCACAGCACTTCATCTCTGATTCTCCAATCTCACCAAAATTGATTAAGAATAAAAAAGAGCTCATCGCGGCGCACAAACGACTCGGTGACCTTTCCGAATACGAAGCGTTTTCAGTCCAAACAATGAAAGTGGGCTTAGCGATATCAATAGTTATGTCTAGCATAATATCAACTACCGCTATCTCGCTTCTGATACTCCATTTTTGGCTCAGGCACTGATAATAGTTGAAACTTTGTCCCCTTCAGGAAACCTTAATGAACTCAGCTTTATTGAATAGTACAACCGGACGAGTTCGGAAAACACGTAAAGCTGGGAGCACACTGAAAAACACCTGTAAACAGCGGGTGTTTTTGTGACGACCTAGATGTGTTTCCGAACTCTGGTAAAAAAAAGAAGCCCGCATCGTCTACCAGCAGCAGCTCATGAATCCCGCTGGATCGCGGAGCTCACGGTCCTCCCGCAGAGAGCCGCAGTTCGGGCAGTGAATCGGTTGCTTGTACCGACCCGCCTTGTAGGTGCCTGAGGTGCAGCACTCCGCACACTGGTAGCGCGACTTGGGGCGGTCGGGATCGTCGGCCTTGTTCGAGACCTTCGATCCACAGGTGGGGCAGAAGTGGATGCTGGGCAGGACCTTGAGGTTGTGCGCGCAACATTCCTTGACTCCACCGTTTTTTTCGTCTGCCATGCTTCCTCCGAGGCTGATCCCATAAACGGGATTCATTCATGATTAACGAGTACGAGTTTCTTAGCGTATTTATGCCATAATGTCAATTCTATGGTTCTCTCTTAAGAGCATTAAGTGTTATGAAATTCAGCCTTACAGCATAATACAGATTTGAAAGTTCGGAAAACACGTAAAGCGGGGAGCACATCCAAGATAGCCCTTCATGGGCTATTTATAAAAAAAGAACCGATGAACTGAATAGTCAGAGCTCCTAATCATCCTAAGTCGTCGTATTCGGCTATATGACCCACATATGTTGGTGCATATAGCAGAGCACACGAAGTAGTTTTGATAGAAACTAAACCGAACAGTTATCGGTCTATCTTTAATACCTTTACAATCTATAGATCCCCGTGATTCCGCCAACGGTCGTAATGCATCCTGCAATACCCCTTGGCGTAGTGAGGATTCACACATCCACCGATAGTGCAGATTGCTGTAGGACTGGGTTTACGTCCGCGCTTCTCGACATGTTGCGGATCCCCATGCTTCAGCCACCGCGTGTAATGCTTCACGCAATACCCCCTGGCGACGTGAGGATTCTCACATCCCTCGATAGTGCAGAACTCAAGAGGATTGCGATTGTACGCGACATGTTGCGGATCCCCATGCTTCCGCCATCGTTGGTAATGCTTCATGCAATACCCCTTAGCGTAGTGAGGATTCTCACATCCCTCGATAGTGCAGAACTCAAGAGGATTGCGATTGTACGCGACATGTTGCGGATCCCCATGCCTTAGCCACCGCGCGTAATGCATCCTGCAATACCCCTTGGCGTAGTGAGGATTCGTACATCCCCCGATAGTGCATGTTTTCTTCAGCTTCCTCCCAGCCATCGGACATCCCTCCACTAGATTGTCAATATCGATATAAGCCCTATTGCCTAGTCGACTCAATATCTAACAATATGCAAGACGTATTGTCAATGCTCAGACATACAAACAGGTTCGAGCCGCGTCCCATTCGGGGAGCAACAAAAAGACAGCTATCATTCACAGCTGTTTTTTGATACCATGTCTATGTTCGAATAATTGATGAACTAATATGGACTGGACCCACTGGCTAGTAATATTGAGTGCAATTATTAGTATTTCTGGTGCCTCATTTTATATCCGCAATACCATCAAAGGAAAGACTAAGCCAAACAGAGTTACGTGGTCTATGTGGGCGCTCGCTCCACTCCTTGGAACCGCCGCCGCTATATCAGCAGGGGCTGATTATTGGGCAACGCTTCGTATATTTCTGGCTGGCTTCATGCCGCTTCTTGTTTTCCTGGCATCATTCGTAAACAGGAAGAGCTATTGGAAACTCACTCTTTTTGATGGCATTTCTGGAATATGTTCGCTTGGTGCAATTGTTGTGTGGGCCGCTATTAGTTCCCCAGTACTCGCGATACTATTTGCAGCAATTGCAGACGGTTTCGCATCTTTGCCAACACTAAAGAAGGCATGGAAGTATCCAGAAACTGAAACAGGAATTACATACATAGCAGGCTTTGTTGCAGTGTTGCTCGTATTGCCATCAATTCCTGTATGGAACATAGAGAATTCCGCGTTTCAAATTTATCTATTAATTGTTACTACACTTCTCGTGCTTGCTGTGTATAGGAATAGAATATTCAGAAAAAAAGGACAGCAATCGGCAGAGAAGATCAGTAAGACGCGTTAGAAAAAAATAGATCGGTTCGAGCTGCGTTCCATTCGGGGAGCAAATTGTATATAATAATTGTATGGAAAAGATAAACGCAAGAAAGGTTCTCATCGCCATTGGTATTTTTTTTGTGTTATTAATTGCAAGTGGAATTATTCTGGGTGTATTATATTCGGCGTTACCGCAGCATCACCCCCAAGACAGTCAAAAAAATTGCGAAAGCGTAGGTGGAGAATGGGTTGAAAGTGAACAATTTTGTCTTCTGGGACACAAAAAAGCAGGGGAGAGTTGTACGGATGGCGGCCAATGCGAAAGCGGAGTTTGTTTTCCGCCGGCCCTGACAAATGCCCAGAGAGCGGCTCTTTTGACTCAGCCGCTAGATAATATTGTAGGAACCTGTTATCCGGATGAAGATCTGACAGGCTGCATCGAACAAGTCCTCCTTGGAACCATCACCAAAGAGTCAATGTGTTTGGAGGAGTAAAAGCGTGCCCTTCACGGGCTATTTTCATTTTCACGCGGTTCATGTAAGCTTGAATTATGAAAGGCAGACGTCGAGAACCGCAGTTACGAGTAGCTGAAAAAACAAAGAAAGCTTCTGCTGACGAAGCGGTGGATTTTGAATCTTTGGGAATCCACGAAGGCGAGCCGGCTTCGCTGGAACAGGTCGAACAGCTGTTTGAACAGAACCCGCAGCTGATCGACGGCATGAAGCGCAATTTCCACCACTTGCTGCGACAGGCCATTGAAGCAGACTATACACAACGTCATAGCAGCTGGAAGCCTGAATATAGTGTTGCTCATTATCCTGCCAGTGCCGGCCCTTTTCATGTGACGTCCTTTACGGACAACGCGCAATGGTATCCGCCCTGGCAAAAAAAAGAAAACGAACCGTCCGAGCGCATCACCACAATGGGCGAAGAGGGCGATCAGAGATATGGTGCAGAATTTTTCCTGGACCTGGATTCTTCAGAATCGGGGAGTATTCGTAAAGACAAACTGGTTTTTCTTTTTTCTACGGATAAGGAGGAAGCGAAAGCGTTATTTGACTGGCCGAACTACTTCCGTCCTACTCATGACTACCGTTTTGACGGAATGTATTACCTGCCGGCAAAGTCAAGTCGGGAGAAACCGAAAAAAATCCCACTACGGGAAGCAATAGAATCCGGAATAGCAGGCGAGATCGATTATGACCGGTTGAAAAACGTTGTCGAAAGCATCATCCCAATGCCCGATGCAGATGTATCGCGGGCGATTGAGGATCTGGAAAAACTGACAGCCGCTGAAAATGTCGACGAACAAGAACTCGAGAAAATGAAAGCGGCCATTGTCGAATTTGCCACCTTTGTGAAGCCGGAGCCGTTAACCGGTGACCAATGTTTCCGGGAAATTGGCAGATGCCTCACAGCGCCTGGTACGTTTATCATCTATATGCGTGAAAGACACGATATGGACGACATCGACAGAGACCATTATGGAAGTGCTCTCGGGTCATATCACGAGGTGAATCGATGGGGAAACATCTGCATCGATTGGACCGCCAAACAATTTAACGAACTTCGTGAAAAACCCTATCCGTATATTTACATGGCTGATGACCCCCATCATCTCGGCAAGCTCTATTCGCGTTGGACAGAGGAAGAGAAAAGAGAAACTGAAAAATACGAGCGGCTCAGCGCGATGGGGATAGAGTATTAAGAGCTGGAGCGACGAGCCATTCAGTGACTATGAGACAATCCGCCATTGAGCGGATTTTCTGGTATAATAGAAACATGAAAAAAATCATTCTCTTTATTGTTGTGCTCATGGTCCTGGGTGGCCTATTTATTGCCGGCTGGGTTTGGCGCGACAATGTGTTCGGGCCGGGGCAGATAGTGGTAAATGCGCCTGTTGTACAGGAGCTGCAGCAGATGCTCGTCAACGACAAGGACGTTCGCAATGCGTTAGACGACGCGCTGGCGGAGCGGCCGGAAGACAATTACTGGTATGGGAAAGACGCAAACGACCTTCTGCAGTTTTTTGACGAGTGGGCGGTGTTCCTCCCGCCGGCAGACGTAGACGAAGCGCGTTCTTTTGACGATAACTTCGGGGATTTTTATTCGCAGGACAGGGAAGCCATCGAGCCGGCCAAGACATTCGTGCGCTCGGAGCCGTTTATGGGCTGGCTGGGCGGGTTCGTGAAAGCGCGCGGCGAGTCCATGGACAGCGCGGCATCGGCAGCAAACATCAGCGCGTGGACGGATAGTCCCCTTATTGATATGGAAGATTATGTGATTCCGGAAGGAGGATACGCTTCATTCAATGATTTCTTCACTCGCGAACTGAAACCGGGCGCGCGCCTGATCGACAGTCCGGATGACGACGCGGCGGTCACCTCTCCGGCTGATTGCGAAATAACATCGATCACCTTCCCGCTGGCAGGCGACACGGAGTTGGAAGCCAAAGGCATGAGCCTGACTGTATCTGAGCTGCTGAACAACGACCCGATTGCCGAAGAGTTTGTGGGCGGAACCGCCGCGTCGTTTGGCCTGGGCGTCACTGACTACCACCATTTCCATTCTCCAGTGAGCGGCCGCATTGCCGCGGCAGAGCTGGTGGACGGGCTGTATTTCGGCCTCACTACGTTTGACGAATTCTTTTCTGAAAACCACCGCGGGTATTACATCATTGAAACTGAGGACTACGGCAAGGTCGCGATGATCCCGATCGGTATCACCACGATCAGCTCGGTCGTACTTTCGAAGAATGTAGGCGATGAAGTGGCAAAAGGCGATGAGCTTGGTAACTTCGCGTACGGCGGCTCGGCAATTCTGCTTCTGTTTCAAAAGGACCGGTTCGAACTGCTGGAATTTGAAAGCGATGAGCACGTGCTCATGGGACAACAAGTGGGGATAGCACAATAATGTTTAAATAAGAAATAACATCGACAACATGAAAAAAATTCTTCTCGCTATCCTCCTGGTGATCCTCGGCATCATCGTCGCGGCAATCCTGTACCTTGGGTACCTGGGCTTCATCCCCGGGCTCCGGACGCTGTTCGGCTCGGACAAGCCACGCGACCTGGGCGTGACCTATACGCAGGAAGACTACAAGAGCGCCTATAAAAAAGGCGGCGTTGACGTGAAGGTGAAAACAAAGGAAGTAACGCCGGAAAAATCAATGGTGGTAAAGGGATCGCACAAGGTAAAAAAATCGTTCACCAATGCAGAGATCACTGCCGCGATCAACGAACACGCGGGCAACTGGTCATACTACCCGGTCAGCGACGTGCAGGTCCGCGTGAACGACGACGGATCGGGCGAGGTGTCGGGGTACCTGGAAAAGAGCCACCTGGAAGGGTATGCGCGCGCGACCGGCATTTCCAATGAAACCATCGAAGCCGCGCATCCGTACTTCAGCGCGCTGCCGGACAAGATCCCGGTGTATGTAAAGGTGACTGCCGAGGTGAAAAATGACGCAGTCAACATCAATTTTCTTGATGCTGAGGTCCTGCGTTTGAGCGTGCCGGGCAGCATTCGGTCAACCGTACAGGGCGCGGTGAACGGGTTTGTGGAAGACCAGCTGGATGCGTATGATGTCACCATTAAATCGGGAACACTCAAAAACGGAGCGGTGGAGTTTGACGGCACGCTTTCCGAAAGCATTGAGACATACGTTGAATAACGCAGGTCTTCAAGGTTATTGGAAATAGCCCACACGGGCTATTTTCTTTTTCCGAGCGTTCATGTAAGGTAGGAATATGAAATTAAGGAAAAGGGAGCCGCAACCGAAAGCAATAGACGTGCTTGGAGTACCTGAACAGCCTGTTGAGCAACGGTTGTTTGACCTGAAGCGGGACATGGAACCGGGAGACATCCAGGGCATTCTTGATACAATGGACCGGTTTCACCATAAGCAAGGTAAGGCGCTTGGATACGGGGCCGCATTGCGGTTTGCAACAATGTTTGTCCCGGATCGGGTAGAGGCGCGCCACAAGGACGAACAACAATGGCAAAACATGGTCCGGAGGCTCCGGCAGTTGCACGAAGCCGACAAGCGTGATGCGGTTATCCATCATATTTTCAACATGCACCAGTGTTTTCCAGAGCGCCGCGAAGAGCTCCGAGCCCTGCTGTCAGAAAAAATAATGGACGAAAGGACCATCCCGAACATCTCAATACACATGGACGTACTTGACTACCCGATTGCCATGGAAGAATCCGCAGAAATCCGGATAGCGATGCCGGACTATGTCTCTGCGTTGCACGCTGACATTATCCAGGGGGTGTGGAAGTACGGCGCGGAGCGGCTTCAAAACCACACACGCGGCAAAGACGCCAACTTCGCATATTCAGATCTTGCGTTCGCGATGCATTTTGTCTTCCCGGAGCGGCAGGAAGAACTGAAGGAAGTGCTGGATTGGGAAGCGATGCACGCGGAGCTTAAGAAAGCACGGGAGACGGTGAAGGACCACGGTACGGCAAGGTTAATACAGACCGCGTGCAACATGAACATCCTGGCCGCAGACCGGGTCGTCCTTTCCGGGGACGGCGATATCATTATAAAAAATGAGCCGCGAAAAATGGGAGCCGCCCTGCCTTTGCCAGAACGCCCGGCAGTATAAACATTTGTCAGAATTCGTATTTATAGTTCAATGACCAGGTATTTCGGCTGCCCGTTGCGGATGTCGGATTCCGGATTGGTCAAATCATGAATGGCAGCGACAAGGCGCGTGGCGTCATATCGGTAGAATGCGCCGTACCGCGTGCCGGGGTCGTGGGTGATAAAGACGCCGTTGTCATACCCGATGATCAAGATCATATGGTAGATCGGGCCTGCGCCTTTGAAGTGCGGGTTGCCCAGGTCGCGGCCGGAAACCGGGATGATGACAGGATGTCCTTTTTCGAGCTCGCCGATAATGGAGCTGACAGAGACATTTGTGGAGGTGCGGTAGCTGCGCCCATAGTTTGATTTGAACATCCGGCCGGTCAGTTCAACGCCCGTGTCTTCATAATACCCGTAGTTGGTATTTTGCCAGTACACCAGCTGGTCGATCTTCTCCTTTGCGTCTTCAGCAGAGAGCGGCCTGCCCTGGTAGTAGTATTCCAGCATGACAAGTATCGCTTCTTCGCATGCTTCATTATAGGGAGCGTTCCAGTCAGCAAACGGAGCCTGTGGCTGGAAGGGAACAGAAAGCAGCAGCGGCTCCGGCACGTGTTCCATTGTATCCAGCGATTCGCCCGCTATAGGGATAAGGGAAAGATTCGCGTTCGTAATGCCGAGTCCGAGAGACGACATGATGCGGAATGCGTCGGCTCCGTCTTTCATATAATAACGTTTGCCGTCAGCCGGGTTCACGTACCACGCCTCGCCGCGCGCCTCCACCTGCAGCAGCACGCGTCCGTGCACGCGCTGCATGAGCGAATGCTCGCCGTCCCATGCGGTGCCGGCTTTCGGGATTTTATCCAGGTTTGTGTTAGTAATGCCCAGGCTCAACGAGCGCATGATTTCGTACGCGTCTGCCGGACGGCCTAAAAAATACCGCATACCGTTAGTAGGGTTCACATACCACGCCTCGCCGCGCGCTTGCACCTGCAGTAACACTCTCCCTTGAGTATGCGACGCCGCAAACGTCGGGGCCGTGATGCAAAAACTGCATGCAACAAGCGCGACAACTCCAAGTATTGTTTTCATCGGATATTTCATTGTTCATAGTATAGCAGATTTTTATTCTGCTGCCCGGTGTTTGAATATAATGCGTTGATGCGTTACACTGACTAGACCGTAATTATTAACAGAACCAATATGAACGGTTACAAAGACAACATCGAAAAGCTCACGGAAGAAAACGACAACTTCCGCAAGGTACTGTACACCTCAAAGCACAGCCAGCTCGTGCTTATGGCGCTTAAGCCAAGCGAAGACATCGGCATGGAGGTGCACGACGAGAACGACCAGTTTTTCCGCTTCGAAAGCGGCACGGGCAAAGTCGTGATCGACGGCAACGAGTACGACGTCAAAGATGGCGACGCAGTAGTCGTGCCAACGGGCGCGGAGCATAACGTCATCAACACATCAGACAGCGAACCGCTGAAAATGTACACGATCTATTCTCCGGCGCACCACAAGGATGGCGTGATCCACGCTACGAAAGAACAGGCGATGGCCGACGATGAAGAGTTTGACGGTACGACTACCGAATAGCATTCATGAAAAAAAGGTCCGAATCGGGCCTTTTTTGATTTATCTTGCGCAATCGTTTACAGTTCAATCTATTATGCAACCGCGATGAAAACCGTCAAACCATACCAATTCTTTGCGAGCGTCTATGACGAGATCATGGGCGAGTCGCCAGAATACCGGCATTTCGTCCCGTATCTCGAACTTCTGCTTGCGCACTACCGGTTCAGACCGCACCGCATCCTTGATGTGGCTTGTGGCACAGGGGAAACGGCCGTCGCACTTGCGATGAACGGCTACGACGTGATGGGTTTTGACTTTTCCCCGGAGATGGTCGAAGAAGCGAAGAAAAAGGCGGGACAAACAGACGCGGAAGAATGGTTCCAGGTGGAGGACATGCGCGATTTTACCGTTCCAACCCCGTTCGACCTGGCAATTTCATTCGGCGACAGCATCAACTACCTCACAAGCATCGAAGACGTGGGGAACGCGTTCGGCTCGGTCAACAGAGCGTTGCGCGACGACGGGATGTTCATTTTTGATCTGATTTCAGAACTGCATATCCTCCGAAGTTTTAATGACGTAACCTACCGGGGATCGCACGACGGCTGTTCGTACGTCTGGGAAAATACGTACGATTCGAAAACAAACATTTCCACCAGCACGATGAAATTCACTGTTGAACATCCGGGTGTAGTCGGGGAGAAAGAATACGAAGAGGTTCATCAACAAAAGATTTACAGGCTGGACGAGATTATCGCGATGCTCGAACAAAACGGATTCACTGTAATAGGAAGGCATGATGAGTTTTCCCTGGAACCTGCGGCAGATTCGGAGCGTCTTTTCATCGTGGCACGTAGGACAAAAACAGCGCCAGGCGATTGACAGAATCAAAAAAAATCGGTATAATGATGTAGGAACAAATTAATTCTATTCACGCATATGCGAACAATGAAACGCGGTGAAACAGGAGGAATGAAGCGAAAACGTCAACTGCGGCCGCAGGACCGGATGATCCCGCACCCGAAGCCGAGGAGCGAAGTGATGAAAGCGAAGGATATCCGCGGGGAAGAAAGGGAGCGGACTCTTACGCGGTACCTGGATTCTATCCGCGAGGCGGAAACCGCGCGCGCCATGGTGAATGTGTCTATGGAACGGCTGAAAGAAGCGCTCAAAACGATAAAGGAGAGCGACAACGCAGAAGCGGTTGAAGAGGCAAAAAAAACCGCTGACGAGCAGGACCAACTCCGGCGCTATTGGCTGCCGGTTTTTTGGTCGCGCTACGACGCGATTAACGAGATGCGCACGCAGCACGGGGATTCGCTGGAAAAGGCGCACCGCCAGCAGGTGGAACAGCGGACGGAGTTTGTGAAATTCCTTATGACGTTCGAGGAGCTCGCTGAGGTTGAGCGGGAGATGGCGCACTACATGCCGCCGATTGACGGGTTTGTGCCGCGGACGCCGAAGGAGCATGAAAAATATGCAATCGCAATGGAGGTTATGGCTGAACCGCTGCCCGAAGAACCGCTTGCAGAATTCATCCCGCCGGTCGGGGAAGAAGAGGAATATTCAGCACAAGGCAGGAACGCCCTTGATATGTACAGGTTCATGTTAAGCGAGGAGGACGCGGAGCTGGTGACGGCGCGGGACCAGGAGTATTACGCGGGCAAGCGGGAGTACGAAGCGGCAACCCCGGAGGAACGGAAAGCGCGCGGCCTGATGCCGCCGGCCAAGGAACTCCCGACCACGCTGGCCGACCTGAAAGAACGGCAGAACGAGCTGTATACGGATGCAGAGCATATGTGGAACGAGAAATATTTCATCCAGAAGCTCTGGTTTGAGCGGCTCATGACGGACGTGATCCGCCAGGTGCATGACAAGAAGCGAGTGCTTGACGTGCCGTCAACGACCAATTATATCAACGAGCTCCACGCAATCCGGCAGATGTTCACGGACACAACAATCGGCGGCGTGCTGGTTGGCGAACCGGGCGTCGGTAAGACGACCATCATTAAGCATTACCTGGACAAGCTTGGCCGCAAGGAGCCGCTGGAAATCGACATGTCGGAAGAAGTCACGCAGTATACCCTGCTCGGCATGCCGGAAGTCACCCTCGAGGAGCCTATTGACCGGTATATAAAGTTCATCAATATCACGAAGAACATGACCGAACCGCAGCTCATCGCCATGATCCAGCGCCAGCAGGAAAAGGTGAAGGATTCGCTGCAAGGGTTGTCAGAGGACGAACGAACCGCCGTGCTGATCGGTATCATGGAAAACGAAATAGCGGGAGCAGAATTAAAAGGGACGGAGATGTCCGAACAGACCAGAGGTGCGCTGGCGGAAATCAAAGACCGCTTGGGGCGCGTGGCGGAAAACGCATTCATTGACGAGGCGGCCAAGAAGCTGCAGGACCTCACCAAGAAAAACGGATGGCGCGACGGCATCATGATCCAGGCATTGCGCCAGGACCGGGACCTGATCGTCAATGAATTCAACATGGCGGAGTCATGGACCTTTATGCATGAGCTGCTGCAGAAGCGGCCGGGCATGGACTCCTACCGGATTGCGGAGACAGGGGAAGAGCTGCCTATCCCGGCGGAATGGCGGATGTTTTTTACCGGCAACGTCGGCAAAAAGCACGGGACGTTCGCGGTGAAGGAGGCACTCACCGACCGCATTGGTGCGAAAGCGATCGAAATGGACGTGCCACAGTGGCACGAGGAATACATGGTGATGCTCGCCATGATCTCAAACCGCAACGGCCGCCTATTGCGGAACACGGAAGACGTAAATAGACTCGGTAACCTCATCGAAAATAAATTCCCAGAAATCCGGAAAGAAATCAGTGGCGAACAGGGCATCCGGCCGATGTCCTACCGCGTTATTATCGACATCGCCCAGCAGCTGGTGGACCGGGACAGCCAGTGCACGCGTCCGACCACCCTCGACCAGGCAATCTTTAGGGCACTGGTACGGCCGTACGCACTGCATGAGAGGAAGGAAATCCCAGAGAAGATCGTCAAAGAGTGCCTGGAAGCGGGATTATTGCTGGACAAGAAAGTTGAGAACGACGTAATTCGTTGGGGCAGGGTCACTGTTGAGGAATTGGATGAGAAGCGCAAGGATCACGAGAACGACGACCACGTCAAAATGGTGCAGGAGCGCAGGGAAAAAGCGGTTACTGCGCTGACCGCGCAGCTACCGTTAACCCTGGCGATCTAACTGGCCGTTTGCAACGCGTATGAAAATCAGGCGATTGGAATACCAGGCCGCTACCCGTAAAGGCGGCAAACCGCCGGAGCCGGCACAACCTCCTGAACCGGAACAACCAACAGAGCCGGTTCAACCGCTGGACCCTGCAGTGACTCCCCAGGCGCAGGAGGTCGAGCCGGGCGATGTTGATTTTACCGAAGCCGACCTGGAGGAGATCATGGATCCGGATTTTTTGGCTGCGATCACTTCGGCGACCACAGCGACCGGCGAAAAGCGTCGTTTTTATTATGAACTGGTAGACCAGCCGCCGCCCGGCGTACCGCAACACGTGATGGGGTTCACGAATATGGAGACCGGCGTCATTACGCTGGTAAAACCGGTGGCTCTGCATCTGCTGAAGAAACTGGGCATAAACAAAGGAAGCTCCCCCGAAGAGGCGCAGAACGGGAAGCGCGCACTGCGCGGGTTCTTCCGGCATGAAGGCGGACACCACGCGCCGGAAGTAGTACGGCTCTACATGAAGCTCACCAAGGCGATCGGGGACGTGTCAGCAGAACCGCCCGAGCTGGAGGAATATTTTGCCGATGAAAAAGACGAAGGGAAAACGCGGGAGCTGTTTTGGCGGGCGGTGCACAGCGATGCGCACAACGGCGCGCTCGACGTGTGGCTTGAGGATCTCACGAGCAGGGATCCGTTTGCCACGGCGCGCAATGATTTCCGTTGCCTGTATGAAAGCAGCGTGGAGGGTCGGCCGCAGGAATTATTCGACAGCCTGCCGCTGCACCACCAGCTGACGCAATGGCTCGTGGGCGAAGAGCGCTACTACCGCATCCGGGAAACCATGCCGCTGGCCGAACGCAGGAAAGAGACGATGAAAAAAGCACAGGAGCTGCTCGACCCGGAAGTGGTGAGTGCCCTGGAACGCCTGCACGGCAAGAACGCCATCCAGGCGCTGAGGACGGCAAAATATTATACTCCAGGCGCGCCGGAGCGGTATCAGGAAGGCGCGATCAACGAGAAGTTCCACGCCATCCAGGACCATATTTATATCGAATGGCGTAAGCTGCTCGTCAAGGAGTTTGAGCTGCGCGTCAAGGATTTTAAGGACACTATCGGGGAAGAAAAATGGAAAGAGCTGGAGGAGAAGGAAAACGAAATACAGGAACAGAATAAGAATCTTAAGGACCAGGAGGATAAAAAAACGGGGCCGCTGCAGGAAATTCGGGCCAGAATCCTGAAAGACCTTCTGGGATATACCGAACAGCTGGGTGAAGGCGCATACAGCTCACAGGCACCGTCAGATGGCGAAACACGGGCTGCAGAAGGCGCATATAAGAAAGTGCGCGGGCAGGGCACCGGCCGGGGCAAACAGGCAGCCAAGCCGCAGGAAGGCAAGCCAAACCCGGATGACAAGTCAGCGCTCGATGAGTACCGCGACAGGATGCGTCGCGCATCCGCAAAGCGTAAAAAAGGTGAAATGGGGGAGATGGCGGACCGCTTCGGCGTGTCCGAGCAGACCATCCGGTTTGTGGAAGACGTGGAAAAGGAATACGAACAGGAGATCAACGACATGGCTACCGCGCTCATGGAAATTTTTGAGGACCAGCGGAAGCTGACCTGGCAGAAGCACCGCAAGGAAGGGCTGGAAATCCCGCACCTGCGTCCGGTGAAGGTCGCGTTCGCGCGGCGCGGGATCCGCGACACCAAGACGCACGAGCGGCCGCGCCGCCAGCCGGAGTTCATGCAGACCGAGGTGGAGATGATGTATGACGTTTCCGGCTCTATGGGCGGGTCGAAACTGCAGATGTCGCAGATCATGGGCATCATCATTTCCCGCGCATTCGAGAAAGCGAAAAACGACCTGGAAGCAAAGCGGCTGCTGCGGCCGAAGGAAGAAGACCCGCTGCGCATCGGCCATTCCTGCTTTGCCGACGTCCCATATCGCATCAAGAAACTCGGTGAGCCGATCACGGACAAGTCCCTGGCGCAGATGGTGGAGAACACGAACAAGATGTCCGGCGGCACGAATATAGAAACCGCGCTCGGGGCGCTCCTTGGCGAATTTGAAAAAAATACCGAACGCGTCATGAAGTTTTTGGTGTTCGCGTCTGACGGCGAAGGGAACGCGGCTGCCACCCAGGCGCTCCTGCAGGAGATTGAGAAGGATAACGATATCATAGTCATCGTGCTGGGCATGGGCGCGAATAAGGGCGACGTCATTAACACCTTCTCCAGCAAGGCGCGCGCTGCCGGGTCGACCAACGTCTACCCGATTGCGGAAAACGACGTGCGAAAAGCGGCGCGGCAACTGATGAAATACATCACCAAGCACCTGCGCGAGCGTGCAGGCCAGCTGGTGCCGACCAAGGGCAAAGGTACGCCGAAAGTGTAATCCCGCCATGAAACTCCGACGAGAACAACCACGCCTCCCCAAGGCCACAGAAGTCATCGGCATCCCGGAACAGCCGCAGGAAGAGGTGTGTTTCAATCCGGAAACGGACATTACAGAAGAGGACTGGGAAGGAATGAAGCAACAGCTCGACTCCTCTCGCCAAAACAACGAGTGGTGGAATTGCTCCCTTTTCGCTATGAGCATGTCCATCCTCTTCCCAAACAGGAAACAGGAGCTCGGCCTTGACGACGAGGCATGGGACGGGATGAAGCAATATCTCGACACCTTTCGTCAAGACAACAACTGGGGGCATTTCTCCTCTCTCGCTATGAATATATCCATCCTCTTTCCGGACCGGAAACAGGAGCTCGGCCTTGATGACGAAGCATGGGACGGGATGAAGCAACGACTCGACTCCTGTCGCCAAGACAATAACTGGTGGGAATTCGCCTCTCACGCTATGGAAATGTCCATCCTTTCTGCTGACCGCGCCGAAATCACCCCGGACGGCCAGCTTAAAATCACCCCCAAGAAGCCGCCGCTCGCGCGACCCCAGCCCCTCCCCGAACGCCCGGTAGTATAATGGATCGCCACCATAATATGAACGTATGAAACTTAAACGAGAACAACCACGCCTTCCCAAGGCAACCGAAGTCATCGGCATGCCGGAACAGGCGGACCAGGACCCGGCCTTTTTCTTCGGCCGAGACTTCACTGAAGAAGACCTGTCAGACCTCTATCAAGATATCGGGGAACTGATACAGAACGAGGATAGCATAGCAGCCGGTGAATTGTTGTCCCCGTTGTTGGTAATTGATCCGGAGGGGCGCAGCCAGGTGAGCATACACGACGACGAAACCTATCCCATCTTGGAATCGATTGAAGACAATGTGATGATGGGAAAATTGGACTCGGTTCCAGGAAATATTATCAATTCATACCGCCTGTTTCCTGAAAAGAGTGATGAGACTGACGTTGTGCGAAATGATGCCTGGGTGCAGCTGTTGGACTTAGCAAAAAAACAGCGCACCAATCCCCGCAAATTATATCTGCTGACCGCGGCTAAACTGACGCTCCTGTATCCGGAGCGGCAAACGGAAATTCCGGCAACAGAAGAGGATCTGGACAACGCAGCGAAGCAGGCTGAATATTTTTTGAAAAATAAGGATTGGCAAGAATATGCATCATTGTGTGCGGCAATGGCAATTGCGGACCAGAACTATTTCCGAGGACGCATTACAATCCCGGCGACGGCATGGGTTGGCATGAAAAAAGAGCTGGCCGAAGCAAAAGAAACGATATTGCATGATGCTGGAGCGATACTGAAGTATGCTTCCCTGCTAGAGTCGCTCGCCGTCATCTCGGCGGAACAGGTGGAGCTGACAGGCCGCGGCATGATGAAGATCACACCGAAGAAACCGCCCGTGGGGCTCGCAACATCTCAACCCCTCCCCGAACGCCCGGCAGTATAATCCATACCCATGAAACTCCGACGACAAGAAAAACGCCTCCCCAAGGCCACCGAAGTGATCGGCATCCCGGAACAACCGCAGGATGAAGTCAGTTTTAATCCCGAAACGGATATTTCAGAAGAGGATTGGCAGGGGATGAAGCAAGAACTCGACACCTATCGCCAACACAACAGCTGGTCTAATTTCGCCTCCGAAGCCAGCAACATGTCCATCATCTTCCCAAACCGCAGGCAGGAACTCGGCCTTGACGAGGAGGACTGGGATGGAATGAAGCAAGAACTCGACACCTATCGCCAAGACCGCGACTGGTCGGATGTCACCTCTCACGCCATGAACATGTCCATCCTCTTCCCGGACCGCAGGCAGGAGCTCGGCCTTGACGAGGAGGCATGGGACAAAATAAAGCAAGAACTCAACTTCGATCGCCAAGCCTACAACTGGGGGTCTTTCGCCTGTAATGCTATGGAGATATCCATCCTCTTCCCAGACCACAAGCAGGAGCTCAAGCTTGACGAGGAGGCATGGGACGGGATGAAGCAAGAACTCGACTCCGATCGCCAAGAAACCGTATGGGGGTTTTTCGCTTATCAAGCTATGAACATGTTCCTACTTTCTGCCGAACGCGTTGACATCACCCCGGAAGGTCAGCTTTCTATCATAAAAAAGTCGCCGGCGCTGACAAAGTCCCAGCCGCTGCCTGAAAGACCTGCAGTATAAGCGGTGGTGGTCCGCGCGACCAAAAAAGAAGCAATGGCGTCCGAGCCGGAATTCAACAGTACGACGACAGAGTAATTGCATTTCAAAGAGAAGACGGCCCGCAGAGGCCGTTTTTTATGCAAAGCCTTGACATTTGGCGAAAAACTATTTATAGTATTTAGTTGCCGAATAGCACAATGACTCGACAAATAGTAACAAGAGCGGCAACAATAACCCGAAGCGCGAGAAATCAGCTTCATATGTGGAGGCAGGGATGAATACCCTGAAAGCGAAGTTCGATAGCGTCGTGAAGACGCTGGCGTTGACGTGTGCGGCACTCGCGTGCTTCGGCTGCGAGCAGGAAGCTGACTACACAGGTGTCAATTCCCCGCTCGGGGAGATCTTCTACTGCCAGCACGACTACGAGGAGGTGTCGTCCGTCCACGAGATGGACGGCTTCCGCGAGGAGGTCTCGGGCGACATCGCGTACCAGTCGGATATCGACAGCGACTACAGGTACGACATGGGTGAAGAGTACGGCCACCGCACCCTCACGCTGATGTTCAAGGAGGACGGCAGCGCCAACATCTGCCCGAACATGTGGGAGAGCTGCCCCGGGTTCGCCGAAGTTCACTACTGCCATTACGGCAAGTTCCTTCTCACCGGTGCCGTATACGAAGAAGAATCGGATGAGATCGGTTCGGTCGAATCCGTCGTCTACGGCGAGATCAACCGCGACTACGCGGTGGCCTGGTGGCAGTTCGGGGGCGAGAGCGATATGGGCATGCTGCTACCTGGAACCGGCTGGTAGGAGGGTGCTCAGATGAAAGAGATAATAATTTGGACACTCGCCCTGCACCTGGTCGTGTTCACGGCTTGCGTGGACTACGTCGACGAACTCGACGACGATACTGACGCAGAGGTGGAAGACCACACAGCACTCATCGGCAACAACTTCGTTCAGGTGAGCGTGGGTGCCTACTACGCCTGTGGCTTACTCGAAGATGGAACCGTGGAATGCTGGGGCGACGACTCGTTTGGCCAGCGCGAGATCCCGGACATGAAGTTCGTGCAGATCAGCGCCGGTGGTCTCCATACATGCGGCGTGACCGTGGATGGCACAATCGAGTGCTGGGGTATCAACGACGATGGCCAGTGTGACGCGCCTGACGGTACCGACTTCATCTTCGTAGAGGCCTCACCGTGCTACAACAGCTGCGGAGTCCATGCGGACGGCACCATCGAGTGCTGGGGCGACAACGAAGACGGTATGTGTGACGCGCCCGGTGGCGAGTTCGCCTCTGTGACATGCGAGTGCCACGGATGTCACGCAGTCCGCGAGGACGGTACGCTGCAATCCTGGGGAGCGATCTTTCCACTCCCATCCTCCTACGCGTTCGATCAAGTGAGCGCTGGGACCTACTACGTACTGGTTCTGGAGGAAGGCGGCGAGGTTGGTTGCCAGGGAAGCGGACTCTATGGAGTCTGCGACTATCCTGACACGACCTATCAACAAATCGCCGCAGGACACCACCACGGATGTGGCATCCTCACAGACGGTAGGACCCTATGCTGGGGCGAAGATTCGTTCGGCGAAGTGTTCCCACCGAAAGACAAGGATTTCATCCAGCTGGACACCAGCTACTTCTACAGCTGCGGCCTAACAACGAACAGCGCTGTCTGGTGCTGGGGTATAGACGAGCGGCCATTTGATTGATGGTCACTCGTTCTTTTTTTACTTTTGAGGAAAATAGTCGAGCGCTTCGTCGTAGGGGAGTTCATCACCTTCATCTTCTTCGTTGCCAGCGTCAGCACCTGCACCTGAAATGCGCTGCACCCGGCCGATCTGCCCGTCTTCCAGCCGGACCTTGATCCCGCGATGATGCGTGGCCGAACTGGTGAGGATATCCTTGACAACGCCGTGCGTCAACGCGCCGGTGCGCTGGTCCTTTTTCAGGACAATATCAACTTCCAACCCCGGATGGATTTCTGACCGTTGTGTTCTTTCATTCATGCATATATTGTAGCACGATATATCGGAAAACCGCCTTTTTTGGTATGATGAAAAATGGCGAACAAATAAAACAACATATGGCAACAGCAAAAAAAACGAAAAAAACCGGGGCAAAACAGGTCGCAACCAACATCACCAAGGAAGAATGCAAGCGCATTGAACGGCAGTTCAAGGAGTGCAACAAGGAGATTGAACAGATCATGTGCAGCAGTGCGATCCCGATGTACATCATTAACAAGGACCACACAATCGCGCACTGGAACAAGGCGCTCGAGAATATGACAGACCTGCAGCACCAGGAGATGATCGGCACCAAGCACCACTGGAAGGCGTTTTACAAGACAAAACATCCGCTGCTGGCTGACCTGATCATCGACAAGGCGCCGCAGAAAAAGTTCAGGGAGTTTTACGGAGAAAAAGTGAGCAAGTCCGCGCTTATTGACGGCGCATGGGAAGCAACGGATTTTTTTCCAAACCTCGGCGAAGAAGGGAAGTGGCTCTACTTTACGGCCGCTCCGTTAAAAAATGACAAAGGTAAACTCGAAGGGGTGTTAGTCACGCTGCAGGATGTCACGAACCAGAAGGTGTATGAGGAAACGCTCAAAGGCCTGGACGAGCTGAAGTCCAAATTCATCACCATCGTGTCGCACCAGATCCGCACGCCGCTCACCAGCATCCGCTGGAACCTGGAAAATTTACTGGATGGCACGTTCGGCGAGCTGGAAGAGGCGCAGAAGAATTTCATCCGCTCCATCCATGACGCGGAAGCGGAACTGATCAGCAGGCTGACCGACCTGCTCCTGGTGGTCGACATTGAAGAACGGCGGATTTCCATTGATGCGGAGTCCATTTCGCTCGAAAGCCTTTGCGGCTCCGTCATGAAAGAGTATGAAAAGAAAGCAGGACTGAAACAGATCAAGTTTAAATATATCCCGCCGGAAACACCGCTGCCGGAGATGATGGTGGACCGCAACAAAATGCGCGACGTGTTTGTCCAGCTGATGCGCAACGCCATCGATTACACCGAAGAGAAGGGAACGATTGCGGCTAAGCTCTTCAAGAAAGGCGACATGGTCCGCTTTGAAGTGAAGGACAACGGAATCGGCATCCCGAAGGTGGAGCAGCCGCGGATTTTCACCCGGTTCTTCCGCGCGTCCAACGCCGCGCTCATGGAGACCGACCGTTCCGGCCTGGGCCTGACGATAGCGCAGTACTATGTGGAAAAGCATGGCGGCAAGATCGGGTTCACGAGCGCGGACCAAAAGGGTTCGACATTCTGGGTCGAAATCCCGATCAAGAGCAAATAAACAGGGGACAGGGGCGGCCGCAAGCCGCCTTTTTTGCACAGGGGCATGTAAAGGAAACTTGACAAAATGTAAAGGCCGTCTCGGTACAACGCTGCTGGTGAACGCGGCCGTGCTGCTGGGCATTCTCCTGCACAGCATCTTCATCGCCCTTATCGGCGTGGGTGTTGGCCTGGTGTTTTTATGGATCATGCGCCGCCGCACCACCGAGGTGATCATTGACGAGCGCGTGCAGGCAATCGGGGATAAAGCAGCGCGCGTAACCTTTACGTATATAACGCTGGTGCTCGGGCTCACCTCCATTATCCTGATGGTGTTAAGCCAGGGATCGGAGCTGCCGTTTACGGAATCCCTTGGCTTGGTGTTTGCCTATATCACCATGATGCTGCTGCTTGTTTATACGTTCACTTATAAATACTACAATCGCGCCTATGGAGCCGAAGATAACAAATAAGCTGAAGGTTCTGCGCGCAGAACATGACATGACGCAGGAAGATCTGGCACGCAAACTCGGCGTGTCGCGCCAGACCGTGAATGCGATCGAGAAAAACAAGTACCTGCCGTCCCTTCCGCTCGCGTTCAAGATCGCGAGCACATTTAAGGCACGGATAGAAGATATTTTTATTGGACAATAATATGAAGAAACGAATCCAAAAAATTGTACTCTATCTGTTCGCCGTTGGTTTCGGCGTGCTGTTCCTCCTGTTCCTGTCAGGCAGTTTGATCATCGGCAACAGCGTGCAGGAGCAGTGCCGGGACGCGCAGGAACGCTACGACGGCGACTGCGTCGAGGCGCTTATTCAGCTCCTTGATGACGAGGATAACTCCTACGCCGACCGAAACCATGTAATCTGGGCCCTGGGCCAACTCGGCGATGAACGCGCGTTGCCCATGCTGGAAAAGTATTACACCGGCGAGATTCCAGAACGCGAACCATATGACGCAGGCATCAGCCAGTACGAGCTGAAAAAAGCGGTCAACCTGGCAAGCGGCGGATTCAATATCACATCATTCATCTGGCGCAGCAAACTCTAGCGGGTTCTTTTTTACCTTAAGCGCCATTTGTATTACAATGAATACATAACGAGTAACAAGAAGATTCTATGGAAAAACACCTTGGTACAATTACTATCCTCATTGAGGATCGGCAAAAAAACGCGCGCGCAGTTAACGATATGCTCACCGATAACGGGCATTTAATTGTTGCCCGCCTGGGTGCGAATGTGCAGCCAAAATGCATGGAACAGTGCACCGGCATGATCATCGTCGCCACAGAAGGAACAACCGAAGAGATCAATGCGTTTGGTGAAGCACTTGATACGCTTGAAGGCACCACAGTGAAGACCTGCATCGTTACTGAATAATGCTATGGAAACAAAACAGAACGAATACAAAAAATTGCGGCCGTTCAACCTCGTTATGGCAGTGTTTCATGCCGTACAGGGCGGGTTGATGCTTTGGCTAAGCAATGACTTTGTTCTTCCGATTAACACATCATTTCTTTCATTTGACACTGAAACATTTACGCTCTTTCCGGTAACAGAGACCGTTTGGGAGGTAGCGCTCGGTCCGCTCGTGGCAGGCTTCTTGTTCCTGTCTGCGCTTGCGCATCTGCTCATTTCATTGCCTGGCATCTACCAATGGTATGAACGAAGCATCCGCAACGGCATTAACACCGCACGATGGATCGAGTATGCATTCAGCTCTTCGCTAATGATCGTTGTCATCTCCATGCTGGTTGGCATGTATGACGGCGTTACGCTGATGCTGATCTTCGGACTGAACGCAATGATGATTCTTTTCGGCTGGATGATGGAGTTGCATAACCAAACAACAAAAAAGACCGACTGGACTTCGTATGTATTCGGATGCATTGCCGGCATTATTCCGTGGATCGCAATCGCGATGTACCTTGGATTTAGCGGAGAAGGCGATAACAAAGCACCAACCTTCGTCTATTGGATTTTCTTCTCGATATTCCTCTTCTTCAACACCTTTGCCATCAATCAGCTGTTGCAGTACCTCAAGGTGGGCAAATGGAAAAAATATCTCTTTGGCGAATATGCGTATATCGTACTAAGCCTTGTCGCAAAATCACTACTCGCATGGCAGGTATTTGCAGGCACGCTGCGGCCGATGTAATTCATGACTGCGCGAAAGCCATCGTGGGCGAAAGCTCTCCGTTATAATCCGTTACAACCGTTACTCGATGCAGAGTATGAACCGGTGAGCTTTTTCGTGCAGCAGGATTTATTGGGTAACAAGGGGTTGGATGCAAAATCGCTTTGGGAACATCCGGATGCAATGCGGATTATACGGCGTCAGCGCAAGAATGGATCCTGGAAATATCCTTCCAAGCGCAAGAACGCAAAAGAGCATCGCGCCTACGATTGGCTGGAAACCTATCGGCAAGTTGGTTTTTTGGTGAACAAATTTGGCTTCGATAAAAGGCATCCGGCATTGCGCAAGGCCGCGACTCTACTACTGAGCGTTCAGACGAAAGAAGGGGACCTCCGGGCAATTTATGGAAATCAACATGCCCCAAACTATTCCTCTCAAGTATTTGAAGAGTTGATAAAAGCAGGGTATGGGAATGACCGGCGCATTATCAAAGGGATGAATTGGCTGCTGTCAGTACGACAAGATGACGGTGGATGGGCTCTTCCATTTCGGACGAAAAAAGATTCATCACTAGCTTTACTTTCAGCACCAAAGACGGTGCAGCTTGATCGATCAAAACCATTTTCTCATTTTGTCACCGGCATTGTGCTGCGTTCGTTTGCAGAACATCCAAAATACAGGCGACGAAAGGATATTAAGGAGGCGGGCGAACTGCTTGCGTCACGTTTTTTCAAAGCGGATAAATATGCAGACCGCCGTGCACCACGTTTTTGGTTTGGATTCTCGTATCCATTTTGGCAAGCCGACCTTCTCTCTTCATTGGATACGCTTTCAAAACTAGGATTTAAACCGGACCTTCCGCAAGTTTCGCTGGCGCTGGACTGGTTCATCAGGAAACAGAAAAAAGACGGGTCGTGGACTCCGCATATTATTCATGGCGCGGACAAGAAATTACCACTCTGGATGCAGCTGCAGATCTGCCGAGTTTTTAAGCAATATTTCAAGTAAAAAAAGAAGCCCGTACAACCCTTTGGTTGGACGGACCATCAGAACTGGAACTCGGTTCCAAGCACGCCGGTGACCACCATGACCTCCTCGGGCCCTTCCGCGCCCGCTTCCTGGCCGCGAAGGCCGGAGATGCGCAGGTATGTGGTGTTGGCGAAGCGGTCACGCGTCAGGAATCGCAGTTCGAGCTGCATGACCGGCCCGATGCCGAACGCGCGCACGGCCGGGTGGTCCTCTTCGAAATCCCAGTTGAACTTCACGAGCTTCAGCTCGACGCCCCAGCCGATGTTGACCATGGGCCAGCTGTCGCAGCCGAGGTAGAAGATGTCCTGGATGGACAGCTCCGGGAACTCGGCCACCAGGAACTCGACCTGCAGATCGTTGTACAGCCAGACGTCATCCATCATGCCGACGTACGCATGCCAGCCCAGCTTGAAGCCGCCGCCGGCCGCCATGTACCGCTTGGGCCCACGGGAGTGGTGGACGAAAACGCCGCTCGCGCGGAACAGCATCTTCTCCGTCCCGTACCCGAGCCCGAGGGAGGGCTTGAGCAGGAACGTGTTGTTGTCCATGTCCGGGTCCCAGGTGTACCGTCTGGCGATGACGCCGACTTGCATATCGCCGATGAACTGCAGACCAAGGCAGTACTGGACATCGTAGCCCGTGTCCTGGCATCGCGAGGCCGGCCGCGCTGTCGCCGCCGGCTCGCAGATCGCGAAGGACGCGATGATCGCCAAAACGCCAAAAATCAAAGAACGTCGTCGCATTATTTCCCCCGCGTTGCGTGATACGAGTTGATCGCTGGCGGATGCCAGACCGCAGACCTTACAATAAAAAAGTTCAAAAGTCAAGGCCTGCGTAATGGTTCAATACCTTTGCACCACCCTATCAATAACGGTGTAAAGTATGAGAATGGCATATACAACAAACCCAAACATACCAAAGGTAAGAAGACAGGCAGTAAACAAAGTACAATTGGAAGGTTGGAGCATGAGACAGGCAGCACGGCATTTTGGTGTATCACATTCCAGCGTTGTGCGTTGGTGCGGCCGCGCTCCGGAAGATGGCCGCAGGAACATAGAAACCCTCAGTTGCAGGCCAATGACAAGCCCGCGAGAAATAGATCAACACATTGTAGATAGAATAGTAGCATTACGGCTACAGACAGGTCGGTGCGCAGAGGTCATTCATAGCCACTTAGAACGAGAAGGTGTTGTCGTGAGCCTCTCAACAATAAAAAGGTACTTGGACAAGCATGGTCTTAGAAAGAAGAAAAGCAAGTGGAAGAAGTACCACCGGAGCGGAGCGCGTCCAAAGCCAGAAAATCCCGGAAAACTGGTACAAATGGACAGTATTCATATTATGAAGAGGTCTACAGGAAAGGAGCGTATTTATATTGTCACACTCATTGACGTCCATTCCAGGTGGGCGTATGCCAACGCGTATGCAAGGATAAACACCCAGGTAGCCTTACAGACCTTTCGTCGTGCTGCAAAGCATGCTCCGTTTGCATTTAGTTGCATACAATCAGACCATGGTCCTGAGTTTACAAAGTATTTTACAACAATGGTGGAAGCACAGGGTACGCAACATAGACATTCCAGAGTCCGGAAGCCAAACGACAACGCGCATGTAGAGAGGTTTAACAGGACGATACAGGAAGAGATGTCTGAGGAGATACGAAGATACAGAACAAATATGTCACGGATGAATAGGTCTATTAACGAATATATCCACTATTACAACCACGAAAGATTGCACTTGGGCATTGACCTGAAAACTCCAGTGGAAATGCTATAAGTGGTGCAAAGGTGTTGACCTTATTTCG
>JBDRKW010000010.1:0-3089 GCA_043813585.1 Candidatus Kerfeldbacteria bacterium
CCGAAGTTGCGCTGCTGACAAACGTATCGCTTGACCACTGTGACTTGCTTGGCAATACGGTGGAGGAGATTGCGGTTCACAAGGCCGGTATTATAAAGGAGGGGTCTGCGTTATTTTCCACGGAAACCAAGCCGGAGGTGCGGCGCGTGTTTAACGAAGCGGCAGCGCGGACCGGGACGTCAATACAATATATCGAACCGACGCAGCATTATGAAACATCCCTGCCGGGCGAACACCAGCAGTGGAATGCTGCGCTTGCGGCAGCGGCGGCTCGTCATCTTGGGGTTGCGGATACTGACATAGCGCATGGCATCAAACAAACGCATCTCCCGGCGCGCATTGAACAGCTCCAGGAACAACCGCGCGTTATCCTGGACGGCGCGCATTCCCCTGCCAAAATCGAAGCGCTTGTCCAAGCGCTGGAACAATTCCGGCCATGGAACACGCTGCATGTACTCTTTGCTGCCAAGGAAACGAAGGAACTGGCGGAACTCATTCGTCCGCTCTGCGCGCTTGCAGATACTGTTACCTGTACCGAATTTCAGTTAATTGATTTTGGATCAGCCCCTGCAACAGAAGCGGCTGACATATTTCGTTCCATTGCACCTGATATCGACGTACAAATTGAACCAAATCCGCGTACTGCAATCGACCAAATGATGGCCCATACAGCCCCCAATGACCTGGTTCTCATCACCGGTTCGCTGTACCTTGCCGGCCCGGTGCGCGAGCGCTGGATTCCGGAACAGGACATACTAAAAGCGCGTTCGGTCTTCCCGGCCTGACTTGACAGATGCGCACCCATCCCTTATAACAACACCCGTATCTAAAAAATATTTTGTTATTTCATGAAGCTAGTCATCGTCGAGTCGCCAACAAAAGCGAAAACAATCTCCCGCTATTTGGGCAAGGGCTTTAAAGTGGAGTCCTCGTTCGGGCATGTCCGCGACCTGCCGAAAAGCAAGATCGGCGTTGATACGGAGAAGAATTTCGAACCGCAATACGTGATCCCGGCCAAGGCAAAGAAGCGCGTGAGCGAGCTGAAAAAACTGGCTGCGAAGGCGGACGAGATCTATCTTGCAACTGACGAAGACCGTGAAGGAGAAGCTATTGCCTGGCACCTGGAACAGATCCTGAAACCGAAGGTTCCGGTAAAGCGCATTGCGTTCCATGAAATCACCAAAGAGGCGCTGGACAACGCCATGGAGCACCCGCGCGAAATCGCCGGGCACCAGGTGGATGCGCAGCAGGCGCGGCGGATCCTGGACCGGCTGGTGGGGTATGAACTGTCCCCGTTTTTATGGCGCAAAGTCTACCGCGGCTTATCCGCAGGGCGCGTCCAGTCGGTGGTGGTCCGCTTGATTGTTGAACGCGAACGCGAGATCCAGGCGTTCAAGCCGGAGGAATACTGGACCATTGAAGGCATCTTCACCAAGGAAGGCGTCGAATTCCAAGCAATGCTGCACGCGGTTGACGGGAAGAAACTGGAGAAGCTGGGCATTAAAAACGAAAAGGATGCAAAAAAAATTGTTGACGACCTGAACGGCGCGACATTCAGCATCTCCAAAATTGAACAGAAAGAACGGCAGCGCAAACCGAACCCCCCATTTATTACCTCCACGCTGCAGCAGGAAGCAAACACCAAGCTTGGCTTCTCGGCCAAACAGACGATGATGCTGGCGCAGCAGCTGTATGAAGGCATCACCATTGACGGCCAGTCCACCGGCTTGATCACCTACATGCGTACCGATTCGGTCAACCTGGCGGATAAATTCATGAACGAATCAGAGTCCTTTATAAAGGAGACGTACGGCAATGAGTACAGCGACCGCAAAGTCTTTACGAAAAAGGCAAAGGGCGCGCAGGAAGCGCACGAAGCGATCCGCCCGACCGACGTGAACCTGGTGCCGGAACAGATCAAGGCGCACCTGGAGCCGCGCCAGTTCAAGCTGTACGACCTGATCTGGAGCCGCGCGGTCGCCTCGCAGATGTCGTCCGCCGTCATCAAAGCGACCGCTGTTGATATTACATCCGGCAACTATACTATGCGCGCCACCGGTTCGCAGATTGCATTCGACGGCTGGCTGAAAATCTATACGGACAAAACGAAAGAAAATATCCTCCCCGAACTGAAGGAAGGTGAAACACTGGACTGCAAGGAGATTAAGCCGAACCAGCATTTTACCGAACCGCCGGCACGCTACACGGAAGCCGCAATCGTCAAAGCGCTTGAGGAGCGCGGCATCGGCCGCCCGTCCACGTATGCGCCGACGATCGCAACCGTGCAGGACCGCGGGTACGTGAAGAAGGAAGACCGCAAGCTTGTTCCCGAAGAGGTTGGGTTTGTGGTGAACGATCTGCTGGTGGAGCACTTCCCGCAGATTGTGGACTATGATTTTACCGCCGGCATGGAAGAGACGCTCGACAAGATCGCCGAGGGCGAAAAGGAATGGCAGCCCGTTATTAAAGAATTTTACGAACCATTTAAGAAAAATCTCATGGAGAAGGACAAAGAGATTTCCAAGAAAGACATTGCCGAGGAAGAGACAGACGAGGTCTGCCCCAAGTGCGGCAAGCCAATGGTGATAAAGATGGGCCGCTACGGCAAGTTCCTGGCCTGCACCGGCTACCC
Organism: Candidatus Kerfeldbacteria bacterium; assembly: GCA_043813585.1. Classification (GTDB taxonomy): domain Bacteria; phylum Patescibacteriota; class Patescibacteriia; order UBA9570; family XYC2-FULL-38-9; genus JBDRKW01. The sequence continues at coordinate 2,633 of JBDRKW010000010.1, forward strand.
GGACTGCAAGACCACCAAGCCCCTAGATGAAAACGGCGAGCCGGCGCCGGAAGAGAAGTCGGATGTGAAGTGCGACAAATGCGGCGCCGACATGGTGCAGAAGCACGGACGGTTCGGCCCGTTTTTGGGCTGCTCCAACTACCCGGACTGCAAGAACATTGTGAATATCGAAAAGACGACCGGCGTGAAGTGCCCGAAATGCGGCAAAGGCGATATTATCGAGAAGAAGTCCCGCCGCGGCAAGACGTTCTACGCCTGCAACAAATACCCGGACTACGAAAACGCGTACTGGTCCAAGCCGACCGGCGAGAAATGTCCGGACTGCGATTCCCTCCTGGTGTACGGCGCCAAGAACACCGTCCGCTGCTCGAACAAAGAATGCAAATTCCAGAAGGAAGGCGAACAAAGCGAAGAGTAAGGCCGCGTCATTCCAATAACAAGAAACACCCCCAATCGG
>JBDRKW010000011.1:0-10246 GCA_043813585.1 Candidatus Kerfeldbacteria bacterium
GCACCTCCGGCTTGGTTTCCGTGGAAAATAACGCAGACCCCTCCTTTATAATACCGGCCTTGTGAACCGCAATCTCCTCCACCGTATTGCCAAGCAAGTCACAGTGGTCAAGCGATACGTTTGTCAGCAGCGCAACTTCGGGCGCGGGAATGATGTTTGTCTTGTCGTACAGTCCGCCGCAGCCGGTTTCCAGCACGACCCATTCGCATCCGATCCGTTTGAAATACTGTAACGCCATCGCAAAGAAGATCTCGGAATAAGATGGAACCATAGCAGGATCATCCTTCTGGATTTCTTTGACAATCGGCATAATTTCTTCGATCTCCAATGCAAACTCATCCGGTCCGATCAACATGCCGTTGGCTGCGATTCGTTCTATGGACGTTGTGACGTGCGGTGAAACAAACACGCCAACCGAATACCCGGCCTCGCGCAAAATGTTATACGTCATCATCGCAGTCGATCCTTTCCCGGCGGTTCCGGCAACATGGATAAACTTGAATCCTTGTTCCGGGTTCCCAAGCCGGTCCGCAAACTTCTTCGTGCGGTCCAGGAAGAACTGCCAGTCCGCCTCCGCCCTCATATAAGAGGCGCCTTGCTGCGCAATCAACCCTTCCAAATGCGCTACTGCGTTGTGATACCGTTCAAACATATAATAGGTTGCCGCGAAGCCCCGCGAGCATATTTGCACGTAGCACGCGTCGAGCGAAGTCGAGAATAGCGCGCGGTGCAAATATGCGGGAGGGGATTAAGCGGCAGATGGTTATTCGCGTTTAAGCCATTTCACGCCGGCGTAGACAAGGGGCGTGTCGAGCGCGGCAAAGGCGATCTTGAAGAGCCAGTAGACAACCGCAAGCTCCAGGATGTACGCAACCGTGAATTTATCGGTGAGCTGGTAAAATGCGATGAACATGAAAAGCAGGGTATCAATGGCCTGGCTGGCCATGGTGGATAGGTTGTTGCGGAGCCAGAGCATCTTCCCGCTGGTTTTCTTTTTCCAGAACTCAAAGGCCCAGATATCATGCGACTGCGAAATACCGAATGCAACGATGCTGGCTAAGATAAAGCGCATTGAATTCTTAAACGTTGCGTTATAGGCGTCGGCTTGGTCAGCAAACCGTTCAGCGGCAGGAAGGGCAACAGACAATCCTGTGAGAATAAACAGCAGAACAAGGCAGGCAAGTCCGGTGAGCAGAAACTGGCGTGATACTTTCTTGCCGAACACATCTTCAATAATATCGGTCACGACAAAGGTGAACGGCAGGGCAAAGATGCCTACCGACACGCTGATTCCGAAAAGCGAAGTCACTTTCGATCCGAGCAGGTTCGCGCTGCAGAGCGCGAGTATGTAAATTCCAAGAAGAAAGAAGATCTTCTTTGCTTGTGGTGAATGTATATCCATAGTTATGTTTTATTGTTGAATAAATTGCTGGTTTCCCATATCGCGCAACAGCCCTTTGAGGACGAGCAGCGATGATATGCGCAAAACGTCATTTGCAGGCAGGGCAGAGGACGCAATCGCGTCATCAATACCCAGCGGTTCCCGCGTAAACAGCGCAAGGACGGCGTTCTCTTCATCTGTCAGTATCACACCATGGTTGTTTGCCTTCGTTTTAAAATTCATCTGGTACTCTAGCGCATCAAATAGCGAACGGCAAGACAGGAACGGGTGGGCGCCGCTCTCGATAAATGCGTTTGTTCCGGCCGACTGGTCCGAATAAATGGAACCCGGAACGGTGAACACTTCACGGTTGCAGTCCAGGGCAAACCGCGCCGTAATCAGCGCGCCGCTTTTATGGGCCGCCTCCACCACCACCGTAGCCGCCGACAGCCCGGCTATTATCCGGTTGCGCTCGGGAAAGAAGCTGGGGTACACGCGCGACCCGGGCGGGTATTCGGAAACAAGCAGTCCGCCGGATTCAAGGATCTCATCGGCCAGCCGTTGGTTGCTTGGCGGAGCTATTTCACCGCTTGCACAGGAAGAGCCCAAAACGGCAATCGTCTTGCCTCCGCGCGCGACCGTTTCTGCATGCACAGCGCTGTCGATCCCGAGCGCCAGCCCGCTTACAGTCACCACGCCGGCAGCAACAAGTTCGCGGACAGCATCTGCGACAACCTGCCGGCCGTAGCGCGTGCATCGCCGCGTGCCGACCATCGACACCAAGCGCGGCGCATTCAGCAACTCCACATTCCCGCGCGCATACAATAAACGGGGCGGCTGTGCAATTTCACCCAGCAACAAAGAATACCGCCTGTCATCAGGCGTCAGCAACTGGATGGCGTCGCCGCCGTATAATTCGTGCAGCTTGTCCCATTCCAGCTGGACGTCCAGCCCCGGGGGCCGGGAAGCGCGCCACGCGCGTTCGGCAGACCGATACTGCTTCAGCAAACGATGCACTGAAAAAATCGAATGGCTGTGCGCAACATGGAGCGCATGTATAAATCGAACCTCTGAAAAGTTATCCATAGAAAAACCCGCCAACCAAGGCGGGAATCGTGTCCATTTCCAACGTACCATGTTGTGATAAGGCGCGCAAGTATTGTATACTGGATGGAATGAAACACGACTTCATGAACGACCACAGCCATACCATTCTTGTCGTGGCAACAGCGTTAGTGCTGTTGAGTCTCTTTTTCTTTCCGCGCCCGACAGCGTTTGCACAGTCCGGCGCGGATGAAGAAGCGGCGTATCTTGACGCTAACCCCGAAGCTGCAGCGGAAGCGGAAGCGGATTGGGTCGCCGGCATAAAACCGACATCCGTCTTGTACTGGCTTGATACCCTGTTTGAACGCATCGGTCTGTGGGCGGCACAGGATGCCGAAACGCGGATCCAGAAACTCATAAAGCTTCAGGGCGAGAAACTGGCAGAAGCGGAAGTGGTTGCCGGAACGGACAACCGCGCGGCAGGCGAGGCGCTGGAGCGGTACGAGAAGTACCTGAAGGAAGCGGTGAAGGCTGCTGACGACGAAGCGGAAAAAGACAAGGACGCTGACGAGTTGTATGCAAAGATTTCCGAAATGACGATTTACCACGCGGATGCGCTGGTGCGTGTCGGCGGCAAGGCTGCAGTGGCTGAACAGCCGTATATCGAAGAGGCGTTTGCCGCCATCGAAGAACAGAACATAAAAATGATTCTCGCCGTGCGCGACGAAAAGGAACGCGCAGAACTGTTTGAACAGCTGCTGGGCGGACTGCAAAAACAGCGGGACAGGATCCCTCCCGAAGTGGAAGAAAACATCCGCGCAACCATGGAGAAGATGATCGGCAGCATTGCGGCGCTGATCATGGACCAGGGGTCGGAGTGGGTGCAGTATCTGAGCGAAACACTTCGCCAGTATGCGGCCGAGCAGGCAACGCAATATGCCGAGCAGCTAAACCAAAGCCAGTAGCATGCCCAAGCACCAGTACCATATTGGGACGATGTATAACATTTTAAAAGGGGATATCCGGCACCTGCCGCCGGTTATTGTTTTTACGGTCATCTCCATCTCCGTGTACCAGTTCGGCTGGGGGTTTGCCGACCCGTTCTTTTCGCTCTACCTCGGCGAGTTTTCCAGCAAGTATGCGGTCATCGGCCTGTTTATCACTCTGGCAACCGTCATGGGATTCATTGCGCTTATTCCGCTTGGGGCGCTGCTGGACCGTATCTCGCATCATAAAATCATCAACTTCGCCAAGCTGACCTATATTTTCATCGGGTTGGCGTATTTTTGCGCCGGTGAGTTTCGTTCGATTCCGATTCTTGTTGTTGCGCTTCTTTTAAACGGCGCGTTCTCCGCAATGGTCTGGACCGGCACGGCAGCCACAATCCGCGGCAAGTCGACAGAAAAAAATTCCGGCCTTTCGTTCGGTTTTTACGTGACCGCCAACCGCATCATGTATGCACTGGGGCTTGGCCTCGCGCTCTGGGTTGTTGGGCGGTTCCCGATTCATTATATTTTCATTCCCGTCATTATTTTCCCGGCGTTCAGCATCCTTCTGTCGCAGAACAGGGATGAAGCCGGAAAGCAGACGGTCCGTGCCGCGCTCAAGGCATTGATTGTGGAAGACAAGATCGTCGGACGCGTCTACAACGACGTAAAGCAGTTCAATGCGGAGATGTGGGCGATGTACGCCATGTTTTTCTGCAGCTACGCGATTATTCCAATGGCATTTTCGTTTATCCCGCTGTATGCGCTGTCGCTGGGTTATAATATTGTCGAAGTCGGCCTGATCACGCTGGTGATGAACATCCCGTTTCTCTTCAGCTTCATCTCCGCAGAGATCGCCGACCGGTCGGAACGGCTGCGCAACATCATCATCGGGCTGGGGATCTCTTCAATATCGCTTGCGCTGCTCTCCATCTGGCATACCAATGACTGGATGCTGTTTGCCATGTCATTCCTGCTGGTTGCGGGGTATTCCATCATCCTTCCGTCCCTTTCCAGCGTCATCACCGTCATGACGCCGAAAAAATTCATGGGAACGAGTTCGGCGATGATTGATATGACGATGTTCGGCGCTATGATGGTATTCCCTCCGTTCATCGGTGAGCTGATTGACGGCAGGGGCTGGGACATTGCGTTTATGGTGATCGGCCTTTACCTTGGGATTCTTGTTATCATGACGCTGTTTTTCCAGCTGGTTTTCAAACGGCGGAATATCAGGTATCATCACGAAAACCCGGAAACAAAGAAAAATCCGTACGTGTTATAGCATGGCTAAGATCCACACCGAACTCATGAGAAATATTGAAGCGGCGCTCGACAGCGACGACCGAGTTTTGGCGTGCTGGTACGAAGGCTCGATCGCCCGCGCGGAAGACGACGATTATTCCGATATCGACCTGTGGATCACGGTGAAGGACAAGGATTTTGAATCGTTCATCGACGACCGCGAGAAATTCGCCGCGCAGCTCGGCGACGTGCTGTCCGTCTTGTACCCGCGCGTCATGGACCAGGACGCGGACATCGACTCGTTTTCAGTGGTGTTTGAAGACCAGCCCATCACGCTGACGCTGGACGTCGATGTGCAGAAGCGCAGCCGCAAGTTCACGTTTACGAAGGACTCGGACGCGCAGGAATGCCGCATGATTTTCGATAAGGCAAATGTCATCCGCTACAAGCCGTTCAACCCGCAGCAGGTGGAGCAGTATGTTGAGGAGGTCTACGACGACCTGGTGATGCGGTTCTGGCACCAGCTCCCGCGTTTGAAGGCGATGATCGAGCGGGAAGATATTCTGGAAGCAACCGACCAGTATATGAAACGGCTTGAGGACCTGGTGACGCTCTACCGCATCATGTACACGCCGGAAAAAGTCGACTGGGGGTTCAAGGATATTGAATACGACCTGCCGGGCGACGCGGTGAAGGTCATCTATAACCTGCTTCCGCATGAAGCGCCGCGCGCGCTGCACCGGCAGATGCAGAAGCTGGCGGGCGTGTTTTCCAAACAGACCAAGCTCACGGCCAAGCGGTTGCGCGTGAACATGCCGAAACTGCTTTCGGAACATATTTCTAAGGGACTCTAATGGTATACGTCGAACATAATCCGCATTTGTCTGCTGATGAGCTGGACGAGGATATCGCGCCTCCGCCGCCGCCCGCAAAAGTGCGGGGGAAACGGCGCCACATTCGCGCGCCAAAGACGGTACGGTATTTCTTTTACGGATCAATTGCCGCGGTGATAGTTTTTGTCGCCGGCGCCCTCATTGTATGGACGCAGGCCAGCAGCCTGCTTTCTGCCTCCTAAATATGCTATACTTTCCCATATGACAAGGGGACAGTTACAACGGTTATATCCCGATACATACGCGTTTTTCAAGGATGTCGATGACGAACATCCCTTTTGGGTTGCAATAGACCGGGTGGACTGGAACGACGCGCGCGACGGCAAGACCATCCTGCCCCAGCTGGAGCAGGTGTTTGCGTCGCTCCTGCCGGTAGACCGCGACAATGTATTAAAGGACCAGCTCGAAGACCTGGCGACGCACGAGGAGCTCATGGATATCCTAACGCGGCTGTATGTCGCGTACCTCTACCGCAGGCACGGCACCCGCATGGTGAACGAGAAGCACGGCTATGACCTGGAAATAGAAATGGCGGACCAGCTGCTCGCAATGGGAATCGTCAAGCTCCAGAATTTCAAATCGCTCAAGCGGCAGTTCGCGATGCAAGCAATGACCGACCAGGACGGCAAGCCGGAAGAGAGCACGGAAGAATTCCTGAACCACCTGAAGGAACATGCAAAGACCCTGGGTGAACACCACAAAGCGGACCAGCAGGTGCTGGCGGCCATCACCGGCCACGCCAAGCTGGAAAAAGAAGCAGCGCTCGCCGCCCGGGTGGAACAATCGCCGCAGGAGATGGAAGAATCGTTTCCGCATATCGCGGGCGTGGTCCTGATCGATCCGGCCGGTGAAAGTGAAAAAGTACGGTACGTCCCGTTCCATGGACACGAAGGGGAGTTGGAGCAGTTGTTGGAACGGTTAGGGTAGCCCGTTGCGCATACGAAATAATTGGAATATACTTTAACGGAGATTTTTTATTTTATAGGGGGATGAAAAAAATATTGGTCCCAATCATAGCGTGTGCTGCGTTTCTTTTATGCTGGGCTCCGGCTGCATCGGCAGATGTTACAGCATTGGCAAAGGGTAATGAGGGCCGGACGATGACGGTTCGGGTCGGCATTTACGACAACCCGCCGAAAATCTACCTGGAAAAAGGTACGGTCAAAGGCATCTGGGCCGACATTGTCAACGAAATTGCCAAACAAGAGAAATGGAATGTGGAGTATGTGTACGGAACGTGGACTGAATGTCTCGAACGGCTGGAAAACGGGGAGATCGACATCCTGGTTGATGTTGCGGATACGGAAGAGCGGAGGCAAACGTACCTATTCACTGACGAGGCCATCCTGACAAGCTGGGCCGAGGTGTTTTCATGTTCGGGGCTGCAGATGACCACTCTTGTAAACCTGGATGGGATGGATATTGCGGTTATGGAAAATAGCGTCCATACAGAAAGCATACAAAAGCTAATGGAGTCATTCGGCTACCAGGTGAATTACACATACGTGGACAGCTACGCCCGGGCGTTTGAACTGCTGGATAAAAAGGAGGTTGACGCGGCCGTGGTCAACCGGATGTACGGGATCAGTGAAATGGGCGAATATGACATTGTCCGAACCGGCATTGTGTTCAATCCCAGCGAGGTGAAGTTTGCCATGGGAAAAAATAACCCGGAGGCGGAAAACCTGAAGACCACGCTGGATTACCATGTTCATCGCCTCAAGGAAACCCCAGAAAGCGCGTATTACAAATCTTTGGAACGCCACTTAAAAGAGATCTCAGAATCGATTGAGGTTACGCCTCTTTGGGTGCCATTAACTGCCGGTGCCGGCGGATTCCTGATTGTGCTGGCTATCCTGACCGGTTTTTTCATGAGGCATTACCAAAAGAAGCTGGAAAAGAGAATCGAAGAACGGGTAGGGGACCTGCGGTTTTCGGAGAAAAAATACAGGCAGATTTTCGATTCATCGCCCGAGGCGATCATTATCCTGGACAGAAAAGGCACTTTCCTGGACATCAATAAAAAAGTCACGGAATGGCTGGGCTATGACAGGGAGGAAATCATCGGCAAGAACATCACGCAGGTGCCGTTCATGCCAAAAGCAAGTAGGACGCAAGCGGCAAAAAACATCGTATTGGTATTGCGCGGGAAGGAGATCAAGCCAAACGTATCAGAGTTCCTCACAAAGGACAGTCAAAAGATATACGGGCAATATACCGCGACAATGATGCGGGACGAAGCGGGGAAAAGCATAGGAATTCTGGGGATGATTACGAACATCACGGAAAGGGTAGAAGCGGAAAGAAAAGTAAAAGAGCTGGACGACCTACGCAACAGGTTCATCCAGGTCGTCTCCCATCAGCTGCGCACGCCGCTGAATTCAATCCGCTGGAACCTGGAAACGCTGTTGAGCGAGGATTTGGGCGCTTTAAAAAAAGACCAGTCAAAGTTTATTGAGATCACTTATGGCGCAAACGTGCGGGTCATTAACACCATTAACGACATGGTGACTGCGATGGATATTCAGGAAGGACGCATTACCCTTAAGAAGGAAAAATGCAGGGTAGAAAATATTTGGAAATCAATCATACAAGAAATGGAGAAGCAGCATAAAATAAAACGAATTACATCTGTTTACAACGCCCCGGAATCACCGCTGCCGGAACTATCGATTGATAAGGAGAAGATCCGGCAGGTGTTCAGCAAACTGGCCTGCAACGCAATGCACTATTCTGAAGAAGGAGGTGTTGTGACGAGCCGGTTTAAAAAAATAGGCGGTTATGTCCGTTTTGAAATCCAGGATACCGGCATCGGCATCCCGGAGGATGAGCAGGACAGGGTATTCACGCGGTTTTACCGCGGGAGCAACGCGATATCCAAAGACCCGAACGCCTCTGGATTGAGCCTGTCCATTGCCAAATATTTCGTGGAGCAGCACGGCGGGAATATCGGGTTTGAGAGCGAGGAAAACAAAGGCAGTACATTTTGGTTCGAACTGCCGATTGATTAAGGTGTGAATCAGAATATCCGAACAATCCAAAATGTGGAGCAGGCCGTCCGGCAGGGCGGTTTTGATGTATTTGGAGTATTGCCGATCGGACCGAGTTGCACCGTTCCGAAGCTGGTGGAATGGATCGATGCCGGAATGCACGGCGAGATGGAATGGATGGCGCGCGAGGATGCGGTTGGAAAACGCGCTGACCCGACTGAAATTTTACCGAATGCGCAGTCGATCTTGTTGCTCGGTTTCCAATACACGCCGCCGTTGATACCAGAAGAATTATTAAATGATCCATCTCGCGGAATCATCGCACGGTACGCGCTGTACGACGATTACCACGATGTTGTAAAAAAGAAACTTAAGGTTTTAGCAGAGTCGTTGCAGCAGGAGTTTGGCGAGTTCGACTGGAAAGCCTATGTGGATACCGGTCCTTTTCTGGAACGCGAGTGGGCAGAGCGTGCTGGCCTTGGATTTGTGGGCCGAAACTCCAACTTGATCAATTTCAATCTTGGTTCGTATCTTTTTCTCGCAGAGATGATCGTGAGTATTGATTTGCCCAAATGGATAGGTGAAGGCAGGGGAAGCTGCGCAAACTGCCGCAACTGCATTGAAGCATGCCCGACCAATGCTATTGTCGCGGACAAAACAATCGATTCGAATAGATGTATTTCTTATCTTACGATCGAACACAAAGGCGTGGTACCTAAAGAGCTGCGACCGCTCATGAGAAACCGCATCTACGGCTGCGACATCTGCCAGGAGGTTTGCCCATGGAATGCCACGAAAAAAGCTGCCGACAAATCAGATTTTCGAGTGCATGAAGACCGTATTGCTCCAAAACTGGAAACATTGTTATTCTTTGACGAGGATTCGTTTCGTAAGCGGTTCAGGAAGAGCCCCATACTCCGCGCCAAGCGCGAAGGGTTCATGCGCAACGTCGCGATCGCTCTCAACAATTGGGGAGCGGCAGAAGCAAAAGAGCTTCTCCTTGCAATTAGAAAAAAGGACCCATCTGAACTGGTCCGGCAACACGCGGAATAGGGGACGTTCTAATATTTTCGGTCAATACGCAGTTGTCCGGCGGTCTTGTCCCGGACAAAGAGCAGCCGCAGCCGTAGGAGCAACACGCTCGTTAGTGCGCCCAGCGCATTCATCGAAAGGTCATTGCCTGTGTCCGGCCCGTCTCCCAAACGGCTGGAACCGGTAATCACGTCTTCCAGGTATTCTTCGATTTCATAGAAGACCGTAAGCGCCACCGCTGTCATGAAACTGAAAAACAGAATAGAGCCGGCAGACACGCGGCCGGCATACCGGACCGTCATTATATTCCAGATAAACAGCGCCAGTCCGAACGAACCAAAAAAGTGCAGCGCCTGGTCGTAGTAATGGAACCGGGAATAGAAGTGAGAAAGGTCGCCGATTGCATCAAAGAATATAATGAGCACGGGAGGGATCACAGTCCACCAATACATCTGCGCGCGGTGTTCAGGTTTAATAACAAATTGGTATAACAGCTCAATTCCGGCAAAAATCATCCCACTCGTGATGATCAGGCCCAGCGACGTAAAATCAGGTTCTAAAGGAAGTACATTCCAATGCACCAGTATCTCGAATATAAGCAGGCCCGCGAGCGGCAGGCGCCATAACCATGGAATGTATCTCTTCCTCATAACTTTTGCATTATAGCGCTTTTTT
>JBDRKW010000012.1:0-3603 GCA_043813585.1 Candidatus Kerfeldbacteria bacterium
TTGAACGAACCGGCCGATGCGCGGCCCGGAACGCGGGCTGGAAAAAAGCCTCCGGTGACATTATCTGTTTTGCGGAAGCGGATTCGGTATTCAACAAAAAGTGGCTGGAAGATATCGTGCGGACGTTTGATGCGGGAGCTGACGCGGTGATCGACCAGCGGCGCCCGTTCTTTCGCAAGACGTTTTTCCAGAAATGCCTGCTCGCCGATTTTGAAATCCGGTTTGCCGACTACAAGCCGTTCAGCGCATGGGCGTTCAAACGAGCGGTTCTGGAAGAAACAGGCGGCTACAACGAATCGCTGGACACGTCTGAAGAACGCGAACTTGGAACGCGTATCAAAAAAAAGGGCTATTCTATCCTGCTGGCAAAGAAAGCGTTCCAATATCATAAAGGAGAGCCGTCATCCCTGTGGCGCTACTTAAAACGTGCGTATCAATTCGAAAAAAAGCGAAAAAGCGGCTATTTGCGGCTGCATCCTACTGAACAAGCCTGGCTGCAAATCATTCTTCTGCTTGCTATCGTATTTGTTTTTGCTTTGTCATTGAGCAGCATCTACTATCTTCTTCTGCTTCTGGGATTCATAGTGCTCGTATTCATTGCATTATTCCTTAAGATAGGACTGGGGGAAAAAGGATTTTCGGTTATAGCTCTCTCTTTTTTACTCGGACTGGCTGGCATGCGCTTATTGCGTACGCTGGCGGTTGCACTGGGTTCTGTGGTAGGAACAATTTTTCCCAATAAAAAAACAGCGCGGTAATCCGGCAGCTGAAAAGCCGAATCTATATTATTTAGATTTATTGTTCGTTTTTTTTGAAAATAGGTTGGACACTCTCCTCCACGGCATCTTTTTCTTTATTCGCGCTGACTTCACAACGCCCCGAGCCTGGATCGCCTTTGTCTTAATCGTACGTCTGTTGGTAATAATGTAGATAACTCCGTTAATCAGAAGAATGACTGCGACCATCTGCACTGCGCTCTTGAATCCCGGCCAAATACTACTGACAGCGCGGAATGGATCCTGCTCGCCGACGCGAATCATGCCCCGAGCCATGAAAAAGAAGATAAGAGGGAGCACGACAGTGCGCAACCGCTTGTTTAATACCATAAGGATAAGCAAACACCAGATAGAGACAAAATAGAGCGTCATGCCGCGGCTGGGATGCGTGGCCTCGTAGAACCTGCGCAGCTTGCCTATGATCTTTGTTTCTATTTCGCTCACGGGCAGGTCCTGGGCAACCTGTTGAACTGCCGCTTTTTGAGGCAGCTGCTCAACTGCATCGCCAAGAATTTGTGAAATAGTTCGCTCTGACAGCTGCTGCGTGGTTTGCGGTTGCTTGCCTGCATCTGCAGGCGCAAGATCATCAATACGCTGCTGTTCCTGCGCGGCTGCCGGTTGTTCTGCCATCTGTTCCAATAGTGTTTGCTCTTCGCGGAATTTCGGATCCACTTTGCTATTGAGCGCATTGCGCGCTAGAGAAACAAAGTATTCCTGAATCTGGTTCCGGTACCCCTCCAGCGCTGCCGTGTCGTTATCCAATTTTGCCAGTGCGCTCTTTGCATAGAGCAGAGGCAGCCGTGCGTCCGGGTAATCGCTGATGACCTTGTTATATTGCGCGCGCTGTTTCTGCTCGTCTCCGTAATACTCGTACAACTCCGCAAACCTGAACAATATATTAATTTTATATGCATTAGGCGCATCCACTTTTTTCAGTTCAGTGTAAATGGCAAACGCGTCGTCATAATTACCCCCGACATAATATTTGATGGCGGTAATATAATCAGTATAATAATCGCGTTCGGTCATCGGATAGTTATTCTTCAGCCGATCGAGCACCTGCGATGTCAGTTGCGGGCTATTCGCCACTTCTTTCATCATCTCCCTGTACTGCTCTTTAACAGTGGCGTCATGATACAGCTGTTCATACGCAAGTCCTGCTTTAAACCAGGCCTCGTCATTATAGGTGCTTTCCGGATGGTCGATAATCAACTGCAAAAAACTTTTCTGCGCAAGCTCGTGATACCCGGCCCCCATCTGGCTTTCTGCAAGGATAAAACCGGTCTGGGAGTCCGTATAGTTCTGCGAGAATATCTGCATGTAATCAGCCAATAGCTTGGTGGCCTGATCAAATTGTCCGCTTTGTTGATGAAGGCGTGCCAAGTCTAATATAACGAACTTAATATATTCGCCGGTCGGATATTTGAAAACGTATTCCTGGAAGGCAAGCAGGGCCTTTTCGCGATCGCCCTTAATAAAGCTCAGCAGGCCCCGGTGGAACAGCGACCGCTCCGAGTATTTTCCACCATCCTCTTCTATCTTGGTATATTGCGCGTACTGGCTGATTGCTTCCTGACTATAAAAATCCGATAAGCGCGATTCATTCGAATCCCAATAGTCATCCAGAATGATATCCTGATTCCTGAGGACAAAGTAGACCTCGCCGGCGTGGTAATGGCCCAGCGCCTGCAGGTCCGGATATGCTTCATAATCTTCAATAAGTCTCTTCGACACATCCAGCGACTCCTGCCACCGCTCCTCTTTGAACAAGCTCTCTGCATAAATGACCGCGCGGCGTCCGCGTTCCCGTGCACCGAATGCTTCACGGACATAGCCGTAAATATTGTTGTCGCGTATGGATTTGTACGAGTCAAACGGGTTGAACGCGTTCTGCTTATAGTCCCACTGGTATGCTTCCGCGGAAGTGAAGGTGAGGAACATGCGTTTCCCAAAATATTCGGTCTGCGGGATGATGAGGATAAGCAAGATCAGGCCGATCATGACCGGCATCACCATAGGCGCAATCCGCGCGTAGATCTGCTGAGATATGAAAATAATCAGGAACAGCGCGCCAATGCAGAACACGGTGCGCAGGTTGTTCCCTCCTGCCACAACGCCGGGCAGGAAGTAATTGCTCATGATGAGTCCGAGTGCATTTTTCGCGTGGTAGGTAATCGGCATGCTGGCAAGGGTGCCGCACAGGATATAGAGGCCGATCATGCCGAAGAACAACCCATACCCCCAGGCAAGCACTGCCGGTATTTCCCTGATGCTTTTTACGATAAACGCCCGCCACACCATGAACGCGACAATCAGCGCCAGTATTACCGAGGAAAGCAGGACAACGATCTTTGCGCTGATTTTAAACAGCGTCATGGACGGGTAGGATTTTTGGCCGTACTCCTCCTGAACCATCCTGCGCACCTCGTTTTCCGGTACTATTTCCACTTTATCCGGCGCCAGGTCCTTCACGTATTCGGCGCAGGTCGTATTTTCGTACCCCTGTATAATCAGAAACTTCTCAACGCTATACGCCGTCAGCTCCAGATGGTTAACGTCCCCTGTGTTGCACTGGTTCGACTCGCCAATGATAAATGCATCTATCGATTTTGTTATGCCGAGCACCCACCATAGGTAGTCGGACATCTCATTGTCAGTTGCGATTAACCCGCTGGTTGCGTAATTGACATCGGAGCGCTGATCCCAGTTGAGGATAATATTTTTTGGGTTTGGGAAGATCGCCGAAAACAGTATCATCAAAATCGCGCTGCCCGCGATGGTATACAAGAAATACTTCGGCTCGAACTTCTGCCGGATATTTGCCAGC